>DDTB01000023.1:0-117179 GCA_002343985.1 Chitinophagaceae bacterium UBA2375 | reverse complement strand
TTTTTTGCGGCACAAGTGACCGGCTGGGCCGAACACTTGCGCCAGTTGTGCACATTTCATTTCTCAGCAACGTCTCCCGCAAATTCTCAACAACGTCTCCTGGAAGGCACGTTGCGTCATACTGACCGGTGTTCATCGCAGGTCACTTGAAAGTGAAAAAAAATAAATTTGCATGGTAAAAATATTCATCGTAATATTGCGATTGATATGGGAGCCACAAAAACCGCGACATACAATAAAAAGGATATCCTGCTGGCCACTTATGCCAAGGCCCTTGCACACCCGGCACGGATCGCCATCCTGAAATTGCTGCTGAAAAGGCAGGCCTGTGTTTGCGGGGATATAGTGGAAGAATTGCCTTTATCCCAGTCTACCGTCTCTCAACATTTGAAGGAATTAAAGGAAGCCGGATTGATTAAGGGTGAAATTGAGGGCGTATCTGTTTGTTATTGCATAGATGAAAAAGAGTGGGCAAAGGTTTCCGAAATCCTGAAAGGCCTGTTTGATCAGGCCCCTTCCTGCGGGAAGGATGGCTGTTGTTAAAAAAATTTGCGGTTATTCATCGCATTATTACGATAAATTAAAATTGAAATGATCATGAAAACAGAGGCTCAATTAAAAGAGATTGTAAGGCAGAAGTATGCCGAAATTGCTGCACAGGACAAAGAAACCAACATGTCGTCTTGCTGTGGTTCAGGCGGATGTTCTACTGAAGTGTATAATATCATGTCTGACGACTATACCAGCCTGGAAGGGTATAACCCGGATGCCGACCTGGGTCTTGGTTGTGGCCTGCCCACACAATTTGCCCGGATTAAACAGGGGGATGTGGTGATTGATCTCGGGAGCGGCGCCGGGAATGATTGTTTTATTGCAAGGCATGAAACGGGTGACAGCGGAAAAGTGATTGGGATTGATTTCACTCCTGAAATGATCGCGAAGGCGAGGACGAATGCTGAAGTGCGCGGGTTTCATAATGTGGAATTCCGCCAGGGCGATATTGAGCATATGCCGGTGAGCGCCAATATAGCGGATGTGGTAGTCAGCAATTGTGTGCTGAACCTGGTGCCCAATAAGGATGGCGTGTTTAAGGAAATTTACAGGGTACTCAAACCAGGAGGGCATTTCTCCATTAGCGATGTGGTGCTGGTTGGCCACCTGCCCAAGCCATTGCAGGAGGCCGCTGAAATGTATGCCGGGTGCGTATCGGGCGCGATTCAAAAAGATGTGTACCTCGAACTGATCCGCAACAACGGGTTTCATGATATTGTTATACAGAAAGAAAAGCCCATCATCATTCCGGATGATATTCTTAGTACATATTTATCCGCCGATGATTTGGCCGCTTTTACATCCGGTAGAACAGGTATTTACAGCATAACCGTTTTCGCGCGCAAGCCCATCGAACAAAAAGAGGCTTGCTGCACGCCGGGCAGTGGTTGCTGTTGATAAACTGGCATCGATACATATCAGTAAAATCACAAATCAAAATACCATACTGACGAAATTGGATATATCAAAACAAACCGTTTATGCCTGATCAATCCTGTACGCCTGCTTACAAACGAAAAAGGCTCAATTTCCTCGACAGGTACCTCACGTTATGGATTTTCCTGGCTATGCTGTTTGGCGTTTTGATAGGTTATATATGGCCTGGAACAGCCCAACTGGTGGAATCATGGTCGACTGGCACAACAAATATTCCCCTGGCTGTCGGGTTGATCCTGATGATGTACCCGCCTTTTACCAAAGTGAGGTATGGCCAGTTACCCGAAGTATTCCGAAACAGGAAAGTATTGGGTATATCCCTCTTGTTGAATTGGGTCATTGGGCCTCTTATCATGTTTTCTCTGGCGGTTTTATTCCTGCATGATTACCCTGATTACATGTCGGGCCTGATCCTGATCGGACTGGCAAGGTGCATTGCCATGGTGATTGTTTGGAATGAGCTGGCGGAAGGCAATAGGGAGTATGCTGCAGGATTGGTGGCATTGAACAGTATTTTCCAGGTACTCTTTTTTAGCGTCTATGCGTACCTGTTCCTTCGTGTGTTTCCCGCTTATTTGGGCCTTGCATCTACAGTTGTTGATATTTCCATGACAGAAATTGCGAGGTCAGTTGCCATTTACCTGGGACTGCCATTTTTGGCGGGCTTCGCCAGCAGGTATTTGCTGATCAGGTGGAAGGGTAGCGAATGGTACCAGCAAAGTTTTATACCTGCCGTATCCCCGGTAACGCTGATAGCGCTGTTGTTTACCATCATTGTGATGTTTAGCCTTAAGGGCCAGGCCATTATTGACATTCCGGTCGATGTCTTACGCATCGCCCTGCCACTGGTCATCTATTTCACGCTGATGTTTTTAGTCAGTTTTTTTCTGGGAAAGAAACTGGGCGCTGATTATTCTACCAATGCTTCCATAGCTTTTACGGCCGCAGGCAACAATTTTGAATTGGCCATCGCGGTATCCATCGCTGTTTTTGGGATCAATAGCGGACAGGCATTTGCCGGCGTGATTGGCCCATTGGTTGAAGTGCCGGCATTGATTCTATTGGTTAATGTGGCATTCTGGCTCAGGAACAAGCTTTATCAAAAACCAAACATATGAAAAAGATATTGGTATTATGTACCGGCAACAGTTGCCGAAGCCAGATGGCCCATGGATATTTACAGCATTTTGCGGGCAATAAGGCCAAGGTTTATAGCGCGGGCATCCATACGCATGGTGTCAATCCACAGGCTATCGCAGTCATGAAAGAAGACGGCATCGACATTTCGCAGCATACATCCAACAATGTATCTGAATACCTCGATATTGATTTTGATTTTGTCATCACTGTGTGTGATCATGCCAGGGAAACATGCCCCGTATTCCCGCGCCATGTAACTTCATTTCATCAGAATTTCCCGGATCCTTCACATATAAAAGGTACGGCCGAAGAAATTCATAAGGCTTTTGTAGATACAAGAAATATGATCAGGGAGTTCAGCCGCGATTTTATTCGGGAACATATCGGTTGATACAGAATTTCTTCGCAAAGTCTCCCGGACATCCTCAGCAACTTCTCCTGGAAGGGTCGTTGCGTATTCTTCCCTGCAATGTCCTTGATAGAATGAATGTATCAAACCAATATTACATGCCAATCATCGCCTGGTAAGCTTTTTGCGCGCCTTCATCCATAAACAACGCGCCATGCCCGGCATCAGCCACTTCCAGCAGTTGAACCGGGGCGCAGCCCTTGCACGCGTTCAATCCCTTTTTTAGTAATGGCCAGTTTCTCATTTGTATGCGGCTGTCACGCATACCCTGTACAATCAATAATGGAGATAATTGTGTTTGCGTTACCGCAAGAAGCGAACGCCTTTGATAAGGTTCCGGGTTTGTTGATGCGGCCCCGTATTTGTCGAACATAAGCTGGCATACTTTGCCATATCCGGCCTGGCTTCTTTTTTCTTCAAGTTCACAGCGAAAACATAAATCAATCGGTCCGGGTGCATTTGCGATGGCCCCATCTGTTTTGTGGATGCTGTTCAGCCATACCACCACATAAGCTCCCTGGGAATGGCCGACTAAAAATATTTTCCTGATGTGAATGCCGAGTTCCGCAGGCGCGGATTGTTTCACCCAAAGCAACGCAAGTTCTGCGGCAGGGATTTGGTCTCCCATCAGCAAGCCTTCTTCAGGGTAAGCCACACTGATAAATAAAATATCTTTTCGATGGGTAATCCCTTTCACTTTTTCCAATGTCTGCCGCGCGGCGGATATGATTTTATCGTTTGTAGATACCGTGCCATGAAAGCAGAGAATGACGTCTGCTTCAGCTATCGTTGGCCGGTCAATAACAACATCCACCTCTAATCCCCCGGAACTGATGCTGCGTACGTTGCCATCGGGAAAATTTGTATTTACCCGGCTTTGCTGTGCAAATGCACTAAAAGCAAAACAACAGGTTAATGCGATGCTCAGGATATGTTTATTCATGGCCATGTGTTCCTGGTTAGACTGCAATGCTACAAAAGGTTTAATCAAGTCATAAGATCAATTACATTTTCAGCAAAGTCTCCTGGAAGGGACGTTGCGTTATGATGCCCAGTTACAAACCGGGCTGATTTATTGGGCACAAGTGACCGGCTGCGCCGTACACTTGCACCAGTTCTGACGTTGCGTATTGAAATCCAAATCCTGATCTGCATCATGATTTGCTTCAATAAAATGATTTCAATCAGTATGAATTTAACCCGATTCGATGAATGATATGCGCCTGCGCATAAGATTTCAATTTTCCTGATTTACCTTTGTGCCATCATTACGTATGAAATTCGCCGGACTCATATTGCTTATGTCGCTGATCATCACCCAAACCTTTGGTCCACACCTGATGACCATGGCATTCCGCATGAACCAGCGTGAGATCGCGGATAAATATTGCGTTAACAAAGCCAGGCCACAAATGAAATGTAAAGGCCAATGCTTTCTTGCCAAAAAGCTGGCAAAAATGAACCAGTCCGATACTGAACAGGAAAAGCCCGGCGAACTCTCCATCAACCTGAAATCACATCCCTTTACCACTCACCAGGTAGCAGGCTTGATAATTACAGGCACAGATTTACCTGTGAATCGTTGGGGCATTGCAACCAATGAATGGATTCCTGACACCTACCCCCAATCCGTTTTCCATCCACCGTCATTTTCTGCCTGATCCACATTTTTTCAGGTATGACTGTTTCAGTGTAAGCAGCCGGTAATCTTATGCACCGGCCTGCAACTGGCATCAGTATGCATACTTCTATCCCAATTATTTACTAAAGCATTACACATCTTTTATGAAACGCATTTCATCATTATTCGTATATATTCTTTTGTCTTCACTCATCGTATTAAATTCATGCAGCAAGGATGACCCCATGCCGCCTGTTGATCCTGTAAAGGATTATGTGAAACTGGCTTCTGGTTATGCAGCCGGAGCCGCGACACTTGTAGAGTTGTATGGACTTGATTCCGCATCATCTGGTTATACAAAATTGTTTGTCGCTTTAAAAGATTCGGTAACCGGAAATTACGTAGAGCGTGCGGGCATTACACTGGTTCCGATGATGGACATGGGGTCAATGGCCCATTCCGCGCCTGTTGAGCAACCTGCTTCCACTCAAGCAGTAAACAAACTCTTTCCCTGCTCCGTTGGTTTTATCATGTCGTCAATGGGTGGAACCTGGACGATTGCCGTGCAGGTCAATAACCTCGAGAACAATCAATCTGGTATGGTAAGCTTTCCCATCCATGTGAAGGAATCAAGCCCGTCGAGGATGTATTCCTTTACATCATTGGTTGATAACAGCAGCAGGTATTTTGTAGGGCTGGTTGAACCCTCCGATCCATTTGTAGGTATTAATGACCTGGAATTTGTTGTTTACAAAAGGCAATCCATGATGGCATTTCCAGCCGACAGCAGCTTAAGCATCAGCTTCGAACCATCTATGCCCAGTATGGGCCACGGTTCACCCAATAACGTGAACCCCGTACATATTGGTAAAGGCCATTACAAGGGTAAAGTGAATTTTACCATGACAGGTTTGTGGCGCCTCGACCTTCAACTGCATTCAGGAACGGCAGTAGCTGATTCTACTCATGGTTTTGATATTGAATTTTAATCAACCGGGATGGTCCCTATACAAAGGGGCCCCCTCAAAACCTTTACCATGAAAATATGGCATATCCCATCCTCCCTGTTGCTGTGTTTATGCAGCGCAGGGATGGCCCTGGGCCAGGATACAAGCGATAGCTTACCGGTGATCAGGCTGAGTGAACTAACGGTAAACAGTACACTAAAAAATATGCGTGGCCGAGTACAGGATTTTGTCATGGCCAATAAAAACGCAAGCACGGAAGAAATCCTTTCCCGCCTCCCCGAAATCAACATGATCCGCAGGGGCAGTTACGGTATGGAGCCCCAGATCAGGAGTTACCACAGCGGGCAAACCAACCTGCTTATAGATGGCATGCGCGTGCACGGGGCCTGTACCGACAAAATGGACCCGGCCTCCATCTATATTGAACCCCAGAACCTGCAGGGCATCTATGTCAACAGCAACACCGGATCGCATATTGGCTCATCTATTGGTGGTACCATCAACCTCTCGCTGGCTTCGGCAATGCCTTCCTGTGAGCCGTACTTCAGGGGCGAGGTCAGCTCGGGTTACCAATCGGCTTCAAACGCTTTTTATGAGTCTGCCGTATTGCAATACGCCCGTCATGGCTGGGCAATCAGGGCCAATGCCACGTACCGCAAAGCGGGAGATTACAGGAGCGGGGGAGGCCGCGTGATTCCATATTCATCCAACGAAAAACTCAACTACGGTATTAGTGCCACACATGGCTTAACTCGTTCGGGATTTATAAAGTTGGATGTATTGATGGATGATGCCTGGTACATAGGGTACCCTGCGTTGTCTATGGATGTGGGCAGGGCGAAGGCACGCATACTGGCGTTGAGTTTGTTTGACCTGGATATACATCCCAATTGGAAGCAAACGGAATTGAAAATATATGCCAATCGGGTAACGCATGCGATGGATGATACACGCAGGGTGAATGTTCCCATGCACATGGATATGCCCGGTTTGAGCGAAACCATCGGCGCCTATGCTTCGGCCACACAGGTATTGAACAAAAAATCTGAAATCCGCTGGAGGCTTGATGCGGCCAGTACTTACCTTAAAGCATCCATGACCATGTACCCGCAAACAGGGGCACCCATGTATATGCTTACCTGGCCCGAAAACAGGATGATACAGGCGGGGTTTGGCGGAATGTTCATCCGCAGGTTTGATAGCACGAGCAGCATGACTGTAAGCACACGATTCGACCAATACAGGTATAGCCTGGAAAGCGCGGTGGCGAAGGATCAGTTGTCGGTGTTGAATATGTCTACGTCTGATATCCATGCCCTGCTTAAAAATGTCCAGGTAGAGTACACGAAGAAAATGAAACGCCATTACCGCATTACCGTTTCTCTTGGGTACGCGGAGCGGATTCCTACGGCCAGCGAGTTCTATGGCTTTTATTTGTTTAACGCATTTGATAATTTTGATTATCTCGGCAATACTTCTTTGAAAAGGGAACAAGCGTTGAAGGCAGATTTGCAATTTGCGTATAACAGGAAAAAGCTTCATTTCACCTGGAACCTCTATATCAGCCGCATCAGGCATTTGATCGCGGGTACGGTGCTGGATAATTTTAGCGTGATGACGCCCGGCGCAACCGGTGTCAAGCAATACAGAAACCTTCCGCATGCTACCCTTGCCGGAACGGAAGCGGCGATGATGTGGAAACCGGCTAAAGGATGGCAATGGTTGTCGACACTCAAATATCATTATGGTACTGACCAGGATGGCAACCCATTGCCTTTGATCGCGCCATTGCGTTTGGTCAGCAGCCTTCGTAAAGAAATTACCAGGTTGTCGCTGCAAGCGGAATGCGAGACTGCCAGCAGGCAGGAAAGGGTCAGCAAAATGGCCGGGGAGCGCGTGACGCCCGCGTTTTGGCTGATCCATGCCAGGGCTTCATACACGTTTAAACTGAAGTATATGGAGCAATTACGGGTGGATTTGGGTGTGGAGAATATCCTCGACAGGTCGTATTATGAGCACCTCGACTGGAACCGGGTGCCCCGTGCGGGAAGAAACTTTTATGTTATGTTGACATGTGGTTTCTGATATTTGCATATTATTTTACCAGATGGCATTAATCACAGCGTCTTTAAATTCCGGAAGCAATGGCAATGCCTATTATGTAGGCGATGGGGACGACGCCATACTGGTGGATGTGGGCATGTCGTCGCGCGAAATCCTGAAAAGGATGCAGGCCCTGGAGCTTGACCCGAAATCATTGAAAGCCATTTTCATCAGCCATGAACATGGCGATCATATCAGGGGCCTTCCGCGATTGGCGCACCAGTTTCAGCTTCCCATTTACATTACAGCAGGCACCGCGAAATCCATTCACCTCATCCGTCATTTATCGGTACCCTTTCAGGATGCGGAACCGGTGCAGGTGGGCAAGCTGAGCGTAGTGCCTTTCCGGAAAGCGCATGACGCGGCAGACCCGCACAGTTTTGTGGTGCATGGGCACGGCATCAATATTGGCATATTTACGGATATCGGAAAAGTGTGCAAGCCGCTGATCCATTATTTCAGCCAATGCCATGCAGCTTACCTGGAAGCGAATTATGATGAAGAAATGCTTGAACAAGGTTCTTACCCCCGGCATTTGAAAAATCGGATCAGGGGCGGTGAAGGGCATTTGTCGAACAAAGAAGCCTTTGATCTCTTTCTCAGTCACCGTCCTGCACATATGCGCCAATTGTATTTATCGCATTTGTCGCGCGAGAACAATCATCCGGATAAGGTATTGGACTTGTTCACTTCGGCCCGAACAGGCGTGGATATTCATATCGCTTCAAGGTTTGGGCCAACGGGAGTGTTCCGTGTGGAGGGGGACCCGGTGCAGGCTGTCAGGATATGGAATAATGGTATCATGAAGCAGGCTGCTTTATTTGACCTTTGACAACAAGGCTTTTCATATCTTTAATTGAAACATCAAATAAAATTAATTTCATCTTATAAACATTCATGTATGGTAAAGAAGTTTTTTGTACATCTTATTTTCTGGAGCTTTATAATGAGCGCATGCAACGAACCTGCAAAGGAAAAGGATACGCATAAAGACCACCCAGGCAGTGATGTTACCGTTATGGATACAACGCCCGGGAAAAAAGAGTTGATTGATTTCGTCAACAACAAAAAAGACCCGATTTGCGGCATGCCGGTAACGGCCGGTGTCAGCGATACGCTGCATTACCAGGGTAAAGTGCTGGGTTTTTGCGCGCCTGAATGCAAAGCGGAATTTGCAGCAAAACCGGCGGATTACCCGGTAGAATATAAATAGCATCTGCAATACAAGAACAAAAGGAGCGAAGTAACAGGTCGCTCCTTTTTCTTGTTAAATTCATTCACCTTCATTTGGTTTATCATCATGGTCACCCGATTGGCGCCCACGCCCAGCGGCTTCCTGCACCTGGGTAACCTGTTTAATTTCTTACTGACCTGGCATTGGGCCAGGGAACATGGCGCACGTATTTTGTTACGCATTGATGATGCGGACAGCGCCAGGGTCAGGCCTGAGTATGTGCATGATATTTTCCGCACGCTGGAAGCCTTGAAAATGGATTGGGATATGGGCCCATCCGGCCCGGATGAGCTTGACAGGCAATGGTCACAAAGGCACAGGCTCGATTTGTACCATGACTGTTTACAGGAATTGCGGGGTTCGGGAAAGCTCTATGCATGCGCTTGTTCAAGGAAATCGCAAGCCAATCAACAGCGGGCAGTTTGCACCTGTTTCAATGATGCATTAAGTTTAGATGACAGTAGCCTGAGTTGGAAAGTTCATTGTGATCGCAATATGCATGTTTGCTTCCTGGATTTTCAGGGCCTGGAGCTTGAATACCCCGTAGAAGATTTTGTCGTGCGCCGGAGGGATGGGATCCCCTCATACCAGGTTACTTCGCTTACAGATGACCGTTATTTTCGGGTAACCCATATTGTTAGAGGAAATGATTTGCTGGAATCCACGGCAAGACAGGTTTACCTCGACAGCCTGTTACCAGGCCCTTGGCTCACAACCGCGCGCTTCCTGCACCATCCCTTACTGACCCTTCCCGACGGGCATAAGCTATCCAAGAGCGCCGGCTATCAATCCGAACCCTTATTGCAACGCATGTCTGCCCCTCAAATACTCGATGCTTTTGCACGATGGCGGGAACTGCTGTTATTATAAAATGACAACTATCATTCAGGAGATTTTCAGTAAATTGTATAGGTAACCGGCAAGTCCGGAATTTTTCTCATGTTAAAACGTATGTCATGCCTATTGTAAAAGTGATTGAAGTCATTGCCTCTTCAGAAAAGGGAATTGACGAAGCCATACAAACAGCGGTAGCGGAAGCGTCAAAAACCATCCGCAATATCGATTCGGTGTATGTAAAAGATATTAAAGCGCATGTTAAGGATGGAAAGATCAGCACATACGGTGTGGTCTGCAATATTTCCTTCCGGGTAGATTGATGCGTGTTTTTGCTGTTATGATAATCTGTCCCTTCCGCTGTTTGATAAGAACGGTGCGGGGATTTTTTGTATGCATCCGGGTCAATTAGCTTTGCGATATGTCAACACTCTCCATCAGTATCATCCAGACAAACCTGCATTGGGAAAATAAGGCGGCAAACCTGCTCATGCTGGAAGAAAAAATTTATAGCATTGAGGAACCAACAGAAATTGTCGTGCTCCCCGAAATGTTCAGCACGGGTTTCAGCATGCGCCCTTCTTCCCTTGCGGAAACCATGCAGGGCTCCACTGTTGATTGGATGAAACGCATCAGCCGCGATAAACGGATCATCCTAACCGGCAGCCTGATCATTGAAGAGGATGGAAAGTTTTTCAACAGGCTGATTTGGATGATGCCGAATGGCTCCCTGGGCTATTATGATAAGCGACACCTGTTTGGCTTCGCGGGAGAAGACCAGCATTACCATGCAGGTAATAAACGACTAATCGCTTCCGTAAAAGGCTGGAAACTGAACCTGCAAATATGCTATGACCTGCGTTTTCCTGTTTGGTCAAGACAGCAAATGACTGAAACCCCCGATGGGACAGAACCAGAATACGATGTGCTGATTTATGTGGCAAACTGGCCACAACGCAGGAGCCATGCCTGGAAAACGCTCTTATGCGCACGCGCTATCGAAAACCAGTGCTATGTGGTGGGCGTAAACCGTGTGGGTGTGGATGGTAACGATATCCCGCATAGCGGCGACAGCCTCGTGCTGAACCCCATGGGTGAAGTGCTTTATCATATGGCGAATGATGAAGATATTTTTACGATACATCTCGACAAGCAGGAGCTAACCGATATAAGGGCAAAATTGCCTTTTCTTAAAGATGCAGACCGCTTTCATATCCAGCCCTGAGGCATTATGGATTTGACGGCACGCTGTCTTGTTTTTCCTGCTGCTGAAGGATCAATTGCCTGGCCACTTCCATTTTTTTATCTTTTCGTTCGAGTAAAAACCGATAATCGGTCTCAACAGGTATGTCGGGCATCACACCTGAGCCGTTTTTGGGTACATGCCTGTATTGCACCAGCCGGTACAATGGAAATCTTACCCTTATGCCTGTATTTGGGAGTTGGAATTGGGGGATCATGATGCCGCTATTTCCATGCCATCCGCCACCTGTTTCTTCACCAACCAGCCATATGCCTTCCTGCCCTTTCACCGCGTTGCAGAATAATGAGGAAGCGGAAAATGTACTGCCGCTGGTCAGCACATACACATGGCCGTTATAATGGTTGCTTTTTTTTGGACTGAACTTCTTTTTCTCGAGATAAGGCACATGGTACTTACCGTCTTTTCTTCTGGCCGCGATGAGCCACATTTCTAGGTTGTTCAGCCATCCTCCCCTGAAATATTTCGTGTACCGGCCAAGGTCTTTGGATACCGCGTAGATGCTGTCGGCCACGCCAAACCTTTCCCTCGTGACATAACGGGTGAGCAGGGTAGATAAGGCCACATGCCCGCCGCCATTGCTGCGCAGGTCAATGACCAGTGAAGGGATTTTCTTTTTGCGCATGGTCCGGAACGAACGCCTGAAGAAAGTGCGCAAATTTCCTCGTGTGAATGTGTTCACGGTCATTACCGCGAATTGCTTGCTGCTGTCGATTTCAAATGAACGATAAACCGTCAGCCGCTCCGCCCTGGGGATTTTTTTCCGGGGAGGCTTTGTGGGTTTTTGTTTCGCTGTTTTTTCCTTGCTGCTGTCTTTTTTTATCTCAAACATCGGCAGGATGGCTTCTTTTTCCCGGCCGGCCGAATCAATATAGTTCACCCGGTAAGTTTTGCTTAGCCCGAATATGTTCCGGTGGAAGTATGGGAAATTGCTGCTCAGCCGGGTATAATTGATGCTCTCCGAAAACCCGTCTGTAGGCAGGTATGAAAACATGCGCCGGATCAGTTCTTTATTCCTGGAGCCGTTGATGCCGGTAACCAATGTACCGCGCGTCATCAGGCTGTCTTTCCGGTTCAGGTTGCCAATCACTGCCATACTATCGTTCCACACTTTTAGGTAGAGCGGGAACGAGGAAAAGGTTTTGCCATAGGCCCATTTCGAATACGACTTGCTGAGTCCAACGGTGGTATGCCCGCAATGAAATTGCCTGAGCAATGGGGAAATAATGTGCCAGGCAAAGGCCTGTTCGGTCATGCTGTCGCCAATGCGCAGGTATTGACGGTCAAAAAAAGCATCAATGCTGTCTTTATCCTGGTACCAGTATAAGGATGGGTGTTTGGCTTCCAGCGCTTCCCTCAGCAATATATAATCTTTTTGAAGCGCTTCTTTTGGGTACTTACGGTAAGGGCTATACGCTTTCTTTCCGGTTGTACAGGAAAAAAGGGAAGAGGTACAGATGATAAAAGCCAGGAAGTATCGGGTACACATGGCGGACAGGATCGTTTGCACAACCCAAATTACTGATTATCCCGCCAAGATTTTCGTTTTGATGAACCGTTCCTGTATTTTACCGGCAAAGGTTCAGCCGTTTTTTGCGGGTATGGGTATTTGTCCGGCCAATGTGGTCATGGCCTGCAGCACATTTTGCATGATGGTCTGCAACTGCTGGTCTTTTAGTTCCAGGCTGCGGATGACGGCATACAGCAATTCCTTCTCTTCCACTACTGAGTTTTTTTGCAGGGGCGATTTATAATCGGCAGGCGGGGCGATGCTTTCCTGGGGATCGGTGAAGAGCTGGTCAAGCGAGAGGTTTAAAGCCCGCGAGACGTCTTCCAGTTGCCCTAGCGTAATATCGGTTATATTGTTTTCGATATTGCTCATGGCAGCTTCCGAAATCTTTAAAGCCGCGGCAAGGTCTTTCTGCTTGACCGCTTTCAGGTTGCGCCATTTGCGGATATGCGCGCCAATGCGATGTGTATGTTCCATATCTGAATGTTTTTCCATTCGAACCAGGATTAAAGCTACGGGCAGGTTTTTTGTACATATTGTGATTTGTACCATTATTTGAGCGGAATATCATCAGATCATAAAGTGATATTCACCTTCTGACATCCAATTCCTGGGGTTAAAGAAATTTAGGCAGATGGTAAATAAAGTTCAGTCTATACCTGCACCAACCGCCTTTCGCGTCATTAACTTTACCTGCTTATTATTGAAAAGAGGAGGTTGCGTATGAGGAGGAATAGAATTCTGTTAACCCTGTTTTTACTGGGCACTGCCTGTGGCGGCGTTAAAGCCCAGCAATACCGCAGGGGCGAACATACGAGGGTTCCGGCCTGGCAGGTCATGCCAGAATTTTATGTGTCTGTACCACTTCCCATATCCGGGGAGGTCAAGCCCATACCGGGGCGTTTTGATGCGGGCAACGCGCTGACATATTTGGAGATTGTGTACGACCTGCAACAAAGGCCGCACCAGGTACTGTATCAAACAGATTTTACGGGAAGGTTACTATACATCGGCATCAGCCAGGGATTATCTGTTGCATTCCACAGATCGGAAAAACCCATGATATTTTTTACCAAATGCCTGCGTGACCTGCGCGAGTCGCCGGCTTCATGGAAACTGGCCGACCAGGCCATGCAATGCGTGATCGACAGGCTCAATTTTTCATCACAACCTTAAATCATTTTGCATGCATGTGATTCCAGCCCTGTGCAACCAACGCATGTTTATTTCCCGCACGGGTGACCAGGATTGTACCTTCCGATGCTTCGGAGATGTAACCGATGATGCTGATGTTGGGGTTGTTTTTTATTTTTTCATAGTCAGACTGGCTAACGGTGAAGAGTAACTCATAATCTTCGCCGCCGCTCAGCGCGCAGGCCGTAGGGTCAAGCTGAAGTTTATATGCGAACTGCCGTGCTTCTTCATTAAAAGGGAGTTTGTCTTCATAAAGCACACAACCCACTTCGCTTTGCTTGCAAATATGCAGGATATCGCTGCTCAGCCCATCGCTGATATCCATCATGCTTGTTGGTAATATCTCCGCCTCGCTGAAAAATTCAATCACATCTTTCCGCGCTTCAGGTTTGAGCAATCGCCCAACGATGTATGATTGTCCTTCAAGATCAGGCTGTGCGCCTGTTTCGGCAAAAATCTTTTTCTCCCTTTCTAAAAGGGTCAGTCCGAGAAATGCGCCGCCAAGCTCGCCGCTCACACAAATCAAATCATTCACTTTCGCCGTGCTGCGCTTTACATATTGATCCGGCGCCACTTCGCCAATCGCGGTAACACTTATGATAAACCCTTTTTGCGAACTGCTGGTATCGCCGCCCACCAGGTCAACGCCATAAGCCTGGCATGCCGTGTACACGCCCGCGTAAAATTCATCCAGGGCTTCCACCGAAAAACGGTTGCTGAAAGCGATGCTGATCAAAATTTGTGTGGGTTGTGCGTTCATCGCGTAGATATCGCTCAGGTTTACCACAACAGATTTATAACCAAGATGCTTGAGCGGGGTATACGAAAGGTCGAAGTGTATGCCTTCTACGAGCAGGTCGGTGGTCAGAACGGTTTGGCGGCCAAAATGATCAATCACGGCGGCGTCATCACCCACGCTTACCAGTGTGGAAGCGTTCCTTGTTTCGTTGTTGCGGGTGAGGTGGTCAATCAGCCCAAACTCGCCCAGGCTGGCTATTTCAGTTCTTTCAGACATGTATTTCTAATTATAAGGGTAAAGGGTCGGCACCATTTACGATGGATAATAATTCATCGTGGATCAATCCATTCGTAGCCAGGAGCCTTGGCTGGTAAGGTGAATAACAAGCGCCTGTAAAATCGGTCACTTTTCCGCCCGCTTCTTCCACCATCAGGAAGCCGCCGGCGCTGTCCCATGCCTGCAAGCTGTGTTCATAAAAGCCATCAAAGCGGCCCGCAGCCACCCAGCATAAATCAATGGCCGCGCTGCCCAGCCTGCGAACGGGTATACCCTTCCGTACGAGTCGGTCAAACACTTGTAAAGGCCCATTCGGCATATCGAGGTATGTGTATGGAAAACCGGTCACGAGGCAACTCTTCATCACTTTGTCTTTTTTGCCTACATAAATGCGTTTGTCGTTCAGATAAGCGCCCTCACCGCGTTCAGCGAAATACAATTCGCGCATGAAAGGGTTGTACACGGCGGCCATAACCATTTTCCCGTTTTGCTCAATGCCGATGCTCACGCAACAAATGGGAATACCATTCGCGAAATTCACCGTACCGTCAATGGGATCAATGATCCACTTGATATCGCTTTCGCTCTTGATTTCGCCCGTTTCCTCACTCAAAATAAAATGATCCGGGAAATCTCTCTTAATCACATCAATGATCGCTTTTTCCGAAGCATGGTCTGCTTCCGTCACCAGGTTATTGATGCCTTCCTTATGGCTCACCGAAAAATCCTTATCAAAATAATGGGTCAGTTGCGCCGCACCTTGCTGAACGGCTTCTAATAATGTAGCTTTGAACATGCCGCAAAGATAAAGTCAAGCCTGTAACGGCACCGGATTAATTTCCAGTGCGATGGCAAATCGGTTCATTAATGCATTTCTGCATAAATTCGGGGATCTTGACGCTATCCGTGATCATAGTGAGTTACCAGGTGCGCTGCTTTTTGGAGCAGTGCCTCTGTTCCGTGCAACAGGCCATCAATGGTTTGGATGCGGAAGTAATTGTGGTGGATAACCATTCGCATGATGGCAGCCGCCTATTCCTCGAGCAGGCTTTCCCCTGGGTGAGGTTTGTCTGGAATACCGAAAACACAGGTTTTGCAAAAGCCAACAACCAGGCCCTGGCAATGGCTACAGGAGATTTTATCCTGTTCCTGAATCCGGATATGATCCTGCCTGAAAATTTTTTCCATCAATCCATACCTTTCATGCGAAATGATCCGGGCATTGGGGCGATGGGTTTTAAGATGATTGATGGGGCTGGATTTTTTTTACCGGAAAGTAAACGCATGGAACCCACAGCCTGGAGGGCATGTTGCCGCTTCCTGCGCTTGTCGGCGCTCTTTTCGCGTTCTTCCGCTTTCGCGGGATATTATGCAGGGCATATTGCGGATACGGATGAAGCCGATGTGGAAGTGCTGGCCGGGGCTTGTATGATGTTGTCTGCCGCTGCCGCCAAAGCAACAGGCGGTTTCGATGAAAGGTATTTTATGTATGCCGAAGATATTGACCTCAGCCTGATGGTCCGCAAAGCGGGTTTCCGGAACCGGTATTTCCCGCATACGCCCGTCATACATTTCAAAGGCGAAAGTACCCGTAAGCTAACGTTAACGTATATACGACATTTTTACGGGGCGATGGATTTGTATGTGAGGAAGTTTTATCGTGAGCAGCCTGTCGTCAGGTTGCTTATGCAAAGTTCCATCGCTTTGGGCAGATTCGTTTCTTATGCTAAAATCTGTGTGCAAAAAACCATGCATCTCCTCATTTCCCTGTTTCCGGTAAAACAAAAACCGGTAAACATGCTGGTGCTGGCTTCCAATGCATCGTTAAACGACCTGGTGAGGATTGTGCCATACGCGCCCAGGCCCATCTGCATCAGCGGCAGGGTGTATGCCGATCCTGCAGACCAGTCGTATGCCGTAGGCGGCTTCCACGAACTCGACCAGTTGGCGCAACGTACGGGGTCGGATATGATCCTGTTTTGTATCGGCGATATACAGGCCGGCCGGATGATTGAATGGATGGAAAAGCGCCCGGGTAAATATGAATACCTCATGCACTACCGGGGCAGCCGGAGCCTGGTGGGCAGTTCACATAAAGACAAAAAAGGATGGCAGGTTTCACCGGTGTAAACATCAATGGCTTTGCAGCCAGTCGCGCACATGTGCCTGGAGAGATATGGGGAAAGGCATGATATTGCTGGCATCAATCATTTGCAACAATTCATCCGGACTCATTTTATGCCATTCTTCCTGGCCTGCAATCGCGAATGCATTCATTTTCTTTAGGTGCCTGGCAAGATATTCCTGTTCGGTTTGACCGGGTGTGGGGATCAGCAAGGCTTTTTTACCCATCACCGCGAGGTCCATCACGGTGGAATACCCGCAACGGGCTATCATCCATCCGCAAGTCCTGATTTCTTCCTCCAGTTTTTCAGCGTCGAGGTGATTGTGTATAACGATTTTATCACCAACTAACGGTAATGAATAACCGCTATTTGGCAATCCCCTCACCAGGGTGGCTTCGAGCCGGTGTTTTTGCAGCCATTGCAGTGCCTGCTGTTCCAGCATACTGCGTTGCGGTTCGGGGCCTGAAAGCAGGAACAGCAATCGGTTTGTTTCAGTGGCTGATTGTTTGCCGGTGCCTGAAAACCTCGACAAAGGCCCGATATACCGTACAGGTATCAATGGCATTTTTGCAGGGTGCGATAAGTTTCCTGCCAGGTTCGGCTCCCCTTCGGCATCGGGGATCCAGCAGGCTTTAAATCGGTTGAGGTAATGGTGGTTTACTTTTTGAAGCATACGGTTCAGCCAGGGGCTGCCGGTTTCAATATGTAATTGATGTGTGATGATGACGCTGTGCAGTTTGGGATGGGCGAGCCCAAACCGGTTGTCTGATATCACCGCAACAGGCTGATGTTCCTCAATCACCTGTTCGAGCCAGCGCCCTTCAGCCTTCATGACCGAAAGCGCCCTGGGCAACTGTTTTAACAAGGCCCATTGTAGCCAGGCAGGGTTTTTGCTGTACCGGATATGATATGCAGGGGCTTCCAAAACCTGCAATTGCGGAAACTCCTGTTGCAGCAGGTTACGGCCCGGCCCTGATGCGCCTAAGATCACATCGGCGCCCGCTTCAAGCAGGGCTTTAACCAACGGTATGCAGCGTGTGGCATGCCCCAGGCCCCAGTCGAGCGGCACCAGCAGTACCCTGGGTTTGTGCAGTTTTTTGTTAATATTTTGGCCGGGCATCCTAAAACAACAATAATTATCCGGGAAAATAGTTTAATTTAGACAGCGTTTGTATGAAACATTTATTTAGATTCACAACTCTTTTACTGATCACTTGTTTATTAGTGATGGCTTCCGGATGTTCTTCATCCAAAAAAGGACAATGCGGATGCCCTCAAAAACAAGGTTTTATCGGTTATTAATGGTTAACCTCTGGTAAAATTGTTCATCCTATGAACAAGTCGAACCGCGACTTATTGGTATTATTCAAACAGGAGCTCATGACACCCCAGGCAATGGAGCAGGAAGTGTCGTGGCTGCACGAGTTGCTTTTCAATGTGGAAAGGCTGGATAATTTTGTCGCGGCCCATGAAATTATAGACCTTAACAGGTATAAGATCACCAATAAGCCATTCGATATCAAGCGCTTTGTGCGCCGCCGGAAGGAGCAACCCTTTGTCTTCCTCAACAACAAAAATTAATTTCCTGTTTAGCTGATTTTTTGCAGCGCTTCGCGCAATTTGGCGATGACGGTGTCAATGTCCTGTTTGCGGCATGTACCTACGCTTAGCCTGTACCAGTTATTCTCTTTACCCGCTCCAAAAATGCCAAAGGGTACCAGGGCCAGTTTGGCTTCATTGAGAATAAAATCGGTGACGGCGGCCTGGTTTTCCAGCAATTGCCCGCTTTGCGTGCGGCGCCCGGCCAGGTTGATTTGTACGGTCAGGTAAATGGCAGCCTGGGGGATGATCGCATCTACCGGGAAACCTTCGGATTGCAATTGCTTAAACCCTTCGTATATGCGCCTGAGGCGATGGGATATTTCATCTTTGAACTGTTGCAGGAAGCGGTCAACCTCCGTTTTCTGCGATAAGAATTTGGCTACGGCTTTTTGTTCCGCCATCGGTGCCCATGACCCAATATGGCTGTTTAATGAACGCATTTTCACAATCAGTTCTGCAGGGCCCATCGACCATCCTACGCGAACACCGGTAGCTGCGAAAGCCTTACTGATGCCATCTACAAAAACCGTGTATTCTTTCATTTTTGGCCTCAATGAAACCGGGTTGTAATGACGGGTTTGACCGTATGTTAAAGTCCAGTAAATCTGGTCATACATCAGGTAGAGTTTCTTATCACCCGGTGCCCTGCCCTCATTTTCCGCGATTACGAGATCGCAGATGGCTTCCAGCTCTTCCTTACTGAACACTGTACCGGTTGGGTTGAGCGGTGAGCAAAGGGCCAGCAGGGTGGCGCCTTTGATGTGCGGCGCGATCTGCGCGGCTGTAGGCATGAAATTATTTTCCGGCAAGGCTTCGATCATCACATGCTCGCCGCCGGTAAAATGTGTGTAATGGTTATTATTCCAGCTCGGCACGGGGTATATCACTTTATCGCCCGCATCCACAATACTCCTGAAAATGGCATAAATCAGCGGCCTGCCACCGTTCGACACCAATATCTCCGCAGGGGAATAATCAATACCCTCATGGCTCGATAAAAACTCAGAAATCGCCAGGCGAAGGTCAGCCTCGCCCTCCGCGGCCGGGTATGTGGTAAAATCCTCCGTGTATGCTTTAATGATCTCATTTTTCAGCATCGCCGGAATCGGGAACTCCGCTGAATCAAAGTCGCCAATGGTATAATTGTAGATATGTTCGCCATTGCGGATCTTTTCCTTGATCGTCGCGCCCAGGCGAACGATTTCCGATGCGATCAATGTGTTGGCCAGGTGGCTGAAATTGCTGGATGCCATCTTTTTGAATTTACAAGGTGAACAGTGCGGCAAAAGTAGAGGTTAGGAGACGGATAAAAAAACAATATGGATGGTCTTTCGAAGGAAATTCAAATTAACGCATTACAGGATATTAATCAAGAATCTACATATGTAATTTTTCACGGTATTTGATTTCGTTTTCCATATAATTTTTCCTTGTTATATTTACATCCTTAGCGTTCTGTGTGAAGCTTCGTCATGTAAAAAGTACATATTTAACCATTCTGGTTTATTTTTGTTCCGATATTGAATGATTCATCACAGGGCTTCTGCCATTTAACCAAAGCTGAACTGATACCATGTTTAACCTCATACTCTTTGGGCCTCCGGGCAGCGGAAAAGGTACGCAAAGCGAACAATTGATTGCCCGGTACGGGTTGAAACACCTGAGTACCGGCGATTTGCTGCGCTCGGAAATCAGCCGCCAAACCGCTTTGGGGCTGGAGGCAAAGAAATTTATGGACAAAGGCCAACTGGTGCCTGATGAAGTGGTGATTGGCATGATCAGCTCCGCGCTCGATGAGCATCCTGACGCGCGCGGTTTTTTATTTGACGGTTTTCCCAGGACTTCCGCGCAAGCTGAAGCGTTAGACAAACTTCTCGAATTAAAAAACACATCCATCTCCGTCATGCTGGCCCTTGATGTGAGTGAGGAAGAATTGGTGAAACGATTGCTCAAACGCGGCGAAACCAGTGGCCGCTCCGATGATAACAACGAACAGGTGATCCGCGCGCGCATCGTGGAATACCACAACAAAACAGCCGCCGTAGCGGATTATTACAAGCAGTTCGATAAAGTGGTGATGGTTCCCGGCGAGGGTTCAATCGCGCATATATTCGACAGCCTCTGCAAGGAGATTGACCCCCGCATGGCTGAAGCCTGATTACTCACAAGCCCCCTTAGTCCATTTTTTCACACCCGCGCATTCAGCCGTGCAGGCATTGCCATACGTTTTTCCATCGCAACCGCAAACAGGGTCGTATTGCATGGTGCATACGCAATCGGGCCTGGCCTCACCCTTGCAATCATCCGAAGTTTTTTTGCAGGTGCCCGCCGTACAAGCAGCGCCGAAAAGCAGTATGATCGCTATCTTTTTCATGTTTCCTGTTGAAGGTTTTATATTGCGCTTGATGTATTCCATACGAATATACCTTTGTTTCAAATTCAGCGTATGAAAAAATTGGGCAACTATGTGATGGGCCAATGGGTGGAAGCCGGCGGCAAAGGACAAACCTTATACCATGCCGTTACGGGCGAACCGCTGGCGATTGCCAGCACCGAAGGATTGGATTTCAAAGCCGTACTTAACCATGCAAGGCAGAAAGGAAACCCGGCGCTTCGAAAGATGACCTTCCAGGAAAGGGGGCGTATGTTGCGTGCGCTCGCTTTATACCTCACCGAACGCAAAGAGCAATTTTATAATGTCAGCTATCAAACCGGCGCAACCAGGGCCGATAGCTGGATTGATATCGAAGGCGGTTTCGGCAACCTGTTTTCCAACGCCTCACTCCGCAGGAAATTACCCGATACGCCGTTCACCCTCGACGGTGACCCTGTCGCCCTGAGCAAAGGCAATACGTTCATGGGCCATCATATCCTCGTACCCAAAGAAGGGGTGGCCATCCATATCAATGCATACAATTTTCCCGTGTGGGGGATGCTTGAAAAAATCGCGGTGAACCTGATGGCGGGCGTTCCTGCCGTGGTGAAACCTGCAACGGTTACTTCGTTTCTCACCGAAGCCGTGGTGCGTGAAATTATCGCCTCAAAAATACTGCCGGAGGGCGCCCTGCAATTGATTTGCGGAAGCGCCGGCGATATGCTGGACCATGTGTGTTCGCAGGATGTGGTGACATTCACCGGCTCCGCATCCACAGGACTCTTCCTGAAATCGCATCCGCGCATCCTCGCCGAATCAGTGCCTTTTAATATGGAGGCCGACTCGTTGAATTGCATGGTCTTGGGTAAGGATGTGGAACCCGGACAACCCGATTGGGATGTGTTCATCAAAGAACTCAGAAAAGAAATGACGGTAAAGGCCGGTCAAAAATGTACCGCCGTACGACGTGTGTTTGTTCCGGAAAATAAACTCGAAGCTGTTTGGAAATCCTTATCAGCCGAACTGAATAAAACAACCATCGGTAACCCTTTGAATGAAAAAGTGAGGATGGGCGCCCTTGCCGGCAAACATCAGCGGGAAGAAGTGATCGCACAGGTGCAGAAACTCATGACGAATTCAACTTTGGTTTATGGTTCTCTCGATGATATACAGGTATTAGATGCCGATCCGCAAAAAGGCGCGTTTTTAAGTCCGCTCCTGCTGGTTAACGAAAAACCATTTGCCTGCGATGAGCCGCATGAAGTGGAAGCTTTTGGGCCGGTGAGCACCATCATGCCATACAACCATATGGATGACGCGATTGCCTTAAGCAAAAAGGGCAAAGGCAGTTTGTGTTCTTCCATCATCACATCCGATCCTGCACAGGCGCGGGAATATGTGTTGGGCGCCGCTTCACACCATGGGCGCATCCTGGTGCTGAATGAGGCATGCGCGAAAGAAAGTACGGGTCATGGTTCGCCGCTGCCTTTGCTCGTGCATGGGGGCCCCGGAAGGGCTGGTGGCGGTGAAGAGATGGGCGGCCTCAGGGGCGTCCGTCATTACCTGCAACGCACAGCCATCCAGGGAACGCCTTCGATGATCACGGCTATCAGCGATGTGTACCAGCCGCATGCGAAAGGTATTACCGGGGATAAACATCCTTTCAAAAAATATTTTGAAGAATTGCAGATTGGTGAACAAATCATCACCGAAAAACGTCTGATCACATCAGAGGATATCGACGCGTTCGCGAAGTTGAGCGGTGACCAGTTCTACGCGCACCTGAAAGAAACGGATTTTGACGGAACGATGTTTGAGCGACAGGTGGCACATGGCTATTTTATCATGAGCGCCGCCGCCGGGTTGTTTGTAGATAGTTTTGATAAAAATCCGGTGCTGCTTAATTACGGCATTGATGAACTCAGGTTTACCAAGCCAATGTACCCGGGAAATTCCATGTATGTGCGCTTTACCTGCAAAGAAAAAACCGCGCAGGAACTCAAAGAAAGAAACCCGGATGTTCCCGCTATGCCGGGCATCGACATCCCAAGGGGCATTGTGAAATGGTATGTGGAAATTTTTGATGAAACGGATGAGATTGCCGGCGTGGGCACCATCCTGACCATGGTACAAATGATCCATAAAATCTAAACTGATATCAGTATGATCAAAGAAATTCAAAACGGGTATGTTAAGTCTGAAACGCATAATGGCATAACCAGCATCGAGTTCTTTCATCCGCAGAGCAATTCATTGCCCGGGAAAATTTTAGAGGAGCTTGCACAAGACATTCATTTTGCAGGCAACCATGCGGAAACAAAAGTGATTGTTTTACGCAGTGCCGGCGAAAAAGCGTTTTGCGCCGGTGCATCTTTTGATGAACTCATGCAGATCAGCACACCCGAACAGGGCCTCGCGTTTTTCAGTGGCTTCGCGAAAGTGATCAACGCCATACGCCGTTGCCCGAAATTTGTAATTGCCCGTGTTCAGGGAAAATGTGTGGGCGGGGGCGTCGGTATTGCCGCTGCGGCCGACTATACCATTGCCGTTACACAGGCCGATATCAAGCTCAGTGAACTCGCTGTGGGCATTGGTCCTTTTGTAGTGGGGCCTGCGGTAGAACGTAAAATCGGTACATCCGCTTTCAGTGCTCTGGCTATTGATGCTACCATGTGGCGCAACAGCGATTGGGCCAAAAAGAAAGGCTTGTTCGCTGAAGTACATGAAAATATTGAAAACATGGATGAATCTGTCGGCCGGCTCGCCAATACCCTGGCACATTCCAGTCCGGAAGCCATGGCCGAACTCAAAAAAGTGACCTGGCAGGGAACGGATCATTGGGATGAATTGCTGATGGAAAGAGCTGCAATCAGCGGCAGGCTGGTGCTGAGTGATTTCACGCGCAACGCGATCACAAAATTTAAGACAAAATAAGAAAACGTAAATCTGTAACATGCAAAAGCCCCTTTCATAAGGGGCTTCGTAATTTTTTAATGAACCTGAATTAACCATGTAATAAAAATCCTTTCACGCCAAACTCAGGCGATTCAATGGCGTATAAAATGCTGTTTCGTGATGGCTCCTGTTTATCTTCGAACCTGAATTTCTCCGTGATATTTAATTCGTAGCTGCGGAAATTCATATCCTTCTCCGTGCAATAGATATAATCGTTGTTCTTGATGAAACTGCAGGTGTATCCGTTTTTCTGCAGGTCTTCGAGGGCGTGTTCAAGGTTGTTGTCCAGTATCATATTGATTCTTTTGTACGGTGCGGGTTATTGGATTGATCAAATCAGTCATGTTCACCAATCATGCAGATCAGCCCTTCGAATGTAAATGGAAAAAATCATTTTTAGATTTTTGGTCAGATAAAAAATTTTTAACACGCAATGCACAGGAAATGTTTACAACTTTTTAGCGCTTGTGCAGCGTTTCATGTCCTTGTTAAATTTTCCAGGGCTTATGACAGATTGTCTGCATTGCTGTACCTTTAAACCCCTATGAATTTTCTGGCTCATGCATATTTGTCGTTTCAGCAACCTTCGCTCCTGGTTGGAAACATGATCAGCGATTTTGTGAAGGGAAAACGACAGTACGAATATCCCGATGCTATACAAAAAGGCATCAGGCTTCACCGGGCCATCGACCGGTTTACTGATGAACATGTGTCAACTGCTTCCGTTAAAAAATATTTCAGGGAACAATACAGGTTGTATTCGGGTGCATTTGCGGATGTGGTATTCGATTTTTTTCTTGCCAATGATACAGGCAGGTTTTCAAACGATGCCCATTTGCTGCAATTCTCGGAGGAAACCTACCGTCAGCTCAACGAGCAGCGTGAATTTCTCCCTCCGGTATTTGACCGCATGGTAACCCACATGCAAAAAGAAAACTGGTTGTACCATTATCAGTACGATTGGGGCATACAGCGCAGTTTTTCCGGCATTGTACACAGGGCCGCATACCTCACGGAATCGGATGAGGCCTTCCGCATATTTTTATTGCATAAGGATATTTTTCAGCAGCATTACAACGATTTTTTTCCAGAGCTGGAATCCTTTGCCCGAACAACCGCTGATCATTTACTTAACACCAGATAAATTATTTTTAATCATTTTTGCGACATGAAATCAAAAATTATCCTGTTCCTGTGTATCATCTGTGCTTCCATTACCCTGAATGCGCAAAGCAATATCCCGGCATTAGATAAATCACCGCTGGATGTGAGTTATTATCCATGCAATTACCCTTTGCTGAAAGCCCAGCAAAAAAACAAAGAACCCTTAATGGCAAGGGTGATTTACAGCCGTCCGCATAAAGCGGGCCGTACCTTGTTTGGCGATTTGATTGAGTATGGTAAAATCTGGCGTCTCGGCGCGAATGAAGCAACGGAAATCGAATTCTTTGTGCCTGTAACCATCGGCCAGTCGAAAATTAAAAAAGGGCGCTACAGTTTATTCGCCATACCCGACTCTGCCAAATGGACGCTGATCATAAACCGGGATACCGATGCCTGGGGTTCTTTTGTATATGATGTAAAAATGGACGTCGCAAGGATCGAATTGCCATTGACCAAATTGAATTTTGTGGCAGAAGATTTTAGTATTTTCTTTGAGCCGGCGCAAAAAGGCATGAATCTCGTAATTGTTTGGGATGAATTGATGGCCACAGTCCCCATACAAATCTCAAATGGCCAATAAAGACATGAATAAACAGATCGGATTTTTTTTATTGCTTACTGCCATACTAACGGCTTCGTGTAACCGAAAACCAGAGAAAAAGGTATTTGGACCGATTCAGCCCAATATCCAGGCCAGGCAGGAGAAAACGCAGCCTTACGTGCCTGTCGACCAGTCGCCCATGGATATGAGTTATTTTCCGGTGGATTATCCCATCCTGAAAATGAATGGATCGGATACAACGGCATTGGTCGCGCGGGTGGCATACAGCAGGCCACAAAAAAAAGGCCGTCCGATTTTTGGAGATTCCTTGCCCAGCCTTGTGCATTACGGAAAAGAATGGCGCCTCGGCGCCAATGAAGCCACAGAGATCGAATTCTTCAGGCCCGTAAACATACAGACCATCACGGTGCCGCCCGGCAGGTATGTGATGTACTGTATTCCCCGGCAAAATGAATGGACATTAATCCTAAACACAAACCTGTTTACCTGGGGCCTGCATATGGAACAGGAGAAAGATAAATACCGGTTTACCGTGCCTGTTCAAAAACAGGAACCCTCATCCGATTTTTTCACCATGCTCTTTGAACCTGCGGACCACGGTGCCAGGCTCATCATGGCATGGGATGATGTGAAAGCCATACTCCCCATCCGGTTTGATCCATAGAAAATTAATTTTGACCAGCCTCCCGGAAATCTGATATTTACAACATGTGTGGTATTGCCGGAATCATTTCAGCCCAAACTTCCCTGGTACAATTGCCGGTATTGCGGAAAATGTCGAAAGCCCTTGCACACAGGGGCCCCGACGGCGAGGGGCACTGGATCAGCAGGCATGGCCATGCTGGCCTGGCACACCGGAGGTTAAAAGTGATTGATTTATCTGAAGCGGGCGCTCAGCCCATGCACTACCTCGACCGTTACAGCATTGTTTTTAACGGTGAGATATATAATTACATAGAGCTCAGGAAAGAATTAAAAAAAGCGGGTTATTATTTTATCAGTAATTCCGATACGGAAGTGGTGCTCGCCGCTTTTGATTACTACCGTGAAGAATGCCTGCATTATTTTGATGGCATGTTCGCCTTCGCCATATGGGACGAATCGGAACAGGTTTTGTTTGCCGGGCGCGACCGTTTTGGGGAGAAGCCTTTATATTATTTCGTCAACGATGAACAGTTTTTATTTGGCAGCGAAATGAAAGCCCTTTGGTCGGCCGGCGTGCCGCGTTTGCCGGAGCGAAAGATGATCCTCAATTACATCACCCTGGGTTATGTGCAGAATCCCGCCAATAAAGCGCAAACATTTTTTAAGGATATTTTTTCCCTGCCCGCGGCGCATTACCTCGAATACAGGCCGCATGAAAATGAGTTGCAGGTAACGGAATATTGGAAGCTTGATAAGCAGGCTTTGATTTCTATGCCGGAGAAAGACGCAATGGATCGTTTCGAAGAACTTTTTCTGCAATCCCTGCAAAAAAGGCTCCGAAGCGATGTGCCGCTCGGCGCGAGCCTCAGCGGTGGCCTCGACAGTTCCACCATCGTATATTACCTCCAGCAACAATTGCGCAACGCCTCAACCAGTTACAAAACATTTTCAGCCGTCTTCCCGGGCTTTGAACAGGATGAGAGCGCGTATATCCAGCAAATGGTGCGCACCCTGCATATTGAAAATTACAGCACAAGCCCTACCGAAGCCCAACTCATCGATGATTTTGAAAAGCTGGCATACTACCAGGAAGAACCCTTTCCGTCGTCCAGCATTTATGCCCAATACAAAGTGTATGCACTCGCGAAAGCTACGGGCGTAACGGTATTACTCGATGGCCAGGGAGCCGATGAAATGCTCGCGGGATACCACAAATACGCGCATTGGTACCTGCAGGAAATGATCAGTCGCTACCGTTTCACCGGTGCCAAAAAGGAAAGGTTGCTGATGATGGAAAATAACATCAGGTTTACATGGACATACCGAAACCTGTTTGCCGCATTCCTTCCATCACATGCGTCCATCGCCCTGGAAAAAAACGAATACAACAGGATTATACAGCACCCGGATATCACGCGTGAGATGATGTCGCTGCTGCGTGGCCGAGAGTGGGAAGGGATCCATAAACCGGTGGTGACAAAGTTGAACGATATCCTGTATTTCAATACCATGCAGTATGGGTTGGAAGAACTCCTGCGCTATGCCGACAGAAATTCAATGGCACACGGCGTAGAAGTGCGGTTGCCTTACCTGAATGCGGAACTGGTACAGTTTGTATTTTCATTACCATCAAATTACAAAATCAGGGATGGCTATACCAAACATCTTTTGCGCAAATTGATGGATCATAAATTGCCACACAGCATTGTGTGGCGCACCGACAAAGTGGCATTTGAACCTCCGCAGAAGCAATGGATGGACAGTCCGCAGCTCACCGATTATATTTTTGAAGCCAGGCAGGTACTGGTTGATGAACAAATCCTGAAACCACAGGTACTGCAGAAAAAAAGCAAGGGGCTTCCGGCACACGCGGCAGATAATTTCGACTGGCGTTACCTCTGCGTAGCCAGGCTCTTACAATCCTGATGACTTTTCGCGGCATCCCACCCCGGATTATTTGTTGTATGTTTGCGGCGCAAATCCCGTTTATATGAGCCAGCAGGACATCCTTTCCACAAAAAAAATCGCCACCAGGTTTATTCATGCAGGGGCAGAACCAGACCCTTCCACGGGCGCGATCATGACACCCATCTACCAAACCTCTACCTACGTGCAATCGGCTCCAGGCGTGCACAAAGGGTTTGAGTATGCACGTTCGCAAAACCCCACCAGGCTGGCACTTGAAAATGCCATGGCAATGATTGAAAATGGAAAATTCGGATTGGTCTTTGGCAGTGGCGTCGCCGCAACGGATGCCGTCATTAAATTATTGAAACCGGGAGATCAAGTGATTGCTGCCAATGATATGTACGGAGGCACTTACCGGCTCTTCACAAAAATTTTTGAAAAATTCGGTATCAGGTTCAGTTTTGTCGACACCACCCATACTGCCAATATTGAAAGCGCATTAACACCCAATACCAAACTCATCTGGATTGAAACGCCGACCAATCCACTGATGAATATTACGGATATCGCGGCTGTATCGGCCATCGCAAAAAAAGCCGGGGCGCTGCTTTGCGTGGATAACACATTCGCTTCGCCTTACCTGCAAAACCCGCTCGATCTTGGCGCTGATATTGTCATGCACTCGTCAACCAAATATTTGGGTGGCCACAGCGATGTGATCCAGGGTGCATTGGTGATGAACGACCCTGCTTTGCGCGAACAATTATATTTCATCCAAAAAAGTTGCGGCGCGGTGCCCGGGCCGATGGATTGTTTCCTCGTACTCCGCGGCATTAAAACACTGCATGTACGCATGAAGCAGCATTGTGAAAATGGAGCTAAAATAGCCCAGTACCTGCGCAACCACCCCAAAGTGGGCAAAGTGTTCTGGTGCGGTTTTGAAGACCACCACAACCACGATATCGCGAAACGCCAGATGCGTGGCTTTGGAGGCATGATGAGTTTTGTGATGAAAGACGACAGCATCGAAAATGCCAACAGGGTATTATCGTCCACTAAACTCTTCTCGCTGGCCGAAAGCCTGGGCGGCGTGGAATCCCTCATCAATCACCCGGCAAGCATGACGCATGCGAGCATCCCAAGGGAAGAACGAATCAAAAATGGCCTGGTGGATGGATTGATCCGCCTCAGTGTGGGTATAGAAGACGCCGATGACCTGATTGATGATCTCGCGCAGGCTATCGGGTAACCATCACCGTTATGGATCTTGCCGGATTTCTGAACGCCAAGGCGAAGGAATATGAAAATCCACTCTTTATAGAAGCGGACCCCATCTGCATTCCCCATCGGTTCACAAAGAAGCAGGATATTGAAATAGCCGGTTTCTTCGCGGCGATATTTGCCTGGGGGAACCGTACCACCATCATCCGGAAATCGGAAGAGCTGATGGCCTTGATGGGTAACAGCCCGCACGAGTTTTGCCTGGCGCATGATCCCGCGGGATTGAAAAAGTTAATGGAATTCAAGCACCGCACATTCACCGCGACGGATATCCTGTATTTTATCTCATTTTTCCATCATCATTACAACCGGTACGATTCCCTCGAATCCGCCTTTACCCGTTCGATGAAGCGCACGGATAAATCAGTGGAAGCCGCCCTGGCAGGTTTTTATCATTATTTCTTTTCGCTTGATGATGTCCCAAAAAGAACGCGCAAGCATATCGCTTCGCCGGAGAAAAAAGCCACTTGTAAAAGGTTGAACATGTTCCTCCGCTGGATGGTCAGGCCCTCCGCGCATGGCGTGGACTTTGGAATCTGGCAGGACATCAGGCCCAGCCAGTTGCTCATCCCGCTTGACCTGCACGTGGCCAGGGTGGCCCGTAGGCTGGGTTTGCTGACCAGGCCCCAAACCGACTGGCAGGCAGTAGTGGAATTGACGGATCACTTGCGGGCATTGGATAAAAAAGACCCTGCGAAATACGATTTTGCATTATTTGCCCTCGGTGTTCTGGAAAAATTCTGATTAATTTTATACCATGAAACAATGGTACCTGCAACAGAAACCCGCTGTCAGGCTCATCATCACTTATTTGCTGAATGGTTTGATGTGGTTGGGGATCGATTTGTTTACGCAATGGCTCATACCGGACGACGAACCCAGGAAGATGCGGGCTTACCTGTTTAAGTCGATTTTTATGGGCCTTGTATGGACACTTTTATTCAGTATGCCATTGGTAAAATCGGTTTTCCGCAAAAAATAAAAATCCCAATCGGGGTTATAAACCCCGATTGGGGTCGTGTTTGATCAAATCTGTATCCAGCAAACATAAAAGCAACAACATGAAACCTGATCATATGCTTCCGCCTGAGCGGATCTTACAGGCCCGTTCCGAGGTAGAATTGAGAGACCAGCAGTTGTTTGATGAGCTGGCTACATATGTGAACGGGCTGATACAAACTGATTTTGAGCAATTGGTCAGGATTTTATACCGCATGGATGTGAGCGAGCCGAAACTGAAGCAGTTGTTGAAAGAGCATCCCGAAGATGACGCAGGAAAACTGATCGCGTCGATGATGATCGAGCGGCAGGTACAGAAAATACAGACGCGGAAAATGTTTAATAATGAGGAACCAAATACATTCAATGAGGAGCGGTGGTGAAGGATGAAACCCCAATCGGGGTTCCAAACCCCGATTGGGGTCATTTAAACATCAACTCCTTCACTTTCTCCTTATCCTCTTTTTCATTCTTCAGGTCGAACATCGTTCCAAACACATGGTCCCACAACGTGCTGCTCACCCCAAAACCCATGTGGTCATTCTTATAATGGTGCAGGTGGTGGTTGCGCCACAAACCTTTCATCCATTTAAACGGCGGGTTCCAGGCATGAATGGCGTAATGCATGGTTCCGTATATCAGGTAACCCAACATAAAACCCGGAAAAAAAGAAAAAACCCTGTCCTGTAAAGGAAGGTACATCAGTAAAAAAAGAATGGAGGCAATGATCAAACTGGGTACGGGCGGCATAAACAGGCGCTCCTTGTCGCGCGGGTAATGATGATGGTTTCCATGCATCACATACACAATTCTTTTGGATCGTTCCGTTTTAGGTTGGTAATGAAACGCGAAACGGTGCAGGATGTACTCCGTAAACGTCCAGAAAAACATACCGGCAATGAAAAGTACAAATACCGTCAAACCACTAAAACCAAGTGTTTCCATGGAATAATAGGGCAGCAGGATCAAAACCGGTGTGTACATACCCCAGATAATCAACGGGTGTGTTTTAGTGAGGTATTCTAAATACTGGTTCTTAAACAACTGCGCCTGTCCCTTATTATGTATTTTCTCAAACTGCATCTGAACCAAATTTATATGGCAAAGATACAAAATCAATTTTTTACATGGGATGGGCTGTTTAATTTTGCGCCAAACCCAGGAACATGAAACTTGTCACTTATCTCAAGGAAGGCCACGAACAGCTTGCACTGCTGGTTGACGGTCATTTATACGACACCGATATGCTGCACCCAGACCTTCCCGTGAGTATGGCCATGTTCCTCAATTACTGGGACGATATGATACCTATGGCCCGAGCCGTGGAGCAGCGCATTAAAGACGGGCTGGTACGTAATGTCATGGCTGTGCCATTTCAGGCTGCCGACATCCTCGCGCCCATACCGCACCCTACCAGTTGCCGAGATGGATACGCTTTCCGCCAGCATGTGGCAGCCGCCCGCCGGAACAGGAAGGTTGATATGATCCCCGAATTCGATCAATACCCCATTTTCTATTTTACCAACCACAACAGCATCCAGGGCCCCGGAAACATCTATTGCATGCCCGACCATTTCGAAAAACTTGATTTTGAACTCGAAGTGGCCGTGGTCGTCAACCGCTCGGGAAGGAATATCCGCGCTGAAGACGCGGATGATTATATCGGGGGATTGATGATCATGAACGATATGAGCGCCCGCAGGCTGCAAATGGAGGAAATGCTCCTCAACCTGGGCCCGGCCAAAGGAAAGGATTTTGCTACAGCCATTGGCCCCATGCTGGTTACACTCGATGAACTCGAACACCTTGAAATACCCTGCAAACCAGGGCATACCGGTAAAAACTGGAACCTCCGCATGTCATGCAAAGTGAACGGGATCCAGGTGAGCGAGGGCAATGTGGGCGATATGGACTGGACCTTTGCCGAAATCATTGAACGCTGCAGCTATGGCGTTAACCTTTACGCGGGGGATGTCATAGGCAGCGGCACTGTGGGCACCGGTTGCTTCCTCGAACTCAACGGCACGGGAAAACTCAATGACCCCAATTACCAGGAACAATGGCTGAAAGACGGGGATGTGGTGGAAATGGAAGTGGACGGGCTCGGCCTCCTGCAGAATACCATCGTTAAGGAAGACAGTGACTTTTCGATATTGTCGCGCAAGAAAATGCCTTCCTAACGGAAAGGAATAAACGCAATAACCATTCAGAAAATCATCACCCATGATCATTGAACCGGACCAGGTGCCTCCCGCACGCTTACAGCAATACCTTCAGCACGCGGTCGCGCCGAGGCCTGTGTGCTTCGCGTCTACCATCAATAGGGCCGGTCAGGTAAACCTGAGCCCATTTAGTTTTTTCAACTTGTTCTCTTCTAACCCGCCCATACTCGTGTTTTCGCCGTCCCGCAGGGTGCGCGATAATACCACCAAGCATACGCTTGAAAACGTCATTGAAGTGCCTGAAGTGGTGATTAATATTGTGGATTACCCCATGTTGCACCAGATGTCACTGGCCAGTTGCGAGTATCCCAGGGAAATCAACGAATTCACCAAAGCGGGGTTTACTGAAGAAAAATCCAGTATGGTGAAGCCCCCGATGGTAAGGGAAAGCAAGATCAAACTGGAGTGCAGGGTGAACGAAGTAAAACCGCTGGGAGAGGGTGGCGGCGCGGGCAACCTCGTGATCGCCGAAGTGCTGAAAATGCATATTGACGATTCGGTGCTCGACCAGGAAGGGATGATTGATCAGCGCAAACTTGACCTGGTGGCGCGTTTGGGCGCGAACTGGTACTGCAGGGCCAACGCTTCTAATATTTTTGAAGTGGAAAAGCCAAATATCAAACTGGGCATCGGCATCGACGCCATACCTGCGTCTATCCGTAATAGTGAGATACTGACGGGGAATAACCTCGGGCAACTGGGTAACGTACACGATATGCCCCTGGTCAATAACCAATACCAGTCTGACCGCCTGAAACAAATCATCCAGTACTATTCCATCAATCCCCAGGAAATGGAGAAAGAACTCCATCGCTACGCGAAGGAATTACTCGACGAAGGAAAGGTTGATGATGCCTGGCAGGTACTGCTGGCCAACAATTGAGGTTTTCTTACAAAATACTCCCAAATACTTTTTTCAGGATATCGCTGGTGCGCGCCAACGGGTTACTGCGGATATTCCTCTCTTCTTTAGCCACCATATCAAACAAAGCGTTGGTGGCTTTGAGGCATACAAACCCGGCCAGGTCGGGGTTTAATTTTTTGATGGTCGTGGGGAAATTGTTGTAGGTATTTACCATGTCGCCATAATACCTGGTGGCGCTGGTTTTATCCAATGAAGATTTGATCACCGGCAAAAAGGCGGCAAACAGTTTCTCCGAAGTCTTAACCCTGAAAAAATGTGTCGCGCTGGTATCGCCATTGCGAACCAGGCCAATAGCATCCTGCAAAGTCATGTTCCTGATCGCGTCCGCGAAAATCGGCTTCGCGTATCCTACGGCATCTTCCGCGCCCCGGTTGATTTGTAGGATGGCTTTGTCAACCAACTGGTTCATACCCAGGCTGCGCAGCGTTTGCTCTATTTTTTGCGCTTCCGATGGCAGGAAAATTTTATAAGCCTCGCTTCCAAAGAAACCATCTTCCTTATTCAAGCCCAGCACCGCCTTGGTCAAGCCCTGCGCCAGCGCTTCTTTGATACCTTGCCCCGCTTCCTGTTCCGTTACCGTGCCCCCTGTGGGCATACCCGGTATTTGTTTGAGCGTTTCGCAGGATTGCAAACTGATGATGGCGGCGAGGATGAGGATGATCTGTTTCATCTGCCAAAGATAAGCTTCCATGGCATCGGCGCTGCCATGAATTCCGCTTGTTTGCCTGCCCCGCTTGGGTTAACTTTGCTGGCCTTTAGCATATCACACAGGCATTTATTATGAATACACAGCATTTATCTGAACAGGAAATCATCCGCCGGCAAAAACTGGATGAACTATCCGCATTGGGCATCGATCCATACCCGGCCGCCCTTTACCCGGTCAATACCACCACCGCATATATCAGGGAGCATTATAAGGGAGAAGAAAATAAAGCGGACTTCACCAACGTCTGCCTCGCGGGCCGTTTGATGAGCATCCGTGATATGGGTAAGGCCAATTTCGCGGTGATACAGGATGCCACCGGTAAAATGCAGTGCTATATCCGCCAGGATGATATATGCCCGGGCGATGATAAAACCCTGTTCCAAACTGTTTGGAAAAAGCTCATCGACATGGGCGATTTTATTGGCATCAAAGGGTATGTATTCACTACCAAAACCGGTGAGACCTCCGTGCATGTGGAATCCTTCACCCTGCTCAGCAAAGCCCTGCGCCCATTGCCGGTGGTGAAGGAGAAAGATGGTGAGGCATTTGATGAAGTCACAGACCCTGAATTCAAATACCGCCAGCGTTATGCCGACCTCATCGTTAACCCGGGCGTGAAAGATGTATTCCTGAAACGCACACGCATGATCAACGCCTTCCGCGAATTCCTGAATGAACAGGGCGCGCTGGAGGTTGACACACCTGTGTTGCAAAGCATACCTGGTGGCGCCGCTGCCAGGCCTTTCATCACGCACCACAACGCGCTGGATGTGCCCATGTATATGCGCATCGCGAATGAATTATACCTGAAGCGGCTGATCGTCGGCGGCTTCGAATGGGTATATGAATTCAGCCGGAACTTCCGCAATGAAGGCATGGACCGCACACACAACCCTGAATTTACCATCCTCGAGTTTTATGTAGCATACAAGGATTATATCTGGATGATGGATACCACCGAAAAAATGCTGGAGAAAGTGGCCATCGCAGTGAACGGCCAACCCACGGTAACCATTAACGGACAGGAAATCAGTTTCAAAGCGCCTTATCGCAGGATTTCGATGTACGACGCGATAAAGGAATACACGGGATTTGATATCAGCGGGATGGATGAAAGCGGCATTCGTGAAGTATGCACAAAGCTGGGTATCCACGCGGATGCAAAATGGGGTAAAGGAAAACTGATCGATGAAATTTTTGGGGAGAAATGCGAGAAGCATTTTGTGCAGCCTACATTCATCACTGATTACCCGGTAGAAATGAGCCCGCTCACCAAAAAGCACCGCAGCAAGCCCGGACTGGTAGAGCGATTCGAACTGATTGTAAACGGAAAGGAAATTGCCAACGCGTACAGTGAGCTCAACGACCCCATCGAACAAAAATCACGCTTCGAAGAGCAGATGGCATTAATGGCAAGGGGTGATGATGAAGCGATGTTTATTGACCATGATTTTCTCCGTGCCCTGGAATATGGCATGCCGCCAACCAGCGGAATTGGGTTTGGCATCGACAGGGTTTGTATGCTGCTCACCAACCAGCACAGCATCCAGGATGTATTGTTCTTCCCTATGATGCGGCCGGAGAAATTGCACGAATAATTTCTGTTATAATATGAAACATGCCGGTAATAGCCGGCATGTCTTTTTTTCAACCACTCGTCATTTCGCTTTTTCCGTTTCCCCTGAAAAAATTATCTTGTTCGTTCATTAAATACCAAGGAATGAAAAAATTTCTGACTCTGACCGCTTCTGCCTGCTGTCTCTTATGCATCTCTGCCTCGCTGCAGGCACAGGTAAAGCCATTAACCGATGACCATTATTTCAAGGGTAGTTTCAAAGGAATAACGCAATCCCTGCCTGTAGCTTCACGCTGGATCAGTGACCATGAATTCCTGATGACCAAAGAGGGAAAAACATTTGTTGTTGATGCCCGCAATGGCGCGGAAAGGGAAGCCGGTGATTCAGACCGAAAAAAACCGGGTGATGATGCAAAGCCATCCGCTTTTGTAAAGAACAACGACCTCTTTATCAAATTGAACGGCTCAGAAGTACAACTGACGCGCGATGACGCGAAGGAAGTGAACCCTACCATGAGCCCGGATGGTAACTATGTGGCATATACGAAGAAGAATGATTTATATACCGTTGATATCCGCACGCAAAAGGAAAACAGGCTGACCACCGACGGCAGCGATGTGATCCTGAATGGTTATGCGAGTTGGGTGTATATGGAAGAGATCCTGGGCCGCGCATCTATGTACCGCGCTTTCTGGTGGAGCCCCGACAGCCGCCATATCGCCTATTTCAGGAGTGATGACAGCCAGGTACCCGTATTTACCATGACCGATGCCAACCTGCGTGAAGGTTATGTGGAAACCCTCCGCTACCCGAAAGTAGGCGATAAAAACCCCGAAGTGAAAGTGGGCATCGTATCCCCCGACGGCGGCCAAACCGTATGGGCTGATTTCAATGCCGCTGACGACCAGTACTTCGGGCTTCCTTACTGGAAACCAGATGGAAAATCATTGTTGGTGCAATGGATGAACCGGAAACAAAACCAACTGAAAATCTGGGAGGTTGACTTGCAGGGCGGACAAAAGAAATTGTTTTACACCGAAGAACAAAAAACCTGGATCGACCTTGATGACCAGGGCAAACGCATCAGCTTCCTCAAAAACGGCAAAGGTTTTATCCTGAGCAATGATGCCACAGGCTGGGAGCATTTATATTATTATGACATGACCGGCAAGCTGATCAACCCTATTACCAGCGGCGCATTCACCGTAACCGACCTGAATTATGTTGACGAAACCAATGGCGTGGTTTACTTCACGGTACGAAAGGATAATTCTGCGCGCAAAGACCTGTACAGGGTAAACCTGAATGGAAAAAAGCTGCAAAGACTGACTTTTGGTGATTTTAACCACGGCAATATCAACCTCTCTCCAAAAGCCAACTATTTCATCACTACCTACGGAAACTCCGGTACACCCAATAAAATGGCGCTTGTATCAAACACGGGAAAATTGATTAAGGAACTGGGCGACAGCAAAGGCCCTGACTTCGGCCAATACGAACTGGCGAAAACAGAACTCATCCGTGTGAAAAGCGAAGATGGTAAATACGACCTGCCGATGAAAATTACCTGGCCGCTGAACATGGATAAATCAAAAAAATACCCAGTACTGATCTCCATTTATGGCGGGCCAAACGCGGGCACCGTCATGGATACTTGGATGCTGACAGGTTCACAGCAATGGTATGCAAAGGAAGGGTTGATCCAGGTGGCGATGGACCACAGGGCCAGCGGGCATTTTGGCAAAGAAGGCGTCAACTATATGTACCATAACCTAGGGTATTGGGAAATGAAGGATTACGGTACCATGGTGAAATGGCTGATTGATAACGGTTACGCAGACCCGAAGAAAATCTGCATCACCGGTTTCAGCTATGGCGGTTACCTGAGCGCTTATGCGTTAACCTATGGTTCAGACTTGTTTACACACGGTATGGCCGGCGGCAGCGTGATAGACTGGTCCTTGTATGATTCCCATTATACAGAAAGGTTTATGGGAACCGCAACAGATAATCCCGAAGGCTATAAATCAAGTTCGGTGCTGACGCATGCCGATAAATATAAAGGTATGCTGCAGGTTGTACATGGTATCATTGATGAAAACGTGCATATGCAGAACAGCATTCAACTGATCAGCAAGCTGCAGGATTTGAAAAAGGATTTTGAATTCATGGCCTACAGCGGCGGAAGGCATGGATGGGGCGGCAACAAAGGCCTGCATTTCATGAACCTGAAAACAAAGTTCATTTACAAATACCTGTTGGAAAAAGAAGTGCCTAAAGGGATGCTGAAATAAAGCATCTTTCTGCATTCATAATAATTCAAACGGCCCGCAACATATATTGCGGGCCGCTTTTTTCTCAGGCTGCTATTTCTTTTTCCTCATACTTTTTTTCAGATTCAGGTAATCCAGGAAGTAAATCACTTTTACAGATAAGCTGCTGGAATGATTGCCCCCAATGGTTCTGCCCAGGTTGCTGAAATAATTTTTTTCAAATTCCTGGCTGAAGTTGCCAGAAATATCTTTCCATACAATATTGAAGAAACTACCCTGCGCGAATTGCCAGGTGTACACCAGGTCGCCACTCATGAAATTGAAATTTTGGCGGGCATTACCGGTAAATGGCAGGCTGGGTGTTACCAGGTTGCCATCCGGATCAAGCAAATAGAACTCGCGCGGTGTTACTTTGGTCCAACTGTGCCTTCCCCGGAAGGTCAGTCCCATCTTATTATTGAAGTTATATTTGAATGTCATGACATTTTCAACGGTGCGCACATCCCTGCGCGAAAAATACGTTTCTTCATTCCCATTCAGCAGTTCCCTTCCGGCCCATCCAGCCTGGTTATTGATATTTGAAGAATATGTATACAGGTCGAATGAGAAACGGTTGTTTAACCTCATTTTGAACCCTAAGCCGAGGTCAAGCCTGACCCTGTCAAATACATCGCCGGTTCCGGCGAAAAAATTACTGTACCAGGAATATTTGCGGGCAAAATTACTTTCATACCAAAGGCTTATGCCTGCATTGCCCTTATTGTGAAAATGCCTGCCGTATTTCCTCGGTTCGTAAAAATCGTTGCTTGCGAAATTTTTACTTAATGTGAAACCCATCCACTGCAGTTTTTTCGTCTGCGCGTTACCGTTAATATTAAAGCCGGCGTTTTGGTACATCAGGCTGTTTCTCCTTAATGGGTCAATTGGTGACACCAGCCTGCTGTACCATGAATTAAAGTTCAGGCGCATCTGGTTAAACCATTTTTTGGGTTTATTCCACTGGTATCCCATCCAGAGGCCCTGGTCCATGGTATTGTTATTCGTAAAAAAGCCCATGTCGCTCTTATCGTACTTTGCATCAAACAGGTCCTGCCATAGGGAAAAATTGAAACGACCGCTTGTTTTACCAAAGTACAGGGAATGCGCATAGCCGGTAATTGTTTTGCCCGGATGAACCAGGTTGCTCACACTTACATTGCCGCCCACATTCCATGTGTTCTTTTTATCGTTCAGGTCAAACAAGCCAGACGTCACATTGGCATCATAATCTGCGCCGCTGCGCCATACATTGGTATTAACCAGTGATACACTGCTGTTGTTTTTAAGCGTTTGGTCAAGCACAATGATATTGTAATTGGAGAGCGGCATGGTTTCCTCCCTGCGGCTGCTGCCATCCGTTTTATTTTCCAGCAATGCGGTCTGCCTTTGGGTAACCGCGTTCAATACACCGATGCCCAGGCCTTTCTGCGTTCGCCCGCTGAGTTTAGTGGCATTGAGGATCCTTGCCTGCCCGGGGTCTTCCACGATGCTTTCACCCGATCTTGGTTCAATCCATTTTCGGTATCGCGGATCCATCCCAATGCGCCGGCTGTAAAACAGGTTTCCTTTATTGAATAAATCGATGCCCTCGGTAAAGAATGTCCGGTTTTCTGCAAAGCGTTGTTCAAACGGGCTTAGGTTCAGGAATTTGTTATCTGTCTGCACCTGTCCGAAATCAGGGATCAGGGTCATATCGATGGTGAAAGCTTGGTTGATACCATACTTTACGTCCATACCGCCGTTAAATAATGTTGTCGTCTTTTTGCCGCTGGCGGTCGCGTCGTGGTTCAGGTATGATGAGAAGTAAGGGGAGAACTGCAAACGAAGCGGCGGCTTGATGTTTTCGAGCCCTTGCAGTACGCCGGCCTGGGTGAGAAAGCCATTCACTGTCGGATCGATGGGTTGCCAGAATAATTGCTGCCCGCTTTTTTGACGCCTGCGCACGATATTGAAGCCCCAGTCTTGCACCTGCTTGCCCCCAAACCGGATGGCTGCATAAGGGATGAACATCTCAAAACTCCACCCATCATTATGAATGGCTGAAGCGCTTTGCCATACGGCATTCCAACTAAAATCTTCGCTGTTGCCATTCATGCTTGGCGAAAATTTGGCATCCATTTGCTCACCCAATGGCGTTACAAAATATTCGAAAGCGTTGAGTTTGTCGTGATAGGTGTCGAATATCACACCTACAAAATCATTGTTCCCAAAACCATCGCGCCCGATGAGTTCCGTCGCGATGCTGTCGCGTGTGGATTCATGCATGTATCCACCCACATAAATGCCCTCGTTGTTATACAGGAAATATACCCGGCTGGCATTGGCCGGACTTTCTTTTACAAACGGGACAGGTCTTAGGGCAGTGAACTGATCAGCAACAGGGGCTGTCTTCCAGGCTTCTTCCAGGAGCAGTCCGTCTATTTTGAAATCCGCCTGTACCCTCCTGGCCTGGATCTTCCGGGGTGCATTCCCGGCCATGGCTGAGAGGTTCAGCAGGCAAATGCTGATGATGCCCCATACAGTTGTCTTGGTCATGGCTATAACTTTTGTATGAAGGGTTGCGTGCAAACACGCTCCTAACAAAAGTAAACAGCTCTTCAGGCGCTCAGTCGCCGTTCATCACAATCCCAATTCTTTTTGATTTTCCTTAACAATTATCCGTGTTGGGATCAGTCTATAAACAGATCGGGATACAATTGCCCGCCGGGTTCTACGGCATAGGCGTCAAAATTGTGGATGCCTTCCTGCCTCAGCACGTCCTCATCAATCAATGTTTGCCCTGTGTATGTGCGGGCATCCTTCAATAAAATGATGGCCGCGGCATCGGCTACAATCTCCGGTTTGCGGCTCATGCGCATCAGGGCTTCGCCTCCCAGCAAATTCTGCACGGCGGCTGTCGCAATGGTGGTTTGCGGCCAGAGCGCGTTGGCTGCTATGCCGTATTTTTTTAATTCGGCTGCCAGCCCCAGCGCGATCATGCTCATATTATACTTGCTCATCGTGTACGCGAGATGGTTAGCAAACCATTTCATGTTCATATTGATGGGAGGCGACAATGTGAGGATATGCGGGTTCTTTCCCTTTTTCAGATAAGGGATGCAGGCTTTTGATACAAAAAATGTACCGCGCGCGTTGATGTCGTGCATCAGGTCGTAGCGTTTGGATTCCGTTTGTTCCGTAGGTGTCAGTGAGATCGCGGATGCGTTGTTGATGAGGATATCGATGCCTCCGAATGCCTGTACGGCCGCGTCAACAGCCGCCTGTATCTGTTGTTCATCTCGGATATCACAGGCCACGGGCAATGCTTGTCCGCCGGCCGCGATGATGTCTTCCGCGGCGGAAAAAATGGTGCCGCCCAGTTTTGGGTTTTCTTCGGTTGACTTAGCCGCTACCACAATTCGGGCGCCTTCCCTGGCGAGACGGAGTGCAATGGCTTTACCAATACCACGCGAGGCGCCGGTGATAAAGACCGTTTTATCTTGAAACGACATAAACAAAGGTTAAGGCCGAAGCCGGTTTATGATAAGGTTGCTTCGTGCGTGATATTCGTACGGTACAATTTTGAAATCGGGCAGTTTTCTTTCGCATCCGCTACGGCCGCATCAAACTGTTCTTTGCTGATACCGGGTACCGTGGCTTTCACCGATAAATGCGATTCGGTAATGCTGCCGCTTTCGAGTGTGATATCGCAACGCGTTTCAATATTGCTGGCGGTAAAGCCTGCCGCATTCAATACAAAACTCAGTTTCATGGTGAAACATCCCGCGTGTGCCGCGGCTACCAGTTCCTCCGGGTTGGTGCCAATGCCATTTTCGAATCGGCTCAGGTAAGAGTACTGTGTTTCGTTCAACACGGTGCTTTGCGTGGTCAGGTGGCCATTTCCTTCTTTTCCGGTGCCGCTCCAAACGGCTGTTGCATGACGTTTCATGTGATCTGTTTTAATTGTGAAAGAATATTTTTTTCATCGAAACCTACGATGATCCCTTTTCCCGTTTCAATCACGGGCCGCTTGATCAGGCTATGCGCTTCCATCATCAAACCAATCGCCGCGTTTGCATTTGTTATTCCGGCTTGTACCAAGGGATCAGTTTCCCGCCAGGTGGTACTTCGTTTATTCATAACCGTTTCCCAACCGGCTTTCCGGCACCATTCCTGCAATTTGCCTTTTTTGATGCCTTCTTTTTTATAATCATGAAAAGCGTATTCGAAGCCCTGCTTCTCAAACCACTTGATGGTTTTCTTAATGGTATCGCAGTTTGGGATACCATAAATCTTTATGGATGCCATAATCAGTAATCTGGTAATACCGGTTTGTTTTTCATAATCTCGTCAATCTTTCCCATTACATCTTCCGTTAGTAAACTTACGGCATCCAGCGCTTTCAGGTTTTCGGCCAGTTGTTGTTTTTTGGTGGCGCCTAATATGGCCGTGCTCACATTCGGGTTGCGGATGCACCAGGCAATCGCCAGGCAAGCCGTGCTGATACCAAGCTTTTCTGCAAGGGCAGACAGCTTTTTCACTTTTTTCAGTTTCTCATCTGTCAGCCACCTGTCTTTCAGCCAATCAAACCCCTGCAGGCTAAACCTGCTGCCTTTTGGGATGCCGTCATTGTATTTACCACTCAAAAGGCCCGTAGCTAAAGGGCTCCAGATAGTAGTTCCCATGCCAACGGTCCGGAATATGTCGAGGTATTCTTTCTCCATCTTCTCCCGCTCAAACATATTGTATTGCGGTTGCTCCATCGTTGGACCGATCAGCCGGTTTTTCTCCGCCACCCGGTGGGCTTCCATGATCTCCACGCCGCTCCATTCACTCGTACCCCAATACAAAATTTTACCTTGTTGTATCAGGTTATTCATGGTCCATACTGTTTCTTCAATCGGCGTGTTTTTGTCGGGCCTGTGGCAGAAATACAGATCGAGGTAATCTACCTGCAGTCGCTGTAAGGCTTCGTTGCAGGCTTCCGTCAAATGTTTTCGGCTGCAGCCCGTTTGGTTGGGTTTGTTGTCTTTCCCGCGCCATCCCCAAAAAGCTTTTGATGATACCACAAAGGAGCTTCTGTCCCATTTTTTCTTTTTCAACACGCGGCCCATCATCTTCTCACTTTCTCCCAGCGCATATACTTCAGCGTTATCAAAAAAATTAATACCCTGGTCGTAGGCGTAACCCATCAGGTCTTCCGCGATTTTATCGTTGATTTGTTTGCTGAAACTAACCCAGCTCCCAAACGACAAAACACTAACCTGGAGGCCTGACCTTCCCAGTCTTCTGTATTCCATGTCAATGATGTTTAAGTGGATGCCGAAGATACGTTATCCTTGCTCAGGATATGGCAACTGTGTGAGAAGGGGAATGCGGAAGGCTTACCCGGGGAATTTGGATGCGGGGAGTTCGAGGGTGCCGGTTGATTGAATGATATGCCATTCCCTGAAATCCTGTCGGGCTTCCATGCCCACGCCGTTGATGACCTGTGTTTTGGTCCGGATGCGCACCGGTTTGTTGGTATAGAATTCAGCGCCAACGCGGCTGCGGTCCCAATACAATTCATCGCAATACAGGGTATCGCCTTTGAGCATATTGATAACCCGCACGCTGTCTTTGATATACACCACACTGGCATTGCGTTTGTATTTCGCGTAGATAGCGTCGAGCTTGCTTTCTAATTGCGCGCTTTCATTGTAAAAATCAACATGTACCGTTTTGGGGAACTCTACATAATTGGCCGTATCCTGCACATTCCACATGATGGGCGCGGTGAGGATGGCTTTTGTTTTTCCGCCGATGGTATAAGTGACCTGTACCTGCCGGGCTTCTTCAATGCTGGTTTTTTTTCCCAGCACCCGGTTCACCTCTTCCGGGTTGTTTTCGCAGGATGAAGCCGCAATAACAACCGCGAGGGCCATGGTCAGGTATCGGGGAGAGATACGCATTTGTGATTAATCGTAGCTTCTTTTCTGGAACCAGCGCGCGTTCATGGAAATGCCGAAGCTGAAACGGAGGATGCTCTCGCGAAGACTCTCGGATTGTTTGTTGCCGCGCCCGCCAATTTCAACTGCCGTATTCAGCAATACATATTCTCCGAACCGGATGCGCTGGGCATTGGTCAGCGGGAAGCTGGCACCCAAAGATGCCGAGTAATTGTTCCTGTTTTTATTCAGCCGGATATAATCTGGGCCATAAGAAAACCCTGCCCTGTATTTTACAAAATTCCAGTATTTCAAAGTAGGGGCATTGGGTCTTGCCGGGTAATATTCGGCACCGGCCCTGATCACCCAGCTATCCTGCACCTCGTCTTTCTCTTCATAAAAACGGTAATCAGTCCATCGTGTCGATTCAAACTCGGCGCCAAACATCCAGTTCCTGTTTTTGTCCTGGTAAGTGAAGCCAATGCCATATGTCATCGGCATCCTCACTTTTCCATCTTCTTCATCGCGGTAGGCAACGGTGTCGATGGTGGTGGTGGACCCAACGGAATTGAATGAAAATGTTTCGTTGATTTTATCTCTTGTCGCGTTGAGCGTATGCTGCAAATTGACAAAGCCGCCGAGGTTCACCGCGCCGCCTTTTTTGGTGTTGATCACATACTGTAATCCCGCGTTCAGGAAAGCGCCACCAAATTGAGATGTAGCTTCAGTATTCGATTTGAGGTAGGTGACTGAATCGTTGATGAAATTCAGTTTGGTGCTGTAATCTTTTGTGCCGAAAGTATAGCCACCGCTGATACCGATGTTCAGGTTTTTGATACGAATACCTGTGCTGACATTCACCTGGTTGAGCCCGCCGGAACCTTCGTATAATGTTTGCAAGCTATCGATGCCGGCCAGGCGCTCCCTTTTTTCAATCTTATAATTGATGCGCGATACCGGGCGAAGACCAAGGCTTACACCCCAATAGGTGCCTTTCTTTTCCATTTTCTTCGAAGAAACCGGGAAGGCTACCTGCAGGTAAGAGATCAGGGTGTTGACGGATTTGAATTTATCGGGCGTTACGGTGCTGCGCAGTGTACGGATATCAATTTCGCCGCCCAGGTCAAACATAGCGTTCGAAAAATTGCGCGTATTCGAAATATTTCCCAGCGCCGCGGGGTTGTTCAGGTTGATGCTCAGGAAATTCGGCACGGCAATCGACAATCCGCCCATGCCCCGGTTAACCACATTCTGGTTAGGCACAACATCTCCTAACCCATACCGGGAATAAGGAGAATTTTCCTGTGCCAGGGTAGGGAGGGAGGAGAGTATGGTGAGGAAGAGTCCGGAAAAAACAGCCAGCCAGTTATTGGTTGATTTCGCTAATTGCATACAATCCTTTGAATAAAAAATTAAAGTCGGCAAATATCCTGTTTTTAAGCAGACTGGCAAAATAGGCTGAATTGCCCCCGGTTAAAACCACGTTAAAGTTCCCGAACCTGGCGGCATAGCGTTCGATCATACCGTCAATTTCGCCGGCCATGCCAAGTATGACGCCGCTTTGCATATTGGTTTTGGTGTCGTAACCCAGGAGCGGGATATTCCATTCGGCCTGAACCAATGGCAGTTTGGCAGTGAACTCATGCATGGCCCTGAAACGCATATCCATGCCCGGGGAGATATTCCCGCCTAAAAATTGATGGTACTGGTTGATGAAGTTGTAGGTGATGCAACTGCCGAGGCCGATGATCAGGTTATTCCTGCCCGGAAAAAAATGAACGGCCGCAGCGGCCAAAGCCAACCGGTCAGCGCCGATGGTCTCTGGTTTTCCAACGGGTGTGCTGAAATTCAGCTTTGTTAACGCGGATAGTTTGTGGAATTTGGTCTGGTTGTCCAGCAAGCTTTCAATCTCCGGATCATGGTTGATGACGGAGGCGAGGATGGACCGCTGCGGTTCAAATTCCTGTAACAGACCGGTAATGGTTTCGGGGCTGCCATCAGTCAGTACCCTTTCCTGTATCATTTGGTCTCCATGAAAAATGGCTGCTTTGAGGCGGGTGTTTCCAAAGTCGAGGCAGAGGGTGTTTATCATAAGCTGGTTAGTTGGTAAACCCGGGAAGTGATTTAAAATGCCCGTTGAGTTTTATTTTTTCTTTCAGTTCTTCCATTTCCTTCATCACGGGCAACACTTTTTGGATATGCCTTTTCAAAAACTCCTGCCGGTGCAGTTCCTGGGTGAATTCAAGCAGGCGGTATTCATCCTGCAGGCTTAACCCAATATGGTGCGCGATATCATAACTCAGCAGTTCGTGGTCGGGCTTTGGGAATTTTTTATCGACACCCAGGTTTTGGTGCAGGGCACGGAGGCCGTCGAGAACGGTTTTCATGAGTTGTGAACTGCCGTGGATATTATTGGGCGGATAATTCACGATGGCCCCGCTGTACATTTTTTCCGGTATCTCCCTAATCACTTCTAAAATACGGAACACGTCCGCGCCGCGGGTTTTGATATCCATTTCGTCGTTGTCATATACTTTAACGATCTCCACCACATTTACGAGCGTGCCCATTTCTTTCACCTGGTTATCGAGCACGGCCGGGATGCCAAAAGGCTTTTGTTGTTCCACGCATTCGCGGATCAGTTGTTTGTACCTGGGTTCAAATATGTGCAGGTTCAGGTTTTCGCCTGGGTAAACCACCAGCCCTAATGGAAATATTGGAATGAAATTTGTCATGTGCTTTTCCGCATTCAAATTTCACAAACAAGCAGGTATAAAAAAATTATTTTTCGGGGGACTTGCTGAAGCAGGCTTCAAGTTTTTCAACAGAACGGTCCCAACTGAATTCAGTCCGGATCAATGACTGTCCGCCATTGGCTATGCGTTGCCGGTAGGTATCATCGCGGATCAACTGCAATATTTTATCTGCTAATTGCCGCGGGTTTTCCGTTTCGCAAAGCAGTGCCGATGTATGATCGATGGCATAATCGAGGTGCCCTCCGATGTTTGTACAAACCACCGCGCAGCCACAAGCCATGGCTTCCGCCGGTGGCAGGGCCCATCCTTCGCCCAGGCTGGGACTAATAAAAATAGATGATGCGTTGTATAAACTGCGCAGGTTCCCTGGCCTTTGGAAGTAGTTCGCGTACGCCGGCAAACCTGACGGTGGGGGATAGACGCCAAACAGGGTCACTGCTAAGCCCGGAAATTGTTCATGGACCATGCGCAGGGCTTCAAGCCCGTATGTAGTTCCTTTGCGCGGTTCCTCAGAATAGAGCATGATGATGCTTCCCCGGGATCTTGATTCAATTGGCGTTTCAAGAAAAAATGATTTTTCATCAATCGCGTTGGGGATATGAATCGCGCTGATACCCGGAGCTTTCCGCGATACCAGGTCCTGGAGGTGACGGGCAATGGCGAGGGGTTGTACCGGTAATGAAAAACTGGCGTCAACCTTATCCTGCTGGCCCGCCCAGGTTTCATAATCCTGGATCAGGTTGAATTTTTTACCCTTTCGCTCATGCAATGCGCTGATCGCATAAGTCATCTGCCACCAGGTACCCATGATGATATCCGCATCGCGGATATGCTTATCCGTTATGGATGGCACAATGCGGCTCTCAATCCTTTCATCCAAAGGGAACCAGGCCGGGCGCGCGACGCCCCTGATCGCAAAAATCAACTGCTTCAGCCAAACAGGTGTGGATGATTTTTTATACGGGCGTTTGATGCTATGGTACATACAAACGTCATGGCCTTTCGCAGCCAGCCTGTTCGCATATTCGTACATGACTTTGGCTCCGCCCACAGGTTTAGTTACGGGAAAAGGCAGGACCAGGTTTATGCGAAGTTTATGCATGGGGTTTTTCTATATTGGGTGTAAAGCCGATTGACCGCCAGGCCGCTCCCCATACGGTTTTGATGAATAACCAGCGATGGTCTTTTCTTTTTTTCATCAGCTTGACCGGCAATACAAAAAAATGTTTCAGCAATTTACCAAAGTATTTTCCAAAGCCTTTTTGTTGGCGGATGATGAAAAGATGGTTGCGGATGCCATACCTGTATTTCCAGATGCTTTGGTTGTCATCATGAAAAATATCCGAACTGTAATTCGTTTTTGTTTTGTGCAGCACAATACTGGCGGGTACATACAAACCCAGTAACCCGCTGCGGGTGATCCTTTGCGTAAACTCCATATCATCGCCCCAGATATAAAAATCACGGATGGGCAAACCCAGTTCCTGTACCGCTTTGGCAGACACCAGTATCGACACAAAAGAACAGGCGCTCACATGAAATGCGCCGATCTTGTCGTACTGGCTGAATGGCTGCCCATGTTTATTGAAAATGGAAATATGGGGGATGTTCATGCGGTGAGGGTTACCGTCCAGCCACTCCACACGGCTGCATAAAAAACCGATTGGCTCATAAACCATTCCTGATTTGATCACATGAACCAATGCTTCCAGCGCGGTGGGATGCGGAATGCTGTCGTCATCCATAACCCAGATCCAGTCCGCCTGCCGCTTCCATGATTGTAAAATACTTTCTGAAAAGCCATAAGAGCCGCCAAGGTTTTCCTGGTGGACGCAGGAGAGGTCCGGTTGTTGCTCCAGCCATTCCCTGCTGCCATCGGTGCTGCCATTATTGATCACGACAATGCCCGCTAATGGGACTGTTTGCCTGCGCAGGCTTTCGATGCATTCCCGCAACAAGGCAAGCCTGTTATGTGTCACTATAGCCGCGAATATCCTCATAGCTCTCCGTTCCATTCTTTTTTCGCACGGGCCATGGCCGAGCCAATCACCTGGTGCATATCGTAATAAATATACTCCGCCAGCCTGCCGCCGAAAATATACCGGCTTTCCCCGTCGGCCAGCGCACGGTATTGTTTGTAGCGTTGGGAATTAGCTTCGTCATTCACCGGGTAATAGGGTTCCATGCCTTTCGACCATGTGGCCGGGTATTCGCGGGTGATGATGGTTTGCGGTTGTGTGCCGAACTCAAAATGTTTGTGCTCGATGATGCGGGTAAACGGCACTTCGGCTTCGGTATAGTTCACTACGGCATTGCCCTGGTAATTACCGGTATGCAACCATTCATGTTCAAACCGGAGGCTCCTGTACTCCAGTTCGCCGAAGCGGTAATCATAAAAAGCGTCTAACGCTCCCGTATAGACGATTTTATCGGCCATGTCTTCAAATGCAGACCTGTCGGCCAGGAAATCGCAGTTCAGCCTCAGTTCAATGCCTTCAAGTAAACCTTCGGTGAGTTTGTTGTAACCCCCGATCGGGATGCCCTGGTATTTATCGTTGAAATAATTATTGTCGAATGTAAACCGTACCGGCAGGCGCCTGATGATGAACGCGGGCAATTCAGTCGCTTTCCGACCCCATTGTTTTTCGGTATACCCTTTGATCAGTGTTTCATAGATATCGCGGCCCACGAGTTTCAGCGCCTGTTCTTCGAGGTTTTTGGGCTCCCCGATACCCGCTTCCCGTATTTGTTCTTCCAGTTTTTCCCTGGCTGCTTCCGGTGTGGTTACGCCCCATAACTGGTAGAAGGTATTCATGTTGAAAGGCAGGTTATACAGTTTGCCTTTATGCAATGCCACGGGCGAATTGGTGTACCGGTTGAATTCAACAAATCGGTTTACAAAATCCCAGATGCCTTTGTCGTTTGTGTGAAATATATGGGCGCCGTAAGCGTGGATATTAATGCCGTTTTCTTCACGGCAGTAGATATTGCCACCGGCATGGGCGCGTTTGTCGATGACAAGGCATTTCTTCCCATGTTTCCGCGCGAAGTATGCAAAGGTTGCGCCAAACAAACCGGCGCCCACCACCAGGTAATCGTAAGCTTTTGACATGCGTTAAAATCGTTTGATCTGTTTCCCGCTAACGGATAAGTGTATGCGCTTTACCACATCTTTCACGGAATACTTCCTGCCCGTTTGGATGGCCAAAGCTAAGAAACCTTGCCGGGCCTTCCGCACTTCATTTTGATGAGAAAAAAAATAGGAGAGCGATTTCAGGTAATAGAACCTGCCGCTGAGCAAGCGGATCATGGTTTCGGGAATGAGTTGTAAATGCCAGGCAACACGCAACCATCCATCAAGATGAATTGAATGCATAAACATCTTATTGCGGTAATACACGGTGTTGATGGCCGCTTTGCTGCTCTTTGATTTTATGGTGACCGAAAGCCGGTGCCTGCAAACCGCGCCATGCTCATAATAACAGGCCCATCCCAGTCGCCAGGCCCTCAGGCTGAGTTCAAAATCCTCCACATAATAAGGCGCGAACAGCTCATTAAACCCGCCCATCATCCTGATTTTTTCGGCGGATACAAATGCGTTGGCGCCAGACAGGTACATCGAGTACAAGCGGTCATGACCAGAGGGTTCCGCCATATAATAATTTCCGGATGTTTTGATTTTCGCGCCGTGAAATGTTGGGTACTTGGCGGCATCCTGCATAATATCGTCATCCCAACCCACGATCCTGCCCATGACACCAAAGCAATCCGGGTCATCCATATAAGGTATCAGCCTGCTGAAATAATCCCTGCTGAGTTTTACATCGCTGTTTAATAAAAGGATGAACGCGTATTGCGAAGCGAAAATACCCGCGTTGATGGTGGGCGAGAAGCCCCTGTTTACCGGGTTTTTAATGATATGCACCATCGGGTAATGGGCTTCAAGCCAGCTCACGGAAGCATCTGTGGAACAATCATCACTGACAATAACCTCATGCGCTAAGCCCTGTTCCTGCAACGCGTTGAATACGGTGGGCAGTATCTCAGGCAGTAACCCGATACCATTATAATTGGGAATGACAACGGAAATGCCCGGTTTTAACACATGCATGGGTTTAGTTTTCGCAAAATACCAACTTGATCACCCAAAAAAAAATAAAATGCAGCTCCCCGCTTTCTGCCTGAACTGCTCTATTTTAGCGGCATGTGGGAGGCATTAACAGAAAAGGTCCGACAGGGGGATGTCCGTGCGCTTGCCCGGTGCATTTCGCTGGTGGAGAATGAAATCGAAGGTTACCTTCCTTTCCTTGAATCGCTCCAGCATACAGCCACGCCCATCATCGGCATCACCGGCCCGCCCGGCGCGGGGAAAAGCACATTGACAGACGCTTTGATTGAACGGCTCCTGGCCAGGCAAAAAAGAGTGGCTGTATTATGTGTAGACCCATCTTCCCCTTTTCATCTCGGCGCCCTGCTGGGCGACCGCATCCGCATGAGCCGTTGGTATAACCACCCCGATGTGTTCATTCGTTCCCTGGCTTCGCGTGGTTCCTTGGGCGGACTCAACCCCAAGATTATTGAAATCGCCGATGTGCTGAAACTGGCATCCTTTGACCATATCCTCGTGGAAACAGTAGGCGTGGGGCAGAGTGAAATTGAAGTGGCCGGGCTTGCCGATGTAACCATTGTGACCATTGTACCCGAGGCCGGTGATGAAATACAAACCATGAAATCAGGGCTCATGGAAATTGCCGACATCTTTGTGGTGAATAAAGCCGACAGGCCCGGAGCTGACGCGTTTGTAAAAAACCTCCGCCTCATGCTGGCGCCAGCGTTCCATAATCATGAACAGGAAATCAAAGTATTCAAAACGGTCGCTTCAGATGGAACCGGTGTTGACGCGGTACTTGATGAGGCCCTGGCCTTATTGAAAAGCGACGCGCAACATGACAAGAGAGGATGGCTGCTGGCGGAAAAAGCCTGGCAACTGATCCTGCACAAAAGGATGCAGGGCATCAGCAAAAAAGCGATGAAAGAGGAAATCGAAAAATCCGGTACTTCGTTTAACGTTTACCGTTATGTTAAGGGTAAATAAAACCCCGTAGTCCCGATTAAGGTTCCTTATTAAACTTCCACCAACGATACGCGAGAAAACCGATGATGATCAATGGGGTGAACATCAGGTAGAGGATGCCCTGGTTCATACCCAACGCGGGCTTTTCACCTAATTGCGACGCGGTTTTGGTGCATAAAGAACACTGCGCATCCGCAGCGGGGGAGATCAGCAAAAACAGGCTGACAACAAAGGCGGCGATCAACCATTTTTTCATGTAGCAAAGGTACAAAAGCCCATGCAGATCGCGGCGATTTGTTTAATGTGGCATATTATAATTTGATCTTATAGATACTGAAACCCATACCGGATACATCTTCACCGGCCTCATGTATCCGGGAGTTGGTAAAATAGAGGTATCCATCGTGAATGGCAAAGCTATCGGCCCAACTGATGGGGTCGCCTTCCCAAAATGTTTTAACGTCTTTTCTGTCAGGCCCCAGGTACACAATTTTATGGTTTTCCAGGTCAGCCATGTACAGGTTGCCCGCGTCATCCATAACCATGCCATCCGGTGCGGGCGTTTTTACTGATACTGGTTTGAACTTTGATAAACGGGCTGAATCGAGCAGGTCGGCTGTGGGTATGCCGTATAGGCTGTAACCTGTTAATGCATGGAGGTACAGGATATCATTTTTCCGGTCGAATGCAATGCCATCCGAATGTACGGTGTTCGTCCATGCGTTACCGTTGATCGTCAGCCCGCCGGTCTCCGCTTTTGTGATGGGATGGTTGTCGAGCACCCTTGTATAGGTTTCCTTAACCATATCTATGATGATGAGCCCGGGATAGCCAGAATCAGTCAGGTAAATTTTTTTCTTTTTATCATCCACCTGCAAATCATTTACATATGATTTGGTTGAAAGTACTTTTGTGGGGAATGTATAGGTTTTCCATAACGTATCGGCATTGAGGTCGAACACAAAAATTTTGGGCTGCGCGATCATTCCCTTGAACATTGGGTTAGAGGTTTCCAGCACATACAGTTTTTCATTATGCACCAAAATGGATTGGATACACACAAAACGGCCGTTGATCTCGTCGCCGATCGTCCAGGTATTGCGTTCATGGTCAGGATATGCTTTGTGTTTGCCGTCCGGCATGACTTCCAGCAATGAATAAGGTACACCGTCGCGCCAGCGCGGGAAACAGGCAAAGACCCTTCCTTTTTGGCTAACGGCAACTCCAGTAACCTGCACGCCATGAAATTCCGCCACTTTCCTGATGTCGCGGCCGGTCAATTCCTGCGTCATGGCTGATGTAGAGAAGCATAACAGCAGGACAGGCAATATCCATTTTTTCATATCATAAATGTACGCAGCAACGGCCATTTGAGGATTTCATATACAAAAAATCCCCGGAACATTCCGGGGATCTATGTAGTATTTTAGATGCATAGGTTTATGCCACTTCCTGCGCCATGGCCTTACTGGCCCTCTTGCGGTCTTCTTCGTTCAGGATGTTCTTACGCAGGCGGATATTCTTCGGCGTAACCTCAATGCACTCATCGTGCTGGATATACTCCATGCACTCTTCCAGCGTCATTAAAATTTTCGGCGCGATGCGCGTGGCATCGTCACTGCCGCTGGCACGGTGGTTGGTGAGTTTTTTCGCTTCTGTGGCATTCACCACCAGGTCGCCCGGCTTAATGTGCTCCGCAATAATTTGACCCGCGTACACATCTTCTCCCGGATCCACAAAGAATCGACCGCGGTCCTGTAATTTATCTATAGAATATGCGGTTGTTTTCTCAGTTGTCTTCGACAGCAATACACCGTTGTTGCGGCCGGGGATTGGGCCTTTCCAGGGTTTGTATTCGCTGAACCTGTGCGCCATCACGGCTTCACCGGCAGTGTTGGTGAGCATGCTGCTCCTCAAACCAATCAGTCCGCGCGAAGGGATATCAAATTCAAGATGCTGCATTTCGCCCTTGGTCTCCATCACCAGCATTTCGCCCTTGCGCTGGGTTACCATATCAATCACTTTACCACTGAATTCGGATGGTACATCCACTACCAAAATTTCAAATGGCTCAGACTTCACACCATTGATTTGTTTTACAATTACCTGCGGTTGGCCTACTGTCAGCTCAAATCCTTCGCGGCGCATGGTTTCAATCAGGATACCAAGGTGAAGGATGCCGCGGCCATACACCAGGAAGCTATCGGCGCTGTCGCTGTCTTCCACCCTCAGGGCCAGGTTTTTTTCTGTTTCCTTGATCAGGCGGTCGCGCAGGTGGCGGCTGGTTACAAACTTACCTTCCTTACCAAAAAACGGTGAGTTGTTGATGCTGAACAACATGCTCATTGTGGGTTCATCAACACTAATAACCGGTAACGCTTCCGGCATCTCCGCATCAGCGATGGTATCACCGATATTAAAATCTTCGAGGCCAACCACCGCGCAGATATCACCTGCCAGTACTTCGCTCACTTTTTTCTTACCCATCCCTTCAAACACATATAATTCCTTCACCCTCATTTTGCGGATTTCGCCATTCGCCTGCATCAGGGCAACCTGCTGGTTTTCCTTAATGCTGCCACGGCTCACTTTGCCTACGGCGATACGCCCGAGGAAGGAAGAATAATCCAATGATGTGATCTGCATTTGCAGCGGGCCTTCCGCTACTTTTGGCGCAGGCACATGTTGAATGATGCCATCAAGCAATGGTTGGATATTGTCAATCGGTGTTAATGAATCGTTGAACCAGCCATTCTTTCCTGACCCGTAGTAAGTAGGGAAATTGAGCTGTTCTTCGGTGGCATCGAGGTTAAAAAATAATTCAAACACCGCGTCGTGCACTTCGTCCGGACGGCAGTTTGGCTTATCCACTTTATTGATCACCACAATAGGTTTGAGGTGTAATTGCAATGCCTTTTGCAACACGAAACGCGTTTGGGGCATCGGACCTTCAAATGCGTCAACCAATAAAATCACACCATCGGCCATTTTCAATACCCTTTCCACTTCTCCGCCAAAATCGGCGTGGCCCGGAGTATCAATTACGTTGATTTTATAATCGTTATACGTTACGGCAGCGTTTTTACTGAAAATTGTGATGCCCCTTTCCCGCTCCAGGTCGTTGTTGTCCATAATGAGCTCACCGGTTTCCTGGTTCTCGCGAAAAACCTTTGTGGTGTGGAGGATTTTGTCGACGAGGGTTGTTTTACCATGGTCAACGTGGGCAATGATAGCGATGTTACGAATGTTCATGAATTTGATTTAGAAACCTCTCTGCGGTTGAATTTGGAGGCGCAAAGGTACGACATTTCAGGTTAGCATAAGGTTAAATCGTCATAAAATGCTTATAGGCTTCCGAAAGGACGGATTTACGAGGTTTGATTTGGTAAATTTGTAGCCTATGCCATTCAAGTTACATGCTCCCTATACACCCGCAGGTGACCAGCCCGAAGCCATTCGCCAACTCACGGAAGGGCTCCTTGACGGGGAACGCTATCAAACCCTGTTGGGCGTCACGGGTAGTGGTAAAACCTTTACGATGGCCAATGTCATAGAAAAAGTACAAAGGCCCACGTTGGTCATGACCCACAATAAAACCCTTGTGGCACAACTGTATGGCGAGTTCAAGCAGTTTTTTCCCGAAAATGCGGTTGGGTATTTCGTTTCATATTACGATTATTACCAACCTGAAGCTTACATCCCCCACACCAATACCTATATCGAAAAAGATTTAAGCATCAATGAAGAGCTCGATAAACTCCGCCTGCAGGCAACAGCCCAGTTGCTCAGCGGACGCCGCGATATTGTGATTGTGGCCAGCGTGAGCTGCATTTATGGTATGGGAAACCCTACTGAATATGAAAACGGGATCATCCGCATCCAAAAGGGCCAGGTCATCTCCCGCCAGGGCTTTCTGCATGCCCTGGTGAACTCACTATACCACCGCAGCCAGGGCGATTTTGAACGGGGCAGCTTCCGTGTGAAAGGGGATACAGTTGATATTCATTTGCCCTACGTGGATTTTGGCTACCGGATCAGTTTTTTCGGGGATGAAATTGAAGCTATTGAAACCCTGGAACTCAAAACAGGCAAGCGCATCAGCGCTATGGAACATGCCGCTATTTTCCCCGCAAACTTGTACCTCGCACCAAAAGACATGCTCACAAAAGTGGTGCATGAAATACAGGATGAATGCGCCGCGCAGGTGGAGTATTTTAAATCTGTCGGAAAATATATTGAAGCGCAGCGCCTGGGGGAACGCGTGAATTACGACCTCGAAATGATCCGGGAACTGGGCTATTGCAACGGCATTGAAAACTACTCGCGCTTCTTTGACCGACGTCCCCCCGGGGCCAGGCCTTTCTGCTTGCTGGATTATTTCCCGAAAGATTTTTTAACCATCATTGACGAAAGCCACCAAACGGTCCCGCAGGTCAGCGGCATGTATGGCGGTGACCGAAGCCGGAAATTAGTACTTGTTGAGCATGGTTTCAGGCTGCCATCCGCGTTGGATAACCGTCCGCAGAACTTTCATGAGTTTGAAGCATTGACCGGTCAAACCATTTTTGTGTCTGCCACACCGGGTGATTATGAACTGGAGAAATGCGGGGGCGTGGTGGTGGAACAGGTTGTTCGGCCTACCGGTTTGCTCGACCCGCCCATTGAAGTGAGGCCTTCGTTGAACCAGATTGATGATCTGCTGGATGAGATTGATAAACGCGTGAGCCGCGGCGACCGTGTGCTTGTAACCACCCTCACCAAGCGCATGGCAGAAGAAATGGATAAATACCTCGGCCGCATCAATATCAAATCCCGGTACATACATAGTGGTGTTGATACCCTCGAAAGGGTTGAAATTTTACGCGACCTGCGGCTTGGGGTGATAGATGTTTTGGTAGGGGTAAACCTGTTGCGCGAAGGACTTGACCTTCCCGAAGTGTCGCTGGTTGCCATTATGGACGCGGATAAGGAAGGGTTCCTGAGGAATGAAAAAAGCCTGACCCAAACGGCAGGACGGGCTGCCCGCAACGCGGATGGACTGGTGATTTTTTACGCGGATACCATAACCGAGAGCATGCAAAAAACCATTGATGAAACCGGGCGCCGCCGCGAAAAACAAATCGCGTACAACATTGAACATGGCATCATACCCAAAACCATTATTAAATCTATAGAACAGGTCATGGCGCAGGGCTCTGTGCTTGACGTACGGGGCTATGACCCATCAAATCCCCATGCGGTGGCGCCCAATGAAGAACTGGTGCCTGTAGCCGCCGAAGAGCAAATATCTTACCAGTCTGCGCCGCAATTGGAAAAAGCGATCGCGAAAACAAAAAAGGATATGGAGCGTGCCGCGCGTGACCTCGATTTCATGGAAGCCGCCAGGCTGCGTGATGAGATGTTCCGCATGAAGAAAGAGCTCGAAGCCCTCAAGCAGAAATAAATTGTATCTTACAGTAACCGAAATCAAATCAACATGCAAGTCATAGCGCTGTATAACCTGAAAGGCGGAGTGGGTAAAACTGCCAGTTGTGTCAACCTCGCATACCTCGCTGCCGCAGATGGTTTCCGGACTTTGTTGTGGGATATTGACCCGCAGGGTTCATCCACTTTTTATTACAAGGTGAAACCCAAAACACATCCGGGGATCAAAAAGCTGATCAGCAAATCGCATGCATTGGAATCAGCCATCATGTCTACCGATTTTGAAATGCTCGACCTCATCCCCGCCGATCATTCGTATAAAAGCTTCGACATCATGGTCGAAGAAATGAAAGGTTCCAAAAACATGCTGCGCCAGGCCTTGAAGCCGCTGGATGATGAATATGATTTTGTGTTTATTGATTGCCCGCCCGGCTTCAGTGTGCTGAGTGAGAATATTTTCCAGGCAGCCGATATTGTGCTGATGCCTGTAATTCCTACAACATTATCCATCCGCACCTACCAGATGGTCAAGGATTTTTTTAAAGATAAAGGCATTGACCCGGGTAAAATGATGTGCTTCTTCACCATGGTTGACCTCCGTAAAAACATGCACAACGAAATCATGGATGAATTGTACAAAGACAAACGCTTCTTTCAGAACTATGTGCCCTACCTCAGCGATGTGGAGAAAATGGGTACGCATAAAGCCCCCATCATGGAATTCGCGAACAGCAGCTATGCGGCAACCTGTTACCGCGAATTATGGACCGAAATAAAAGAGGGTGTGCTCTGATCCCTGGTTTCGTCTATGCGTTAAGGTATGTTATACGATTGCAGCACGCTGTGCAGGATTTGCGTGCCGGTGAGCGATTCAAATATTTCTGTCTCAATCAGGCCAATATCACGGGCATAGAAATAATCCGTAACACTGGTTTCCAGTAACCCGAAAATGGGGACTTCAATGCTGGACGTCTGCTTGACATGGATCACATCATTGTAAGTAACCCCGAGCACCGTGCGGCTTCCGCCTTTCGACATGATCTCATATTCAAATACGATATTCTGGCCTGTACCGGTTGGGTTTACATCCGTCCATGTTGCGCCAACAGCATCATTCTCTTTCAGGAAAGTGCTGACCAATTTTTCAGGAGGCGCACCCGGTGTGGTTGATTCGTAAATAATAACAGTGGTTACACCGTTCGTGCAGTTATGATAAGAGCGGTTGCCGTTAGTGAGCGTAACGGAATAAATTTTTCCATCAATCGTGGTGTCCCCGGAAATGTCAATATCACCGTTTCTGGTAGTTGCTGAACCAGCGCTGGTATCTATATAAGTGTAGGATGATCCATCGCACCAAGGCTGGTATGTGCAGGATTTGCAACCGCCAATTGGGCCCGTGCCGGGGTCGTTTCCGTTTTCAGTACTATATTCTTTTTCACAGGCGGAAAAAATGGCCGCGAAACCCAGTACAACCAGGGCCGGCTTAAACACTCGTAACATGCGTGATGGTTTATAATGCGTAAAAGTACAGTTTCTATTCCTTCCTGCAAGAATCCTGCCGGATAAAAACAAATACCATACAACATTAGCAATAGTTTCTATATTTACAATCCATATAATGCTAAAATTTTATGAAAAGAGAACTGGCCAGTTGGTTCAGCCCGGCGCTGAATAAGGAAATGCCCATCGTATCATATGGTCATTACGGTTTTGCTTTATTGCTTGTGCCTACGGCCGCGGCGGATTACCTGGAGTATGAGCGCTTTCAGCTGATGGACACCCTTGCGCCTTTTATCAATGGCGGTAAAGTGAGGGTATTTTCCATCAACAGCATCAACAACGAAAGCTGGCTGAATAACGAAATGGCGGGAGAACATAAAGCCATCCGCCACAACCAGTTCAATGAATACGTTTTTAATGAAGTGGTGCCATTCATCCGCACCAATACATCTGCTGAAACCCCCATCATCACTTGCGGCGCTTCATTCGGCGCGCTGCACAGTATGAACCTATTCCTGAAACGCCCCGACCTGATCAATGGCGTGATATCCATGAGCGGCGTGTACGACCTGATGGAATATACAAAAGGTTTTTACGACGACCAGGTGTACTTCAATTCCCCCATGCATTACCTGCCCAACCTGTCTGATCCCTGGTACCTCGACCATATCCGACGCTCCAATCATATCCACATCCTCACCGGCAGCGGCGATTACGAAGACCCTGAAGCTTCACGCCGGTTTTCCACCGTGTTGCACAACAAAGGCATCAACCATGAGCTCGACGTATGGGGCCCTGAGTGGAAACACGACTGGCCTACCTGGCGCGCCATGTTGCCTGCATACCTCGAAAATCGTTTTTGATAAAGGTTCTCGCTTTACGTTACAGGGAACTGTTTACATTTGAGGCATGGAAAAAAAACTCTTCCTGCTCGACGCTTTCGCGTTGGTATTCCGCGCTTATTACGCCTTGATCCGCAATCCAAGGATCACCAGCAAAGGCCGCAATACAAACGCGCAATTTGGTTTCACCAATACCCTGCTTGACCTGATCAATAATCAGAAGCCCACCCATATGGCCGTGTGCTTTGATACGCATGCACTCACAGAAAGGCATACGGATTTCGCGGATTATAAAGCCAACCGACAGGAAACGCCGGAAGACATCTTATCCGCGGTACCCGATATCAAAAAAATCATAAGGGGTTTTAATATCCCTGTTGTGGAGTTAGACGGGTATGAGGCGGATGATATTATCGGCACATTATCCAAACAAGCGGAACTCGCCGGTTATGATGTGTACATGGTTACACCGGATAAGGATTACGGGCAACTCGTTTCGGAACATATCAAAATTTACCGCCCTCCTTACCAGGGTGGTACCGCCGAGATCCTCGGCCCCAAAGAGGTTTGTGAAAAATGGGGCATTGAATCGGTGAGCCAGGTGGTAGACATGCTGGGATTGATGGGCGACGCGGTGGATAATATTCCCGGCATCAAGGGTGTGGGGGAGAAGACAGCCGCAAAACTTTTATCGGAATATAAAACCCTCGAAAATATCCTCGACCATGCCGAACAGATCAAAGGTTCCATGGGAGAAAAAATCAGGGCCGGAAGGGATATGGCCATCATGAGCAAAAAACTGGCCACCATCATTACCCAGGTGCCCACCGAATTTCATGAGGAAGATTTCCGGGTGAAAGACCCGGATAAAGAGTTGTTGAAAGAAGTGTTCACCGACCTGGAGTTCCGCACCATTGGTAAACGCATCCTGGGTGAGGACATCCCCATCGCAGGGAACGACAGGAAGCCCGCCGCGGAAGGCGCGCAGATGGATTTGTTCGGTGCGCCGGCCACAAGCATGGATCAGCCTGCACCCATGGACCCGCCTCCGGGCAATGATGACCCGGACCCGCAGCCGGTAATGGTTGACAAAAACATCCACAACACAGCGCATAACTACATCCTGGTGCAAAGCGAAGCGGAACTAACGGATATGCTTACACGCTTGCATGGGTCCCGGGAAATCTGTATGGATACCGAAACCACCGGTATCGACCCGAACCAGGCAGAACTGGTGGGTTTGAGTTTTTCCGTGAAAGCCGGCGAAGCCTACTATGTACCTTGTCCGCCCAAACATGAGGACTGCCTCAAGCTCCTCAAAAAATTCAAGCCATTGTTTGAGGATGCCGGCATCACATGGATAGGACAAAACATAAAGTATGATTTGCTGGTATTGAAATGGTATGGCATAGAGCCGGCCGGCGGCATATTTGATACCATGCTGGCGCATTATGTGATTGAGCCGGATGGAAAACGCAATATGGATATACTGAGCGCGCATTACCTGGGTTACGAGCCCGTGCATATCGAAGAATTGATTGGAAAAAAAGGTAAGGGGCAGGGCAATATGCGGGATGTGGAACTGGAAAAAATAAAGGAATATGCCGGTGAAGATGCCGATATCACCTGGCAACTCAAACAGGTATTTCTGCCGGAATTAAAGCAAAAAGATGTAGAGAAAGTTTTTTACGAAGTGGAGACACCGTTGGTGAAAGTGCTGACGGATATGGAGTTTGAAGGGATCAGGATTGATGAGGACTTTTTGAAAGAGTACAGCTTTGACCTGGATAAGGAAGCGAAGCAGGCCGAAGAAAAAGTGTATGCCGCGGCCGGCGTCAGGTTTAACCTGGCTTCACCCAGGCAATTGGGGGAAGTGTTGTTCGACAAACTGAAACTGGACCCCAAGGCGAAGAAGACAAAGACTGGGCAATATGCCACAGGTGAAGACGTCCTACAAAAACTGGCTGCGGAAAATGCCATCGTAAGCGATATCCTGGCTTTTCGTGAACTGACCAAATTGCGCAATACCTATGTGGATGCGCTTCCGCAACTGGTCAATCCAAAAACGGGCCGTGTGCACACGAGTTATGCGCAAGCCGTTGCGGTAACAGGCAGGCTTAGCAGCAATAACCCAAACCTGCAAAACATACCGGTTCGTACCGACCGCGGCCGCGAGATCCGCAAAGCGTTCATCCCGCGCGACCACAAGCATGTGCTCGTATCGGCGGATTATTCGCAAATAGAGTTGCGGATTGTAGCCGCCATCAGCGGAGACCCCAATATGTGCGATGCCTTCCGCCATGGAAAAGATATCCATACCGCCACCGCCGCCAGGGTATTTAATGTTGCGGAAACGGAAGTGACAAAAGAAATGAGGTACAAAGCCAAGAGCGTAAACTTTGGCATCATCTACGGCCAGGGCGCGTTCGGCCTTGCCGAAAACCTGGGCATATCCCGAACGGAAGCAAAGGAGATCATCGACAATTATAAAAAACAATTTTCAGGCATACAGGAATACATGGATGGCAGCATCCGCTTCGCGAAGGATAACGGTTACGTACAAACGCTGATGGGCCGCAAGCGCTGGCTCCGCGATATACAGTCGGCCAATTTTACGGTACGCGGTTTCGCTGAGCGAAACGCCATCAATACACCCATCCAGGGTACGGCGGCCGATATGATCAAGCTGGCCATGATCCGCATCCACCGGGAGATGAAGCAGAAAGGGTTCAAATCACGCATGCTCCTGCAGGTGCATGATGAATTGGTTTTTGATGTGTTGAAAGAGGAGCTCGACGATTTGCGGCCATTGGTACTCACCGCCATGAAGGAAGCGCTGCCGCTGCCCAATGATGTGCCGGTGGAAGCCGAACTGGGCTCCGGCAAAAACTGGCTGGAAGCGCATTAATCCGATAAAACATTTGTGTATCTGTTAGTTAGCATGATGTGGGTGCATCTTGTGCCCTTATTATGCATACCCAATTATGCGTATTAGCGGGGTTCAAAATTATCTGTACTTTTCGTCCCCTTTTGTCAAACCAAAATCAACACATATGAAAAAGATTACGACATGCCTGGCCATTGCACTGTTTGTATCCATTACCGGCATCCAGGCCCAAACGGAAGAAGAAAATAAAAAATGGATGGAGTATGCCACTCCCGCCGGCATGCAAAAAATGATGGCTTCCTGGGATGGAAACTGGGATGAAGAAATTAAAATGTGGATGGCACCGGGCGCACCTGAACAAACCATGAAAGCAAGCTGTACCAACCGTATGATCCTTGGAGGTCGCTACCAGGAATCAACCCATAAAGGCGATTTCATGGGAATGCCATTCGAAGGCATCGGTACCCTGGGTTGGGATAACGCCGGAAAGTTTTTTGTAAATACCTGGATCGATAATTTCGGAACCGGAATGATGATTTCAACAGGTACCTGGGATGAGAAAACCCAAACCATCAACCTTAAAGGCAGCATGACTGATCCCATGACCGGCAAGCCGGTTCAAATCAGGGAAACCTTACGCATTGTCAATGACGATACACAAATCATGGAACAATTTACCATGAAGGATGGACAGGAGTTTAAGAACATGGAAATCAAAATGACGAGGCGGAAATAACGCTCATGATTTTTGTAAAAACACAGTAATACATAATCCCACTTAACGGTGGGATTTTTATTTTACCCTGCGATAATAAAAGTCCATCCTCGCGTCTGCCGAACCCTTACCATCATCGATGCTGGCATGTATGGAATCCTGCCCGATAAACCGGTATATGATCCTTTTGGGGAAATCATGCGCCGGGTTTTCAAATATATATTCCCGTTGCGTGCTGCCGGTTAAAGTAAACGTCACCGGGTTACCATTGCCCTGCCCGAGCGTGCGTGGCGTGTACGTCCACTTTCCATCCTTTCGGGTGAGGATGACTTCTTCTAAAAAGCTGGTATCTTTTTGCCGGAATGAATAGCCCAAACCACGAAAAGAAACATCGGATAGTTTGGTCCAGCTTTCACCGAAATTTTTTTCATTGCCCTCCATCATCCAGGCACCCTGCAACCCGCCCAGGTCCTTACGTTCAGTGCGCAGGGCCTGGTTGCAACCCGTTGTAAAAATCATGCACATCAATATGTAAAAAATCGTGACCGGTATTTTTTTAATTACTGACATCGGATAGAACAGTCAATTTACTTTTTATAATTCTTTTCGTACAAGGCGATCCAATCGGCCGGGGTCATTTTGGTGCATAATTCCCCGATAAGCTCAAACGGTATTTGTTCCGCTTTTTTAAACCGGATACAACTCTTGCCCATATCCAGTTTGCCGCTAACCCTTTTTGCATACTCTTTGACAAACCATTCGTACAATGTTGGGTCGGCGTAAATGCCCATATGGTATAGGTTGATGGAATTTTTTTGCGAAGCGAGTCCGAGAAATGGAAGGGGTTGCTTTGGGTCGCAATGGTAACCGGCTGGATAGAGTTTATGCGGAACCGCCCAACCCATCATGCCATAGCCCATCTGCTCCTCAAAGCCTTTGGGTAAATGTTTGCGGATAATTTTCCGGAGTTTTTGGATGGCTTCGGCCCTGTCGGCGGGCAATTCCGCGATATAGGCATCCACAGTTTTTGCGGCTGATTGCATAAGGGAATTATTTGTATGAATGTACTCAAATAGGCTGAACCCGGATCATGAAATTTTTATGCTCCGGAAGCAGGAACAGCGTGCAGGCCAATCCTGTTTCCTTCCGAATCAATGATGACACCCATAAAGCCAATTTCCGGGCTTATTTCTGTTTTAGGAACCAATATTGATCCGCCCGCTGCTTCCACGCGGTCCAGGATTATTTGTACGTCAGGATTGGCGTTCAGGTAAATCAATGGGCCATGCGTGGCTGAAGGCTGGTGAAATCCACCGCTGTCCACCACCGCGCCGCCAACGGCATCGGGATCCTGGTCTGATGGCAGCACCCTCATTTTGATATTCGGCATGTCCATATTGAATAATGGCCCGCCTAAAATGGTTTCGTAAAATCGCTGGGCCCTTTCCAGGTCAGTGGCAGGGATTTCGAACCAGCTGATGGCATGTTTCATGTGTTGATTGTTTGGTGAAAAGATGATTCAATGTACAAATGGTAAGCTGTTTTTTCAAACCGCTCATCCATTCTTATTAACAATTTATTGTGAATCATCCATGTGTAATTCCATCAGGCCTGCATCTCATGAGAAACCAACTGTTTTTTATGCAGCCCTTTACACCCGATGCCCGGATCTTCCAGGTTTTATTTCAGTCGATCTTCCTTATCTACGGCACTGTTTACCTCGAATGGGCACAACGGTCATGGTTATACGCAGTTTATATCGCTACGGCAATCATCACGCAATTGATCTGCGAAGCATGGCTCAGGAAGCATATCGCAAAGCCCTGGGAAGCGCGCTGGTGGAAGCTTACCTTGCCGGGATTACCTTCTGCGCTGATCACGGCCATGGGTTTATGCCTGTTCCTGCAAACCAACCATACAACCATCGCCATTGCAGCCGCGATGCTGGGCATCACCGCAAAGTATTTTATCCGGATAAGGGGCAAACATATCTTCAATCCCTCGGCACTGGGCATTGTAGCCGCTGTTTGGTTAACCGGCGAAGCCTGGGTTAACCCGGGTCAGTGGGGAAATGGATTTGTGCAATTTTCTGGCGCGCTCATCCTCGGCATTATTGTCGTTACCAGGGTACAGAAACTCGATATCAGCCTCGCTTTTCTCTTTACTTATATCGCGGCTTCATTTATCCGCCAGGTATTGTACCTGCAATGGCCTTCCGATTTCTTTTACCAGTCTGTCAGTACGGGCACCCTACTCGTTTTTTCATTCTTCATGATATCCGATCCAAAAACCACGCCCGATCACCCCATTGCCCGCATCATATGGGGCATTATGGTTGGGCTCCTGGGTTTCTGGCTGCATAGTTTTGAATACATCAATGGCGCACCGGTACTGGCATTGGTATTGCTGCAACCGTTTGTGCCTTTATTCGACATGATTTGCAGGTCAAGCCGTTTTCAGTGGAACAGATTACCCGTACAACATGTACACGCACATATTCATCATTAAATCAATCAGTATGAAGAAAATCCTCATGGCAGGCATTTTAGTGTCCTGCTCAACATCCCTTTTTGCCTTCTGCGGTTTTTACGTCAGCAAGGCCAGCGGTACCCTTTCCAACAAAACCTCGCAGGTGATCCTTGCCCGTGACGGACGAAAAACGGTGGTCACCATGTACAACGATTTTAAAGGAAACATCCGCGATTTCGCCATGGTGATACCCGTCCCCGTGTTGTTGCAGAAAAAAGATATCCGCGTCGTTGAACCGGGCATTTTCCAGCGCCTTAACGATTATTCTTCCCCGCGTTTGGTTGAGTATTACGATGTCAATCCATGCATGCCCAGGGTATATGAAAAAGATGATTTGATGTCTGTACAGGAATCTGTAGTCATGAAATCTCCAAAAGCCGCACCCACTGCAAGAGGGTATGGCGTGACAATCGAAGCGCAATACCTCGTGGGCGAGTACGATATACTGATCCTTGGAGCAAAAGAGAGCTCCGGCCTGCAACGATGGCTCAGTGATAATGGTTATAAAATTCCCGAGTCGGCCGAAGAAGTGCTCGAGCCTTATATCAAATCAAACCTGAAATTTTTTGTCGCGAAGGTCAACCCCAAACAAGCCACTGCGCTGAACAACGGTTTCCTGCGGCCCATCCAAATCAGTTTTGCTTCCGAAAAATTCATCCTGCCCATCCGCCTGGGTATGGCCAATGCCGATGGCGACCAGGACCTGGTCATTTACGGGCTTACGCGCCGAGGACGCATCGAGTGCACAAATTACCGGAACATCGATATCCCGAGCGACAGGAATATTCCCTTGTTTGTGAAAAAGAACTTCGGCGCTTTTTACTCGAATCTTTTTCAGCATCAATGGAACAATGAAGGCCGCAACCTGGCTTTCCTGGAATATGCCTGGGATATTACGCCAATCAATCCCATGAAATGCGATCCCTGCGTGGGAAACCCGCCCACACAACAGGAGCTGCTCACCGCCGGCGCCTGGTGGCTGAAGCAGGCCGACTGGTCAGATTACAGCGATCCTGATATGGATTTACCCGATGGGAACAACCAGACATTTTTTACGCGTATGCATGTCCGTTATAACCGGAATGATTTTCCACAAGACCTTGCATTCCAGGTTACACCCAACCGTAATCATTACCAGGCAAGGTATATTGTGACGCATCCTGCCAACGGCGACCTCAGTTGTGATGAGGGCCGCACATACCTTCGTGAGTTAAAGGCGCGCCGCAAAAAAGAACTCAGGCAACTTTTATCGCTTACGGGCACCAATATGCACAACTGGCAAAAGGATTTATTGAGTTCGGATGCTGCACGGCATGAACCCGAAATAGCGTATGCCCATGTAGCGGATGAATTGAAAAATGAAACGGAAACTGAAGGCCAGGGCGCGGGAATGATGGCCTGGGTGAGTGCATTGATGATTGGGTCTGCAGGCTTCCTGCGTTGGAAAGGTATGATCTAACCTTTGCGCTGATTTTCTATTGCATAAAAAAGCCCGGTTTTGAATGCCGGGCTTTTCATTATTTATTTTGTTCTTTTTTTCGTCCCATGACCTTATAAAAACCGGTATCAAAACGCGGCAATTGTTCTTCTGTGCAAATGGCCCTCCAGTCGCGCATATTCCGGAGCATGCGGATTTCCATTTCCTCTTGATTACCCGACAGTTTTCCGGCAGCATCAATAATTGCGGAATCGCTGAATGCCTTGTTGCCCAGTTCAGACATTATTTGACGTCTTGATTTTCTGAAAGCCAGCATTTCGGGTTCAATCTCTTTCATCTGTGCATCTGAAATACTGTCGAACCTGCTGAGTTGCGTTTCGGTGAAACCCACTTCATGTTGCAGGAACTCCCGCATGCGGCCTTTTCTTTCCTGGCGCATTTGTTTGCCGTCGCATGGTTCCTGTTTTGAGTAAAAGTAAAGTGTTACCAGGTTGGTCAGCAACAGGGCCGCGATGGTTAGCAGGAGCGCTTTATGTCGTGATGAACTGTTCATGGTGCGAGGTATTCAATGTCGTTGATCAAATTATATTGTGTGGCTACATCCACCTGTTCGGTTTGCGTGTTGACAACATCTTGTTGTTGGCGGTTTTGTTTTTGCAGGATGATCAGGAAGTTAACCGTAACCACCAGGAGGATGCCGGCCAATGCAATGGTAGGCCTGCTCACAAAGGCATATAGTGATTCCCAGGCGCTTTTCACCGGCGCTTTCGCGAGCCCGGCACGGATACGGGTCATCAAAAACGGTGGGGCCGATGCCCTTTGCGCGCCATCTAAACCAGACATGGTTTCATTGATCCAATCCTGCATCTGCTTGTTCATGACAGTTTGTTTTTTACATAATAATCAGCCAGGTAATCCCTCAGGTTTTTCCTGGCCCTTGCCAGCAATGATTCCACAGAATCCACTGATTTCTCCATCACCTCCGCGATATCCTGCATACTCAATCCTTCCATTTTCTGCAACGTGAATGCCACGCGTTGCGATTCGGGTAATTGACTAATGGCTTTCCAGAGTACCTCAGATTTCTCTTTGTTTTCGGCCAGCACACCGGGATGCTGAAAACTGACGGCCTCTTCCGTAGCTTCAGCGCCTGTCAGCCGTTTCCACCATCCGCCCCTTTTCTCCCGCTGTTTTTTACGCAGCGCATCCATCGATTTCGATACCGTCACTTTATACAACCATGTGCTTAAGGCCGCTTCTTCCCTGAAATCCTGTATCGAGTGGTAAAGCTGAATAAACACGTCCTGCGTGATGTCTTCCGCTTCCTGTGCCTGTTGCAAAAGGCTCAGGGCGGTATTGTAAATCATGTCCTGGTAAGAAGACACGATTTCGTTGAATGCCTGGGCTTCGCCGTTTTTAAGTTTGGAGATGAGTTCCGACTGGTTCAAGACAGTGCTGATGGTTCATCTCAAAAGTACTTAAAAACCCGGACGCCCCATGCCCGGTGCCCCCGGCATTCCGCCCCTTGTTGGGCCATCCGCATCATTACCCCTGTTTGATTGTTTATTCGCCGCTTTGCCAAAATTTTTCAGGTTGTATGTGAATGTCAGCATGAAATACTGCTGCAACACCACACTCCGGTTATCCTGGATATAGGTTTCCGTGATGGTCCGGCTGATGCTTTGGTTTTGTTTTAATAAGTCAAATACGGAAAGCTTCAGTTCGCCCGCGCGGTTTTTCAGGAATTTTTTTCCGACAGACGCATTCCACAACCAGAAGCTGGTATTCAGTCCGCCGCTCAATCCGCTGAATGTTTGGTTCGACACATCGTTCTGAATAAACCATCCTTTTTTGTTCAGCAGATTTACAATGATGCCGGCCGATTGCTGGTTGAAATTATTGTCAGCCGTGCTGTTCGACGTTGTCCTCGCCCGGTTCACATTGATGGAATAATTCAGGTTGAAATCCACATACTCACTGATATTGCTCGCCAGCACAATGCCGCCGCTGTACACAAAATTATCCGTGATGGTTTTTACATAATTAACCATACCCGGCAAACGGCTGTACGTGAAACCCGCGTTCAGGTTCATGGTTGTTTTGATGGGTTTGATCGGCATGCTGTACGTAAGGAATGTGCGCACATTGCGGTAGCCATTGAGGTTAACGGGCTTGCTCAGTTGCGAACCTTTTTTCAGCACAATACCCTGTTGAATGGTAGAGTCAGCGGATGCGATGTAAGTGGCATTTGAAATATAATCTGCAGTTGTTTGCATGAATATGTTGGCAAAGAAACTACGGCTTGTTTTTGAATTGGTGTACATCCAGCGGCCACCCAGGAAATGCGTGTACGATTGCGCCAGCAGCGGGTTACCGGAGCTTACGCGGAGCGGGTTGCTCAGGTTCACCACGTCCTGCAATTGCGAAACATTGGGGAAACTCACAGACGCGCGGTAAAACAAACGGAAACTGCTTGTTTGCGAAATCTTCTTCCGCCACATGGCATTGGGCAGGAAATTGGAGAACGACTGGTTGACGTTGCTAACGGTAGGGAATACACGATCACTTTCCAGGGTTGAGTTCTGATAATTCAGGCCTATGGCGAACATCTCGTCGCGGCTTGGGTTATACCGGTAAGTGATGCCGCTGTTATGCGTGGTTACCGTATTGTTGAACCTGTTAGACAATACGGTGTCAAGCGTGCCGTATTTCTGTCCGTCAAACAGGAATGTTTGCTGATCGGCTTTGTTCTTTTGGATGCTTGGGTTGTAATCGATCTGGATCATCGAGTTTTTACCTAACGGTTCCGTGTATGCGATACTTCCCCCGACGCTGTAGCCATCGGTGAGGTTATCGTAAAACTGGTTTTGTACCGAATCCTGTACGCCGCCGTTATTAAAGAAACGGAAACGGGCATCGGTAATGCTTTCGCTTGTATTATTGGTCAATGATGTGTTAAGGCCGAGCGAGAGGCTGCGCCCTTTTTTGCGGAAGGCATGGCGGAAGAGGATATTGTTCCTCAGGTTATACCCCTTACGGTCCGAAATGGCGTTGGTTAATGACGTGTTCACCGAGTCGCCACTTTTAAACAGGCTTCCAATGGCCGACAGGCTTTCGGTATTGTTGTTTTGGAAGTTGAGGCTTGGGATGACGAACAAGGTATTGTTTGAGTCGATTTTATACTCCAGCCTCAGGTTGATGCGGTGGTTGAAATTATCGGTACGGCTGATGCTGTTTTGGGTGCTGATCAGGTTATTGTTATTCGCCGCGAATGTTTCTGTATTGCTGAACGCGTCGTTCGTATTGCGGCTGTTGTTGAAGAAGTAACTGCCGGTTAAGGTAACTTTTGGGCTCCAGGTATTGCTGAAGTTGATGCCGAAAGCGTTGGTGCGGCTGATGCCGTTCGACTGGCCGACCTGGAAGTTTTCGCCACCTCCGCCCCAGCGGCCACCGCCCATACCACCACGACCGCCACCTCCGCCACCGCGGTTATTATTTACGCCCAGGAGGTCCTGTGATCCAAAATTTTGCTGGTTGATATTATTAAAATTGGCTACAATGGAAATGCGTCGGTTGTTTTCAAAAAAGCTCATATTGCCGCCTAATGCATACCGGTCATCCGTACCGTATCCGGCATAGGCCCGGCCAAACTGGCTGTTCCTGATGCCTGATTTGGTTACAATGTTGATGGATTTCTGGGAGTTGCCGTCATCCACGCCGGTTAGTTGGGCCTGGTCGCTCAGCCTGTCAAACACTTGGATCTTATCCACCACTTCCGATGGGAGGTTTTTGAGCGCCGCCGTTACATCATCCCCAAAAAAATCTTTACCGTCAATGGTGAGTTTGCGTACCTGTTCGCCTTGTGCCGTAACGGTTCCGTCCCTGTCAACCGTAATGCCGGGCATTTTTTTGATCAGGTCTTCCGTACTGGCATCGGGGTTCACTTTATACTGGCTGGCGCTGAACTGGGCCGTGTCCGCTTTTTGTACCACGGGAGGGGTGCGCGATACCACGGTGACTTCAGCAAGTTCCTTGCCTTGTTTTTCCAAACGTATGGGCCCAAGCCTTTTTTCCGTGCCGTCTATGCTGACAAAGGCATCGTACTGACGGTAGCCGATGGTGCTGATATTGATCCGGTATTCGCCGGGGTTAAGGTTGTTCAGGCTGACGCGGCCTTGCGCGTCTGATACAGTGGAACCCACCAGTGAACTGTCGCTGGCGAGCCTCAGGGTAATGGTGGCGCCGCTGATGCGCGATTGGTTTTCTTTGTCTACCAGCATGGCCCTGATGCTGCCTGTTTGGGAAAAGCCCGTTAGGGCAAAAAAACTACATACGATCGTCCAGATAATCCGATTCTTCATATACTCATTTTATGTTTTGCGCTTATTAGACGCTGGATTGGGCAGAATCCGTCGCGCTGAACAGGGAAAATGTTAATAATTGGGATGGGCGGTCTGCAGGCAGGAGGATTGGGTATTTTACAATATATTGCAGCCCTAAAATTTTGACGTATGGAATATAACAAGCTGATTGCCGTGACCGGATTGAGTGGATTATTTGAATTGGTTTCTTCCAAGAATGACGGCGCCGTGGTGCGCTCGGTGGAGGATAAGTCGACCAAATTTGTCAGCAACCGCCAGCATAGTTTTTCGCACTTAGACAGCATTGAAGTGTACACCAACCGCGATAATGTGAATCTCGCTGAGGTTTTCCAGGCTATGGCTGCCAGTTCGGAGGCGTTGCCTTCATCATCTGACGCCGCGGCCATTAAGCAATATTTCAGCAAAGTATATCCCGACATGGATTTCACCAGGGTGTACGCGAGCGATTTGAAGAAGATGGTGCGCTGGTTTGAGATACTCACAAAGAACAATATCGAGATCACGCGTGGTTCTGAGGATTCGTCTGAAGCCCCTGTGGAGAAAGCCCCTGAAAAAACCGAGAAGAAGCCAGCGCCAGCCAGGTCAACCGCTGCCGCCAGCACCAAATCGGCACCCGCCAAAAAGGTGAACGCGCCGCGTAAGATGGCCTAATGGGTTTTGATCTCATCACGTTTAAGCACTGATCATGAATTACTCCGCCGATATCCGCAAAACGGAGCGCCGTTTCCTGCCTGTTGATTTTGTGCTCAGCGATTGGGCCTCCGCCGAACCGTATTTTGAGCAACTCCTGGAAAGGGATATCTCGGCCAGCGACGCGCTTGAGCAATGGCTGCACGACCAAAGCGAACTGGAAGCCGCGATCAGCGAAAACGCTTGCTGGCGCCAGATCAGGATGACCTGCGATACTGAAAACAAGGAGCTCGAAGCCTCGTTCAATGATTATTACCTGAACATACAGCCGCATGTGCAAAGGTATGCCGACCAGTTAAACAGGAAATTGCTGGAATCACCGGCATTAGGTAAACTGGATCAGCAGAAATACCGCACATTTCTCCGCAATATCCGCAAGAGCATCGAACTCTTCCGCGAAGAGAACCTGCCGATCCAATCAGAAATCGCGGTGCTGCAACAGCAGTACGGACAAATCACCGGCGCGATGACGGTGGAGGTTAACGGTTCCGAGTATACGCTGCAGCAGGCCGGGAAATTCCTGGAAAGCCACGACAGGGATTTGCGCGAGCAAGTGTACCGCAAAATACAGGAGCGCAGGCTGCAGGATAGGGCCCCTTTGAATGAGTTGTATGATACCCTTATTGCCCTGCGCGACAAAGAAGCAAAGAACGCGGGCTTCGCCAACTACCGCGATTACAGGTTCCGTGAACTCGGCCGCTTTGATTACACAAAAGAAGATTGCCTTCGCTTTCACGAAGCGGTGGAAGCGCATGTGCTGCCGCTCGTAACGCGCATCTACCAAAAGAAAAAAGAAAAACTTGGGCTGGCTGAATTACGCCCATGGGATATAGACGCTGAACCCGCCGGCATCAAGCCTTTGGTGCCTTTTAGCTCAGGGGAGGAGTTGTTGCGGAAAACGGTGGACTGTTTCAAAAAGCTGTCGCCATTTTTTGCAGACTGCCTCTTGCGCATGGGCGAAATGAAACATTTTGACCTGGAGAGCCGCAAAGGCAAGGCCCCGGGCGGGTATAATTGTCCGTTGGCCGAAAGCGGCGCCCCATTTATTTTCATGAATGCCGCAGGGCAGATGAGCGATGTAACCACCATGGTGCACGAAGGCGGGCATGCGATTCATTCCTTCCTCGCGCACCCGCTCGAACTCAACGGCTTCAAGGAATACCCAATGGAAGTGGCTGAAGTGGCGAGTATGGCAATGGAATTGTTCAGCATGGAGCATTGGGACAGTTTCTTCACTGATGCCGAAGAACTCCGCAGGGCGCGGGAGCACCAGTTGGAGCGCGTGATTACCATCTTCCCCTGGATCGCGATCATTGATTCTTTTCAGCACTGGATATACGAACACCCAGTACATACGCATGAAGAGCGTACTGCCGCATGGGTAAGCATCCTTACTCGTTTTTACGAGAAAGTGGTTGATTTCAGCGGGCTCGAAAACTACCGCAGCCATGGATGGCAACGCCAGTTACACCTGTTTGAAGTGCCATTTTATTATATCGAATACGGTATCGCGCAGTTGGGCGCCATTGGCATGTGGATGCAGTTCAGGAAAGACCCCGCGCAGGCTTTGGAAAATTATTGCCGGGCACTCAGCCTTGGCGGAACCCGCACCCTGCCTGAGTTGTATGAGGCCATGGGGTTGACGTTTGATTTCTCGCCGGAACGCATCAAAGTGCTGATGGACTTTGTGCAGGATGAGATGGAGAAACTGGAGCGTTGAGTTTGTCAGGCACAGTCTAAGCAAATACCCGTAACCACCATGGCGGACTGTAAAGGAGTAAAGCCTTCGGGGAGCTTCACTTGTGGTACTGTTACATCATCCAGGCAAATTGTTTTATCGCAGTTGCTGCAGATAAAGTGTACATGGTTATCGTGGTGATGGCCCTGTTCGCAGTTGTGCCTGCATAAAGCGTATAGCACGGAATTGTCGGTGGTGGGTATCTGGTGTATGATGCCTTTTTCTACGAAAGTCTGCAGGGTACGGTACACCGTTACGCGGTCGAAATTGTTGGATGTTTGTTTTTCTATATCCGCATGTGCCAGCGCGCCCTCGGAAGCAATAAAAAGCTCCAGGATTTTTTTACGGCCTTCGGTCACGCTCAGGCTGTTCTTTTTCAATATCTGTAATACTTCGTTCATGCTTCACCGTTATATTAACCGGGGTTATTGTTGAATCCGCCCATGAATCTTTTGGTGCTCACTTTCTCTTTCAGCAACTTACCGATATCCCAGATCAGTTTCTCCACTTCTTCTTCTATCAAACCATCGTAAATCCCCCTGACCCTTCCGTATTTGTCTACCAGCGCGAAGAACTGGGTGTGGATGAATTCGTCTTCAATGCGTTGCGTGCTGTCGGGTTTGTTGTTATCAATCATATACCCCTGGCGGGCCAGTTTGTATAATTCATCTTTTTTGCCGGTCACGAAGAACCAGTTGGTTTTTCCGGCGTCGAGGGTACTGTCGATGCCCAGCGTGGAAATTTTATAAGAACCATCTTTATTGCGGATCAACTCGCCCTGCAACATTTTCCGTTCGTAATCCTTTAGCAGGGGCACGCTGTCAACTTCGGGCATGCATGTATGCGAAAGGATCAGGAAATCTGGCTCATCCCTGTACTTGTCGTACACCCTGCGCATATTGGCATTCATCTTCGGGCAAATGCCTTTGCAGGTAGTGAAAAAATATTCGGCCACATACACTTTGCCTTCCGTGTTTTTTTGGCTGAAGGGCTTATTGTTTTGATCCGTGAAGCGGAATTCAGGGATGTTGGGGTTAATAACCGCCAGTTTGGCCCTGTCGAAATCATAATCACGGAAAATGGCGAAATAGAAAACCCCCAGCAATACTGCGAAGAATCCGAGGTAAATCCAGAGTTTATTTTTCACGGTCAGAATATTAAAGTCATGCAAAGGTACGGTGGCCCGTTCTGTTATTTTTTTCTGTTGAACATAGCCCCAAATACTTGCAACAGTATTGCAAAAATAGTATATTTGCAGTTCAATCTATGCAGGTCAAGCTGAACTGGGACAAAATGGGCATCATGACGACGCTGATATGCGCGATTCACTGCGCCCTGTTGCCATTGATTATGACCAGTTTGCCTGTTTTAGGCGTCAATATCATTGATAATACCTGGTTTGAGTGGGCCATGATTGGGTTGGCCTTTGTGGTGGGTGTGTATTCACTGTACCATGGCTATATCCGGCATCACCGGAACTTGTTGCCGGTTTCCTTATTTGCTGTAGGTTTTGTTTTCCTTTTAATGAAACAGGTGTACCATACATTCCCGTATGAATATATCCTTTTAGGCTTGGCGGTGTTGCTGATCATCAGCGCGCATTATATCAATTACCGCATGTGCCATAAGAGCCGTTGTAAATCGCCGCATCACGCGCATTGATTCAGAGATAGTCTTTCCACTTTTTATATAGGAATTTTCCAATCAGGAATAAAGTGCCCAGCGCCAGGGCGTAATACAGCCAGTTTTTCCAACCCGGGCTATTCTCAAAAAATCCCCATCCGAGGTATATGCCAAAAAATACGTTGATGATCATCCAGATCAACACGATGGCGATGCTATTGGCTACCAGTACCAGGTAGGCGCGAGGGTTTTGTTCTGCTCCCATGCTGTGAAAGTACATGTAATTGTGTAATTGCATGCCGGCTGTTTAAGGTTTCAGCAAAGAACGAAAGGCCGCGCTGTCGCCTTTAAACACATTGAAATCAACCGCTGTGCCGATGCCGTTGACCCTGCCGGTTTCGCTGTGTTGCCAGAAGATCCAGGGATGGTTGGTCCTGGGTTTTTCTTTCGCGAAGTAATGCGCCACCCAAAGCGGGTAATCCCCGAATCGGTCAGCCAGGTAAGTCTCATAAAAGTCCACATTGCTGTAAAGGATGGGCTTCATGCCGTACCTTCTTTCCACGGCCTGCAGCCAGTCATGCACACGTTGTTGCAAAGTGGTTTTGTCTGTCCCATAGGTTTGTTCCACATCGAGCACGGGCGGCAGGTCGCCTTTTTCGAGCCGCACTGTTTCCATAAAATTTTCAGCCTGTGCTTTCCCGCTTTTACTCGCGATGAAAAAATGGTAAGCGCCCCTGCTGATGCCGGCGCGTTTCGCATGCAGCCAGTTCCTCCTGAATTGCTCATCCACCCTGCCCAGGCCTTCCGTAGCTTTCATGATGGCAAAGCCGATTTTGACTTTACCATATTCCATCTTTTTCACTTCCTGCCAGCCAATGGTTTTCTGGTGCTTGCTGACATCAATGCCATGTATGCTGTAATTCACGGGGATGTCGATGCCAAAAGCCGGGTAATGCACAAAGCTCGGCTTGTAATACCAGTTGCTGATCCAATAGGCCAGTAAAGCCATGAGCAGCAAGGGGATAACGATAAGGGATACACGAAAAATTCGGCGCTTGGTTTTTTTCGACATACGGGGTACCTGCGGGGCCGGCTAAAGATCATAATTTTTTTGGGATGGGCAATATGCGCAGTGTTAAAACCGTTATAAGCCTTAGTTTTTAACCGTATGCCGTTGCTTATCTGACAGGCAAATGACCCATCATTTGACGTGAAACCTATGAAAGCATTCATCACCGTGATTTGGCTGGCGGGATGGTCCCTGGCAGCAGGGGCGCATCCGGCCACCAAGCCGGGAGACACATCCCGGAAAGCGTCATCCTTACAGGTGGATATCCGCGACATGCCCATGGTATTGGCCCGGCCGGCCAATGTATTGTTTCCAGCCCGTTTGGCGGGACATGAAGCGGAAGCGATGGATTATGTGCGCCGCTTCGCGGAACAACGCCGTGAATACCTGATCCGCACCTACAAAAAAGGCAAGCAGTACTTCCCTAAAGTGTTGAAAGTTTTTAAGAAGTACCAGGTGCCCGAAGAGTTCAGGGTATTGCTGGCCCTTGAAAGCGGGTTCAATGCCAAAGCCATATCATCGGCGGGCGCGGTGGGCTACTGGCAAATCATGGATGAAGTGGCTAAGGAGTATGGCATGTCCATCACGGAAAAGCAAAGAAATCAAAAAGCTGTAACCAAAAAAGGCAGGAAAGGAAATTATAAGAAGTCTGTCAGGGAAACCCTTCAACCTGTTCCGGCAAAACCTGTTGTTGACGACCGCACCCATTTTTTGAAATCCACGCAGGTGGCCGCGCGTTATATCAGGGACCGTATGCGGAACCTTGAAGATGATTGGCTGTTGATTGCCGCCAGTTATAACTGCGGGGTGGGCAATGTATGGCAGGCCATGCAAAAGTCTGGCAAGGTGAACCCAACGTTTTGGGACATACGCGACCGTTTGCCTGCTGAGACTCAGGCTTATGTCATGAACTTTATCGCACTTAATGTGATCTTTCATAATTACGACAATTTCGTCAGGAACCAGGTTTGCTGGGAAGACGAGTATTGCATAGATGATACCGGCATGGCGAAAGAGCCAAAGCCAGTCATCAGTGAAACATCCCTGGCTTTAGCCTTTGTCAGGTAAACGGGTTGATTGCCCGTGGCGCAGATACCATATTTTTGCGGTATGCCCCGGATCAATGTGCAGGATACCCTCAATTTAACCCGCAAGCTCACGTTCGCCCGAGCCTGGAATGGACTGAAAGTGCTGTCGAGTTATTACTTCAGCAGGATCAGCGGCCGCCCGGTACAATGGGGCTTGCCCGTTTCCATTTCATTTGAGCCAACCACATCCTGCAACCTGCGTTGCCCCGAATGCCCCAGCGGGCTCAGGGCTTTTACCAGGCCGACGGGCATGCTGCAAACGGATTTTTTCCGGCAAACCATCGACGATATCCATTCGCATCTTCTCTACCTCATTTTTTATTTCCAGGGTGAGCCATACCTGAACCCGGAGTTCCTCGACATGGTGCGTTACGCGGCTTCAAAAAAAATTTATACGGCTACATCCACCAACGCGCACTACCTAACGGAAACGGCTGCACGAAAAACAGTTGAAAGCGGTTTAGACAGGCTCATCATATCCATTGATGGCACCACGCAGGATGTGTACCAGCAATACCGCGTGGGCGGGAAGCTGGATAAAGTGATAGAGGGCACAAAAAACATCGTCAAGTGGAAGAATGAATTGAAAAGCAAAACACCATTTATTGTTTTCCAGTTTTTGGTGGTGAAACCAAATGAGCACCAGGTGGATGATGTGAAACGCCTGGCGAAAGAACTGGGTGTAGACGATGTATGGTTTAAGTCGGCCCAGGTGTACGATTATGAGCATGACCCCAACCAACTGATCCCTGGCATTGACCGGTACAGCCGGTACAAGCGGCTGCCCGATGGCAGGTACGCGCCCAAAAACAAACTCGCCAACCATTGCTGGAAGCTCTGGCATGCGAATGTGATCACCTGGGACGGGTTGGTGGTGCCCTGTTGTTTCGATAAAGACGCCAGCCATCCCCTGGGGAACCTGCGCCAGCAGCCTTTCCGTAAAGTATGGTCAAGCCCCGAATACAAAGCTTTTCGGGCCAAACTGATGAAAAGCCGCCAGAATATAGATATTTGCTCCAATTGCAGCGAGGGGCTTTCCGTCTGGCGCTGAGAAATCCAAATGAAAGTATATGCCAACGTTTAACGACCGCCTGCGCCAGATCATTTTACTGGCGCTGATTATCCTCATTGGTATTTTATTGTTCAGGGAGATGTACGCGTTCCTGCCCGGTCTACTTGGCGCCGTAACGTTGTACATCCTCAGCAGGGCCAGTTATTTTCAACTGACCATGGTGCGTAAATGGAAGAAGGGTCCGACAGCTTTGTTGTTCATCTTTGCATTTTTATTGCTGATTGCCATACCTATTGGTTTTGTGGTGATGATGATTTCGCCCAAGATCAACCAGATTGTACATAATCCCGAGCCGATTGTGCAGGTGCTGAAGGATTTATCGCACCGGATTGAAGACGCCAGCGGCGTTAAAATTGCCACACCTGAAAACATTACTGAATTTTCGAAGAAGATTACATCGATTGTGCCTTCTTTATTAAACAGCACTGCATCGATCCTTACGAATATCATCATGCTATTCTTCCTGTTTTATTACCTGTTGTACAACGGTCGCGATATAGAAAAATCCTTGGGCAGGATGATCCCTTTGAAACCTAAGAACATCAATCAACTGGCCAGTGAAACCAAGATGATGATCCGGGCCAACGCGTTGGGCATACCGCTGATCAGCATGATACAGGGTGTGTTTGCGGCTATTGGTTATTGGATTTTCGGCGTCAGTGATTGGGGTATGTGGGGCGTCATCACCGGCATATTTGCATTTTTCCCGGTGGTGGGCACCATGATCATCTGGGTACCCCTGGTGATATCATTGTACGCCACAGGAGCGCTATGGCCATCCGTAGGCCTTGGCCTGTATAGCCTGTTGGTGACGGGCAACGTTGATTACCTGGCCAGGATGAGCCTGATGAAGCGGATGGGGGATGTGCACCCGGTGGTGACTGTTCTCGGTGTGATTGTGGGGTTAGGTTTGTTCGGTTTTATGGGGCTTGTATTCGGGCCGTTGCTTTTCAGTTATTTTATTATTCTCGTTAAAATTTACTTTAATGAGTTCGGGGATGAAGAGGAAGAGGCCGCGCTGACGTAACTTTGTACCATCATTTCAGCATGGGTATTGAACAAGACATATCACAAACCAGGTTCCGCAATGAACACCACAAGGCTGTGGTCAACTTTATTTACACGTATAACTGGTTGAATGAGCGCCTGAAGGTTTTCTTTGAGGCCGAGGGCATCACCGGGCAGCAGTTTAACATCCTGCGCATCCTGCGTGGGGCCGGCAAGCCCATATCCACCCTGCAAATCAGGCAGCGTATGCTCGACCGGATGAGCGATACGAGCCGGATTGTTGACAGGATGGTTATAAAAGGACTTGTTAAAAAAGAGACCTGCGAGACAGATAAAAGGCTGGTAGATGTGTCGATTACAGAAAAAGGAAGGAAATTGCTGGAGAAATTTGATCTGCGCCAGGATGAGCTGGATGCCGTATTCAGCCGGCTGGATGCGGATGAAGTGGCGAAGTTGAATGCAATGCTGGATAAAATCCGATCTGTTCCATGAAACAAAACTGGTTACACCTCTGTACAATCATAAGTCTACTACTCACCGGAACCGCTGTCAGCGCCCAACCCCTGGCCACAGACATTTCGCCGGTAAAGGAAGAAATGCGCGCCGTATGGATCGCGACGGTTGATAATATCGACTGGCCCGAGAAGCCCACGGTAAACAGCGAAGAGCAAAAAGCCTCCTTTATCCGCCTGCTGGACATGCACAAACGCAATGGCATGAATGCCGTGTTCATGCAGATCCGTCCCGCCTCGGATGCCATGTACCCATCGCCGTTTGAGCCCTGGAGCCAATGGCTGACGGGGCGCCAGGGGCAACCCCCCGTACCTTATTACGACCCGCTCGAATTCATGATAACGGAAACGCATAAACGCGGAATGGAATTTCACGCGTGGATGAACCCTTACCGTGCCGTGTTTAATATCCACCGTTCTTCCATCGCCCTGAACCATATCACGAGGTTGCACCCGCAATGGTTTGTGACTTACGGCGACAAAAAATATTTCGATCCCGGGAACCCGGAAGCGCAGGATTTTGTGACGCAGGTGGTGCGCGATGTAGTGAGCCGGTATAGTGTGGATGCGATCCATTTCGATGATTATTTTTACCCTTATCCCATACCGGGCAAAGAATTTCCTGATCATCAGTCGTTCCGTAAATACGGAAAGGGGATGAAGCGCGACGACTGGCGCAGGAGCAATACCGATTCGATCATCCATAAATTATACCGGGCAATCAAGGCCGAAAACCCGGAATGCCAGTTTGGGATCAGTCCGTTTGGCGTATGGCGCAATGTTGATAAAGACCCCAATGGAAGTCGTACCAAGGCCGGCCCCACCAACTACGATGTATTGTACGCGGATATATTATTGTGGTTGAAAAAAGGTTGGATCGATTATGTAACGCCGCAGTTGTATTGGGAGATTGGTCACCCGCTGGCGGATTATGAAGTGCTGGTTGATTGGTGGAGCCGCAATACCTATGGTAAGAACTGTTATATCGGGCTTGCCATGTACCGTGCGGGCAGCAACGCGGCCTGGAAGGATAAATCACAGTTGCCAAGGCAGATTGAGCAGATCCGCAAAACCCCTGGATTGCAGGGCATGGCGTTTTTCAGCAGTAAATCATTTGAAAAAAACCTGAATGGCTGGAGCGATAGCCTCCGTCTGAATTATTTCAAGACACCGGCACCCACGCCCAAAGTGAAATAAGGTCGTTTTCAGCGGTCATCTTCCCATATTTTAACACGGAATTGTGCCTGAAAAAAGGAGAAAAAGCGTCCTTTGCCACAAAAACCGTGCAAATTTTCCTGTTTTCCCGATTTTGATGAAAAAAAGAAAGGCAAACATGTAATTTTACATGGTCAGGAGGCAATAAAAACCAGTAAAAACAGGGCATTCATCCTATGGCAATGCATCAGGGCTTACAGCAAAAATTGCTGCAAAAATTATCGCCCCAGCAGATTCAGCTCATGAAACTGCTGCAGGTGCCTACTGCCCAACTGGAAGAAAGGATCAAGGAAGAAATTGAGGAAAACCCGGCGCTTGAACAAGGGGATGAAGACTATTCCGACGAATTTGAACCGGTGGATGAATTTAGTACTCCTGAATCCGATGAAAGCGAACCGGATGGCAGCGAGGAGGATTACGAGCAGATTGATATCAGTGAATATGTGCAGGATGGCGACGATGAAGTGGGCGATTATCGGCTCAGGGACGATAATTACCCGGAACTCGACGATAAGCGCGTGATACCGCATAAAGTGGAAACCAGTTTTATTGAACTGATGATGCAGCAATTAGGCATGCAAAACCTCTCGGAGGAAGACCACCGGATCGCGGAGCAAATTATTGGCAGCCTCGATGACGATGGTTACCTGCGCAGGGATACTACGGCGATTGTAGACGACCTGGCTTTCCGGCAAAACCTTGAAGTGCCTGAAGCGAGGGTGGAAGAACTCGTATCCATGATCCAGCAGTTTGACCCGGCGGGGGTAGCCGCCCGCAACCTGCAGGAATGTTTGCTCCTGCAACTCAGGCGCAAAGCCGATGAAAGCCCTTCCGTTATACTGGCCATCAGGGTACTGGAGAAGTACTTTGATGAGTTCACCAAAAAACATTACGAAAAAATACAGCGCGGCCTCGACCTGAATGACGAACAATTGCGTGAAGTCATCAACCAGATCATACGCCTCAACCCCAAGCCCGGCGGATATGTGGAAGGCAATAACCAGGCCGAGCAATATGTAATACCCGACTTTTTTATTGTGAACAATAACGGCCGGCTTGAATTATCCCTCAACAGCAAGAACGCGCCCGATCTCCGCATCAGCGAAGGCTACAGGGATATGCTGAAGGATTACGAAAAAGGATCGAAGAAAGATAAGCGACAGAAAGAAGCCGTTTTATTTATTAAGCAGAAAATTGATTCCGCGAAATGGTTCATTGATGCCATCCGGCAAAGGCAGGAAACCCTGATGAATACCATGGAATCCATCATGCATTACCAGTATGAGTTTTTCCTCACTGGAGATGAAACGGAACTGAAGCCGATGATCCTGAAAGATATAGCCGAACGCACCGGACTGGATATCTCCACTGTGAGCCGTGTGGCCAACAGCAAATTTGTACAAACGGAATTCGGCACATACCGATTGAAGTTTTTCTTCAGCGAGAGCCTGCAAACCGAAAGCGGGGAAGAAGTGAGTACCCGTGAAGTCAAGAAAATTTTATCTGATTTAATTGAAGAGGAAAGCAAGAAGCAGCCATACAGCGATGAAAGGCTGACCGAACTTCTCCAGGAAAAAGGATATAATATCGCGCGCCGTACCGTGGCCAAATACCGCGAACAATTAAACATACCCGTGGCCAGGTTGCGCAAGATCCTTTAGAACCCTTTACCTTCGCATGGATGACGGACACTGTGTACATATCGGATAAGCCTTCCCGTGAGGAACATGACCAGCCGGCATTGTATCCAATATGGGTCAGGTTGGCGGCGAAATGCTTCTCGTACATATTCCACCCCTTGTTTATTCCGGTGTATGTGGCCATCTTTTTATTGTACATACACCCATCCGCATTTTCCGGTTTCGGCGATGGGGAACGCAGGCAAACGCTGCTCATCATTATACTGAACCTGGTTTTCTTTCCCTTAATCACCGTATTGTTGCTGAAAGCCCTTGGCTTTATTGAATCCATATACCTGCGCGGGCAAAAAGACAGGATCATTCCCTATATCGCCGCAGGCATATTTTATTTCTGGGCTTTCACAGTGTTCCGCCAGCAGCCTCATTACCCCATGGCATTGACTTCTTTTGTGCTGGGCGCTTTTTTAGCAGCTTCCCTCGCCCTGATCCTGAATATCTATATGAAAGTGAGCATGCACGCGATAGGCCTCGGCGGGATGGTGGGCCTGCTGCTGATCCTGGCCTGGACAAACAACATGATGATGACCTGGCCGCTGGCACTGGCTTTGCTGATTTCCGGTTTCGTGTGTACGTCAAGGTTAGTGATGGGCGCGCACCTGCCTAAAGACATTTACATTGGATTTCTCTCCGCCATCGCCATGCAGTTCATCGCGTACGCGTACATCTCTCCTTAAAAAAATGAAGAAGCCCCGTCCAATACCGGGGCTCCTTGTTGTCCTGTAGTGCCTAACAAAAAATCGTGCTGACATTGCTGTCAATCTATATCGTCTGAACCTTTGTCCGGTATGTAAAAGGGAATGCCGCGTTGGGCAAGGTAGGACTGGGGTTTCATAGGTTTCTTTTGGATGGCCTGATCAATCAGGTTGATATATAAGCGTTTAGAGGCCGGTTTTATTGTTTATACCCGCCTGGGAATTCGAAAATATTTTATTGTGCCTGGCCAAAAAAATTCCCACATTGCCGATGGGCAATGGTACAAACAGGATGCAGTGCAGTAAAATCAGGGGTTGATGATGATGGTGCCGCGCAGCAAGGGGTCTTCGAGGCAGCGGTAACCGAATGTGCCGGTGGTATCTTTTTTATAAAAGAATGAGGCGCCCGGGGCGATGGGCCCGGTGAGTATGGTGGTACTGTCGTCGGATACCACGGATTTTACGGAAGCTGACTGGTTAAGAAAGGTAATGGAATTGCCAACGGCAATAGTAAGTACGGAAGGGATGATCGCAGTATCGCGGATGGTTACATACCTGGTAGGTAATTGTCCGCCCTGTGCCGGGTTACTGGGGTTTGATTTTTCACAGGCTGTAAAAAATGTCAGTGCCGTTAGCAGGGTACAGAGTATCCCTTTGGAGGCGGAAAAACGCGTGATCATGCCGCCAAATTACAAAAAAATCCGCTTTTAGCCTGATTTACAGTGATCAACGGGGGGCGTGAACAAAATTTTGAGTGGGGCCACCCGGCCCTCGCGATCCCCTTCGTACCTTTGCAGCATGTATAAGTACCTCGATGAGTTGAATGAGCCGCAAAAGAAAGCGGTATTGCATAAAGACGGTCCAATTATGATTATTGCGGGTGCGGGAAGCGGAAAAACCAAGGTCCTCACCACGCGCATCGCGCACCTGATGGGCGCACACCAGGTAGATCCCTTTAACATCCTCGCCCTGACCTTCACCAACAAAGCGGCTGCTGAAATGAAGGAACGCATTGAGCGTGTATTGGGTAATGCCGAAGCCAGGAACCTGTATATCGGCACATTTCACAGTGTATTCGCGCGCATCCTACGTTCCGAAGCCACCAAATTGGGTTATCCATCCAATTTCACCATTTATGATACCGATGATGCCAAAAGTGTGGTGAAGGCCGTTATCCAGGAGATGAACCTCGATGATAAGCAGTATAAGCCCAATGTGGTGTACAACCGCATATCATCTGCCAAGAACAGTCTTGTGGGCCCTGATGAATATGCCAACGACTGGATGCTGCAGCAGGAAGACAGCCGATCAAACAGGCCCATGCTGGGCGCGATTTACCAGGCATACGTCAAGCGTTGTTTTAAAAACGGCGCGATGGATTTCGATGACCTGTTGCTGAACATGTATAAACTGCTCAAGCAATTCCCGGACGCGTTGATTAAGTATCAACGGAAGTTCAGGTACATCCTGATTGATGAGTACCAGGATACCAACCCGGCGCAGTATGAAATCATCAAACTCCTGGGCGCCATGCACGAAAACGTATGTGTGGTGGGCGACGACGCGCAAAGCATCTACAGCTTCAGGGGCGCGACCATTGAAAACATCCTCCAGTTTCAAAAGGATTATGATGAAGTGGAAGTGGTGAAACTGGAACAGAATTACCGCAGCACCAAAAACATCATCCATGTGGCCAATGAGATCATTGGCAATAATAAGGGGCAGATTGAGAAGCGGTTGTTTACCGACAATATGGAGGGCGACAAGATCAGGCTGGTGCGCACCATGACCGATAATGATGAAGGAAAGATGGTGGCAGACAGCATCCAGGAACTCAAGCTGCGCGAGCATTTCCGCAACCGCGATTTCGCGATATTGTACCGCACCAACGCGCAGAGCCGGAGTTTTGAGGAATCGCTCCGGAGGATGGGCATCGCGTACCGTATTTACGGGGGCATCAGTTTCTACCAGCGCAAGGAAGTCAAGGATTTCCTGGCATATCTCCGCCTCGTGGTCAATCCAAAGGAAGAGGAATCGCTGAAGCGCATCATCAATTACCCGGTGCGGGGTATTGGAAAAACAACGATGGAGAAAGTGATCATGCTGGCCAACAACCAGGGCATCAGTGCCTGGGATGTGCTGTCGAACGCGGCCATCTATGGTTTCAAGAGCAACACACTGGAATGCATAGACGCTTTTGTGACGATGATGAATATGTTCCGCAGCGAACTGGAACGCAAGAACGCGTATGACCTGGCGATGATTGTGGGAAAGAATACAGGAATAGTAAAAGAGCTCTTCAACGATAAAACCACGGAAGGCCTTGCGCGGTATGAGAACGTGCAGGAATTGCTGAACTCCATCAAGGAATTCACCGAAACGCCGATGAATGAAGAAGATGGCGAAGTGGGCGAGAAAGACCTTGGCGCTTACCTGCAACAGATCACGTTGCTTACGGATGCGGATGATGACCAGGAAGATGCCGACTCGGTGAAGCTGATGACCATTCACGCCGCCAAGGGGCTGGAGTTCCCGGTGGTGTTTGTAGGCGGACTGGAGGAAACGCTGTTCCCGAACGCGATGAGCATCAATTCGCGAGAGGAACTGGAAGAAGAGCGCAGGTTGTTTTATGTGGCTGTAACCCGCGCTAAAGCAAAATTGTATTTGAGTTATGCCAATGCCCGGTACCGTTTCGGGCAATTGCAGCAAAATGACCCCAGCAGGTTTTTGGAAGAGATACCGGAAAATTTCCTGGATAAAAGTTACGCGGGCAGTACGTCGAGGAACAACGCGTCGAGCGGAAGGGGCATGGGAACTGCATTTGAAAGGATGCACCGCGGATTTCCATCCCCCGGCAACCGCCAACCTGAAAGAGAAGCTGCATCAAAGCCTACCTATGTGAGCAGCCAGCCTGCTCGTGTAGCGCTTAAGGAGCATGTGCCATCCCCCGATTTTGTGGCCAGTGATACGCGCGACTTGCAGGCCGGTCAACGTGTGGAGCACCAGAAGTTTGGGTTCGGGGAAATAAAGAAGCTGGAAGGCGCTTCGCATAATCCCATCGCCACTATCCAGTTTGATTTGAACGGGGAAAAGAAGATCATGCTCAATTACGCCAAACTCAGGATTGTGGAGTGACGCGCAAGCGGGATGACGGATGGTCAGTGTTTCGCGTAATACATAAACCGGCCTTTCTCACCGAAAATAAACTCGCGGCCATCGGCCTTGTAAGTCATGAACACCCAATTGTGTTTATCGGTTTCGAGGGTCATATTGCCGTTGCTGAAAATAAAAGTGCAGGTAGCCGTTTCCGTTATGTCGTTTGAGAAGAACGCGATTTCACCGCTGGCCTTGTTGCCTGAAATGATTTCCCTGATTTCAAAGGATTTGATCAGCATCCTGGCTTCATCCCGGATACCCGCCTCGGCCTGGCGCCTGTAGATCAGCCATTTCCCCATCAGTTGCTCAATATTGATGGCTACGGGTTCACCGATGGCTTCAGTCTGCACCGGTGTTTTACCAACCGTTTCGTGGTAGAAGATTTCTTTTTTCTGCAAGACCCGCAAAAACTCCCCGTCATCCAGGATCAGTTTTTCTTTGTCGAGGTATTTGATTTCAAAAATATCAGCCGCTATGCTGAGCATGTTATCCGGTTCGAGTTGGGCTTCTCCAATTAACCCGATGCGCATGCTGGTGGCGTCGCGCACTTCGCCTTTTTTCCCATCTATGCGGATCAGCAGGCTGTCGGTGAATGCCAGTGCGCTGCTGTTATCCTGCGGGGAACGGCGGATTTCCTGCCATCTGCCCTTCAGTTGATCGAGTTGGTAATTGGATTGTTTAGCGGATTTTTTCCGGCCCACATCCATTGGCTCCACGCCTTTGCGTTTAACGCGCTGCGCCCATGCGTCAGGAAACAAGAGTAAACAGGTAAGCAGTATCAGAAAAGAACGGATCATTAGGGTTGTTTTGTTAAAAGTATGATTTTTTACCATTTGAACAGGCCCGGATTTTGGGTTGCCGGGGTTTCGAGATCAGAAAAAAAGGGCTATTTACGGGTATTAAGCAAGTATGTACAGATTTCTTTAACCAGATAAGGGTTAATTTTGTTATATTATAAATTCAGAGCGTATGATAAAGACAGGAAACCCGGTGATCAGCATTTACACAGAGATGACGCCCAACCCGGAGACGATGAAATTTGTGGCGAACAAGTTGTTATATCCCGGCAAGAGCATTGATTTCCCGGATGAAGCGAGCGCCAAGCCATCGCCGCTGGCACAGGAACTGTTCAGCTTTCCGTTTATTAAGTCGGTGTTTATTGCCAGCAATTTTGTGACACTTACCAAAACGAGCGACACAGAAGACTGGCTGGATGTGATACCAACCATCAAACAGTTTTTAAAAGAATATCTGGAAGAAGGCAAGCCCGTAATAAATGAAGATGAAGTAGCGGTAATGAAGCAGGAGAGCAGCAACCAGGTGAGCGCGGATGACGATGATGTGGTAAAGCGGATCAAAGAATTACTTGAAAATTATGTGAAGCCCGCAGTTGAAATGGACGGCGGCGCCATTCAGTTTAAAAGCTATGAAGACGGTAAGGTAAACCTCATGCTGCAGGGTTCCTGCTCAGGATGCCCCTCGTCGATGATCACCCTGAAAGCGGGTATTGAAGGGATGATGAAGCGCATGATCCCCGAAGTGAAGGAAGTGGTAGCTGAAGCGGAATAATTTTTTCAGAATAGTTACTATGAAGCGTCCCTTATAAAGGGGCGCTTTTTATTTCGCTCAAGTCAAGATCATATTTATCCTATTTTCGGGCTTATGGACTGGCAAGCATATGTCAACGCATTTATGGATGGGCTGCAGGCGGCAAGCTGGTACGAATGGCTTGCGGTGGCCGCGGGCATTATCAGTGTTTGGTTCAGCAGGAAGGAAAACATTTGGGTGTATCCCACCGGTTTGATCAATACGGTTATTTACGTGTATATCAGCGCCAGGGCCAATTTGCCGGGAGAAGCCAGTGTGAACCTGTATTATACCATTATGAGCGTCTATGGATGGTGGTTATGGAGCAGGAAAGACCAGATGAACCGGGTGGTCCTGCATGTTACAAAATCGACGGAACGCGAGTGGGGGCAGCAGCTTGTTTTTTTTGTAAGCTGTTACATAGTCATATTTACCGCACTGGTATGGCTCCGGAAAAATTTTGCGCCCGATGCCATCCCCTGGGCCGACGCGTTAGCCAGCGCATCCGCGTACACCGGCATGTGGCTGATGGCGAGGAAGAAAGTGGAGAGCTGGTATTGGTGGATCATCACCAACGTCGCCAGCATCCCATTGTATTTTATAAAAGGATATATGGTGACCAGCGTGTATTATTTTATTTTGCTGATTATGGCCATATCCGGACTTGTTTCCTGGATGGCCTTAAGCCGCAAGCGTGAAACAAATTAATCGCATCAATCATGGATAAACCAAGCACATATTGCAGGGCCATTCCCCTGATGAAGGAGCCCGAGCAAAGCCTGCACCGCAACTATCATGACCATCATTATGGGTTCCCCATTGAGGATGACCAGGAATTGTTTGAAAGGCTTATCCTGGAAATCAACCAGGCCGGGCTGAGCTGGACGACGATCCTGAAAAAGCAGGAGCATTTCCGAAAAGCCTACCATGGGTTTATCATCAAAAAAGTGGCGGCATATGCTGAGCGCGATGTGGAACGGCTGATGCAGGATGCGGGCATCATCCGGAACAAACTGAAAATTTTAGCGGCCATACATAATGCACAAGTCATCCTGAAATTGCAAAAGGAATATGGTTCATTTAAACGATGGCTCGATCATCATCATCCATTGGATAAGCCAGGCTGGGTAAAATTATTTAAGCAGCATTTCAGGTTTACCGGCGGTGAAATCGTGAATGAGTTTTTAATGAGTACCGGCTATTTGCCCGGCGCCCATGAAGAGAGTTGCCCTGTACATAAGAAGATCAGCAAGCTATCGCCCGCATGGAAAAAATAAACCCACATATCAGGAGTGTGGTTGTGCTGGGCCCGGAATCGACGGGGAAGAGCACTTTGTGCCGCGAACTGGCGCTTGCCTATCAAACCCGGTGGGTGCCGGAATACGCACGGGAATACCTGGAAAAGTCGGGGCCGGGCTATAAGGAAGCTGATCTGTGGCAGATTGCGGAGGGGCAGATCAGGCTGGAGCGTGAAGCGTTGCAGGCGATGCGGGATATCGTGTATCCTTTACCGTTATTTATTGATACAAATTTGTATGTCATAAAAGTCTGGAGTGAATATGTGTTTCAGGCCTGTGACAACAGGATACTGAACCACCTGGCCATGCCGCAGGCTGATTTGTATTTGCTCTGCGATACCGACCTGCCCTGGGAAGCGGACCCTTTAAGGGAATTGCCCGATCCCAATGAGCGAAAAAGGATATTTCATTACTACCTCGATGCTATGCTGCATCAGCCCGTACCCTGGGCATTGGTTCATGGGCCTGCTGAGGAAAGGCTGGTTAAGGCCATGGAAGCGGTTGACCGGTTGTTGGTTTGATAACGGTTCGGGGGTTAGGGGCTATGACTGAATTATTACTGAAAAGTTTAGTGTACCTTAGGATGGCACATCTTAATGATCAAACTCCAAAACAGCCTGGTGTATGACCCTTTCTGCAAGCACAGGCAACCGGGCATCTAAACATGAACTGAATGATTACCATCGACAATTATTTAGAGAGTCATTATATACACCGAAGCAACTGGCTGAGGGCGGCGGTTTTGGGCGCCAATGACGGCATCATTTCCATATCCAGTTTGGCCATTGGTGTGGCCACGGCCAGTACCAGCAGGGATCCCATTTTATTGGCAACCGTAGCCGGGTTGGTGGCCGGCGCTTTGTCGATGGCGGCGGGCGAGTATGTGTCTGTTAGTTCCCAAACAGATATTGAGCATGCCGACATTGAGCGGGAGAAGCAGGAGCTTACGGCTATGCCGGAGGTGGAAATGAAAATCCTGGCGGAGATATATGAGAAGAGAGGATTGAAAAAAGAAACCGCCATGCAGGTAGCCAGAGAGCTTACCGAGGCCGATGCCCTGGGGGCACATATCCGGGATGAATTAGGTATCAACGAAATCAGCCAGGCAAAACCAATCCAGGCTGCTTTTGCTTCGGGAGCCGCATTCACCGCCGGTGGCTTGTTACCATTGGCAGTAACCTTGTTCGCGCCGGTGCATAATATGGAGTATTACCTCTATGGCTTTACCATTTTGTCGCTCATCATCCTTGGAGCGGTGTCGGCCAAAACAGGAGGTTCCAGCATTGCCAAATCAGTGCTCCGTATTGTGATCTGGGGCAGCATAGCCATGGTCTTGTCTGCCGTTGTTGGGTATCTTTTTGGTGTGCAAGTGTAATTTGAAAATGCCTACCCTAAATTCCGACAATTAATTATTTCCAAAACCTACCAAGACCGGGTTCAGGTGTCGTTATACTTTTAATTCAGGAATTTTCCTATAAAAGAAAAATATTTATTGTTTATCAATAAATATTTATTACATTTGCCTATTATTTAACCGTAACCCATTATGGCAAAAGGAGATCAGTACATTTTTATATTCCTGCATATTATTGCGTGGATCATCTTTGTAGGCTTGAGTATTGAGGCCGGTGGCCTTATTGTAAACTTTTTTTTCAGCCTTTACAATCCTGAGTTAATACCAAATCTGTATCAGAAACTGGACTTAACCGAAATGTATAACCGCAGCACGTGGGCATTCTTTAGCATGTATAGCTTTATTCTGGTTATTTCCATTTTAAAGGCATGCTTATTTTATATCCTCATTATGCTGTTATCCAAAATGGATTTGTCTAAACCCTTTAGTCCTTTTGTTTCGGGGCACATAACCAAAATCAGTTACTATACATTTTCTGTAGGAATATTAAGTTTTGGTGCGCGACAAACTGCTAATACTTTATTGCACAAAGGCTACAATATTAGTAGCCTGAATCAATTCTGGGCCGATAGCCAGGCCTATATCATAATGGCAGCCGTAGTCTATGTAATTGCAGCCATCTTTAAGAAAGGAGTGGACCTACAGAACGAAAACGATTTAACGGTTTAGGGTATGCCCATCGTAGTGAACTTAGATGTGATGATGGCTAAGCGTAAAATTTCGCTTAACGAACTTTCGGAACGGGTTGATTTAACCTTATCTAATCTTTCCATTTTAAAAACCGGAAAGGCAAAGGCTATTCGCTTTAGCACATTAGAGGCAATATGCAAAGCTTTAGACTGCCAGCCAGCCGACATTCTGGAATACGTAAACGACAAAAAAAAGACAGGGCGTTAATTACTTTATATGGTTAATTGACATACGCACTCGTTGCTTCCTGTTTCTGCTTTTTGTAGTTTCCGTTCGTCAATCGAAGCCAAATCATGAAAAAAGGGATTTCGAGAAAGAAAACTAAAACCAAAAAGCTTTCGTGGGAGTATTACGACCATAAGGGTAAAAAAATTGTCAACACAAAGATTATTGATCGCTGCAATAAGTTGGTATTGCCCCCCGCCTGGGTAGATGTTTGGATTTCGATAGATGCCACTGCTAACCTGCAAGCTACAGGCAAAGATGTAAAGGGCAGGCTTCAGTATCGTTACCATGAAAACTGGACACTGGCACGTGCAGCCGAAAAATTTGATAGCATGGTTGAATTTGCAGAATTGCTACCCACCATCCGAAAAGAAGTAAATCGCGATTTAAAGTTGCATGGCATGCCAAAAGAAAAAGTGGTGGCGTTGATTATCAAACTGATTGACCTGTATCACTTTCGGGTGGGTAATGATGAGTATGCCAAACAAAATAATTCGTACGGACTAACCACCTTAAAGGAAGGTCATGTAATTTTTGATCGCTCGGCCAGTGCCGAAGGAAAGGGCGATGCGGTATTTGAGTTTATCGGTAAGTCAGGAAAGCTTTGGAAGCGTAGAATTTGGGAAGATGATCTGGTAAAGATTATTCAGGCTTCGGGCGAGGTGGGCGGCAAAAACAAAAAACAGGATTTGTTCCGCTATCACGATAAAAACGGAAGCGACTATGATGTAAAGGCCAATCACATTAACGAATACCTGGATGCTGTTATACCAAACCATGCCAGCATAACAGCCAAAGATTTTCGTACCTGGGCCGCTACGTGGAAGACAGCACACCGGCTTTCGCGCCAGTTAGACCCCGATACGGAACGCGCCCGCAAGCGCGTGGCAAATGATGTGGTAAAAACTGTGGCCGCAGATTTAGGCAATACGCCAACGGTTTGCCGGTCGAGTTATATTCACCCCACTATTCTATCCGATTGGGCAAGCGGTAAGTTTCGTTCAAAATGGAACAAAGCCGGTAAAGGCAACAAGCATCGCGGATTAACACGCGAAGAAACCGTAACGTTTAATTATCTGAAGAACTCAAATGACTGACATAAAATCTGAAATGGAGAATAGGATAAATGAAAGAATTGAGTACCGAATTCCGGATGATTTAATTATTAAGAAAAGTGATGGTACACCAACACGAGACATAACGGTTTATGATTTAATAGCCCTTTACGTTGGACTCAGTTACGTTGGGCAAGACATCTACAAAAACGAATCCGGAGAAGAATATATTAGAACAAAGTATGGATTTGAATCTGTTCTTCGCTATAACCAAAACATAAAACTTCAAGAGTCCGCTCGATTAATCGATGAACTTCAGTACAACCTGAAAATCGCCAGAGAAAAAATCAACCAGTATTCAGAGATAATAAAGGCTTTGGAGGCAAAAAGCAGAGAGCGAAAGGAGAAATTAAAAAACATAACTCAGCCTTTGCAAGATGAAAATGAAGCATTAAGACAAGAAATTATACTACTTAAAAGAGAGTTGGCTAAGTTTAAATGAATCTGTAATCAATAAATTGATAAACAAGCAGACGAAAGTTTTTTACAGCAGACTTAAAATAAAATTGACCCTGACAGTACAAGATTTCCCCTTCGGATTTATTTCTTTTCATCCCAATTGGTCCCCGTAAGGTTATAAATCTCCCGTATATCTTTCAGAATTTTTACAAAGTCAAGGTTAAGATCTTTGAGGTACCCTGTTTTCAAATCAAAAACCCAGCCATGCACAACCGGGAAGCCTTTCTCGACATAGGTTTGTTGTACACTGGCCAGTTTTATTACATTAATGCATTGTTCTTCCACGTTCAACTCAACCAATCTTCTGTACCGTTGTTCTACATCTTTAATATTATTGAGCTCGGTTTTATGTAGTCGGTACACGTCTCTTATATTGCGCAGCCAGGGGTTAAGAATTCCCATATCAACAGGTTGCATGGCAGCTTTAACACCACCGCAGTTGTAGTGTCCACAGACAATAATATGTTTAACATTCAGGTGCCTTACCGCATAATTAATTACCGCCATCACATTCAGATCGGTTGCATTTACCAGGTTTGCCACATTGCGATGCACAAACACTTCGCCTGGCTCTACTCCCATCAGGTCTTCGGCTGTTACACGGCTATCGCTACACCCGATGTACAAATAATCAGGGTGCTGTTCGCGGGCTATTTTTTCAAAAAACTCTTTGTTGGTAGCTAACTTACTGGCTACCCAGTTGCGGTTGTTTTCAAAAAGTTGCTCGTAGCTTGCCATCGTTTTGCTAATTTACAATAATACTCCACTAACCTGGTCATATTTTTCCAGGTAAATTCTTTTCAGAAGTATACTCCATTCAAAAGACGTAAGAATAACTCAATACAGGCGCAAGCGTTGTACTTGGGTAAGGTGGCATAAGAGAAGTCAAGAATAATGAATCGAAAAACCAGAATTAAGACTTTTTTCCTACTATAATCAGACCTTTTTCATACCGTTATCTTTTTTACTCGATGCACCAGTGCTTCAACTTTGCGGCATGTTAAAACTTTAAAGTCCTTTATTATGAAAACAAGAGCAGTTTATTTGATTACTTCACTTTTGGTCGCTTCTATGGCGGCTTTTGGGCAAACAACCAAAGAAAAAGCAACGCCCCAAACAAATGAATCCGGAAAGAGTTTTGCAAGTTCGGTAACTACGCTGGAAAGAAATTTTAAGTTAGACAAGAATTCTAAAACAGAAGAAATTGTAATTGATATTCCGCCAAAAGCAACAAAATTTGACTTAAAAGTTTGGAGTTCTGTGAGCAATGGGAAACTGACCATTGAAATATATGACCCTAATGGAGTAAAATTGGGGAATTATACAGTAGGGCTACAAGCGGGTTCGGAGAAAGAAACCAGCGGCCGTATCAACAAGTATTTTAAAGAACCTTTACCAGGGGCATGGAAAATAAAAATTGTTCCCGTGGAAACGACAGGAAGCATTTGGTCAGAAGTAATGATTTATGAATAATTTTGAGTATGACAATTTGTTCAAGAAACGTTTTAGCAACAATAGTATTTTTCGTTTCAGTTATTCCGCTTTATGGCCAAATAAAAACTAAATCATACATCGCTGGAAAATTATCGTTAGATAATTCATGGAGTTCGACCATCTATCTTTCGCACATTACAACATTCGATGATATGTATGTAATGTCTAATGAGATAATAATAGCCAAGGCCAACATAGATAGCCTTGGCTATTTCAAATTTGATATTGACTATTTGCCAGTTGATCAAAATTTGTTTCGCTTGCACATTGTTAAGAAGAATGACTCACCAGCCACGCTCATTATTGGCGGTAAAGACGAAAATCATTTATTTTTAATCGCTAACCGACTTTCAACAATTCATCTAACAAGCAATTCGTATTATCCGCCATTTAAAAATATAGTTTTTGAGGGCGACAAAGAGAATATTGCATTTCAACGTATTACTCATCATTTTTTTAAAGCCGATAGTATTGCATCAGAAAGTTCGGCATCAAAACGATTACTTATTGAAAAGCAACTGGAGAAAGATTTGCTGTTAATTGCTGACACGTCAAATTACTTTATGGTTTCTCTTTATGCGATTTACAAAAATCGTTTTTCAGAAAACTATTCTTCTAATGAAAGTTATTATAAATCATACATCAAAAAGTGGAGCAATCAGAATAATCCATATTTCAATTCATTCAAAAAGAAACTTTCATTTAACAGTTTCGACAATTCAACAATAACAATCACCGTAGTTTCACTAGGATTTTTAACCCTTATCGGCTTTGTGGTTGGAAGATACAGTTCGAAGAAAACTAAAATTAAGGCTAATCATGTTGACAAATTAAGTGTTCAGGAAAGAAAGATTTATGAAATGCTTCAGCAAGGAGCAAGCAATCAAGAAATTGCTGATCAATTTAATATTGGATTGAGTACCGTAAAATCTCACGTTAGTAGTATCTACTCAAAACTCAATGTTAAATCAAGAAAAGGAATTGTGAATTTGAAAAATGACTAATCCGCCTATACGGCTTGGCGATACTCAAAAAATCTAATACAGGCGCGATTGAAATTTTAAATACAACTGTGTTCTACCAAAAAAATGGAATACATACACTACAACCCGGTTGAAGCAGGTTTTGTAGAACATGAAGAAGATTATCTTTACAGTTGCCCAAGAGATTTTTTTACAAGAAGGGACTTATTGAATTACGTTATGTGGTGCAGGTGTCAGATAGGGATAAGCACAAGCGTGATGCTTGCGCTTGGATGAGAAAGATTGTTAAAAAGTCCAACCAAAAGAGAGTCCTGGCCAGGCCCATAAAAACATATCGGCTTCACCTCCCTTGTCGGGCCCAAGGATCACAGGCATTATACCTGCTCTGAAAATAAAATTACCGGATGGCTTTTGAAATCTATATCCAATACGTCCTGTTAAAAAAGGATAATACTGATCTTCAACTAAGGGTGAAGGTAAAACAACTCCAAATCCCAATTCTACATGGTGCTTATTGAATGAAATCAATTGGTGCAATACAATTGGGAAACCTAAATATCCAAATCCAAGTTGCCCGGTAGTTTTGTACTTGCGATTATTCAAGATCACTCTTTCATAATTTAAAGAACCAAGAAATGCATACCCCCCCAGTTCAACGTTAATACTATTCTTTTTGTGGAAAGTTCGGTTATCTAAATTAAGGTCTTGAGCCAAAACCGGACTGATCAGTAGTACAGCAATAACAATTAGTACAGAGCTTCTCATTTCCATTGGCGGCAATATGAAACTAAAATAAAAGTACCCAATACAACCTACTCCACCAAACTCAATATCCCCTGTTCTTTTGCCTCCAATGTAGTTTGTCCTACTAAATACTGATCTACTGCACGCGCAGCTTCGCGGCCTTCGCTTATCGCCCACACAACCAGTGATTGCCCCCTGCGCATATCGCCTGCAGCAAACACATCTTCCACAGAAGTTTTATAGTTGGTTGCTTTTACATTGCCCCGCTCATCGCGGTCAACACTCAGTTGCTCTACTAAACCATTGTGCTGAGGATGTAAAAAGCCCATCGCCAATAAAGCCAACTCGCACGGAATTTCTTTTTCGCTGCCAGCTATTTCTACAAAGACTGGTGGTTTACCCGGTTCGTTTTTCATTTCCACTTCGGCAATCTTTAAGGCTTTCAGGTTGCCTTGATCATCGCCAATAAACTCTTTAGTAACTATCGACCAGTTGCGCTCACATCCTTCTTCGTGAGAAGTGGAGGTTCTCAAAATCATTGGCCAGCTTGGCCAGGGCATAGAAGCGGTTCTATCTTTTGGTGGTTTAGATAAAATTTCAATTTGCGTTACTGACTTTGCCCCATGCCGGTTTGATGTCCCCACACAATCTGAACCGGTATCGCCTCCGCCAATTACCACCACATTTTTTCCGGTAGCCCAGATTTCTTGTGTGTTTACTTTTTTACCGGCCACTCTGCAATTTTGTTGTGTCAAAAAATCCATGGCATAGTGTACACCTTTCAATTCCCTTCCAGGGATTGGTAAGTCGCGCGGAATGGTTGATCCTCCGCAAAGTAAAATCGCATCAAACTCTTCTTTTATTTGAGTTACCGAAATATTTACGCCTACGTTAGCATTGGTCTGAAACTTCACGCCTTCTTCCGTCATTAACTGCACTCTGCGGTCAACTATTTGTTTATCTAATTTGAAGTCAGGTATTCCGTACCGTAGCAACCCGCCAATTTCATCGGCCCGTTCAAACACAGTTACCTGGTGGCCGGCATAATTTAATTGTGCCGCAGCCGCAAGCCCCGATGGGCCAGACCCTACAATTGCAATTTTTTTATTCGTGCTGGTAACCGGTATACGCGGTTTGGCATACCCATCCTGAAAGGCTCTTTCTATAATTGACTTTTCAATATACTCAATAGCTACCGGGGGTTTGTTAATGCCTAATACACAAGAAGCTTCGCAGGGTGCCGGACAAATTCTTCCGGTAAATTCAGGAAAGTTGTTGGTTGAAATCAGAATCTCATACGCCAGCTTCCAGTTTTCCTGATACACGGCATCATTAAATTCGGGAATAATATTTCCAAGCGGGCAACCATTATGACAAAACGGAATACCACAGTCCATACACCGCGAAGCCTGTTTCACAGTAATCCCCTCGTCAATCACGGGGTCTACCTCGTTGTAGTCGTTTATGCGCTTTTTGGGATCGCGCTTGTGCGGAAGTTCGCGCTGTTGTTCTAAAAATCCAGTTGGTTTACCCATGGCTTTAAAAGTTTGAAGTTTTAAGTGAAAAGTTCAAAATCAGTTACTTTAAACTTTAAGACTTTCCACTTTAAACTTTTTTTAGTTTGATGAAAATTTAAAATCTGTATTACCAAAAGTGGTTTGCGCAGTAGTTGATTTCTTTTCGGCTTTGCGTTTTTCCAACACTTTCTTGTAATCAATAGGCATTACTTTAATAAAATTCTTATAGGTGTTGGTCCAGTAACTTAATATATGTGCAGCCACTTCGCTGTTGGTGTGATGCTTGTGTTGCTCAATCATACTGTGCAGCAAGTGTTCATCTTCTTCATCCAGCGTGTCGAGCAGCACCATCTCCATATTGCAATTTTTTACAAATGTTTTGTTTACATCCCACACATAGGCTACCCCACCACTCATGCCGGCAGCAAAATTTCTTCCTGTATCGCCCAGTATTACTACCGTTCCACCTGTCATGTATTCGCAGCCATGATCGCCTACGCCTTCTACCACAACTTTTACACCCGAGTTGCGCACCGCAAAACGTTCGCCTGCCATTCCTTTAATAAAGGCTTCGCCAGCGGTAGCGCCAAAGAAGGCCACATTCCCCACAATAATATTTTTTGATGGATTGAAGGTTGCTGTGGTAGATGGATACAAAATCATTTTGCCACCCGATAAGCCTTTGCCAAAGTAATCGTTCGCATCGCCTTCCAGTTCGAATGTTACTCCACCCGTTACAAATGCACCAAAGCTTTGCCCGGCTGTTCCGTTGAATTTTATTTGTACCGTATCGGCTGGCAAGCCAGGGCCGAGATAAATTTTTGAAATCTCGTTGCTGAGCATAGCCCCCACGGCCCTGTCCTGGTTGGTAATCACAAATTCACCTTGCACGCGTTCTGCTTTTGTTAAGGCTGGTTTAGCCAGCTTAATCAATTTTCTATCTAACACGGCTTCAATTCCATGATCCTGCTCTTCTTGTTTAAACAGCGCTGTATCCAGGCTCATTGGTTCTTTAAACAAGAGAGGAGAGAGATTAAGGTTGTGATATTTCCAATGCTCCTCATCCTTGCGCATTTCAAGTCTATCGGCCTGGCCTACCATTTCGTTTACTGTGCGAAATCCCAACTCCGCCATAATTTCACGAAGTTCTTCAGCTAAAAATGTAAAGAGGTTTACTACATATTCCGGCTTACCGGTAAAGAGCGCGCGCAGTTCTTTGTTTTGTGTAGCTACTCCCACAGGGCAAGTATTAAGATGACACTTGCGCATCATAATACAGCCGGTAGTAACAAGCGCTGCTGTAGCCACACCCCATTCTTCTGCGCCAAGCAACGCGGCAATTGCCAGATCGCGCCCGGTACGAATTTGTCCATCGGCTTGTAAGACCACACGACCACGTAGTTTGTTGCGCACCAATGTTTGGTGTGCTTCGGCCAGACCAAGCTCCCACGGCAACCCTGCATGGCGAATAGAACTGATGGGCGATGCCCCCGTACCGCCATCGTGCCCGGCAATTAGAATTACATCGGCATGGGCTTTGGCCACACCTGAAGCAATGGTGCCCACACCAGCTTCACTCACCAGCTTTACACTGATGCGTGCTTCACGGTTTGCATTTTTTAAATCGTAAATAAGTTGTGCTAAATCTTCAATAGAATAAATATCGTGATGTGGTGGTGGCGATATTAAACCAACTCCTGGTGTAGAATGACGCACGCGCCCAATCCAATCATCTACTTTATGGCCGGGCAACTGACCCCCTTCGCCTGGCTTGGCACCTTGTGCCATTTTTATCTGAAGTTCTTTAGCATTAGTGAGGTAATAACTGGTTACTCCAAACCGACCGGAAGCAACTTGTTTAATGGCCGAGTTTTCCCAATCGCCATTTTCCTTTGGTGCAAACCTGCTTTCGTCTTCACCCCCTTCGCCACTGTTGCTCTTGCCTCCAATGCGATTCATGGCTACGGCAAGTGTGCTATGTGCTTCGTACGAAATAGAACCAAACGACATAGCCCCTGTAGCAAATCGTTTGAAGATGCTTTCTTTCGATTCTACTTCGTTAATTGAAATTGATTTGCTCTTTTTGAATTTGAGCAGGCTTCGCAGCGTAATGGCCCGCTCACTCTGATCATTAATCAGGTTAGAATATTTTTTAAACAGGTTATAATCATTCATCTTGGTTGACTGCTGCAACAAATGAATGGTTTGTGGATTAAACAAATGCGCTTCGCCCCGTTGTTTCCATTGATACACGCCCCCCACTGCCAGGTGAGGCAGCCAGTTATTTGTTTTAGGAAAGGCCAGTCGATGTTTAGCTAATGCCTCACGCGCAATATCATCTAATTTTAAACCACCAATACGCGATACGGTTCCGGTAAAATATTGATCAATCACTTCAGGATGTATACCCAACGCTTCAAATATTTGCGCTCCATGATACGATTGCAGGGTTGAGATTCCCATCTTACTCATAATCTTGAGCAACTCTCCGGCCACTGCCTTTTTGTAATTTGCAATTGCTTGTTCTTCGGTAAGGTCTTCTTTCAACACCTTGCGTTTTTTCATATCGTGTATGGTTTGATACACGAGGTATGGATTAACACCTGATGCTCCATAACCCAGCAGGGTGGCATAGTGATGTGTTTCCCACACATCGCCAGCTTCTACGAGTAATCCTACTTTCCCTCTCAGCCCTTTCCGAATCAAATCATGATGCACGGCCGCTACAGCCAGCAGCGAAGGAATTTGTGCGTGGCCGCTATCAAAACTTCTGTCCGACAGAAGAATGATTGTAAACCCGTCTTCAATCGCATCGGTAACATATTGACACACGCGATTCAATCCGTTTTCAAGTGAACCCGGTTTGCCATCGGCTTTGAAATAGGTATAAATGGTTTTGGTTTGCAGATGCCGATGATCAATGTACCGGATTCGCTCCATCTCATTGTTGGTAAGCACGGGTGTGGGTAACTCCAGAGTAATGCAATGCTCGGGCGATTCTTCCAGCAGATTTAACGATCCGCCCACATGCGAAACCAGCGACATTACCAACCGCTCGCGAATGGGATCGATTGGCGGATTAGTTACCTGTGCAAAGAGTTGTTTAAAATAACTGCTTAAATGTTGTGCTTGTTTGGAAAGCACAGCCAGTGGAGTATCGTTGCCCATCGAGCCAAGCGCTTCTTTACCGGTTTCACACATTTGTGTAAGAATCACCCGCAAGTCTTCTGAGGTATATCCAAATGAAATTTGTCTTTTCAGGAACGTAACCGGATCGTATTTATGAAAACTTCCGCCCGGCTCCGGAAGGTCTTGTAACCGTACTTTATTCTCGCGCAGCCATTTGCCGTAAGGCTGGCGGTTGCAGATTTCTCTTTTCAATTCATCATCGCTTACGATGCGGCCCTGCTCCATATCTACCACAAACATTTTGCCTGGTTGCAAGCGGCCTTTCGTAACCACGCGAGCCTGGTCTATATCCAGCACACCCACTTCCGATGCCATAATCACCATATCATCATCGGTAACTACAAAACGGGAAGGGCGCAGGCCATTGCGATCGAGTGTTGCTCCGATAATTTTTCCATCGGTAAACGTAATGGATGCCGGGCCATCCCAGGGTTCCATCAGGTTTGCATGATACTCATAGAAATCTCGTTTCTCCTGGCTCATGCTTTCATTACCATCCCAAGCTTCAGGTATCATCATCATCATTACATGAGGCAGCGAACGGCCGGCATGAACCAGCAACTCAATGGCATTATCCAGATTAGATGAGTCTGATTGCTTTGGATTACAAATCGGCAAAATCATATCCAACTCTTCGCGTGTAAAATACTCCGATGCAAAAAAAGCCTCCTTGGAATTAAGCCAGTTTATATTTCCACGCACGGTATTGATCTCGCCATTGTGCGCAATGTAGCGGAAGGGTTGTGCCAACCTCCACGAAGGAAATGTGTTAGTTGAAAAGCGCGAGTGAATTACGGCTAATGCCGATACCACATCTTCGTGCTCCAGATCGGCAAAATACGGGCGTAACTGCCCCGAAGTAACCATACCTTTGTAGGCAATGGTTTTGTAGGAAAGTGAAGAGAAATAAAATTGGTTAGCCACTCCCTTTACCGATTCGGTAATGATATGGGTTGTGTATTTTCTTAGAATAAAAAGTTTACGTTCAAAATCATCCGGGTTTGTAATTTTATCGGGCCGTTTAATGAATACTTGCTCCATTACGGGTTCGGCATTTAATGCTGTTTGCCCAAGGTCTTTATTGTTTACTGGCAACACACGATAGCCCAGCAACGTCATCTTCATTTTTTTGATCTGGCGATCTAATACTTTGCGGCATTCTTCGCGCACTTTAGCATCGTGTGGAAAGAAGACAAGCCCTACTCCATAACTTCCAAACTCCGGAAGTTTAAACCCAAGCTTTCTGCATTCGCTTATAAAAAATTCGTGCGGTACTTGTATTAAAATGCCAGCTCCATCGCCTGTATTCGGTTCGCAGCCACATGCTCCACGGTGTTCCATCCGCTCAAGCATGGTAAGCGCATCGCTCACTATCTGATGCGATTTGTTTCCTTTCATGTTGGCAATAAAACCAACGCCACACGAGTCTTTCTCAAATTCGGGGCGGTATAATCCCTGCTGGTCAGTCTGCATTTCCAAAGTAGTAGTTTTAGAAAATTAATGTAAAGCGAACCTCCAATTTACAGGTATTGTATTTGGAAATCTTACATTCATACCAATTAAAATTTCGGTGCCGACTAACAGTTAGTAGCGAAAACGATTGATATGCATAAATGCAATCTTACTGGTATCAGAATATGCTTAGGAAAGACGCTCACACAGCACTACATACTTTCTCTTTGCCGTGCTGAGTCCCCAAACAAACCGACTGCCGCCTTCCGAAAGGTTTAGCTTTTTCATAAGCTGAGCAGCTGTAAGTGGATAGTTGCGAATGGCCACATGCGCGCGATTATCGGGTAGCCATTCATGCAAATCTTCATCTGTTGGATTTACTTTTTCTATTTGAAAGGTACGCCCGGGAAAATCATGTACTCTGTTCTGAGATGTGTACAGGTGTGTATGTTGTGCCAGTTTATACAGATTAAATTTATGTGCAATTACCTTAAAGGCTCCGGCTTTGAGTAAGGCGGCATTCGGTTCGTATAAATACTGTTGTGGTTCACTAAATTCAGATTGCGAAGTTGCCTCCTGGGCTTGTGTAAACGTAACCTCTGATTTTATTTCGCCCGTTGCCATAAGATCAATAGCCATAATCTTTGGAGGTTCATTAAACCCACGCTGCGCCAGAAAGAGTAACTCTTTCATTTCATTTTCAACTGCCAATGCCATTACGATTTTAACATGGGGCAATTCGCGCAAGCCTTGTTGAATATCCAGTAAGGGTGAAGCCTTGAGTAGCAGCCATTCAGCATTCGCAAAAAGCAGGGCATGCAGTTGGGTAATATCTGGTGAGCAAGCACTAAGTTTAAAAATCTTTCTTGTGCGATCATCCCTTCGGGAGGGGTCTGTATAAAAAACTCCTGTTTCTGTTGCTGCCGAAAGAAATGCTTCGGCTGTAGTCTGAATGTGATTCACATTGGTTACACCTAATTGTATATAATTGTGTTGTACAAGCGCAAGCAAATCCGGGTTTGGCTCAACAGAGGTTACTGAATCAAATTTCTTTGAGAAGAAAAACGAATCTACACCAAACCCTCCTGTAAGGTCTGTTATAGTTTTTTGATTCGTTATCGTTTTAAGAAATGTTGCCTTGAATTGTGCGGTTGCCTGCGATGAGGATTGCTCGAGGTTAAGTGTGGGCGGATACACAACGCCTTTTGTGTTATACCACAGCGGCAGTTTCTTTTTTGCCTTGCGCCTGCCGGCTATTTGTTCAGCTATTAATTTTGAAGGCAGATCAAAAAGCGTTTTATGGTGCAGCATCAGTTCGCGTTCATCAGCATGTTCATTTTCAAAAATGAACGCTTGCACCGTGCTATCACTAATCCGTTTCCAATCGGTCATGGTGCAAGATACTTACTGCGCTACAACTGTGCGCGTTCGTAAGGCGAAGTAAATGTTGCGCAGGTACACCACAAAACCCATACTTTGCGCTACCAGCAGTACAGGCTCGTTATGCATTATTCCGTAGTACACTACCATGAGCGATGCCGCTGCACTAATAATCCAAAAGCCCAGGGGCAAAAGCGATTGTTGTGCCTTTTCTGAAAAATACCATTGATACAGGTAGCGCAAATTTAAAAGTAACTGCCCCACCCCTCCTGCGATAAGGGCCGTATTGGAAAAATTGGTTCCTTCAAAAATATAACTAAAGTTTTGTGGGTTCATCAGCCATGCGCCTAACATCAACAAGAATGGAAATGGTAAAATAATTAACCTGACTATACGGCTAATGTTGCTCCACGCTTTCTTCAGTTGCAGGTTGCGGATATAGATATAGAACGAAATGGTTTGCCCAAAAAGAATTATCACATCGTGGCGCAGTAGTCCATAAATAAGAAATAGTGCCGAGCCACACAAACTGAAAACCCAAAACCAGGTAGGCGATACTACGCGCCCGGCACGTTCGGATTGCACCCATTGAACAACCGTGCGCGCACCAAAGCAAGCCTGTGCAATAAAGCCCAGTGCGTAAACTAAAATATCTGTAACTCTTAAATCATTAATGAGCGTCATCTCCCGAGTTTTTCAACAGGCTTAACAACGAATGCGCCCCTTGTGTAACCACAGTTGCATTCACATCAAACCCTTCGGGCAAAATTACATGGGTATAACCCGATTCGCTAATGCCTGTTTTTAGTTCAATCCAGTCGAACGTATTCTGTGTTTTCTCAACAAAAATATAACTAATCCCATCATAGCTTACCACAGCATCTTCGGGTAAAGCCAACACCGGGTTAGCTTCCGTTTCAATTACTGCGTTAAAGTACATACCCGGAATTAGAGCCGGGTCTTCATTTTCTAAATGGCAATGTACCCGTATGGTACGTTCTGCTGAAATTTCTTTTCCAATCAGGTAAACCGTGGCTATACGTTCTTCCGTTTCGTTAGCCAGTACCAGTCTCATGGTTTGTCCGATGCGCAATCTCATAATATCCTTTTCAAACACTTGTGCCTCGGCATGCAAATGTTCGGTGTCTACGATCTCAACCATGATATCGGCATTATTAACATATTTGCCCCGGTTTATGTTTACTTCCGTTACATAGCCTGCAATAGGTGTTCTGATAGTAATAACGCCTTTTATGCCTTCCTTCTCTATTACATCAGGCGAGAGACCAATCATTTTTATTCGTGCACGTAATCCTTCTTCCTTCGCTTTTGCGGAAAGATAGTTTGTACGGGTTTGCTGTAATACTTTGGCTGAGTTTACATTTTCGGCCGAAAGTTCTTGCTGGCGCTTATACTCTACTTCCATAAACTCAAGTTGGGTTTTACTATCCAGATAATCTTGTTGCAACTGGATATAATCCTGGTGTTCGAGTGTAGCTATTACCTGACCTTGTTTAACATGCATACCTTGTAATAATTCTGTATGCTTTACAAACCCACCCATAGGGGCCGCAATGGTTACCATGTTTTGCGGAGGCACATCTAACATGCCATTTACCCGAATAGGACTGCTGATTTTTCTGGACTCGATTTTCCCAACTTTAAGCCTGATGGCTTCCCGTTGTTCATCGTTTAGTTGAAGAGCTTTGTTTGGATGTGATTCCTGCTTTACTGCCTGTTCTGGTTTTGAACATGAACTCACATTTATAACAACAACAATAAGTACAATTCTGGTTATGGTATTCTTCATAATGATTAAAAACTTCCGGTTAGATACTCTAATTTTAATATGGACAGGTTGTGTTGCTGCAAGGACAGCAGGTAATTGGTTTTTATATCAATTGCTGTGCGCACCGACTGAAGGTACTCTACATACCCAATTTCGCCCGCTCCAAATGCTTTACGCGCGTGCGAAAGTATAAGTGTTGCATTTTTTAAAGCTGACGTTTCGTAAAATGAAAGACTGGCTTCATTCTTTTTTAATTCCCGCTGCGCCTCTACATATTCCTGATTAACGGTGGCTTTAACATAATCTGCATTTTTTTGGGCGGCTTCATGTTGATAGTATGAGGCTTTCGAGCGCGCAATCTGTGGGGCAACCCAAAGCGGAAAAGACACCCCCACTATAAATCCCTGAAAGCGTTTGCTTTTACCGTAGAAATCTTCAGTGCCGGTAGTATTCTGAAACCCAATTAATGTTTGATTGAAATAGCCTACTTCCAGATTGGGCAAAAATTTATTTCGCTCAACCCGTAATGCCTGTTTACTAATATTGGTTTGTTGCAATTCGTACAACAGAGTTGGGTTGCTTTCCACACTTCCGGTGGCCGGGTTTAACTTTACAAAATCATCGACTGCGATAATCAAATCGTTTGATTTAACCAGTACTTGCAGGCGTGTTTGAAGTATATAAATATCGGCTTCGTTTTGCTGTATTCTGTTTTTTACTTCCAACAACTGGCTTTCGGCAGTTGCTTTTTCAAGCGATGTGCCTTCACCTGTTCTGAATCGAACCGATGCTGCCCGTACAAAATCTGTAAACAAACTATCCTGCGAAAGCAGAAGTTGTTGCTGCGCACTATGATACAACAAAAGCTCGAATGTGGTTTTTACCTGGTACACCAGATTATTTTGTGTTACGGTAAAATTCCGTTCTGCTCCCAGGGCTTGTTCCTTCCCTAACTTTACCTGCGAGGCGAGTGTAACAGGGAATGGAATGCTTTGTGTAAACGTAAGGTTGTTGTCTTGCTGAATGGTATTGTACTCGCCTTTCATAAGTGTGGCCGAAAAGTTTCCAAAGTCGGCATGCGATTTTTTAAGTTGCTTTGCCTGCTCGGTTTGAAACGCTGCTGCTTTAATCTGATCGTTGTTTGCTAAAGCAGCTTGCACCACCTCTACTCTATTCATTTTTTGTGCTGTTGCTGAAAACCCGATCAGCAAAAGCATCCCTATCAAAATTTTGTTTCTGTAAATCATAATTCAGCAGGTTGAGTTTTTTTTTCGAACAACGTATACAGTACCGGAAGAACGACCAGCGTGAGTAGCGTGGCTGTAATTAAACCGCCTATTACAACCGTTGCCAGCGGACGTTGCACTTCGGCACCAGACCCTTGCGACAAAGCCATGGGTAAAAAGCCAAGCGAAGCTACAAGGGCTGTCATCAGTACAGGGCGCAGCCTAACCTGGGTTCCTTGTGTTACGACATCGTTTATGGCAAGACCTTTCTTTTTCAGATTATTGAACTCGGCAATCAACACAATACCATTTAATACCGCCACACCAAAGAGTGCAATAAAACCTACTCCTGCCGAAATACTAAATGGCATATCGCGAAGCCACAAGGCAAACACTCCGCCAATTGCCGATAATGGAATAGCCGTAAAGATGAGCAGGCTATGACGAAACGAATGAAATGTAAAATAGAGCAACAGGAATATGAGCACCAATGCAAGCGGAACAGCCACCACTAACCGTTGCTTTGCTTCTTCCAGATTTTTAAATGAACCTCCGTAGGTAGTGTAATAACCCGGTTCGAATTTTACCTGAGCTGTAATTAATTCGTTCAGTTCCTTTACAATACTCTCTACATCGCGGCCACGCACATTAAAGCCAACTACAATTCTTCGTTTAGCATCATCTCGTTGTATCTGATTAGCCCCAATGGTAAGGCTAATATCGGCCAGTTGTTCGAGCGGAACCTGCACTCCGGCTTGTGTAATTACAAACAGGTTTTTAACATCACTTATATTCTTACGGTTGGTGTTGAGTAGCCGTACAACCAATTCAAATTTCTTTTCATTCTCAAAAACCAAACCGGCTACTTCACCTGCAAAGCCCGTGCGCAAAACCCGGTTTACCTCATCCATGCTCAACCCAAACTGGGCTAACCGTTGCCGGTTCCATTTTACTACAATCTGTGGTAAGCCGCCAATCGGTTCTACAAACACATCTTCCGCTCCTTCTACTTCCTGGGCCAGTTTACCAATCTGCTCGCCATACTTTGCCAGCAAATTCAGGTCTTCGCCATAGACTTTAATTACCACATCCTGTTTGGCTCCTGTCATCAACTCGTTAGTACGCAACTGTATGGGCTGCTGAAATCCATACATTACACCGGGCAACTCGGCTTCCAGTTTGGCAAGCATTTTATCAGCAAGCTCTTCGCGATTGCCGGCCGTAACCCACTCATCTTTTTCTTTTAGCGTTATAATCAAATCTGTTACCTCAATCGACATAGGATCTGTAGGGATTTCGGATGTTCCGATTTTGCCAATCACAGCATCTACTTCCGGAAAGTTTTTGATTAATACATCGGCTGTTTTAACATTTACTTCAATCGATTCGCTAAGCGAGCTTCCGGTTATTAATCGAGTTTCTACTGCAAAATCACCTTCATCTAAGGTTGGAATAAACTCTCCGCCCATGCGGAGAAAAACAATAAGGCTTATCGCCAACAACAAAATAGAAACCGCAATGGTAATAATTCTGTGTTTTAATGCGGAATGGATTACCGGCTGATAAACCCTTTTTGCGAATGCAATAATCTTATCAGAAAAATTTGGTTGATGCCCCGTTTTTTTACTGAGCAACAAAGCAGAAATCATGGGCACATACGTAATGGAAAGAATTAACGCGCCCAGTATGGCAAATGAAACAGTTTGCGCCATGGGCTTAAACATTTTACCTTCAATACCCACCAACGAAAGAATAGGCAGATATACAATAAGAATTATGATCTGTCCGAATGCTGCGGAACGCATCATTGAACTGGCAGAGTGTTCAACTTCTTCATCCATCTCGCGTTGCGATAATTTTCGGGTAATTGAACTTAGCCCAAGGTGGTGCATGGTTGCTTCCACAATAATTACCGCTCCATCTACAATCAATCCAAAATCCAGTGCGCCTAAACTCATCAGGTTGCCCGATACGCCAAACAGATTCATCATGGCAATGGCAAAAAGCATAGCCAGCGGAATAACCGAAGCCACAATTAACCCTGCCCGAAAGTTTCCCAGCAAAAGCACCAGCACAAACACTACAATCAAAGCGCCTTCGGCCAGGTTTGTTACTACGGTGTTAATGGCGTTGTTCACCAACCGTGTGCGATCCAGAAACGCTTCTATTTCCACACCTTCGGGTAAGGTTTTGCGAATTTGTTCAATACGATCTTTTACCTTGGCTATTACCTGCGAGGAGTTTGCGCCTTTCAGCATAAGTACCACGCCACCCACTGCTTCGCCTGTATTGTTATAGGTTAACGCGCCATAGCGGGCGGCACTACCAAACTGAATGGTGCCCACATCTTCCATTAAAACAGGCAACCCGTTTGAGGTGTTCTTTACCACAATCTGCCGAATGTCATCCAGCGTTTGCACAAGACCTTCGCTGCGAATAAAATATGCGTTGGGCTTTCGCTCTATGTATGCACCACCCGTATTCTGATTATTCTTTTCTAATGCATCAAACACCTGGCTAATGCTGATGTTCATACTACGCAACTTTACCGGATCGATGGCAACTTCATATTGCTTTACATAACCACCAAAGCTGCTGATATCGGCAATGCCCGGTGTGCCGATAAGTTGCCTGCGCACAATCCAATCCTGAATGGTGCGTAGCTCCATGGCATCGTATTTCTTTTCGAAGCCGGGTTTAGCCCGCAACACATATTGATAAATTTCGCTTAACCCGGTTGAAAGCGGACCAATTTCGGGTGAGCCCGCTCCTACCGGAATCTGATCCTGAGCCTGATTTAGTCGTTCGTTTACTTGCTGGCGTGCCCAGTAAATATCGGTGTCTTCTTCAAACACAACCGTTACAACCGATAGACCAAAGCGCGAGATAGAACGCATCTCTACGATTTCCGGAATGGTGGCCATGGTTTGTTCAACCGGAAAAGTAACCAGCCGTTCAATTTCCGGTGCAGCCAATGTGGGCGAAACGGTAATGATTTGTACCTGGTTATTGGTAATGTCAGGAACGGCATCGATAGGAAGTTGCTTTAACGAATAGCTACCCCAGATAATGAGTGCTATGGTAAGCATACCTACGATGACCTTATTCCTTATCGAAAAGGAGATAATGCCATGAAGCATGAAAAAATTGCTTTAGAAAAATGAAACTGATTTTTGATTTGCAATCAAATGGATTGCAGCAGAAAATTAAGCCAACTGTTTTGGCGGTTGCCAAATAGCCTGGCTGAATTCTGATGAATAGGCCGACTCGTAAAAATTATTGTATTGAATAATAAGACTAAATGAAGATGCCATATTGGAAACAAACTCAGGCAACATCATAGTTACGTGCGATGTGGTACAATCGTGCGATTTGAATGGCAGGCCTTTGTGCTGTTCGTGTTCTTGTTTGTCGTGCTGTTCGGCCAGCGAGCCATAGTGTAGGTTGAAGAAATCGGAAATAGAAAAAGAATCGGTATTGTTTTGATGTTGCTGAAAATGACTAATCATATAAGGCACTTTCGTGAGGTCGTGCAAATCCACTACCGAACCGGTAAGGAGCACCACAACCATTGTAAAAGCCAATATCTTTTTCACGAACGTAAAGGTAAGCCTGCACCGTCTAAAAATCAAAAGAGAGAGAGATTACCCCCTTTTCTAAATTTTGTAAGGTCGTAAGCGGGGGCTGTACGGTTGGCGAAGTATTTTTTCTTTGAGACATGAAAGAGTTGATGAATCGAGTCGGCAATGTTTCCCTCTCCCCGCATGCGCCTGCCAAACTGCGAATCGTTTACGGTACCGCCATGAAATGAGCATATCTGGTTCCATACTTTCTCAAACCGGTCGGGAAAGTTTTTACGCAGCCAGTCTTCAAAAATTTTTCCGATGGAGCCATTCAATCGTACTACGGTCATGCCACAGCCTAATGCGCCATGATCGGCCGCAGCCTTTAGTACTTGTGGTATTTCATGATGATTTAATCCGGGAATAATAGGCGCATTCATTATTCCTGTAGGGATCCCTGCTTTAGAAAGTTCTTCCAGTGTTTTTAATCGTTTAATAGCGCTGGCTGTGCGCGGTTCAAGAACACGCCTTAGGTCTTCATTAAGTGTGGTGATTGAAAGATAGACCTGCACCAGGTTATCGCTGGCAAGATCTTTCAGTAAATCGATATCGCGCGTTACCAGACTGTTTTTAGTAATAATACCTACGGGATGGCGATACCGTGCCAGCACTTTTAACATGCTTCGTGTAATTTCAAATTTACGTTCTTGCGGCTGGTAACAATCGGTGTTGCCGCTAAGCATAATGGGTACGGCATTCCAGTTTTTGTTCAGCAAATGTTTTTCGAGAAGTACCGCGGCATTTTTCTTAACAATGATTTTACTTTCAAAATCAATCCCAGCGCTAAAGCCGTAATACTCATGTGTGTTGCGCGCATAACAATAAATGCAACCATGCTCGCACCCCTGGTAGGGATTCATAGAATACATGCCCTGCAAATCGGGGCTCTCTACTTTGTTTACAATCTTCTTCGGGTTTTCTATAAATATTTGCGTGTGCGGAGCTTCGAGCAACGGTTCATCCAGCCCTTCGATGTGCTCGGTAACATATTGCGCTTTCAAGAACCGGTTTTCGGTTTTTATCTGTGCTCCACGCCCTTTAAAGTAATCCTGTTCCACAGACAAGAGTACTAAAATTATTAGTATTTATTCGATTTTGTGAAAAAATTAATGTTTTACACTTTACAGTAAGGTGTAAAGTGTAAAATGCCAGTGAATTGACTTTACTTAGCTAAACATGGCCCTGCAGTACAACAAAACACCCATCACAGAGATAATTACACCCCAAACCCGGCAAGCCAGCATAACGCTGCTCATCAAACGCGAAGACCAGAACCATCCGTTTATATCGGGTAACAAGTGGTGGAAGCTGAAATACAACCTGGAAGAAGCGCAAAGGCAAGGTTACAAAACACTGCTCACGTTTGGCGGAGCATACTCTAATCATATTTATGCAACGGCCGCTGCTGCGCACGAACTTGGTTTGCAAACTGTTGGTATTATTCGCGGAGAAGAAACCCCTCCGCTTAACCCTACTCTTGCTTTCGCGAAAAGCAAAAACATGCAATTGCATTATGTACCGCGTGAAGCATATCGAAATAAAACTGACTCAGATTTTATTGAACAGCTAAGAGAACGTTTCGGTGATTTTTATTTAATCCCGGAAGGCGGTACAAACACCCTGGCTATAAAAGGTGTTGCTGAGTTTGCTCAACAGTTACAACAAGAAACCGCTTTCGATTATGTGTGTTTACCGGTGGGCACAGGAGGAACAATAGCGGGAATAATTGCCGGATTAGATCAACAAAAACAAGTACTTGGAGTATCGGTTTTAAAGGATGGTGCCTTTCTTACCGATGAAATCAAACATCATTTAAAAAAAATTTCGGACAGGATTTATGGAAACTGGCATATCGACACATCGTATCATTACGGAGGCTATGCCAAAACCAATCCGCAGTTGTTTACCTTCATTGATGAGATGAACATAAACCATAACCTGCCGCTCGATCCGGTTTACACCGCCAAACTAATGTGGGGTGTGCTGGATATGATGGCAAAGGGCAGATTCAAACGTGGAAGTACTGTGCTGGTTTTACACACGGGCGGGTTACAGGGTTTGCAGGGCTTTCGGTAAACGTAAACCTGTTTGCTATGCGATTATTTTTAGAACTCATCTCAAAAATACCTCTAAGAGTACTTGTCATGCCGGATTTATTCCGGCATCTCAATTTCTTGCATCAAAATTCAAGATCGCGGAACACTGTCCGCGATGACAAAGTATTTTTGAGATGGGTTCTTCTCTGTCTTTTTGTTTCAGCAACAACTTACGCACAAGACCTGCCCACCAGCAGGCGCAGCAGCTATTTCACTTTTGTGTACAAACTAACCAACACAGAAGCAAAAAATCTGTACGAAAACCAGAAGCCATCGCAGGCGTATTGCCACACGCTTCATACACTTTATCCTACCGATTCGGCCCGGTTTCAAAATGAATTACCGATTGGGCATTACCTGATTGTGAAAACCGTTCAGGAGAAATTGCAGTACGAGCTAACTTCTGTTAATAATACATCTTTGCATTTGCTCAACAACCAGCGCGATCTGATTTTTATTATCAGCGACAATACCGGAAGTGAAGTTTCGCAGGCAACTGTAAAAATCAAAAACAGAACGATCGCGTACAACAAAAAGGATAAGGCCTATGTAATTCAGAAATCGAACAGGCGCGGCATATTGTCTGTTACAGTAGGGGAGCATACATCTTACTTTCCAATAGAAAGAAGCTACAACAACACCTTCTTTGTACGAACCGGTAAAAAAATACTCGGCACATTTCCGGTTAATCATCTCGCATCAGTGATAATCTATCCCATTCGTACGGTGAAAAATCTGATCACCGGAAACTATGTTCAGCCTCCGGGGATCTATTATAAAGTGAAACACTGGGTTGAGCCTAAATATGAAAAAAACTGGAAGGGCTACCTCGTGTTTAACAAACCCATGTTTAAACCGGGCGATACCCTTAGAGCAAAAGCATTTATTACCACCAAAAAAGGAAGACCAGTAACCAAAACCCTGGATGCGCGATTGTATAACTATGGTCGCAATAACGTAAACCTGAAACTTGGAAATGTTGCTCCTTACCGTAATGGTGCCTATGTGTACGAACTGATTCTTACCGACAGCTTAAAACTTTCGCTGGATACTAACCCGTATTTACAACTAGAGTATCGCGATAAGACTGTTCAATCAAAGTCGTTCCGCTATGAGCAATACGAATTAAAAGCCAACCAGTTTTTTGCGCGTTCAGAAAACAACCGGAAAGAAAAAGGCGCTACACTATATCTGAAAGGCACTGACTCGAACAATATGCCCCTGTACGATGTGCGAACCGAAATACTAATTAAATCCGATCGCGTAACTCAAGCGCATGAGGACCGGCTTTTTGTTGCAGACACTCTTTGGTTTCATCAGCAAAAGTTAGATGCTGTAGGCGAAACGAAAATAGTGTTACCTGATTCTATCTTTCCGAAGGCAGCCTTGAATTATAAAGCCGTAATTGCATTTATCAATTCCGATAATGAAAGGCAAACCAAAGAACTCAGTTTGCAATTTGATTCTCAACTTGCACCTGTTCGTTTTGAAGTAAAGAACGACAGCGTGTGGATTTATCCGCTGGCATTAACCGATAAAATTGAACTGACCGCGCTCACCAATCAAGACGATGAAATCTTCACCAAAGAAGTGCAGCTTCCATACAGGGAAAAAATAAACCCGTTTATTAACGAATATGAAGCCGGTGCAACATCTGCCTGGGAGTTTCTGGAAATGAACACGTACGACAAGCTCGAAATTTTATCAGGCAGAACAGCCGACTCGATAACCATAACTGCAAGCAACCCGAGAAAAATTCCATTTCACTACCAGGTATTTAAGGGGAAACGTCAAATCTATCGAGGAAGCGCAGAGGAATCAACTGTAATTTTTGAGGACAAGGCCGGCACGCGCGAGTCATATACTGTATCGGTGCAATATGTATGGGCCGGTATTGCCAAACAAGAGGACTATGCGGTTAACTTTAACGACAGGCAACTGAATGTTTCCATTACCCATCTGCCATTGGTGTATCCGGGACAAACCACAGACTTTACCATTACCGTTACCGATGCTAAAGGCAAACCGGTAAACCAGGCCGATGTTACCGCTTTCGCGATTTCCAAAAAATTTAAACAGGGAACGCTTAATCAGGTACCTGTTTATCCGCGTAAGCAAAAAAGCAGATTGGTTTTTAACTCTTTTTACCAGGGAGAGTTTGATGACCCGGATAACCACAAGTTAGACTGGGCACTGTGGCATAAAACACTTGGGCTTGATAGTATTTCGTTTTACCAGTTCCTGTATCCGGCCAGCGGCAGGTATGAATTTGAAAAACCAAGTTCAGATTCCATTACACAAATTGCACCGTTTCTGGTGGAAGATGGCTTAGTGTTGCACCCTTCCATCATTTATATAAACAGTACTCCTGTATATCATGCTGCTGTAAACACGATACAGCCCTACTCATTCCGCATTCATGCGGGTGTTCACCTCATTACCATGCGAACAGGAAACTATACAATTTCCTTTTCGATAGATATAAAAAAGAACCACAAACAAATTGTTTCTATCGATTTGAAAAACCTGCCTGCCGATGCTATAAAAATACCGTACGACAAAGATGATCTGGAACGCGAGCAGACAACCATCAGTAAGTATTTTATTTCTGTTCATCGCGCTGCCGATCAACCGCGGGCATACCTCTGGCAATACGATAATTATTTTTTGTTTAATGAATCCGGGGCACGGGGATATCCGTACTCCGAAATAGCAGGGCCGTTGCACCCTCAGCTAACAAAATTTGTTACGGCCGATTCATCTGAAACAATTTTCGATTACGAGCCTTTTTTCTCGTATCAGTTTTTGCCAGGGGTTGTGCGGCAACGTTCGCTGGATAAATCCTTTTTGAGCAGGCGTGCTCCCGTTCCTTATATCATTCCTTCGTTTAACGATCAGGTAATTACCAAAGCTGAAATTGAAAAACGATGGGCCGTGCCTTCTGCCATTATAAAGCAGCGGTTTGCACCGTATCTGTCACCTAACTATGTGGGTGAAAGAACCGGGGCGCTCTTGTTTACAATCAAACCATCGGCAACCCCACTGTCTCATTTGGCTACCTTTATTATTAACCTCGATAATCCCGATCAGTATTTTATTTATCCGGCAAACAATCAGAATTTTGATCGCTTCAATGCTGCACACTATGAAGTTGTTTTGTTAATGAGCGATCACCAATACCTGCGTTCGGGCAAATTTTTTCTGCAGCCGTTTGGTCAGAATATGATCACCTTCTATCCCGACTCTGTTCATGCACGCGATGCCTTTTCTGAAAAATTATTCAACACATTAAAAGAATGGGATGACAAAACTACGTACGTTGAACAGGTGCGAAGAATAGAAATGAATGAAGTGCGCACTTCATACTACGCACAGCGAAACGAAAGCTATGCTTATACAGGCAACCTGATCAGGGGCCAGGTGTTTGATTCATATGATGGAAGTCCGTTGCCCGGAGTAAATGTTATTGTAAAAGGAACAGTTTATGGCACGGTTACCGATTTCAATGGCGAATACTATATTAATGTTCCGCCTGGTGGTACATTGGTATTCTCCTTTATTGGATATACAACACAAGAAGCACAAACCGGAAACCGTGGGCAGGTTGATGTGGATATGGTTGCTGATGTAATGCAACTGAGCGAAGTGGTAGTGATGGGCTATGGCGCACAAAGAAGAATGAGCCTGACCGTTTCTGCTAGCCGGATAGAAACACCTTTACAAGGCAGAATTGCCGGAGTACAG
>DDTB01000031.1 GCA_002343985.1 Chitinophagaceae bacterium UBA2375 | reverse complement strand
CTCATTTTTTTACCATAATGGTAATTCCCAAAGAAAATGAAGATCCTGAAGCTCTTGAAAACCACAAGCAGCAACCTCTTTAAGCCCCGCCGTTTACCGCATCATGCTGAAAACGACGGGGTTTTTTATTGCCCATGGATTCCCAACCTTACCGTATTTTTATATTATGTTTATCCAGCATCCCCGCTCCCATTCCTCACCCGCCCAACGCATCATTTCCCTTGTTCCCTCCATCACAGAAGTATTATATAACCTGGGCTTAGAACAGGAAACGGTCGGCATAACCAAGTTCTGTGTCCACCCCGAACATTGGTTCCGGAGTAAACCACGTATTGGCGGCACCAAACAAGTGCATATCAACCGCATTACAGACCTTCAGCCTGACCTAGTGATTGCCAACAAAGAAGAAAATGTACAGGAACAAGTCGAAGAGATTGCCCGGAATTTCCCGGTTTTGCTGACAGAGATTCAGAACCTGGACGATGCACTGAATATGCTCCTTGATATCGGCATGTTAACCGGCACTTCTGAAAAAGCGATAGGGTTAAGCCAACAAATCCATGCTGGGTTTAAGGCATTACCCAAACCCACAAATTTGAAAAACGCCGCTTACCTTATCTGGAAAAAGCCATATATGGCTGCCGGTGGGGGCACATTTATCGACAGCATGCTTGCTTATGCTGGATTCAGCAATGCTTTTCAGGATAAAACCCGTTACCCGGTAGTTACTGAAGACGATCTCCGGCAGTCCCAATGCCAGGAAATCCTCTTGTCATCAGAGCCCTACCCTTTTAAGGATTCTGATATTAAAGAATTGCAGGACATTTTGCCCAACGCAAGAGTCAGGCTGGTTGACGGCGAACTGTTTAGCTGGTATGGCAGCCGTTTATTGCATTCGCCCGGATATTTTGCACAACTCATGTATTAATATACCATCCCCCCCTTTGAGTAATGGGATTTTCATACCTTCACATCCTTATTTTTGTAAAAAACTAACATCTATGGCTTCTAAGAAAATCATTGAATTATTGGGCAACGATGCCGAATCCCTGTTGAACCATGAGTGTAAAACGATAACCAAGGATCAAATCCACCTGCCTAATCCCGGTTTGGTAGACGATTACTGGATCAATAGCAACCGAAGCAATCAAACCCTGAGGAGCATGCAGTCTATGCTGAACCATGGCCGTCTCGCTGGTACCGGCTATTTGTCGATTTTACCTGTAGACCAGGGCATCGAGCACAGCGCCGGCGCTTCATTCTCCCCCAACCCCATCTATTTCGACCCGGAAAATATCGTGAAACTGGCCATAGAAGGCGGTTGCAACGCGGTGTGTTCAACATATGGCGTATTGGGTGTGGTGAGCAGGAAATATGCCCACAAAATCCCAATGATGGTAAAAATCAACCATAATGAATTCCTGAGCTATCCCAATAAATTTGACCAGGTCATGTTCGGCCAGATTAAGGATGCCTGGAACATGGGGGCTGTATCTGTAGGTGCAACCGTCTATTGGGGCAGCGCCGAGAGCACTCGCCAACTCCAGGAAGTGGCCACTGCATTTGAAATGGCCCACGAACTGGGCATGACAACCGTTCTCTGGTGTTATGTACGCAATAGCGGATTTAAGGTTGACGGAGTGGATTACAGCACAGCGGCGGATTTCACCGGGCAGGCAAACCACCTTGGTGTGACCATCCAGGCGGATATCATCAAACAGAAACTCCCTACCAACAACGGTGGTTATAATGCTACCAAGCATGGTAAAACCAATAAACTGGTGTACGAAAAACTCACATCAGACCATCCTATCGACCTCACCCGTTACCAGGTTGCAAACTGCTACATGGGCCGTGTGGGCTTGATTAACAGCGGGGGTGAAAGCAAGGGCGCAACTGACCTGGCCGAAGCCGTTGCTACCGCCGTAGTGAACAAACGTGCCGGCGGTATGGGACTGATCAGCGGGCGTAAGGCTTTCCAGAAGCCTATGAAAGATGGCGTGGAACTGCTGAATACGATCCAGGATGTATATCTGGATGAAGGCATCAGCATCGCATAATGAATCGTTGTCAAACATTGATGATCATTTACCAGACAATCAAGCTATGAGACAAGAAGAAGACTTCGACGCGAACCTGGCCGGTGAGGACTCATTGGCCGATGAAAATAAACCCAGTTGGTTCAAACGCATCAAAAAGGGTATCCTTACATCCACAAAAGAAAAAAAGGATGCCCCTGAAGGATTGTGGACGAAATGCCCGAATTGTAAGTACACCTGTACTATGATCGAGCTGAGTGAAAATAAGTATGTGTGTCCGAAGTGCGAATACCACCACCGCATTGGAAGTGAGGAATATTTCGGGATCATTTTTGATGAAAATGTATACCAGGAACTCTTCGCGAATATCAAGTCGAAAGACATGCTGGGATTTGTTGACCTCAAACCTTATAAAGACAGGCTCGAGGAAACCTATGCCAAAACCGACATCCATGATTCCATTACCGTGGCCCATGGAAAAGTAAAGGGTTACGACCTGGTGGTAGCCTGTATGGATTTTGAATTTATCGGGGGAAGCCTGGGCAGTGTTATGGGAGAGAAAATATGCAGGGCCTGCGATTATTGCCTGGAGCACCGTTATCCTTTCATGATCATCAATAAAAGCGGCGGTGCCCGAATGATGGAAAGCGCTTTCTCCCTCATGCAACTGGCAAAAACATCCGGTAAACTAACATTACTGAGCCAGCAAAAAATCCCTTATATCTCATTGTGCACGGATCCCACATTTGGCGGGACTACCGCTTCATTTGCGATGCTTGGGGATGTGATTTGCGGGGAACCCGGCGCCCTTATTGGATTTGCGGGCCCCAGGGTGATTAAAGAGACCATTAAAAAAGACCTTCCACCGGGGTTTCAAAGAAGTGAATTCCTGCTGGAACATGGCTTCCTCGATTTCATCATTCACCGAAAAGACCTGAAAGAGAAACTGGCCTCCCTGCTGCATTTATTTGCGCATTAATGGAGAACGGATGCCTGAAACCTTTTTTTGGTCAGTTCATAAACTTATCTTAACTTCATCCTAGTTTTCATAGGGTACGGATTAAAAACGACCGGGCGTTTCTACCCCGGTTTTTTTATGCCCTGAAACTCCCGCGAGAGCCAGCACGGGCCTTCGTATTATCTTTGCAAAAAACCTGAAGGGATTGGATATCAACAACAAAAAAGCTTACCACGAATACTTTATAGAAGCTACCTATACGGCGGGCATGGTATTGCGCGGAACAGAGATTAAATCGCTCCGGGCCGGAAAAGCCAGTTTTAATGACGCGTATTGCATTTTTCACCGCAATGAACTCTATATTAAAAACCTGCACATTTCCGAATACGCTTTTGGCACGCATATAAACCATGAGCCCATGCAGGAAAGGAAATTATTGCTCACCCGCAGGGAGCTAAACCGGTTGCAAACGAAGATCAAGGAAAAGGGCTACACCCTGGTCCCCTTGCGTATTTACCTTAGTGAAAAAGGACTGGCAAAAATTGATATAGGGCTTGGAAAGGGCAAGAAAGTGTACGATAAAAGGGAAACCATCAAAGGCCGGGAACAGGAAAGGGATATCAAGAGAAAATATGGCTTATAGCCATTGATCGTAAATTTCAACTGCTGATACAGGCCTTCATATACACAATTCAATAATACAAATCAGCACTCACTCAACCCAACAGGCACATTAACAGCCAATCCACCGTCAGAGGTTTCTTTGTACTTGCTGTTCATGTCTAAAGCCGTATCCCACATGGTTTTGATCACACCATCGAGGCTTACTTTGGCATAATCGGGGCTGCTGCGCAAGGCCAGTTGCGAAGCGGTGATGGCTTTTATGGCGCCCATGGTATTCCGTTCAATACAGGGGATCTGCACCAGTCCGCCAATAGGGTCGCAAGTCATGCCCAGGTGATGTTCCATGGCGATCTCAGCAGCCATCAAAGCCTGGCGTTGCGTACCTCCCAGCGATTCCGTCAGGGCCGCTGCGGCCATCGCGCTGCTCACTCCAATTTCTGCCTGGCATCCACCCATAGCCGCGGATATGGTAGCCCCTTTTTTGAAAATACTGCCCACTTCAGAAGCGGTCAGTAAAAACTGAATGATTTTATCTTCAGAGTCGCCACCGGCAAAGCAAATATAATATTGTAAAACGGCCGGGATAACACCTGCCGCGCCATTGGTTGGCGCAGTGACTACCCTTCCGAATGATGCATTTTCTTCATTCACGGCCAACGCGAAACAACTTACCCAATCAAGTATATATTGAAAATTTGTGCCCCCCTGTTTGATCTCATAAATCCATGAATTGTAATCATGATAATGTTTACCGCAGAGTAGTTTCTTATTTAATGAGGAGGCCCTCCTTTTCACCTGCAGCCCACCGGGCAGGTAGCCTTCGGTATGGCAACCCCTGAACGTACAATCTTTCATCACCTGCCAAATATCCAGGATACCTTTTCTGGTTTCCATTTCTGAACGCCATGCCGATTCATTTTCCATCACAACTTCATGAATGGCCATACCCGTTTTTCGGCACCAGTGCAGGAGATCATCAGATGTATTGATGGGAAATGGAAGGTTGACCATTTGCTTTTGCGCAACTGTTTCCATTTCTTGTTTCACAAAGCCGCCACCGATAGAATAATAGGTTTCCGCGATATGCCGTCCATCTGTTAAAGTGGCCAAAAAGGTTAACGCATTGGGATGAAAAGGCAGGGATTCGCTGAAAAGGAATTCAATATCATCGGTTGGGTTAAAATCAATTTCATGCCTGCCCCCCAGCAACAATTTTTTCATGATTCGGATATCCTGTATCCTGGGTTGGATATGATCAACGGCAAATGTTACGGGGTCTTCACCAGATAGACCGAGCATGACGGCGATATCGGTACCATGCCCCACACCTGTTTTTGCCAGGGATCCATACAGCAATACTTCGAGTGAAACAACATCCTGTAACCATCCTTTTTCATCAAGCTGAGCGGTAAAAAGTTGTGCAGCCCGCCATGGGCCGAGCGTGTGGCTACTGCTGGGCCCAACGCCTATTTTAAACATATCGAATATGGAGATGGCTTCGTGCTGCATGCTGCAAAAAAAAGGCTTTAATCCGAAGATTAAAGCCCTAAGTTAGGTAAAAACCGATCTGGTTATTGAATCGCGAGCAATTCTATGTCAAATTTCAGGTAGGCATTTGCCGGAATGACAACATCACCGTTTCCGTTGCGCACCGGGTTACTGCCATAACCTAATGTTGGCGGGATGTAGATGGTGATGGCCCCGCCTGTGTTTAATACAGACAAACCTTTCTGCCAGCCAACAATCAAAGTGCCTAATGTGAAAAATGCGCCTGTGGCACTGGTGTTTGAATCAAAAGCCGTACTGCTGCCCAGGAGGTACCCGGAGTACTTCACATTGATCTGATTGCAAACGCCTGGAGTTGCCCCGCTTCCTGCGCGATTGATCATATAATACACTCCGCTGGGATGCCTGGTAGGCGAAATGGAGTTGGTCACGAAATAATCTTCGAGGGCGGATATCTCAGCGGCGCTGGCTGTCGCGCTGGAATCGTTGTACGGACAGGTTTCCACAGCGTCCTTGACACAGGAACTTAATGTAATAACCAGGGCGCTGAGCCATAAAATGGATTTCTTCATGTGTTTTTTTTATTAAGATGTATGATTTGCCTTTTCTGCTGCATCGGAAGCCCTTTGCCTTTTCTTTAATTCCAGGTATTGCTGCTCATTCATTTCCCATTTCAGGTGCATCCGCATAAACGAAAAGAAAAATATGCTGATGATCACCGCGATAACAATCGTAACAGCAACTGTTGACACCGATTTTGATACCCTCGTGTACCAATCGGGCGAAAGCCAGTATACGGCGATGATGGAAAAAGGTATGGGCAGGCCAAATACGAGCGCCATGGGCAGCCCCCGTTTAATTTTTTGGGAAACGCTGCTTTCCCTCTCCCGGGCTTCCTCCCAATAATTTATAAAAGCCAATTCCTCCGCATTGAGCATGCGCAAAAATACTCAAAACCGTGCGAATCTTTAGCCATTTATAGATATATTGCATAAAGTCATATCTGAAGCTGCATGAAAATAGAACATCTGATTGCCAGGTACCTCCTTACCCATAAAACCCTGAGCCTGCAGGAAATCGGTAACTTCCGGGTAAACGGTGATTTTGCATTGCCCACCGAAGAAGATAAGGAATTGATCCTGCCCGAAAATGCCATCGAATTTGAATACAACCCCAAAGCCAAGCAAGACGATTCATTTATTGAGTATATTGTAGAGCACACCCGGAAAATAAAGCCACTGGCCACTTCCGACCTGGAATCATTTACAATCCTCGGCAAACAATTCATGAATATCGGCAAACCGCTTCCGATTGAAGGATTGGGTATTTTATTTAAGAACCAACTGGGAAATTACGAATTCAAACAAGGCAGTTCGTTCATTCAAAAACCCGAACAAAGCCAGCCGGCAGTTAAGGAAAAAGAAAGGCCTGAAATAGATTTTTCATCACCACCCCGTAAAAAAGGAAATGCCAAATGGCTGGCAGCAGCCATCACCATTGCCGTTGCCGCCATCCTCAGCATTATTTTTTATACCCAACGAAAAAAATCTGCGGAAAATGTGGAGCAGCCGGTCAGTGTTGCAGCAGACAGCAGCAGGGAAACGGGAAAGCCCGACAGCACCCTATTAGTTTCAGCACAGGCAGCACGCGATAGTATTTCGCAAGTGCAAACCAAACCTGCAACAGACAGCTTTAGCTTCAAAGTTGTGATCCGGGAATATAATGATGCTGCTTTGGCAGATAAAAAACTGGCGCAATTTAAAACTTACGGGCATAAACTTATTTTAATTAAGCCCGACAGCAGCAGGTTTTTGCTGGCCATGCCATTCATGAACCCGGCAACAGACAGTACCCGCATGCGCGATTCCTTAAAGGTTTTGTTTGGGGGAACTCCGTTTGTGTACAAGCCTTAAAGAGATATCATCGCCTCACCCCTGCCTGGCTTTTGAATCACACAAACCAAAGTCCACGGGATATAAGGCTTCGTTGATTTTTCCAAACCAGCATTATGCCTCCTCAACCGGTCATCTACGTCGGCAGTTTGACCAATGTAGTACCTGTCAAATTCACATGAATATAATATGTACACATAAAATGCCATGAAAAAACCCCGTTAAAAACGGGGCTCATTATTTTATCCTGCGGAGAGAGAGGGATTCGAATGCCGACGATTCTGTCGGAACCGTGACATGCGCTTAATGCGCATCGTCACGGCCCCCGGCTCCGTACTTTTCAATAAAAACTTGTAACCTTTCCCTGCTTAAATTTTTGAGCTTCCGCTCCAATATCATCGCCTCACCCCTGCCTGGCTTTTCAATGGCACAAACCAATGTCCACGGGATATAAGGCTTCGTTGATTTTTCCAATCCAGCATTATGCCTCCTCAACCGGTCATCTACGTCGGCAGTTTGACCAATATAGTACCTGTCAAATTCACTTGAATATAATATGTACACATAAAATGCCATGAAAAAACCCCGTGTAAAACGGGGCTCATTATTTTATCCTGCGGAGAGAGAGGGATTCGAATGCCGACGATTCTGTCGGCACCGTGACATGCGCTTAATGCGCATCGTCACGGCCCCCGGCTCCGTACTTTTCAATAAAAACTTGTAACCTTTCCCTGCTTAAATTTTTGAGCTTCCGCTCCAATATCATCGCCTCACCCCTGCCTGGCTTTTCAATGGCACAAACCAATGTCCACGGGATATAAGGCTTCGTTGATTTTTCCAAACCAGCATTATGCCTCCTCAACCGGTCATCTACGTCGGCAGTTTGACCAATATAGTACCTGTCAAATTCACTGGAATATAATATGTACACATAAAATGCCATGAAAAAACCCCGTGTAAAACGGGGCTCATTATTTTATCCTGCGGAGAGAGAGGGATTCGAACCCCCGGACCTTTAACAGTCAACGGTTTTCAAGACCGCCGCAATCGACCACTCTGCCATCTCTCCGCGGCAAAAGTAAGGGGATTGATTTTTTATTCAAAAAAAATTATGCATCCTGCCCGGAATTTTCTTTCGGACGCACAATTGTTAGGTCGCTGAGGGATACTGTAATGGGCATAACACCCACCTGTAACAGGGCTTTGCGGCCACGGATCTCTTTCACCAATCCTACCTGCCGGCTCTGGCGCATCTTCACCTGGTCGCCCACTTTGATCTCGCCGGCAACCTCAATAAACGATTCATCAATTTTTTTATGCCTCCGCTCCTGCTGCATTTTTTCTTTTTGCCGGAACAAAACAGCGTGTATCATCTTCACCACTTCATCCTTATCGTCCGCTTTCCGCCATTCTATCACCAGGGCCTTCAACTTTCGTTCCGTGTCTTTGAGGTACTGCAGCTTATCTTCCGTGATTTTATTCTGCATCCTGGCCCGCTCCATGTCTTGCCGGTGCCGCTCCTTATCCGTCTCCGCCAGTAACTCTTTTTTCTTTTTCTCGAAATCCCTGATCATCGCATCCAGCTTTTTCTTCTCTTTTTCCATCTGCTGCAGGTCCTGCTCGGTGCTATTGAGCAATGCATCCAGTTTCACATGGCTCTCATCGGCCAGTTGCCTCGCACGGTTGATCAAACGCTTGTCGAGTCCAATCCGTTCAGCGATGGAGAAGGTATATGAACTACCGGGCTTGCCTACCTGCAGTTTGTAGAGGGGTAACAGGTTCTGCTCATCAAATTGCATAGCTCCGTTAATTATACCCGGTACTTTCTGGGCCATTACTTTTAAATTGAGGTAATGGGTGGTAACAATGCCAAACGCGTGTTTACGTGCCAGTTCCTCCAATATCACTTCGGCAAAAGCGCCGCCCAGGTTAGGGTCACTGCCACTGCCCAGTTCATCAATGAAAAATAAAGTCTTTCCATTGGCATGTTCCAGGAAATGCTTCATGTTTTTCAGGTGCGAGGAATATGTACTCAACTCAAATTCGAGGCTTTGGGTGTCGCCAATATGGATCATCAATTGTTTGAAAATACCCATACGGCTGTCGGCTCCGGCAGATACCAGCAACCCGCTTTGCATCATCAGTTGGAGCAAACCAACTGTTTTTAAGGTAACGGTTTTCCCCCCGGCATTGGGGCCGCTAATCACCAAAATGCGGTTTTGTGCATCAAGTTTGAGGTTGACTGGTATGGTTGGTTTTCCGGTTTTCGCATTGAACAACAACAATAATGGGTGCCTCGCTTCCTGCAATTCTATATGGGCCTGGTCGATGACCATGGGGTGCGATGCGCCAATATCAATGGCAAGCCTCGCCTTGGCGCGGATGAAATCAAAATCGCCATTCATCCTGTAATAGGATTGTAACAGCGGCGCATAGACGCTGAGGCTTTGTGTCAAATTACGCAGGATGCGGTACACTTCCCTGCTCTCCTCGTGCTCTAAAGAAAAAATATCATTGTTCAATTCCGTCGTTTCCTCAGGCTCTATAAAGCTTGTCCTTCTGCTATCGCTTTCGGCGTGCATGACGCCTTTCACCATTCGCTTCTGTTCCGCGAATACAGCTAATACCCTTCGGCCGTTCATAAAGCTTTCTTCCGTATCGGCCAGGTAACCCTGCTTGCGCAATTTGGCTACAATACGGTCGAATAATTTCCTGAGTTCATTTCTTTTCCGGTACAAGCTGGAACGGATAGACGCCAATTCCTCACTGGCATGATCACGCACCTGCCCGATATCATCCAACACCTCATCAATCATCTCCCGGATATTCTTTTCATCGTAGAGGTTATCTATCACTTTTGCCATGCCGGGATACATGTTCCTCTTCTCTGCGTCAAACCAACGAAATATCTGCGAAGCGCTATCCGATAAGCGCCGGATCATCAAAAACTGTTCACCCGATAATGATGAACCTGGAATAGCCAGGAGTTTGAGTTCCTTTTGAATGGCGAGCGTAAAATCGTTAGGAAAGTATTGACCGGAATCCAGGATCATTTTATACTCAGCCGTTTGCGACAGTTCAAGATCAATAAATTCCTTTTTGGTATGTATGCGCAAGTCGTGGCAGCGCGCTTTGCCCAGTTCGGTCCTCGCATGAGCGGCCAGTAAATCTTTGACCTTATCGAATTCGAGTTGAAGTAAGGTGGATTCCGGAAAAAAACGCATTAAATATGACTCTTTTTACGCGGCAAAGATAGGTTTAAGATCCGGCCCTTTCGATCATCAATTCCTTCCATTCGGTGGTGCCATCAAATTCGCGCTTGAATATAAGGGATGTGTCTTCCTGGATGATCACTTCGGCTGTTGTATAAATGATGTTCCCATCCAGCAGGTGGCCACCAATAGTTTTACCCGTACTATCGGCAACTGTGATGTGGATGTGTGACCCGTTTTCGGAAACAGTACCACTCATGCCCAGGATTTCAAAATGTCCGGAATCGCTGATGCCTTCTGCCTGGTTGGCAAAACGTATATTGTACCTGGTCAGGCTACCCACTGCCGTTACCATCCAGCCCGCTTTAATGCCGTGGTGGTTGACATAAAATTGGATGGACTGTTTTAAATCGGCGCCCGGCCTCAGCCTGAAAGCATGATTGTTCATGTGGTAAACTTTTTTTGAATGTATGCATGATGACACTGAGATCAATATGAACAGGATCATCGCAGCGGGTAATATTTTTTTCATTCAGCAATGCAACAATTAAAGCCGTGCAGGGTTTTACTTTGTGTAAATTTCTTTTTTATCAAGACAGGAATGATTGAAAATACGCATAATATCGACACTGCCACCCTCGGAAGTGGCTGCTTCTGGTGCACGGAGGCCATTTTTCTATATACGAAAGGGGTCATCAGCGTTCAAAGTGGATATGCCGGCGGGGCCACGGAGAATCCGGATTATGAATCTGTTTGTGCAGGCAATACCGGCCATGCGGAATGTGTACAAATCAAATTTGATACAAGCATCATTTCATATGCAGATATCCTGGAAATTTTCTGGCAAACGCACGATCCCACAACATTAAACCGACAGGGAAATGATGTGGGAACCCAATACAGGAGTGTAGTCTTTTTCCACAATGAAACACAGAAAAAGGTCGCGGAAGCATATAAAACCCAGCTTAACGGATCAGGTAAATTCAAGCAGCCCATTGTAACGACGATAGAACCAATGTCAATATTTTATCCTGCGGAAGCCTATCATGATCAATATTTCTCCAAACACCCCGAAGCCGGTTATTGCCAATGGGCCATCCGGCCTAAACTTGAGAAATACAGGCATGAATTTGCAGAATCCTGGGCAAAATAACCTATGGCAAAGGAAAATATTTGAACAGGGCTTAATCAGGATGATCGCCAATAATAACAATATATAACATTGATATTGAATTAGTTATATAATACATCCTATACGTATTAGAATTACACGGTTTCTTTGATCTCCCTTTTTGTGAAATTTTCATGGGCAAAGACTTGCATTTTTTAAATCAATGTGTAATTTTACATTTGAAATGCCTCCCGGGCTTTCACGCTTACCTCCTCATCCGTTGAAATTGCCACAGCTTTCCCGCTGTATAACAGGGTATCCCCATTATCCTCCTGAAGCGTACCACTCCCATTCTCCTGTGAGCTTTTTTTACCTTTCAACACAAGAAAAATGCTTACAAATTTTACACAGAAAGTTACACTTGTAACAATCTCCTTCGTCTGCGCTACGGTTAGCCTCGTAGCCCAAAACCTGATCAGGCCCTATACCCTGATTTATTCCGAGAACCTGAAAGGCGGTTGCGCAATGTTTGGTAACACCAGCATGCACATCATCGACAACAACCAGGTAAACCTCGTTAAAATGAACGAAACCAGCAATGCCAGCAACGGCGTTGGTGGCCTCGGATTTACCCAGTATGGCAACGACAACCAGAACATGCAGTTTATCCGTATTGACAATACCACTCCCGGTATTTTCAATGCTTCTTCTGCCGACCTGGTTTTGCCAGCAGGAACGAACACCATTAAGTACGCACGTCTGTACTGGGGTGGCCGCATCCTGAATTCAGCGATTACATCAGTTTCAGATACGTTGCGCCGGGTAAAAATCCGCAAAGGAAATTCCGGAAACTATTTTAATGTTATCGCACCTGCCAATAACGTAGACATCTTCAACGTATCTACTACTGAAAGGATTTATCAGTCGTATGTAGATGTTACCAATTTTATCAACAGCAATGGTGCCGGTACATATACCATTGCCAACATCCCTGCTACCGCCGGTAGCGTGAGTGGTGGTGGCCGTTATGCAGGATGGTGCCTGGTGGTCGCTTACGAAAACCTCGCCCTGAACTATAACAGTGTACGTATTTACGATGGATATTCACAGATCCTGACCACAGGTTCAGGCCCGGTTGCTCAAACAGAAACACTGACCGGATTGAATGTTCCAAACAATCCACTCCTGGCTGATGAGGCAGTTCTGCAAACTATGGCATGGGAAGGTGATGGTAACCTGGGCGCCTCTGCTTCAAACCCTGCAGGCGACTTCCTGAGAGTGAATAATGTTACTGTAAGCAACGCTTCTAACCCTGCCACTAATTTCTGGAATGGCAGCATTACCAAGAACGGCGCTTTTGTTACTACCAAAAACCCAAGCTACAGCAACCAGATGGGTATCGATATTGATGAAGTAAATGTGGGTACGGGTTTTGGCATCCTTCCGAATGCAACAAGCGTGCAGGTACAGTTTGGTACGGAAGCCGACCAGTATTTCCCCAGTGTATTTGCATTCACCATTCGTATGAAAGAGCCTCTGATGAGCCTCGACAAATCTGTAACGGATGCTAATGGCAACGGTTTTGCTGAACCAAACGAAGAACTGACATATACCCTTAGCGGAAGCAACCCCGGCCCGGGCGCAGCTTATAATACGGTAATCGTTGACTCTTTGCCTTTGAATACTACATATGTAGCCGGTAGCCTTGAAATTGTGACTGCAGCCGGTGTAACACTTGGTTTCCAAACGGATGCCGCTGATGCCGATTTCGCTTTCAAAGGCGTTGCCCCTAACGGAAGGCATTATGTGAAATTCTTTATAGGTAACGGTGCAACCGGCACAACCGGTGGTATATTGCCTGCAGGTGTTGAAGGAAATTTCACCCTTCGCCTGAAAGTGCGTGCCGCTGCTATCCCGGGTACCATCATCAATACCGCCCGCATCATTGCAAACTCACAGGTTGGCGATCCATTTACAGATGATGGTACAGCTGTTATCGGTGAGCAAGGTGGACCGGTTCCCGTTAAGCTGTTCTCATTCACTGCACAAAAAGTAAATAACAACGCTTTGCTGAAGTGGATCACTGAAATTGAAATCAACAGCGATCATTTCATGGTTCAGCGCAGCGATGATGGCATCAACTTCACCGATCGTGGTAAAGTGAATGCACAAGGCAACTCAAGCACGCGTACTTCATATAGCTTTACCGATGCATTGAACAGCCAGTCTGCGATTGTTTACTACAGGTTGAAGATGGTTGATAAAGATGGCACTTATGCTTACAGCAAAATTGTTGCGATCAAATTGAATGGCAGCATGTCTGAAGAAGGCTTCAGCGTATTCCCCAATCCTTTCATCAGCGACATCAAAGTTGTGGTGAACGTATCTGCTGACGCCAATGCCCGCATCCGCCTGATTGCATTCGATGGCAAGGAAATGCTGAACCGCATGGTTGACGTACAGAAAGGCGAAAACATTGTGGTCCTGCGCGATTTTGGCGCCATCGCAACCGGTAATTATATACTGGAAATCACCACACCTGACGGTAAGTTTGTGAAGAAGATGATGAAGAAATAAATTCTTGTTTGTTTTTGCGATAAAGGCTGCTCTTACAGGCAGCCTTTTTTATTTGTGGGAATTCTTTTTAAGTTGCCTGAGTTCAAGCATATTGAGGCTGTTAACCGGAAATCCGCTGATGCCGGGTTTTACAAGGTGCAAAACCTGGTCGTACCACAAAGGGATCACCGGCAACGTCTGCATGATCAAGCTATCCATTTGTTGGTATAAATGATATCGAGTTGAATCATTAGGCTCTGTAAGTGATGTCTTGTACCAGGAATCAAACTGTGTGTTATGAAACCTGGTATAATTAGGTGGCGCAGGGTTGGATCCATAAAATACGCTGAGGTAGTTTTCCGAGTCTGGATAATCCGCGATCCAGCTTCCCCTGAAAAAACTTACAGAGCCCGCGGCCATTTGCTCCAGCAACAAACTCTTCTGCACTACTTCCACTTCTGCGGGTATGCCAGCCTGTTGTAATTCATTCACAATAAAACTGCCCAGTGCCGCATAATTGGGGATTGTGATGAGTTTGATTCGTGGCATAGGTTGATTAGGTCCATAACCTGCTTCCCTGATTAATCGTCGGGCCAGTTCGGGGTTGTACCTATATCCCATTACCCTTGCCGGGTTGTAAGAAGGAAGCCCGGGTGGCACAAAACCGCTATGTGCGGCAGTACCAATGGCATTACGCAGGTAAACCAGCATTTTCTCCCGGTTGATGGCATAAGCAATGGCTTGCCGGACAGCCAGTTTCGATAAAGGGTCTTCTTTTCGAATATGCTTTTCCGTTAGTATGCCCAGGTATTCCGTGTTCAGGTATGGCCCTTTTTGCAGGATCAGTTTTCCATTCCAGGTTGGCTTAAGCGTACCAGAACGTGTCAATACTTCATCCTTAATGGAAGCATCGAGGTCATTCAGGAAATCAAGCCTGTCTTGACGGAATTCTAAAAACTCAGCCAGCTTGCTCCCGGCAAAACTAATGTACACCCCATCCAAATAGGGCAAGACCCGGCCCTTATTATCTCTTTCAAAATACCGATGATTCTTTTTCAGCAGTATCGCTTCTCCTTCATACCAGTCTTTTAAGGCAAATGGGCCTGTGCCAACCGGGTGACGGCCAAAATCTTTTCCATACTTACTGGCCGCTTCAGGCGCTATCACCGAACAATACTTCATGGTCAAAATCTGCAACATGGGCTGGAAAGGCCTTTTCAGGTTGATATGCAGGGTACTGTCGTTAAGGGCATGGAAAGCTCGCAATGAATCAAGTCGGTCGTTAAAAATCCAGGCACCGGGGCTCGCGGTAAGCGGATCAATAATGCGTTGCAGGCTAAATGCCACGTCCTGCGCCGTCATTTTTCGCCCTTTTGCGTCCGGGAAGCAGGGGTCATCATGAAAAAACACATCGTCCCTGAGGTAAAACCGCAACTGTAACTGATCTTCGGAAAGTTCCCAACGCTTTGCCAGCGAAGGCTTGATCTGCATCTGGCTGTCTAATTCAACCAACGTATTAAATAATTGATGAACAGGCCACATATTCGCCTGGTTCCTGGCCATAGCCGGGTCCAGGCTGCTGACCCCGGCTGACTCGTTATACCGGAAAACATTATGTCCATCATCACGTTGACGCGTACACGAAGCAACGGCCATGCCGCAGATCAACAGACAACAAAATAATCCGGCACGGGTATGCATCTGACTGGATTTATACCAGACAAATTACAGGATTTGCACATCATTAGCGCAATAACTTAGTCCCCTACCTTTGTAAAAAGGAAATTGTATGGGATACATCATTACCGGCCGATTATCGTCAGTAGCTTTTATTGCAGCCTTGCTGTTCATCGGGTTTACATCTTTCGCCCAGGAAAACAAGGGTTTCAACAGGGCCGATACGCTGAGGGGAAGCAATGGGCCGGGACGATCCTGGTGGGACCTGCTGCATTATGATATCACCGTGGAGCCCGATTACCCCACGCAAACCATCAAAGGCATTTCCATCATGCGGATCCGTTTGCTGGATGATGTTGGATCCACGGAAGCCCAGGTAGACCTGCAAATGCCTATGCAGATGGATTCCGTTTTTGTAGACAATAAGCTTGTAAAGATGAGCCGCGATGGCAATGCATGGTTTATTCAATTTCCAGGGGGCAAGAAAAATCAGCAGCATATCATTCAATGCCATTATTCAGGCAAACCGCGCAGGGCGGTGAAAGCGCCATGGGATGGTGGTTGGGTATGGACAAACGATCCAGCTGGGAACCCATGGATGACGGTGGCATGCCAGGGCCTGGGGGCCAGTGTTTGGTACCCCTGCAAAGATTACCAGGCCGATGAACCTGATCAGGGCGCCATCTTACGCATGATTGTACCCGACACCCTTATGGCCGTAGGAAATGGCAGGTTGATTGGTGAAATATCCGGCAAGACTGGAAAAAAAATGTACAGTTGGCAGGTGACCAACCCTATCAATAATTACAACATCGTTCCTTACATTGGGAAGTATGCCCATTTCCATGAATCATATGACGGCGAAAAAGGCAAACTAGATATGGATTACTGGGTATTACCCGTTAACCTCGAAAAAGCCAAAAAGCAAATGGCGGACGCGCCTCGTATGATGAAGGCATTTGAACATTGGTTTGGCCCCTATCCTTTTTATGCAGATGGATTTAAGATAGTGGAAGCGCCTCATTTGGGCATGGAGCACCAAAGCGCCATCGCTTATGGAAACAAATACAAGAACGGATACCTGGGTACCGATTTATCTTCCACCGGCTGGGGATTGAAATGGGATTTCATCATTATCCATGAAAGTGGCCACGAATGGTTCGCGAATAACATAACCACTAAGGACATCGCGGATATGTGGGTACATGAAGGCTTTACCAATTACAGCGAAACCCTGTTTACTGACTATTATTACGGTAAGGAAGCCGGTAACGATTACGTAATTGGAACAAGGCAACTGATTGCCAATGATATTCCGATTGTAGGAATTTATGGGGTACATCAAGAAGGCAGTGGCGATATGTACTATAAAGCCGGTAACATGATACACATGATCAGGCAGTTGATTGGGGATGATGAAACATTCAGAAAGATATTGAGGGAAATGAATCAACGCTTTTACCATCAAACTGTAAATGGTTCGGATGTGGAATCATTCCTCGAGAAAGAAAGCGGCATCAAGCTTGTAAAAATATTTGACCAGTACCTGCGTACCATACAGGTGCCTAACCTGGAGTATAAATGGAAAAAGAAAAAATTATGGTACCGCTGGACGAACGCTGTGGATGGCTTTGACATGCCGCTTCCAATTATTATAAACAGTGATAGCAGCAACAAAACTTGGGTTTATCCTGGTACAAATTGGAAGAAAAAGAAAGTTAAAGGCTTAGATCCCGGTTCAATGATAAAGGCAGACCGAAACTTCTATATTACGCTTAAAAAAATTGATTAGCCGGGTTACTCCTCGCATTTTAGCACATCCTGAAATGATTCAGTTTCTGGCATGGGCCTGCCGGCGCCCAAGAACCGCTTCTGATAATAAGGATCGTTGATATGGCTGATCACTACGCCCTGGTTAGTGCTGGAATGCACAAAATAACCATCGCCAAGGTACACCGCCACATGGCTGATACCCCCTCTCGTATTAAAAAACAAAAGGTCGCCTTCAACGGATTCTGAAATGTGTATTTTTTGACAAACCTGGTACTGCATGCGGGCAGTACGGGGCAGGTTGTTGCCGTACACATCCCGGTACAGAAAACTTGTCAATGCGCTGCAATCAATACCCTTTTTGGTAGTCCCCCCATAACGGTACCGTGTACCCCACCATTCATCTATGAAGGCAAAAAGGCTGAGGTTTGAAATCTTTTCTACCTCACGGTCAAGGATAATCGCGTATTTAAACTGCAGTCTTTGGGCTGATTCAATGGCTGTTGTGCCTTTATCGGACAAGATGGGTTTTACCGTACCCGCTGTATACAAAGATGCCGTAACAGGTTGAGCCGAGCTGAAATTCTGGTTTTCCCCTCCACGGATTTCAATACCCTCAATAAAACGAGGGCCGGAGATTTCTTTCAGATCCGATTGATCCTGGAAAAAGAGGCGATTGGCCTGTTGCGCTGTGGCGCCTGTGTGACACAGGAAAGCACCCTGCATCATGATGATTAAAACAAATAAGTTTTTCATACGTAAAATGGGTGTTTACACGTATGTACGACTTAATCTGGTGTAATTTACTCTACTGCTGAAGTTCGTCCTGTCTGTGATGCTTTCCCTACCTGTAATTCTTGTCCTACAAATAATGAATAAATATAATTCGTTCTGCCAGTTGCAAAAGTACAAAAACCGGGCCGGTTCACCAAGTAAACAGCCCGGTTTAACATTTCACAAGTTTGTGGATAACAGTAGGTTGGGCATGATTTTGAATTGTTCGATCTTTGTCGTCGGCTTTATCCAAAACAGTTTTACCCGGTAAGGAAATCCATATCGCGCTCATGAATTTTTCACATCTCCACGTACACACACAATTTTCGCTGCTCGACGGTGCCGCACCTATCAAAAGCCTGTATAAAAAGGCGATGGCCGACGGTATGCCAGGGCTCGCCATCAGTGATCATGGCAACATGTTTGGCGTGTTTGAATTTGTAAAGGAGGCGTATAAAAACAAGGATGAGCAGGGTAATCCAAAAGTTAAACCGATTGTGGGTTGTGAATTTTACATCACACAAGACAGGACGCGCAAAACTTTCAGCAAAGATGAGAAGGACCCCAGGCACCACCAGATCCTCCTGGCTAAAAATGAAACGGGATATAAAAACCTGGTTAAGCTCACATCGCTGGGTTATATAGAAGGAATGTATTCGAAATATCCGAGGATTGACAAACAACTCATCCACCGCTACCACGAAGGGCTGATCGCCACCACCTGCTGCCTTGGCGCGCTTGTACCGCAAACCATCTTGAAAAAAGGGGAAGAAGAAGGAGAAAATGAATTCAAATGGTGGTTGAATATTTTCCAGGAAGATTATTACGTGGAGTTACAACGGCATGGCATACCCGAACAAGATAAGGTCAATGAAATTCTGTTGAAATTCGCGAAGAAATACAATGTAAAAGTGATCGCCAGCAACGACAGTCATTATGTTGAGCAAAAAGACTTCAACGCCCACGACATCCTGCTCTGCATCAATACCGGTGAAAAGCAATCCACTCCGGCGCTCCGCGAATTCTCAGATGATGATGTATCGGTGAAGAATAAACGCTTTGCATTTCCCAACGACCAGTTTTATTTGAAGACCACGGCTGAAATGACAAAGCTATTTGAAGATATTCCTGCCGCGATTGACAACACGAATGAAATTGTATCGAAGGTTGAATTGCTCAGCCTGACTCGCGATATCCTCCTGCCCCATTTCGTAGTGCCGCCTAATTTCAAATCACAGGATGAGTACCTGGCCAGCATCACATGGGCCGGCGCTGCCAAAAGGTACCAGGTGCTGACACCGGAAATAGAGGAACGCATCAGTTTTGAGCTGGGCGTTATACAAAAAATGGGGTTCGCTGGTTACTTTTTAATAGTAAGTGATTTCATCCGTGCGGGTCGGGAAATCGGCGTATTTGTGGGCCCGGGCCGTGGTTCAGCGGCAGGGAGCGTTGTGGCTTATTGCATAGGCATTACCAATATCGACCCGATCCGGTACAACCTCCTGTTTGAGAGGTTCCTGAACCCGGAACGTAAGTCGATGCCCGATATTGATACGGACTTCGACGATGAAGGCCGGCAAAAGGTGATTGATTATGTAGTGCAGAAATATGGCAAAAACCAGGTGGCGCAAATCATTACCTATGGTACCATGGCCGCCAAATCAAGCATAGCCGATGTGGCCAGGGTGATGGACCTGCCGATCGCGGAAAGCAGGTTGCTCACAAAACTGGTTCCGGAAAAACCGGGCATCTCCCTGAAACGGGTCTTACACGCGCCTATTACCGATAAAGAAGCGAAGGAAGGAGAAAAAAGCCTGACTGAGAAAGAACAGTTGCAGGCCGAAGACCTGGAGAATGTAAAAAAGATCAGGGAAATTTATCACGGCAACGACCTGCAAAGCAAAATCCTGCATGAGGCTGAAGTCCTTGAAGGATCTGTACGCAACACGGGAATCCACGCCGCCGGCATCATCATCGCACCGCAGGACCTCACAGACCTGATACCAGTGGCCACATCAAAAGATTCTGACCTCTGGCTGACACAGATTGAAGGCGGTGTGATTGAAGAAGCAGGTGTTATTAAAATGGACTTCCTGGGTTTAAAAACCCTCAGCATCCTGAAAACCGCTTTGCAACTGATCAAACAAAACCATGGCATCGAGATCGACATCGACCAGATTCCATTGAATGACCCCAAAACATATGAGTTATACCAGCATGGCGATACAAACGGAACCTTTCAATTTGAAAGTGTCGGCATGCAGAAATATTTACGGGAACTCAAGCCTGATAAGTTTGATGACCTGATCGCGATGAACGCCCTGTACCGCCCGGGCCCGCTGGCATACATCCCCCAATTTATTGCGCGTAAGCATGGCCGTGAGGAAGTGCATTACGACCTTCCGGAAATGAAGGAATACCTGGAGGAAACTTATGGCATTACGGTGTACCAGGAACAGGTGATGCTGCTATCGCAGAAACTGGCAGGATTCAGCAAAGGAGACGCGGACGTGTTGCGGAAAGCGATGGGTAAAAAACAGATCGCCGTCCTCGACAAAATGAAGAAGCAGTTTATGGAAGGGGCATCCGAAAAAGGGCACCCTGCGGATAAGCTGGAAAAAATCTGGAAAGACTGGGAAGCATTCGCCCAATACGCGTTCAATAAATCGCATTCAACCTGCTATGCCTTTGTTGCCTATCAAACAGCTTACCTGAAGGCCTGGTACCCCGCCGAATACATGGCCGCGGTGCTCAACCACGCTGGAAGCATTGATAAAATCACTTTCTTCATGGAAGAGTGTAAGAGCATGGGATTGAAGGTTCTTGGGCCTGATATCAATGAATCGCAAAGTGGTTTCGCGGTGAACAGTAAAGGCGAAATCAGGTTTGGATTCAGCGGGCTGAAAGGTGTGGGTGAAGCCGCGATTGAACATATCATTGAAGAAAAAACAAAGCATGGCCCATTCAGGGATATTTTTGATTTCGTGAAACGGGTCAACCTCCGGGCGGTGAATAAAAAATCGATGGAGAGCCTGATATATGGAGGAGCATTTGATTGTTTCCCGGAATGCCACCGGGCGCAATATTTTTATCAACCCCCGGGTGATGTACCAGCACTCGAAAAAATTTTGAAGTTTGGCGCTATCTATCAATCCCAATCAGCCAGCGCCAGCAATACGCTGTTTGGCGATCTCCAGATGCCTGAAATCATGCCGCCCAAAATTGCCCCATGCCCAAAATGGCAATTGGTGGAACAGTTGGATTTTGAAAAAGAAGTAACGGGCATGTTCATCAGCGGGCACCCATTGGATAATTTCAAGTTTGAACTGAACCATTACCAATTCATGCCCATTTCAGATTTTAATGAAATCAAAAATGCCGTAGGACAAATACCTCCTACGCGTACTTTCCGTTTTGGCGGACTGGTGATAGATGGGCAGCACCGCCTTACAAAAACCGGGAAGAATTTCGGTATCCTGCACCTGGAAGATTTCAGCGGTAAGACAGAGTTCATGCTTTGGAGCGAGGATTATGCCAGGTACAGCCATTATCTCGAAAAAGGCATGACCTTAATGATTGAAGGCGGCTTCAAACAGAGGTTTAAAACCGATCAGTACGAATTCAAGATTCACAGGATATGTTTACTTGAAACTGTCAAGACATTACTAACCAAGCAATTAGTGATCGATCTGGAACCAACTTCATTAAATGAAGAGTGGATCCGTTTCATGGAAGATAATATCCGTCAGCATCCTGGCAGCACTTCCCTGAAGTTCAGCCTGAACGATCCTGAACAGAAACATAAAGTCAGCCTGTACACCATGGAGAAAGGCTTTAATATGAACGATGATATGATTTCATTTTTACACAGGCACCCGGATTGTAAAAGCACGGTGGTTTTGTCATGATTTGACAGCCAACTGACGTTTTGAACATCAGCATGGCATGAAATGTTAATCATTGCTGACAAAGAAACAGGATGATGTAATTGGTCGTAATTTTGCGCTTCAAATAATCTAAATCAATTAAACCTCATATTATGGCACTCGAATTCACAGATGCGAACTTTAAAACTGAAGTACTTGACTCCGATAAATTAGCCGTGATTGATTTCTGGGCAGAATGGTGCGGCCCATGCCGTGCAATCGGCCCCGTTATCGAAGAACTGGCAAAAGAATACGATGGAAAGGTGAAAGTGGGCAAGGTTAATGTAGACCACAATCCGCAGGTTTCCATGAACTATGGCATTACCAGCATTCCGGCGATTTTGTTTGTGAAAAACGGACAGGTGGTCGACAAACTGATTGGCGCACAGCCGAAAGCCAATTTTGTGAAGAAGATTGAAGCGCTGAAGTAGTTCTTATTTTGCAAACCCTGTCGGGGTTATAACCCCGACAGGGTTATTTTATATCAATGATGAAAATCCTGCAAGCCCTCCGGGTCATGCCTGTACCGGAATACCAGCGGGAATATTATTGCCAGTACCAACGCGTATCCCGCAAACGAAAACCAGATACTCTGCCAGTCGCTGATACCATTCACCGTGAAATGGTCCACCACCAGCCCGCTGCAATATCCGCCAATCATCGCCCCCACTCCATTCGTCATAAACATAAACAACCCCTGCGCACTGGCCCTGATGCTGGATGGCGACTCCTGCTCCACAAATAAGGAACCGGATATATTGAAAAAATCGAATGCCATACCATAAATAATCATCGACAACAACAACAGGTACAAGCCCGAACCGGGATCACCAATAGCGAATAATCCAAACCTCAATACCCAGGCCACCATACTCATGATCATCACTTTTTTTATCCCGAATTTTTTCAGGAAGAAAGGAATGGCCAGGATGAACAAGGATTCGGAAATCTGTGAGATAGACAATGTCAAAATCTCGTGTTTCACCACAAATGAATCAGGATGAGAACCGGAAAAACTGTTTAAGAATGATCCGCCAAATGCGTTGGTGATTTGAAGCGCCGCCCCTAAGAACATAGAAAACACAAAGAAAACCGCCATGCGGCTGTCTTTAAACAACACAAAAGCGTCTAATCCCAATGATGATAAAAATGATTTGCTCATTTTCGACTTCACTGGCGGACAGGCTGGCATGGTAAAGGCAAATAACCCCAAACCTACGCCGGAAACAGCGCTGAAAAGCAATTGCATATTAGATGTTTTCCACCCGGTGAAATCTACAATCCACATAGCTACAATAAATCCGATAGTTCCCCAAACCCGTATTGGCGGAAAATCCTTCACAATATCAAAACCGTTCTTTTCCAATACTATATACGACACCGTGTTATTCAGCGCGATGGTGGGCATATAGAACATGGAATTCAGCAACATGACCCAGAAAAACAAATCAGGGTCTTTCACCGTAGAAGCCCAAATCAGCATAAGGGCTGCCACAATATGGCAAATGCCCAGTACACGTTCGGCATTCACCCATTTATCCGCTACAATACCCATCAATGCGGGCATAAACAAGGAAGCAATACCCAGGGTGGAGAATACGGCGCCGATTTCGACACCCGAAAACTTCAGGGTTCCCCCGAGGTAACCTCCAATAGATATCAACCAGGCCCCCCACACAAAAAACTGGAGGAAATTCATCAAAATCAGCCGAAACTTTAAACTCATACAGAAATTAGATTTATGGTATTTGCCCATTTTCTGGTTTGGGCAGCCTAAGTTAATCAATTATTTTTCAATTTAATCTGCATCATTTATCTGTGATATTCATCAGTATTAACAAACAATGACCAGCCCTGAGCTGTTATCTGCTTACCTTTGCAAAAATCACCCAAATGATGACTTCAACAGAGTTGTTTCAACAAGCCGGCATCGACGAGGACCTGGTTCGTATTGCCGATAAAGTATTCCGTTCTGAACGCATAAATGATGAAGATTGCCTTGTATTGTTTGAAAAAGGAAGTTTAGGATTTGTGGGTACCCTGGCCAACCATATCCGCGAAAAGCTTCATGGTGACATCACGTATTTTAACCGCAATTTCCATATTGAACCAACCAATGTCTGCGTGTTTAGCTGTGCCTTTTGTTCTTACTCAAGGCTGTATGCCCACAAAGAAGATGGTTGGGAACTGGGCATCGATCAAATGCTGGACATTGTAAAAAGTTACGATGGCAAACCGGTAACGGAAGTACATATCGTTGGCGGTGTTCATCCCAAAATGAACCTGGCCTATTTTAAGGAACTGATCAGCAAAATACATGCACATCGCCCCGGCTTGCACATCAAAGCGTTCACGGCCGTGGAACTGGATTATATGTTCCGTAAAGCCAAACTGAGCATTGAAGAGGGTTTGCGCGAATTGGTGGAAGCCGGCATGCAATCTTTGCCAGGTGGTGGTGCGGAAATTTTCCATCCGGAAATCCGCCAGAAAATCGCGGCTGATAAAGTTGACGCCGACGGCTGGCTGAAGATTCATGAAACAGCCCACAAGCTTGGTTTGCATAGCAATGCAACCATGCTATACGGACATATAGAAACATTTGCCCACAGGGTTGACCACATGCGCCGCTTGCGCGACCTGCAGGATCAAACAAAAGGATTCAACACATTTATTCCGCTGAAATTCCGTAACAGCAATAACGATATGAGCCATGTGCCGGAATCAAGCATTGTGGAAGATATGCGTATGTACGCGATAGCCCGTATTTACCTTGACAATTTCCCTCACCTGAAAGCATACTGGCCCATGTTGGGCAGGCAGCAGGCACAATTGTCATTGGCATTTGGCGTGAATGATATTGATGGCACCATCGATGATTCCACCAAAATTTACTCCATGGCAGGCAGCGAGGAACAGAACCCGACCATGTCAACAGAAGAACTGGTGGCATTGATCCGCCAGGTCAACAGGCAACCCGTTGAACGTGATACGCTGTACCAGGTGATTCATGATTTCGGAAAGAAAGACGAACCCTCAAAGCCAATTGTAAACCCTAGCCTGAATTAATCAATAACATTTTACATTTATTTCATAGCACCTAAACTTTCATTTATGTCTGCCTGTACATTTTCCATTCCATTTTCCAAACCCGCTGATGAAATTTTAAACAAAATCCGTTCCGCCATTCAATCGCAGGGTGGCCAGTTTGATGGCAATACCGAGTCTGGGCAATTCCATGTAGAAGTTTTTGGCAACACAATCGCGGGTTCATACCAGTCTGATGGCAGTACCCTGAATATTGTTATAACAGACAAACCATTTATGATCCCTTGCAGCGCCATTGAATCTTACTTGGGGTCCAAGCTGAATTAAGGTTTATTTAAAATACACTTGTATAAATGGGTCAGTTTATCTGATCCATTTTTTTGGGCCAAAATATTGTGTAATAATAAAGCCCCTCGTTTTTCGAGGGGCTTTATCATGTGATCCGGTTAAGGATTAATAGTTGCGAACGTTCATTTCCACGCGGCGGTTCTTAGCGCGGCCGGCAGCAGTTTTGTTGTCGGCGATTGGCTTATCAGGACCGAAACCGGTAGCAGTCATCCTGTTGTCAGCGATACCTTTTGATGACAGGTAAGCTTTCACGGCATTAGCACGTGATTCAGACAGGGCAACATTCTTGTCGCGTGAACCAGTGATATCAGTGTGTCCGTCGATGTTGATCATCAGGCTTTCGTCAGCTTTCAGCAGGCTAACCACTTCGTCGAGTGACTTATTAGATTTAGCCAGCAGTTTTGAACTACCTGTAGCGAAGAAGATATTCTTAGCAGCTACATTGATTTTTTCGATTACAGCCTTAGAAATTTCGGGGCAACCCATGTTGCTGGCCGGGCCAGGACGAGTTGGACATTTGTCTTCTTCGTCGTTTACGCCATCATTGTCACCATCAGGAATTGGGCAACCCTGGTAGCGTGCCAGACCTTTAACAGTTACGCATTTATCTTCTTCGTCATTGATGCCGTCACCATCAGTATCAGGAATCGGGCAACCTTGGTATTTAGCAGTACCTTTTACATCCGGGCACTTGTCGTCGCCGTCAGCAATACCGTCACCGTCACGGTCAGGGCAACCTTGCAGGGCAGCGAGGCCAGCTACATCCGGGCATTTGTCATCTGTATCATTTACACCGTCACCATCGCGGTCAAGTACAACCGGTGCTGGTGGTGGAGGAACTACCTTAGGGGCTTTTTTACCCAGGCGGGTAGCAACACCCAGTGAATAGAACAGGTTATCTTTCAATACATCTTTAGTCAGGGTCCAACGATATTGAGCCTGGAGCATGATCCATGATTTTTCGTTGAACTGGGCCTGCAGACCAACACCGGTTGGTACATAAGCACCGAATTCACCAGTGTAAGTACCGGCACCGATACCGGCAGTCAGGAAAGCGTTGAACATGCTCTCACGCTTAAACAGGTAAGCGTTCAAAGCTGGTTCAATTTCCAGGCCTATTTCCTGCTTCAGGGTATTTTCATTCCTGTCTTCACCAGCGTAATCGTGGAACATACCATTGATACGGCCAGACAGGTCAAGTTTAGACGTTAAAGCCCTCCAATAAGACAGGGAGAAACCGAAGCTGTGCTCTTTGAAACCAGCCAGGGTACGCGGAGCATTGTCGTCCTTCAACACCTGTGGGGTTTTGATATCCAAAGAGTTAATGTGTATGCCAACCCTGCTATCACGGGCTGTGCGGTTTTTGCCTCCATTCTGGGCAAATGCGCTAAGCGACATCGCCAGTACAGCAGCAGAGACAAACACAAGTTTTTGTTTCATAAACGCTAAATTTTGATTTAAAAAGTGATCTCTAAGGTCGGTCAGAGATTATGTTTAATGTTTTAAGTAGCAAATGTACTATGTAATTATATACCAATCAAGGTATTTTTAACAATATTATAATTTTATTTCTTTGATATCTCCCATTTTATGGTTAATATATCCACATAGACCACTATAATGTGCAAATGCTGCACCAAACGCTAAAAAAGCCCTGATAGCCATGATTATATATTATCTTTGCAGCGCTCCGGTCCGGTAGCTCAGTTGGATAGAGCATCAGCCTTCTAAGCTGAGGGTCATTGGTTCGAATCCAATCCGGATCACCAGGCGGATATACCTTATCCGCCCTTTTATTTTCAACAATCTGGCAAAAATCAGTCCATGGATGTACAAATAGACCCGGAATGGAAGCTTGTATTAAGGGATGAGTTCCGAAAGGCATATTTTGAACAGATTGTCTTGTTCCTCAAAACCGAAAAATCGCAGGGAAAAACCATTTATCCTCCCGGCACATTGATTTTCAACGCTTTCAATACCACTCCTTTTAGTCATGTGAAGGTTGTGATCATTGGCCAGGACCCTTATCATGGGGCCGGACAGGCGATGGGGCTCAGCTTTTCAGTACCTGCCGGCGTCAACCCTCCTCCTTCTTTACAAAACATATTCAAAGAATTGCAGGCAGACCTGGGCATAAAAGTGCCCCCTGGATTTGGCGACCTCAGCTCCTGGGCACGCCAGGGGGTGCTCCTCTTGAATGCCGCGTTAACGGTCCGAGCCGGCGAACCCTTTAGCCATGCCAATATTGGATGGGCCGATTTTACCAATTCCGTTATCAGCGAACTATCTGACCGGAAAGGAAACCTTGTGTTCCTCTTATGGGGTAAATTTGCCCAGGAAAAGCAGGAATTGATCGACGAAACAAAGCACCATGTGCTGAAAGCGGCCCACCCCTCGCCTTTTTCAGCGGATAAAGGTTTCTTTGGATGCAGGCATTTTTCCAAAACAAACGCGTTCCTGGTGGCAGACGGGCTCGACCCAATTGACTGGGGCTTACAAGCATCATGAAAAATTTATTTAAAAACATATTCGCCAGGATTTGGGCACTGTGGGCCTTGATCAGTTTTATCCTGAGCTTTCTCGTCATTTTTTTGCCGGCCATGCTTTCATACCTGATGAAAGAACCCCGCGGACAAGTCTATTTTCTCTGGGTATCGCGCATGTGGATGAACATGTGGTTGCACCTGGCGGGATGCTCATTCAGGATCAAGGGTAAACATAATTTTGCGAAAGGTGAACAGTATGTAGTGGTGTTTAACCATAACGCCTTGCTGGATGTTCCTTTATCATGCCCCTATGTGCCCGGCCCCAATAAAACCATCGCGAAAGCATCCTTCGCGAAAGTCCCCTTGTTTGGCTGGTTTTATCAAAAAGGTTCCGTCCTGGTTGACCGCAGCAGCGATACAAGCCGTTCCCGCAGCTTTGAACAAATGAAAAAAGTTTTGTCGAACGGTATGCATATGTGCATCTATCCGGAAGGAACCCGCAATAGAACAGATAAACCCCTGAAACCTTTTTACGACGGAGCTTTCAAATTGGCGGTATTATCCGGTAAAGACGTAATACCAACAATTATCCGGGGCACACGCGAAGCCATGCCCATCCATAAATCATTTTATTTCCTGCCTCAGAAACTCAGCATGGAATTTTTACCCCCTGTTACATCCAAATGCAAATCAGTGGATGCTCTTAAAGAAGAAGTATATCAAATCATGCTGAACGAGTATACAAAAAAGTAAATCCTGCACTGCCTGATGTTTACTTGATTACAGATCGTAGAAGAACCGCGTCCTGTTTACTTTGATATCCCTGAGCATAGGCGATTTAGGACTGATGTTGATAGTGAAGAAACGGTACCTGCCCACCGGCGCCACATTGATCGACATTTGCCAGCAATGCAAATCCCTGGACAGATACATACTCAATACGCCGATTTCTTTCGCGGTGATATTATATGAACCGGTCATGCCAATCTTCCATTTTGGTGTCAGGTTGATGGAATTATTGAAGCTGACATCCTGGTTGATATTGCTGTCGAAAGAACCCGGCCTGCTCAATGACCTTGTACGGCTAAGCCTCAGGGAATAAGAGAAATCAACAGACCATGGTATGGAGAAGTCAGCAAAATCGCCCGGGTTATTGCTGATCAACGCGGCTTCCTGCTGAAACTCATCCAACGGGAAATTATTGATCATGTTTTGCTGGCTGAGGAATTGATCAGGCCCTGCCCCGCCCTGTTTTTTCTCTCCTCCCTGGAACTGGCTTTGTAACGATATGCCCGCGCTGGTCATGCTACCCAATGAGAGCGGCCTCCGGCTCCAGACCAATTTATCAATAACGCGTCCATCCGGCCCCGTTAGGTATGGATCAAAGACCGCATTGGCCGTGATGTTCACTTTTTCAAATAATGTACTCCGTGCCGACATGCTCAAAGGGCTCATCCGGAAAGAGTCGGCAAGAAAATTATAATTGCCCGAAATGGAGAACCCATCAATCAATGCCACCTTTTTCACCGGAACCTGCCCCGAATCTGCCGTGCCCTTCCGGTCGCGTACTTTCATCTGGATATTATTGTCGATGCCAAAATTAATCCCGCCAAATCGGCCTTCCGAAAATGCGCCAAACACGCTGCCTTCATAATATGAATACCTGGCTACCCTGCCCGTTGTATCAACCTGCACATTATAATGATTATTACGGTTCATGTTGGGTTTGTAACTGATCGCAATACTGGGCCGGATCTCATGCCGGATGGCCTGGATCGCGCTTTTTTTACTAAACCCGAACATGCCGAATATTCGTGTAGTGATACCTAAGCCGAAACTCATATCCCTGGCGGAGTAAAAACCTTTATTGATGATGGAGTCAACTTTTTTATCATTGGGGTTCCATTGCCTGCGGAGTTTTTGCTGGTACCAGTTTTCGCGGTAACTAACGGTTGGGGATACCTGCAAAGGCCCGATCGGGGGCAATGACAAAGTGATGGGTACACTGTGCGATGCGCCCCATTGCAGCCTGTCCATAATTTGCTTACCAATATTACCTGCCGTATCATAAAATGATGTCAGGCTCCTGGCGTTTGTATTTAAAGCCACGCCAATGTTTTCATACCATTTTAGCGAGCCTACGGCTTCTTTCCTGCGGAATGGATACAGGGTATTCATGTTAAACGATACATCCGGGAGGTTTACATTGATGAGCCGCTGTACCGTATTCTGGTTGTGGTTGGCGCTAATGGAAATATTATAAGGTTTGTCTTTCCAGACCTTGGAATACGTGATGGATGAATTCAACTGGTTGGTGAAATTCCGTACCGGGCTGTTGGGCACTAATGAATTGAATTTGCTGCTGCCGGCATTGACATTCGCACTGAAGGTAACACCCGGCCTTGCCTTTGCATCGGCGCTATGCGACCAACGGATATTGAATGTTTGTGTGTTCGAAAAATCCGGGTCTCCCTTAAACCCATTCTTGAACCGCTGCACATCAATGGATAAATTACCCTGGTACCGGTACCGTTTAAAATACCGGGGACTAAGATTGGCCGTCCACCCGCCATAAGAATAAATGGTCCCGCGGAATACGGCATCCCAATTATCATTGAGTACTTTGTAATATCCGAGTCCTTCCAGTGCAAGGCCCAATTGTTCGTTGGCCGTCCAGCTTGGCGCTATTAAACCCGAATGCCTGCCCTGAGATAATGGATATATACCAAATGGCAAAACCACCGGCAAGGGCACACCTTCAATTTCAGGATGCACCGGCCCTGTGAAAGCCATTTTTTTATTGATCAGTTTTACCTTGCTGCTAACAAACGCGAAGTGCGGCGTATCAAGGTTACAGGTAGTGAAACGGCCTCGCAAGGCATAGAATGTTTCGTCATCCACCTTTTTAATCTTCTCCCCATACACGAACATTTCACCCTGCTGGGTGTAAGTCCCCTTGGTCAGGCCCTTACCTGTTTTCATATTAAATACAATCGTATCGCTGATCGATTTAAAATCGGTCTGGATATATGTGGGATAAGCAATGACCTGCCCCGTGCTGTCTTTGATCAGTTCGGCCTTCACCAGGTTGGTGCGTTGGTCAAATTCGATTTTGGGTGCAGTCAGTTCATTATCCGCATAAGTAACGTCTGATTTCTTGCCATACAACATGATCTTCTTTCCCGGCACATCCACGATCATGGAGTCTTCGGCATGATACGTTACAGGGGCATCGAGTGTGTCCTTCGACATCTTAAAAGAAAATGTATCCAATGTGGGTACTAGGGTTGTATCGTTTCCTGTACTGGGGATGCTTTTGCGCGTTGGGAGGCTGTCGCGTACAGGCAATAAAGTTTCGGGCAGCGGCGCTGTTGGTAGTCCGCTATCCTTTGTTTGACGGATGGGAACAGTGTCATTCGTTAAAAAACTGTAAAATTGAAATGGGGCCGATCCAATGACTGCGGAATGTAATGTTAATATTGCCAGCGCAGGGATCAATAACCAGCCTAAACTCTTTTTTACATTACCTTTGTTGCGTTGGTCCATAGCAGTCGTGGGCAAAAATAACCATATTCAAAGAATGTAATTGTGAATTATTACATAAATACCTTATTAAAAACAACCGGATAAAACATGCTGAGAATTTCTGTAGCCGCCAAGCTTTTCCTTGCACTGTTTTTCTTGTCTGTATCCTCTGCATCCGCTCAATCCCCCAAAAAGCTTAAAACCATTATTGTGGATGCCGGGCACGGGGGGAATGATGTGGGCGCTGTTGGACAATACGAACACTCACTCCGGTCGAAAGAAAAAGACGTAACCCTGGCTATCGCATTAAAGACGGTGGCGGAATTAAAAAAGCAGCTTCCGGAACTGAATGTTGTCCCAACCCGCACAACAGACGTATTCCAGGACCCAAAGGAAAAGGCAAAAATCGCAAATGACAATAAAGGCGACCTCTTTTTATGCATACACGCTGATTCCGGCCCATTGAAGACAGGCCGGCGACAGGTTGGCACCCGAACTGTAACGAGGTATAAGATCAGTTATAAAGGAAAAGGGAAGAATAAAAAGAAAATCAAAACGCCTTACCAGGTGGATGAGCCCATATATGAGCATTTCAAACTCCCGCTGACCCGAAACGGTACAAGTGTGTGGATTTTCGCAGCACACAAAACGAGTGATAAGCTGAGAGCCATCATGCAGGAAGAAGGTGAATTTGAGATAGAAAGCGGAACAGATTCAACCTATAGCAGTTTCGATTTCAACACACCCGAAGGGAGGTTATTGGCGCAGGTTTATGCGAAACTGTACCAGGAAAAGAGCGACAGGATTGCCACCATTTTGAATGAAGAAGTGGAAAAAACCGGCAGGCCGGCCCTGGGTGTGAACCAGCGCCAAAAAGGCATTTGGGTGCTGCAGGCCACCAACATGCCCGCGATCCTGATCGAAACAGGCTTTATCAATAACCCGGAAGATGAACGTTACCTGAGCAGTGAAAAAGGGCAGCAGGAAATGGCTGAAGTCATTACCAAAGCGGTCATCAGGTATAAGAATATGCTGGAAGCGCCTAAGCATGCAACAGATGCGAGGTAAGGATTGGTTTTTACATTATTTTGATGATAATACATTATATTAACAGGGCTTACAATCAATTAGCCATAAATTCACCAGATCTAAAACTGCTGACGATACCAAATGAAAATTTCTAATGAAACAAAAGTAGGTGCGCTCGCGATTGTGGGCATTACGCTACTCATCCTCGGTTTCAATTTCCTGAAAGGCAATAAACTTTTTTCGAAGAGCCTGGTGATTTATGGCACGTATGAAAACATCGAGGGATTGACGGCTTCAAACCCAGTCATCATTAATGGTTTCCAGGTGGGCACTGTCGGTAAAATTGAACCTGATCCTGATATGCGCCGTATCCAGGTGACATTCAATATCAATGAAGATATCCGCATACCCAATAACTCCATCGCAGTCATCGCACCCAACCCACTTAATATTACAAAAGTTGAAATCAAACTGGGCAATGCCAGCGATTATTTAAAAAATAAAGACACCATCAACACTGTGGCATCAGAAGGCTTACTGGATGATGTCATGAAAAAGGTTGACCCCGTCTTGTACCAGGTCAATAAATCCCTTGGCACACTCGATTCCCTGATCAGCAATGTGAACAGTGTGGTTGACCAAAAGGCGAAACGGAATATCAGCGACTTGCTCGCAAACCTGAACCAGGTTACGGCTTCCATGGTTCAATCTGCCGCATCATTACAAAGCATGCTGGCTGCTGAAACCGGTTCCATCGCGAAAACTATGAATAACGTCAGTTCGATCACAGGTAATATGGCATCGAACAACGCGAAAATCAGCCATGTGATTTCAAACCTTGATTCCGCCACGGGAAAACTGGCAGAACTTGATTTGCAGAAAACCTTGAATACACTTGAAGGCACAATTAAGGAATTGCAGGCTATGACTGCCAAGATGAACAGTGGAAACGGATCTATTGGTTTGTTGCTGAACGACCCGAGTTTATACAGGAACCTTGCATCCACCGGTAACAAACTCAATCTCCTGCTGGATGATATCCGTATGAACCCGAAACGCTACCTGAGCATTTCCGTATTTGGCAAAAAGAAAACGGCTGAACCGCTGATGCTGCCACAGCCCGATACGCTGAATGCGCCTTATATCATCGTAGACAAAAAAAATAACTAAGCCCCATTGTTCATGCGGAGCAACTCCCATACCCTGAGGCGCATGCGGCATTGCAGGAAACTGCTGATTTTATTATTAATGTCATTCCCCGCAATTTTCGGGTATGCGCAACAGGTAGTTTCCCTCACAGCCGACAGTACAAAGATCATTCAGATTGTACAGGCCCGCAGCCTTCGCCAAAAAACCATTGATTCCGCCACGGTTTTACAAACACTTGCCGGCAATGCCATTGTCCGCCAGGGAAATACCATCCTGCATGGCGACAGCATCGTGCTGAACCAATTGACGGGCATTGCAGAAGTTTTTGGAAATGTACACATCAATGACGCCGATACCGTGCATACGTACGCGCAATACCTCAAATACATCGGTGCCGAGCAAGTGGCCTACCTGAAAAAATCGGTTAGGCTGACAGATGGCAAAGCCACATTAACCACGGAAGACCTCACGTATAATATCCAAACAGGCATTGCCAATTACCAGGAAGGCGGTAAAGTGGTGAATGGGAAGACTGTACTTACCAGCCGGAGCGCTACCTATTACTCAGACAGCAGGGATGTTTTTTTCAAAGAAAATGTGCACCTGGTTGACCCGAAATATGATATGCGTGCCGATAGCCTCCGCTATAATACATATGTGAAAGAAGCCTATTTTATTTCACCGACGCATATTGTCAGCGATGATGGAGTCCTCGACACCAGGTCGGGTACTTACAACCTTGAAACCGGCGAAGCCGTATTCCTTGATAAGACGGTGTTCCGCGACAGCACCAGGATGATGACCGGCGGCAAGATGGCAGTGGATGACAAGACAGGCATCATACAGATTGAAGATAATGGCAAGCTGGTGGATAGCGTCAACAAAGTGATTGTGCTGGGCAACCAGATCCTGCTCGATAAAAAAAAGAATTCCTTCCTGGCTTCGCGTAAGCCAGTCATGATCATTTACCGCGATAATGATAGCACTTATATTTCCGCGGATACATTGTTTTCAGGCATGCGGTTATACGACAGCAGCCTCAATAAAACCGTTTTGGTGAACGATACGCTCAAGGAAACTAAAGCCATGGGCACGAGTGCCAAAGATTCTATCCGGTATTTTCTCGCCTTTCATCACGTACGGATATTCAATGACTCATTGCAGGCGGCCTGCGATAGCTTATATTATTCAACGGAGGATTCTGTATTCAGGATGTACCGCGAGCCAATTTTCTGGAGCAATAAATCGCAGGTAACCGGTGATACCATTTACATGTTCACGGAGAAGCAGCAACCGAAGTTGCTGGAGGTTTTTTATAATGGCATGGTCATCAACCAAACCAACCAGGGATTGTTTAACCAGATTGGCGGGCGAACCATACATGCATATTTTAAGGAAGGGCAGATGGATTATACGCGGGTGAAAGGGTCCCCGGCAGAAAGCATTTTCTACCCGCAGGACGATGACAGCGCCTATGTGGGCATGAACAGAAGCAAAGGGGATGTGATTGATATTTTCTTTGTGAACAAAGAATTAAACCGCATCAAATTGCTGAATAATGTGGAAGGTACATTATTCCCAATGCGAAGCATCCCAGCCGATCAGAAATACCTGAAGAATTTTCAATGGCAGGAAAAAAGAAGGCCCAAGCATAAACTCGAGTTATTTGAGTAAAAAAGCACCAAGACTTACGCTTTGAAAACAGGCATATGTTTGTAAGATTCATCATCATCATATTTATCATTTTATCGGGGCTTCACACGGCCGCGCAGGATTTGTACACCGGAACCTGGGAATCATTGCCCGCATCCGGGAATTCTCCGCAGTGCAAAATCGAAGTGTCGCAAGGCGAAAGGGGCATCCTGTTCCCGGCCAAACTAACGATCACGCATAAAGGCTTTCAAGGTGTTTACCATTTTTTACTGGTGAAAAAAAATGCCCGCCAAATTGCGATAGGCCGTAATAAATACGCGGTCAGCGAAGAACCTTTCAGTTTGGGGAACCGCTTATTAAATATGAACGGATGGTTCGAACTGATCAGGGATTACAGGGAGAATACGCAACAAATTGCCATATCCCGTTTCCCTGGCGCATCTTTTGGGGTTACCCTGAGCAAGGAAACGGATATACCGGAAGCATACAGGTCAACAGGTGTGGAAATATTTAACTGGCTGGCATCAGGCGATATCCGCCTAAAAAAAATCAATGGACAGGCATGGGAATCTACGGATATCCAAACCATCCTCGACCCAACCCAATCCCCCATTCCGTTTGGGATTGAAGACAGCATTGTCGTTAAACGCAAAGACGGTTACCTCAATTTTCCACGCACCCGGAAAATGGATAATGACAGCCTGACCATTTCACTCAATGGTAAAATCATCCTTGACCAGATAGCGCTGAATAAAAAGAATGAGCCGGAAGTTGTTATCCTGGATACCGGCATGAATATTTTAGTGACGTATGCCGATAATTATGGCAAAAACCCGCCCAACCAGGGACGTGCGGAAATAGATTTTCAGTATCAAAAATGGATGATTGATTTTAATATAACCGAACATCTTGGCGCATCTTTTATTGTACACCGGCTCGTATATGAAATTGACAAAGCCAACAGCACTTCATTCGACCAATACCTTGATTCAAGTTTTACCGGTAAAGTGCTGGATCGCTCAACCAAATGGCTTGGCGGCATTGTAGCCACATCCCGCCAGGTAACACTTGCTCTATGGGATGATGCACTGGAAGATGCCGACAGCATTTCATTAAACATCAACGGGCAATGGATTGTACGAGGGTTTCCTGTGTTGAAAAAACCCCAGTTTTTACAAGTTACGCTCAACCCTGGCCCGAACTCCATCATTTTTGTGGCCGATAACCTGGGGGGCGTCCCTCCCAATACCTCCGTGCTTGAAATCATCGACGGTAAGAAAAGAAAATCATTCATGATCGACACCGACATGGAAAAGAACAATCTTGTCAGGATTTTCTATGAAGTCCAGTCAGGCGATTAGCCATATTTGACGTACTGCTGTACCTTTAATAAATGAAACTCTTTTCTGCCGTTCAGATCCGGGAATGGGATGCTTATACAATCCGGGAACAGGGCATTTCTTCTATTGACCTGATGGAACGCGCCGCTTTGGCCTGTACACAATGCATTTCGGGTTTATTAGCACAGCCTGCTGAAATATGTGTCTTTGCAGGTATGGGCAATAACGGAGGCGACGGGTTAGCCATTGCAAGGATGCTGCGGCAAAGGGGCTATAAAGTCCAGGTATACATTTTGGCAAACAAGGATAATGGTAGCGAAGATTTTGAAATCAATCTGAAAAGGCTTTCTGAAACTGATATACCGGTTACGCATATACGAAATACTGACGGCTTCCCTCCCCTGTCCCCATCATCACATATCATCGATGCCTTGTTTGGCACAGGGTTGTCGAGCCCCCTATCGGGAATGGCAGCCGATTTGGTGGATCACATCAATGAGTCAAATAGCATTGTATACAGCATTGATTTACCCAGCGGGATGTTCGCGGATCGGCCGACGGTAAATCATGTGGTGATTAAAAGCGCACATACATTGAGCTTTCAAATATTGAAGAGGTCCTTCATATTCGCAGATGGCAGTGAATATGCAGGAAAAATTCATGTGCTGGATATTGGCTTAAGCAAAACATTTGAAGAAAATGAGCCTTGTGATTTTATACTAACGGATGCGGGTTTTGCCAGGAATAGAGTCAGGGAAAGAACCGCATTTTCACACAAAGGAAGTTTCGGTCATGCGGCAATTATTGCCGGCAGTTATGGCATGATGGGGGCGGCATTACTGGCCGTTCAGTCCTGCCTGCGCAGTGGTGCGGGTAAGCTTACCTGTTATGTGCCCGAAAAAGGATATGCCATCATGCAAAGCACCCACCCGGAAGCCATGTGTAAGGTTTCGGGAGATGAACATATAGGCCGATTAGATGGATTATCGGCATTTGACGCAGTGGGCGCCGGACCTGGACTGGGCAGGTTTCCGGGTGATGACGGTTTACTCGGGCAGTTGGTCATGCAAAAGCCCTCACGGTTAATCATAGACGCGGATGCTTTAAACATCCTCGCGTCTTTTCCACAATACTGGGATCAGCTTCCATCCTATTGCATCCTCACGCCACATCCCGGGGAGTTTGACCGCATCTCAGGTGTTAAGGCAAACGATTGGGAAAGGCTGAACAAGGCCATATCCTTATCGGCACTGAACAAATGGTTTATTTTATTGAAAGGCAAGTACTCCCGCCTGGTTTGTCCGGATGGGAAAGTCTATTTCAATCCAACCGGGAACCCCGGTATGGCCAAGGGCGGATCGGGTGATGTGTTAACGGGCCTGCTGACCGGTTTGGCCGCCCAGGGTTACCCTGCGGCAGATTGCATGATTATAGGCGCATACCTGCATGGGTTGGCAGGTGATATTGCCGCTTCAAGGTTTTCGGAAGAAGGAATGACCGCGGCCGACCTGGCCAACGCCATTCCTGAAGCCTGGAAGCAATTATTGCCGGATCAGGGTTGACGCTGGGCTTCTTTGTTTCTCTTATACCTCATGTCGGGCTTACCGTCTTTTTTCCTGGGGCCTTTTGCCTTTTTGTTTACAAGCTCCTTATTTTTCCTGTAGCGCATATCCAATGAGCCGTCGGCTTTACGCACCGGTGCGCCTTTTTCAGCTTTAACAGGCTCTTTCTTTTTCGTTTGTGCATTAACGTTAGTAAAACTCAAAAAGCAAAAAAGTGCTGCAATAATGAAAGTAATTTTTTTCTGCATGGCTCCGGTTTTTAAGTATAGTATTGACAATTATGTATTTCTTCTTTTCACATCGAAAAGTTTCACCAGCAAAAGGCCGGCGACAAAACCACCGATATGTGCCATATAAGCGACCCCACCGCCTTCGGATGCCCCGCCTAACATCCCAAGCCCATTCACCACCTGCAGTGCGATCCAGATACCCAATGAAACCACAGCCGGAACGGAAACGATGGAACCAATCGCAATGACATTTACCTTATTGCGGGGGAAAAGCAGGATATAGCCTCCCATTACCCCCGATATAGCTCCGGATGCACCTAAACTGGGTATAAAAAGGTCTTTGCCTGTTACATAACTGGTACCTACATGCGCCAGGGATGCCAATAGCCCGCAAATGATGTAAAAAGCCAGGTAACGCTGGTGCCCCATACGGTTTTCGAGGTTATCCCCAAAAACCCATAAGTACAGCATATTGCCAGCCAGGTGCGCGATACCTCCGTGCATGAACATAGATGTGATAAGTGTACCGTATACCGGAATGGGTGTACGGCCCAATTGACCCGCTTCATCAAATACAACATCTTGCCCGCTAAGTATTTCCCCCGGCACTGTGGAAAAGCTCAGTAAAAATGCCTGGTTGGCGCCCATACCCTGAAAAAAAACGAAAACAAGGATATTGGCTGCGATCAGGAAATAGTTCACATAGGCTGTCCTGACCCGGTCGCTGTTATCGTCTGAAATGGGAAACATATTGGTTGAAACAACAAGTTAAGCCAAGTACCAGAAACGGCAATCGTCCTTTTTGTGGAAATAATTGTTTCTCAGTTCCTTTATTTGTGTAATTCGGGCGATCCGGGGTCGTTTTTGGCTCATTTACCCTATTTTTGCCGACCAAAATTTTTATAACGCTATTATGGAAAATTTGATTTATGCGATTCCGGCGATGGGCCTTGTGGGCCTGTTGTACACTTTTATCAAGTTCAACTGGGTATCGAAGCAGGATGCGGGCACCCCCCGTATGAAAGAGATCAGCAATTATATTGCTGAAGGCGCGATGGCCTTTTTGAAAGCCGAATGGAAGATCCTGGGTTATTTTGTGATTATTGTTGGGATCCTGCTGGCGGTGATGGCAAGTGCCAACCCTCACTCGCACTGGAGCATTGCAGTGGCTTTTGTGATTGGTGCGGTATTGAGTGCCGTTGCCGGTTATATTGGCATGAAAGCCGCAACCAAGGCGAATGTGCGTACGGCACAAGCGGCCCGCAGTAGCCTGAGTAAAGCTTTGAACGTGTCGTTCACCGGTGGCGCCGTTATGGGTGTTGGCGTGGCAGGATTGGCAGTTTTAGGCCTTGGCGGTCTCTATATCGTTTTAAAACAAATTTTCGCGGCAGATGCTGCTGTGAATTCTGATGAGATGCTGCGTACCATCGAGGTTTTAACCGGCTTCTCATTGGGCGCCGAATCAATTGCCTTATTTGCCCGTGTGGGCGGTGGCATCTATACAAAGGCTGCCGACGTAGGCGCTGACCTTGTAGGTAAAGTGGAAGCAGGTATCCCTGAAGATGATCCGCGCAACCCGGCAACCATTGCCGATAACGTAGGTGATAACGTTGGTGACGTAGCCGGTATGGGCGCCGACCTGTTCGGTTCTTATGTGGCTACTGTATTGGCTACCATTGTACTTGGCCAGCAAACTGAAGTGATTGGCACCGATACATTGGGCGGTTTCTCCCCCATTATCCTGCCCATGTTGATTGCAGGAGTAGGTATCTTATTTTCCATTGCAGGTACATTGTTTGTTCGCATCGGGGAAAATTCTGGCATTAATACAGCCGTAGTGCAGAAAGCCCTGAATATGGGCAACTGGGGTTCTATCATACTCACCGCAATTGCAGCCGGCTTGCTGGTAAACTGGCTCTTGCCTGAAGAAATGATTTTGCGTGGGTACACTTTTACCAAATGGGGTGTGATGGGCGCGATTGCTGTTGGCCTGCTCGTAGGCGCGTTGATGAGTTCTATCACTGAATACTATACGGCCATGGGTAAACGCCCGGTGCTCAGCATCATCAGGCAATCATCCACAGGCCATGCCACCAATGTAATCGGCGGTTTGGCCGTTGGTATGGAATCAACATTCCTGCCCATCATTGTGCTTGCCGGGGGTATCTGGGGGTCTTATGAATGCGCTGGTTTGTATGGTGTATCTATTGCAGCGGCTGGCATGATGGCCACTACAGCGATGCAGTTGGCGATTGATGCATTTGGCCCAATCGCGGACAATGCGGGCGGTATTGCCGAAATGAGTGAATTACCGGCAGATGTGCGCGAAAAAACAGACGTGTTGGATGCCGTTGGTAACACCACTGCGGCTACCGGTAAAGGATTTGCCATCGCATCAGCAGCCCTGACCGCACTGGCATTATTCGCCGCGTTTGTAGGTGTGGCCGGTATCACCGGAATTGATATTTATAAAGCGAATGTATTGTCTTGCCTCTTTGTCGGAGCCATGATCCCATTCATTTTCTCATCACTGGCGATCCGTGCGGTGGGTGAAGCAGCCATGGCGATGGTGGAAGAAGTTCGACGCCAGTTCCGCAGCATTCCCGGAATCATGGAAGGAAAAGGCAAACCTGAATATGATAAATGTGTAGCCATATCCACTGAAGCTTCCATCAAAAAAATGATGTTGCCTGGCGCTATCGCGATCATTTCCCCATTGATCATCGGCTTTATGCCCGGCTTGGGCGCAGAAGCCCTCGGTGGTTTCCTTGCAGGGGCTACCGTGAGCGGCGTATTGATGGGCATGTTCCAGAATAATGCGGGTGGCGCCTGGGATAACGCGAAAAAATCATTTGAAAAAGGTGTGGAGATCAACGGTGAAATGTATTATAAGAAATCAGAGCCACATAAAGCTTCGGTTACCGGTGACACAGTGGGTGACCCTTTTAAAGACACTTCAGGCCCATCAATGAACATCCTGATCAAATTGATGAGTATTGTATCCCTCGTAATTGCACCTACCCTTGCCGAAATGAAAACTGATGCAGCGGCCCAAAAAATAACGAAGGAACCGGCAGTGACTACGGTGCAAACAGTTGCACCGGATGCTGCAACAACCGATGCCCGTACGGTATCGGTCAAATAACTTCGTTTTTCGCGCAACAATACGTAAAAGTACGTATCGTAAAAGCACCATGAAAAACTACTATATTTCATCGTAATTATACGTAAAGCCAGCTATATGCTGGCTTTTTTGTTCCACAACCCATTGTAACTGCCTGAAAATGGTGCTATATTTGTAGTACTAATTCTACACCCTACCAAAGCAAATGAACCAATCCCTGTAAGTTGAGAAAACTTATACTCATATTGATGCTCAATGCGCTGTTGCTTTTCGCCAGGGGGCAAACAACAGATTTCACTTTTAGGAGCGAAGGGAATTTGTATTGTGCTCCCGTAGAGGTTCAATTCACACAAACATCCAGCGGCAGTCCTAAAGGTTACCTATGGGACTTTGGTAATGGCATCCGAAGCAATGCCGCCAACCCTGCCATTACATTCAGCTCTCCCGGAACATATACCGTCAGGCTGATAACGGTTTACAATAACAGCACCGCGGAAAAATCAAGGACAATTACCATCAAACGCCCGGTTACTTCTTCGTTTACTGTTGACCGTGAGGAACTATGCCAGCCCGGCACCATCAATTTCAGCGCAAGCGGTTCATCCAATATTGTCAGGCATGAATGGGATTTTGGCGATGGCAGCCCTGTACAATCCGGAAACGCTGCAACTATCAGTCATGCATACACGAACTTTGGCAGTTACACGGTCACGTTAACCAGTTATAACGAGGAAGGTTGTTCAATTTCAAGTATGAGGAGCATCCGGATTAATCAACCTGTGCTTAGCGGCTCAAGGACGCCGGCCATGGGTTGCGCCCCGGTTACCTGTGATTTCACTACTTCCATAACCCTGCTATCCGGCGCTGCCGTAACAAATTATAACTGGAATTTTGGTGACGGAACTATTATATCGGGAAACAATTCCCAGGTCAGCCATACATACGCTGGTGCAGGCGCTTATGCCGCGACTGTTAGTATCCAGACCAACACCGGGTGTACGGCCAGTTACCGTTTCGACTCCGTTTATTTTGGAACTCCGCCTGTTACGGTTTCTGCCTACACGGCCACTCCGGTTGTGTGCGGGTCAGATAAAGCCAGGTTTGTGGCGATTGCCCAAAATGCGAGCAGCTACGATTGGGATTTCGGGAACGGGAACATTGTTAGTACCACCGATACTTTTGTGGAACGCAAATTCAGTTCCCTGGGTTTTCACCGGGTTTTGGTGACGCCCAAATATTACGACTGCCCCGGAAGGACAGACACACTTCAGGTGGAAATTGTTGGCGTAATTGCGAAGTTCTTATTTAATAATACCTGCAGCGACCGGAAAACATTTTCATTCCGCAATAACAGTGTGGGTAATATCACATCACTTGTATGGGAAATCGGCGAGCCTGTAACACAGCAATACAATACAACCGATATCCGGCACCGGTTCCCCAATGCCGGTGCCACAGCAGTACGTTTGAAACTGGAAGACAATGTTACTGGTTGCGTTGATTCAGCCAATACAAGGATATATACCGCAGACCCATGGCTTGTGGCTTCCGGCCGTTCCATTTGTATCAACAGCGATGCCAGGTTCAGGATTGACCGCAACTATACCAATCCGAATGCCACATATACATGGAATGTACTTGGCGAAACAACAGGCGCCATCAGCCAGCCGGAACTAACGGTTAGGACTACCCTACATGGACTTTTCCAGACAAATTACGTCATCATCAACAATGGAAACGCATACTGTCCTGATACGGTTTCCCTTAATTTCCCGATTAATGTAAAAGGTCCACTTCTTGAATTCAGCGCCCCTGAAAATACCTGCCTGAACCAGGCTTTGATCCTCACCAACCATTCCAGGCCATTCTATCCAACCGATACCATACGTTCATGGCAATGGTCGATGGGTGATAACTTAGGCCAGAGCAATGCGTTTACACCTGACCCATATTTGTACCAGCAGCCCCGTGCCTACCAGGTAAGCCTGGCCGCTGTTGACATCAACGGTTGCCGGGATACGCTGACCAAAAGGGTATCCATCAGGCCCATGCCTTTTTTGTGGATCATACCCAGGAATGATACCATTTGCCAGGGACAATCATCTTCATTTATCGCATATACAAGTGATGATTTACTCTGGTCGAGCACAGAACAATTGTCATTCTGCAGCACCTGCGATACGGTGACTGTAACCCCTTTGCACGATGTATTTTTCCGGGTCAGCGCTACCAACCAATATCAATGTGTCAGTTACGACAGCGCTTCCGTTCATGCTATTGAACCATTCACGGCAAGAACGAGAATGTCTGATACAGCCATTTGCCTGAATGAACGGTTACGGTTAGACGCAGATCCAAAAGATAAAGTGATTGAATGGAGCCCTGCGGATCAAATGAGCCAGTCGAATGTGTATAACCCAATGGTCTCACCCCGGCAAACCACTACCTATATTGCCCGGCTAAGCGACTCTACGGGTTGTTTTAGCAGCCAAACACAGGTCAGGGTGATTGTTAAGTCGAATCCCACTGTGGATCCCGGGCCCGACCGCTACCTCAGCTACGGCAGCCCCTTCACGTTGCAACCCAGGTACAGCAATAATGTTCGTCAATATTTATGGACACCGGGCGATTCCCTGAATTGCGCGACTTGCCCCAATCCCTCAGGATTTGCGTACAGCAGTAAAAAATACACGGTTTCCGTTACGTCCGACAGCGGCTGTACGGCTAAATCAGATGTCAACATTTTTGTAGAATGCAAAGGCGCCAATATTTTGATGCCCAAAGCTTTCTCCCCTAATAATGACAGGTTGAACGACCGATTCTACCCAATTGCAAAAGGTTTGCGCAACATACAGCGTTTCAGCATTTTCAACCGGATGGGCGAACCAGTTTTTGAAGCCCGTAATTTCCAGCCAAATAATCCTTCAAACGGCTGGGATGGCCTGTTGCGGGGAAGCCCCCAAGCCGGCGGTGCCTATGTTTACTTCATTGAAGCGGTTTGTGAAACCGGCCAAATCATTAATGTCAAAGGCAACGTACTCCTGGTGCGTTAAAAGGCCCATCCCTAAAAAATCCTAAAATTTTGTGAATGGTTTTACGAGTTGGTAAAAATCCAATACATTGCATTACGAAAATCATCGTAAAGGATATGAAAGCGACCAAACCCACTGATAGTGAACTCGAAATTTTGTCCATTTTATGGGACAAAGGGCAGGCAACCGTTAGGGCCGTGCATGAAGAATTGAGTAAAACCAAGGAAGCCGGTTATACCACTACCCTGAAGCTCATGCAGATCATGTTTGAGAAAAAGCTGGTGAACCGTGATGAAAGCAACAAGACACATATTTACATTCCGGCTGTTTCCCGTGAGCACACCCAACAACAAATGTTGCACAGGATGATAGACGGGCTTTTTTCAGGCTCTTCCACAGCCTTGGTCATGCAGGCATTGGGAAACGCCGATGCGTCGGAAGATGAACTAAATAAGATCCAGCAATTAATTGAAGCATTGAAGCACAAAAAATAATATGCGCCTATGTGGTCTCACATCAGCCATAGCCTTTTATTGACATTATTGCACAGTTTCTGGCAGTCGGCCCTCCTCCTGCTACTTTACCTGGGTATACGCAATCAGCAACAAATATCTGCCCGGGGCAGGAAAAACTTACTGCTGCTTTTCTTGACGGTACAAATCTTTATCTCTTTATCCATGTTTGGCTGGCTCATGTACCAGGGCGCGGGCAAGCCATCAACGCTGTCATTATTTTCAAACACTATCCCCGGATTTGTTGACATCATACCTGTGTCACTTTCGGTGCTTTACATGCTGGCTGTAATTTGGCAGGTTGCCCGAACCATATATCAATGGCATAAGCAACAATCGCGTTTCAAAAAAGGATTCATTGAGCCATCACAAGAATTAATTTCATTTGTACAAAGAAACGCTTTAACCCTTGGTATCCGGAAACCGGTGGAGGTTTGGTTTACGGATCAGGTGATGACACCGCTCACCTATGGCTTTATCAGGCCTGTGATATTATTTCCCATCGCATTATACAATCAGCTCAGCATGGATGAATCAGAAGCACTTTTACTGCATGAGCTTTCTCATATCCGTGAGCACGACTTCCTTACAAACTGGATGATCGTTATAGCGGAATCGCTGTTCTTCTTCAACCCATTCATTCAACGCTTCATCCGTGAATATCAACTCGAACGGGAGTTTACATGCGATGAGCTTGTGGTTAACAGCCATTGCCAACCGGTTTTATATGCTGAAGCCTTGTTAAAGACAGCCCGCTTCTCGCATCAAAGCCTTCGGCTTGACATGGCCGCCGTTTCCGGAAATGACATGTTGCTCTCCAGAATTATAAGAATGACAAAAGGCCAGGAGCAAATGACAGCATCAGTTTCTCGCAAACACTTTAGTAAATTGTTGGCTTTAGTATTGCTCATGTTGAGTTTTACCGGGTTCTGGTTCCTAAACAACCTCAATCCCGGAAAAAAAATATCAAAAAATCCGACAGCAGCATTGCCCGTTTCCGGCAACAAGCCCTTCAATGATGATTACAAGAAATTATATTTATTGAACAAAAACGCAGGCGCAATGGTGATGGTGATTGGCGATGAACCACAGCCGGCCCGGGAATCAGATCTGAAGCCTTCGGATAAACCAGCAGCCCCGGATCCATTGGATATGGCTTATAAACCGGTGCAAAACACGGAACAGCCTGAAAGCCCCGCGATGAATACGGATATGCAAATCATTCCGGTTGCCGTACAGGAAAAACAGGATGAGCCTGCAAAGGAAATCATTATACAGGATGAAGATCCTGAAAGCGGATTGAAAATCACCAGGGCTTACCGGCCATATTTGGAAGACGGTGAATGGAAAGCTGAGCTGCTTTGGGTAATGACCGAAGAAAAGCCCATGCCGGAAGCGTTGAGGCTTTTCCTGCAAAATTTCAGCAGGACAATATTTAACTAATTTGTTTCAAAAAGTTCGTACAGGCGTTTCAGTTAGACACAATTCCTTCTACCATATATTCCTCGGGCAGGTGTCGCCATACTTATTGCCTAACATAAAACCCACCATCACTTCATGTGTATTTCCCGTGTAGTTCCTCAAACGGCTGGTGGTGGCCACTTCGTAGGAATATGATACATTGAATGTATTGGATATATTTACGCCAACCATGGCTGAATAACCTGAAATGTAATCAGACCACCGGTAGCTCCCCCCAACCCATAACTGATCGAGATATTGCAATTTGGCATTGAAATGCCCGCCCATCAGTTGTGGCTGCCAGTACTGGATCATCACGGAAGGGATCAGGTTGAGGTCGCTGTTCAGCATCAGCCTGTATCCTGCTGTTAGGAAATAATTGGGCGTATAAAACGCGCCAAACGCGTCGTTGTTCACAAAGCGTTGCTTGCCCGGGATAATGTTCAAAACGGAAAGGCCCGCAAAATATTTATTCGAGTATAACCAGAGCCCGGCGCCCAATTCCGGCCTTAACCTTTTCAATTCGCTGTTGGCATAACCAACCGCTGGATCATTGGGATCCAGGTTGGCAAAATCAATTTTGGCACGGTCGAGGTAAACACTGGAAATGCCCGCGTTCAAGCCGGCAGATAAACTTGTTCTAGGCCCCAGTGGCAAATGATAGGCGTATGACGCGTAAAACGACCAACGATTGATATATCCTGCCCTGTCGTTCAGCATGGTTACACCCACACCATGATGCGGTTCAGGCGCCGTATATGAATCCCAATATTCACTGCCCCTCGGGTTTATACCCTTAGGTTCAAAAGATAGCGCGTTGGTTCGCATATCCTTTTTGTTGATGGGCATGTGGGCCGTGATATAACTTGTCACCGGGGCCCCATTAATGCCTGTCCACTGGTTTCGGTAACTGAGCTTGATGTCAGTATAATTTTCTATTCCGGCGATTGCAGGGTTAAGGATATAATTGTTCAGTATATACTGGGTGTAAGAAGGTTTGGCCTGTGCAGAAACTTTCATTTCCCTCAAACCAAAGCCAAGGCATAACAGTCCAACAATCGTCCATTTCATATTTCGGTTCATAAATCCCTGGCTGAAGAACTAATTATTTAATGATGGTTACATAACCTGTAACCGGTTTACGGCCACTTTCGGGTTCAATAATATAATAGTAAGTATCCACCGGTAAAGGCTTTCCATTGAATGTACCATTCCAGGGTTGCAGGTAACCATTCCTGGTTTCAAAAACCTTCTGTCCCGTACGGGTAAACACCTGCACTTTGGCATTCGGATAATCCTTCAGGTATTGTATTTCCCAACGTTCATTGATGCCATCTCCATTCGGCGAGAACGTATTGGGTATCCTTGGGTTTTTCAATACCCTTACCCAAACCTGGTCACTGATCGGGCAACCGCCCCTGGCCGTTACCGTTAGTGTGTACAGGATATCGTCAATGGCCGTACTGGTAGGCCTGAGTATCCTGTTATTGTTCAGGTACAGGTTATTGGTTTGGTTGTTATCCCTGGTCCAAACAAATTCGAGGTCATTGCCGCTGGCTGTGCCTTCCAGTAAAACGCTGTACCCTTCAAGCAATTCCTTATCTGGGCCTGCATCGGCTACCGGGAATGGATAGACGGTGAAGAAGCGGCTTACCGTGTCGCTGTTGCAACCAAAACTGTTGACGATATAATGCTGCACTTCGTATGTACCTGTATCGGTATATATATGTTCCGGGTTTTGCTGTGTGGAACTGTTCTGATCACCAAAACTCCAGTACCATTGATTGAAACTTCCGTCAGCAGGGTTGCTTTGATCTATGAAGGTTACATTATCGCCCAAACATATACTTGGCTTATTGATGCTGAAGCCAGCATCGGGCTGCGGATGGATACTGTTCACTACAATACTTGTATCGTCAATACAACCATCCCCGCTCCTCACCCTGAGCCTTACGGTAAAAGGCCCTGTGCCTGCATAAATATGCACCGGGTCCTTGGCCGTGGATCCATTATTCTGCAAACCGCTGGCCGGGTCGCCAAAGTTCCAGGTATAAGTAAATGCATTTTCTGTGCCGTCAGCTATGGATGACAGGTTGCGGAATTGAATGCGTGCATTGGGCAGGCATGCGGTATCCGTAAAGCTGAAATTGGCCAATGGCTGTGGCTTTACATTCACCCATTTTTCCTTGTACAGACTATTACATCCACCTGCTGTTGTCACAAATAATTTCACGAGGTATGCACCCGCGGCGGCATAAGTATGTGTGAATGCCGAGTTATTGGTGCGGATAACAAGCGGTGTGCCATCTCCAAAATCCCATGTCCAGGTTACCAGTACACCGGCGCTTGCGGGAACACTCGATGAGTCTGTAAATGTGATGGTCTTTGTTTCGCAGGCCGGCAGGCTGAACCCGAAATTTGCCACCGGTGGTTGCAGGATGCGGATGCTGCGTCTTGCTGAGTCGATGCAACCCCTGTTTGATGTGTATGTATACAATATGCTGTACGTGCCGGGGCCAACTGATGACGGATCAAATACACCTGCAGCGTTAACACCTGGACCGCTGAATACAAAACTACCTGGTACGCCGCCAACTTCCGAAGCCTGTACAATCTGGAATGGAGCAATATTCAGGCAGGTATCAGGGATTGGGTTAAACTGAACCAATGGGGTTGCATTCAATGTGATATCCCTAACCTGCTCGTCAATACAGGTTTCCCCGGAAAATGCCCGGAACCGGATTTGATAGGTTCGTGTCAGCGGATTTTGAAAATTAGGATACAGGTGCGCATACACTTTACCGGGAGTTGGATCCTGGTCTATTTCCACATCACCCGGGGCGCCTAAATTATCCCAATAAATTTCCACCTTAACTACGGAACCCACATTTACGGTTGAATTATTGACGATGCGCACAGTATCGCTGGAACAAAGCCCATTGGGGTTTTGCACACTGAATCCCGCCACAGGGATGTCGCCATTCACGAAAAAGGACTGCATCACGGTATCCCGGCAACCCTGGTTGCTCGTTACAATGAGTATGACATCTTTAGTGCCGATGGTACTATAGCTATGTTGGGGGTTCTGCAAGGTTGAACTGTTGTTTGGCCCACTCGACGGGTTGCCAAAATCCCATAGCCATTGCGTGATGCTGCCACCCGCAACTGAACTGGTATCCAAAAACTGCGCAAAGGAATCATCCAGGCAAACTTCCGGGTTGATAAATCCGGCTACCGGTCGGGCATAGACGCTAACGACTTGTGTAAAAACAAGGCCCTCACAACCAAGGTCTGTTTTCACTTTAAGCGTAACCGTATAGTTTCCGGCCGACATGAACGTATGGCTGGGGTTTTGCAAAGCCGAAGTATTATCCGCCCCACTGGCCGGGTCACCGAAATTCCATAACCATTCTACAATGGTTCCCGAGTTGGGTACGGAAGCATCCAGGAAATCAATGCGCCTGGCTTCACAAGTTGGGCTCGACCAGTTAAATGATGCCGTTGGCAATTCATACACAACAAATGTGGCTGAACCGGATTGAAGCTGGCTGCAGTTTACCGAACTGCCATCTTGCACAGATATAAGGTTATAAGTGAATGTGCCGGCTGTTGCGGTAGGAACAGTAAGGCTCACAGTTGATGAACCGGCAGCGCTGCTGACTGTTTGTGATGCGCCACCATTGATGTTGTATGTAAAAATATATGGTGCTGTACCACCTGCCCCTGTAAATGTCACCTGGGGCGCCGTGGTATTCCTGCAAACATTCCGGCTGCCACTAATGCTGGCTGTAGGCAATGGGTTTACCTGCACGGAAACAGATGTATTGCTGAATGTCCTTCCACAACTGTTTGCTGTACCATCAGTAACACTTAACAGGTTGTATGTGTACGTGCCGGGTGTTGATGTGGGTACAGCAACTGTTGCCGCTGTGGAAGCGCCTGTTGTACTTACGGTTTGCACGGCGCCGCCATTGATATTATAACTAAATGTGTATGGGCCTGTAGTGGTATTTGTGACGTTAAAACTAACCAACGGGCTTGTTGAGTTCTGGCAAATGGTTGTATTACCACTGATGGAGGCGTTAGGCGTTGGCAATACCACAACTGTTGCTGTTCCCGATTGCGCGTTAAAACAACTATTTCCGGTGATACTCTCCAATGTATATAAATAAGTACCCGGGACAGATGTTGCAACCGGCACATTTACAATGTTACTTGTAGCAGACGTGGCAGTGAGCGAAGGCCCGCCATTTATATTATATGAGAAAGTATAAGGGGCTGTAGCATTGGGCGTATTAAATGTAATGTTGGGCGATGGGCTGTTTTGACAAACGGTGGTGCTGCCGCTGATGCTTGCCGTTGGCAAGGCACTGATCACCACCTGGCGTACACCGGTATCACTCAGGCATCCCACATTACTGATCATGGCAAACTTCACTGTATATGTTCCGGGAGCAGTGTACAGGTGAACAGGATTGCGTACACTATCCCGGGTCCCATCTCCAAAATCCCAATACCATTTATATGAATATGTGCCCGTTTGATAAGCTGTAGCATCGTTAAACCTGACAGAATCTGTAAAACATCCATTGTTTATCCAAGTAAAATTTACGGAAGGCGGGTCATAAACCGCGAGGTTGAAATCGCGCACCACGCTGTTTCCACAACCTTCCGAGTCAGTTGTACCTGCGGTGATGGTAATGGGGTATCCCGGGTTGATATTTGAAGGCGCATAAGTGTACATGGTAGGCAACTTATACCGCCAAACCCTTTTGGTGCCGATCAGATAAGTGCTGTCGTTGATCGAAGCCGGGTTGCTGATCGTTACATTCGGTGTTTGAAAACCATTGAAATCCCATTGGAGTGATGTGGGTTGAAAAGGGAATGTTACGCTCAGGAAAATGGGCGTACCTGTGCAGGCTACCGGGTCTGGCACCAATGACAATGGATTAATGGGTGTCAAAAAATTGTAGAGGTCACGGATATTTGTTCCGGCATTATACCCATAAGATTCCGCGCTGCCAAACCCGTACGCGATCGCGTTGAATCCTGAGTCAGACTCAATGCGGTGCTGCCCGGCGGTCACCGTGGCAATCAGGTATGAGTAATTCGGATCCTGGGGGTGCACGGTAAACAATGCAGGGTTAACGGCCACCCCATCCAGTTTAAACGAGCTGATGGCCGTTCCTCCATTGGGGATGATCACATTATAGTAATGGTTATTAATATTAAAATTGGGCGTAGCGTTCCAAATTACCTGCGAGATGTTTTGTTCAACAGGGCTCAGGTAAATAACTTCCGGGTCACCGGGGGTTCCATTTCCACATGCACCTTGTGATGTTACATATTGCGCGACGCAAATGGGCTGATCAGCTTCAATGCGTTGTGGTTGGGATGTAGCCGCGAGTTCATAGTAAAAATTATTCTGCAACGGCACAGCAATGGGAGCACCGTTTACAGTTACTACGGTTGCCGGGTCGGTTACGCAGATCCTGAATTTGTTGTTGATCAAACTCAGCGGAGTTGTGGTTCCCGTTCGGGTTGTCAGGTATTTTTTTCCCCAGGCACTCTTGGGAAAAGCCTGTACCATATAGTTATCTGAAGACGAGGAGTTGGTATTACAAGTGATGCTGATGCGGCCGCTGCCTGAAAATACGGCAATACGTTTACATCCGCTGGTGCCCGTACTGATGCTTCGGATACGCGACCCTGTTAGGTCAACCCCTCTGAAAGGGTTGAAACTGGTGGTCAACTGTCCCATCAGGTTATAGACCTGTCCTTGTTGAAGGGTTATCGTAAATGGCACCCCTGCAGGCCTGTTCAGGGTAGCCGCGCTGGGTGTGATCTCCACCGTTGTGGTTCCCGTATCGGTTGCAATCACATAAAACCAGCAATTGGCATTATTGGTGTTGGAAGTATTTTCGTAATTGATGGAATAGTATTCTTTACCCAGTGTATTGGTGGGAAATAAAATAGAAGCGCCGGATACATTGGAATTATAAATATGCGCATAGGCCACAATAGGCCGGTCTGCCGTTATATGGATGCCTTTGTTTTCAGGTGTTGTTGATTCCGTCACAAGACGAACATCGCCTAAACCAGCTTTGGGAATCGGATTGGAAGTTAAAACCTGGGGCAATGCACCGCTCGTGAGGGTTTGCGTATAGCCTGTACCGGGGATATTAATGGTGATATTCGTTACCTGATCTGTGGCAAAATACAAAACCATTTCCTGCGCATTGCCGTTTGTCATGATCTGGTGATAGCCATACCCTACCCAGAAATCCTTCCCCTTATTGGAAAAATCCTGCGCATGCAGGCTTACAAATGCCAGGTAGCAAATGAAGAATGCGTATAATTTTCTCATTTACAATAATATAATAAGTTGGTCAGCCTAATGGGATTGTTGGATGAGCCTTCAAAGGGTGGAAATGCAGCCTGAAAGTATTGGAATTCTTCCATACATTTCAAAGTTGTTAAAGATACAAAAAAAAGGCCGCATAGACATGCAGCCCTTGTTAAGAATCTTTCGATTCTGTAACCCCCAAAGAAAACGCGTTTATGAATATTTTTTGTGTTGTTTTGGTTGGTGCCTGATGACAGGAATCAACGCCCATTGAGCCGGCATTCCAGCCTGTTCCCTTTCCGGCAAAGACTTTCGCAGCATGCGTTTCAGCCTGGCTACGAGACCCCCGGAGAGGGATTTTTTCGATGGACGTTGATCCTTTTTCATACAGGAATAGATGGTTTGGTTAACTGCCCTGTTTAAGGCACTACAGCCAACAGGAGCGATATTTGGGCAATGCCCTTGATGAAAAACCCTGTGTATAGGTACGGTTATACGATTGAATATATCAATACAGGGCTTTACAAAAGAATTGGGATTGTTTGGATAATACCGTTAAGCTAGGGCCGCTTGATATTATAAGTTGGCTTTTACCACAGAACTGTAGGTAAAACTGCCATCCTTGTTCACCTGTTTCATACGGTAGTAAACCTGTGCCTGGCCCTGGCAATCAGACTTCTTATCACGGAACTGAAATGCTTTTTGTGCGTTGGCGGCATCAAAACCATCCATAACGAGACCTACGGTTTTGAAAGACTGGCCATCAAATGACCTTTCCACTTCATAATGATTGAAACCTGCATCAGCGGCGGCCATCCATTTGAGGCTCACCCATTTTTCTGAGGTTTGAACTTCAAAACTGGCCTGCGGTTCGTTGCCTGTTTTGTTTGATGCGAATGATGTTTGTACAGACAGGGTAAAAATAACTACTGCCAATACTTTTGAAAGACTGGGGGTAAAAAACTGTTTCATTTCTTTGTGGTTTAATATTTTTTTGAAAAAATATCGGCCATCAAAGGATGTTCATTGGAGACAGTTCGTTCGTGGGAGATTGGAATCAGGGTAGGATCTGGGATAAGCGAGGTAAGCGTCATTTCCAAATCTGAGACAAACATAGAAACTGTTTTTTAGAATTCATAGCCCCCAGCCCAAATTTTCCCATTTTTTTTGAATATTTTAATTA
>DDTB01000015.1 GCA_002343985.1 Chitinophagaceae bacterium UBA2375 | reverse complement strand
CATATTATATTTTATAATTATTTATTCATTACATTGTATTTACCAAAATGCTAATGCCCTGGGATTGAAGGCTTACAAACGTATTATACGTTCGATTCATGTCATTTACAGAAAATATTTTAAAAAAGCAGGAAAAAACCCGTGCTGAATCCTGCAAAACGCTTACCTTTGCCGTCCTAAATTTGGGAATGTTATGTTAGCAATCGTTACAATCGCGGGTCAGCAATTTAAGGTAAAAGCCGGAGACAGCCTCTATGTACCGCACCTCGCCGGTAAAGCGGGAGACACTGTTGAGTTCTCGGACGTATTATTAACCAGCAATGGTAATGCCGTGAACACAAATGGTCAGGCTGTAGTGAAAGCTGAAATCCTCAGCGACCTGGTAAAAGGTGAAAAGGTAATCGCCTTTAAAATGAAAAGAAGGAAAGGTTTCCGTAAAAAGCACGGCCACCGCACCCAGTATACGCATATTAAAATTACCGCAATCGCATAATTGATTTGTTGCTGATGCATGATCCCTGGTGCAAACAGTATGATCATCTGAACAACAATCATAAAAAAGAAAAGTCATGGCACATAAAAAAGGTGAAGGCTCGGTAAAGAACGGCCGCGATTCACAAAGCAAAAGGTTAGGTGTAAAAATTTTCGGTGGCCAGTCTGCCATCTCCGGAAATATCATTGTTCGCCAGCGTGGCACACAGTTTCATCCGGGTAAAAATGTTGGTCTTGGAAAAGACTTTACCATCTTTGCACTCACTGATGGTGTGGTTGAATTCAAGAAAACGAAAGGAAACAAGACAACTGTTTCAGTTTCACCGGTAGAAGCTATTGCATAATTTTTTGATATTTTTTTTGGTAGTATCAAAATAGTATTTATTTTTAAGTATTATTTACTAACCAATTAAATTCAAAAAAAATGGCAACAAAGAAAAAAGCCGCTCCTAAGAAGGCTGCAAAGAAAGCTGCTCCTAAGAAAGCCGCTGCAAAAAAAGCTGCTCCTAAAAAAGCCGCTAAGAAAGCCGCTCCGAAGAAAGCCGCTAAAAAAGCTGCTCCTAAAAAAGCCGCTAAGAAGGCTGCTCCGAAGAAAGCTGCTAAGTAAGCTTCATTTGCCGCCAAAGCAAATATTAGAAAGTCCCGTTTTTACGGGACTTTTTTTGTGTCCCTGCTTTCCGGAATAACATGCAGCGCAATGCCCGAATCCATTACATTTGAGGTATGGACAATGTACAAATCGCAGACAGCCTTTCCCTCTTATCCAAGTTGATGGACATACATGGGGAGAACTCATTTAAATCAAAATCATACGCTTCAGCGGCTTTTGCATTGGAACGCCTTGCCGTTCCCGCCAGCGAATTATCCATCGATAAACTCGCGGCCATAAAAGGCATCGGCCAATCATCCGCTCAGAAAATCAGGGAGATGGCAGACAGCGGGAAATTACAAATCCTTGAGTCATTGATCAGCCAGACTCCCCCCGGTGTGATTGATATGTTGCAGATCAAAGGCATCGGCCCAAAAAAGATCCATAGCATCTGGAAAGAAATGGGCATAGAAACCGTTGGTGAATTGCTGTATGCCTGCCAGGAAAACCGGCTAAAAATGTACAAAGGGTTTGGCGAAAAAACCCAACAGAACGTGATGGAGAGCATCCGTTTTTATCAGCAGCACGAACATCAGCAATTGTATGCGCAAGCAGAACCATTAGTACCCGTTTTTCAATCATTCCTTGTAAAATGTTTTCCTGGTACGGGCATTTTACTGACCGGCGCTATGGCCCGGCAAATGGAAACGATTGAAACCCTTGATTTCATTATACAATTACCCGCTTCCCATATCCGAAAAGTGATAGACCTGGTCCCGGAATTTCAGTATGTAGCGGATAGTGCAAACCCGATGCTATACAAAACAGGTATGGGAATTACACTTGGCTTATATTGCTTGGAGGCCGGAGAATCGTTTATCGCATCGCATATCCAACACAGTTCTTCAGAATTATTCTGGAACACATTGACAGAAAACTACCCTATACCAGGTGACAATGTAAATAATGAAGAAGCTTTTTTTGCAAAGCTGAGCATGCAGCATATCCCGGCTGCTGCCAGGGAAAGCGTCGAGGCCTTGAAACTGGCCGCAGCAGGCAAATTCCCGGAACTGATTACAGAAAAAGATATCAGGGGCATCATACATTCCCACAGCAACTGGAGCGATGGCAGCCAAAGCCTGGAAGAGATGGCGCGTACCGCGATGGCGGAAGGTTATGAATACCTCGTGATTTCCGATCACAGCCAATCGGCATTTTACGCGAATGGGCTCAATGCTGACAGGATCAGGGAGCAGCATAAACAGATTGATGAACTCAATAAAGCATTGCAACCATTCCGGATTTTCAAGAGTATTGAAGCCGATATCCTGAATGACGGCAGCCTGGATTATCCGGATGAAATCCTTGCGAGCTTCGACCTGGTGATTGCTTCCGTACACAGCAACCTGAAAATGACGGAGGAGAAAGCCATGATGCGATTGTTGAAAGCCATTGAAAATCCCTACACGCGCATCCTTGGACACATAACCGGAAGGCTATTGCTGAGCAGGCCCGGGTACCCTGTAAACCACGAACGCATTATTGATGCCTGTGCGGCTAACGATGTTGTGATTGAATTAAACGCCAATCCGAACAGGCTTGATATCGACTGGAGGCATATCGCTTACGCGCTGGAAAAAAATGTACTGATTTCCATCAACCCGGATGCGCACCATACCGATGGGTTTCACGACAACGCATACGGTGTACGTGTGGCACAAAAAGCGTTGCTGAAAAAGGAAAGAAACCTGAGCAGTTTTAGTCTGGAAGCATTTACCGCATTTGTAGAGAAAAGGAAACGCTGATTAATCGGCTGTTATAGGGAACTGCACATAAAATGTAGTGCCTTGTCCGGGTACTGTATCAAACCATATCTCGCCATCCGCCTGCTCTACGATGCGCTTGCACATGGCAAGCCCCAGTCCGGTGCCTGAGGTTTTTGTAGTAAAGTTTGGCGTAAAGATATTGGCGCGTAAAGATTCATCGATTCCCTGTCCGTTATCCGAAATACTCACCCTCACCCGGCCTTCGCGAATCTGTTCCTGCAATTCAATTTGCCCCATACGGTCATCCGGTACAGATTGAATCGCGTTCAGCATCAGGTTATTGAACAAGCGATTGAGGTGTGTTTTATCTGCGATCACCCACACCGGGGTTTCTGGCAACTGGTAGTGCAGGCTTGCCCTCTCATCTGATTGATATAAAGACAGGACGCTGTGCAGGACTGCATTCAGGTCGACCCTTTCCCTTGCGGATTCCCCGATATGTGCGAACTGGCTGAAATCACCGGCAATTTTATTGAGGTGATTGATTTGTTCGATCAGTGTATGCGAAACCTGCGCGGAGAGTTCAGGCACATTGGGCGCTTTTTGCTCTATCGCTTTCTGAAGGTACTGCAGGCTCAGTTTCATGGGCGTCAGCGGGTTCTTGATTTCATGCGCCACCTGACGGGCCATCTCCCGCCAGGCCCCTTCCCTTTCGGCCTTGGCCATAGCCTGGACGCTATCTTCCAACTGGCTGACCATTTTATTGTATTCGGCCACCAGGATGCCCAATTCATCCTGCCTTTTCCATTCTATCGCTTCATTATGCGCGCCGATATTGATCTTCTTCATTTTCTCCCCGATAATCGAAAATGAACGTGTGATTCGGTTGGTGATGAATAAGGCGATGATACCTGCTATCAGGAAGATGAAGGCATTCAGGTTTATGATGGTCACCAGGAAGTTCGAAATTTCCTGGCGGAGGTTGCTCTGTGAAGTGAAATACGGAATATGCAGGTATGCGTAATCGTTACCTTGCTGATCCTTCACTGGTACATAATTGCTCGCGAAGGATAATCGCCCGACATGTTCATCCTGCTGAAACTGGATTTCTTTCATACGTGCCAGGTGAAAATAGGCGTTGGGCTGCATTTTCGTGCTGAGCAACCCGCGCGTGTACAACATGGGCAATGAAGATATCCTCAGGTTGCCATCGAGGTCGTACAGGTTTACATCGACACCATGAATTTCAGAGATTTTATTAACCGTTTGCTCTATGTCCTGGCCGAAAGCACGTTCCACTGTTTGCAGGGAATCATTCATAGACCAACCCTTACCCATGGCATTGCGCACTTCTTTCTCCATGATCCTGATGGTGCGGCTCAGCTTTTCGCGGTTATTTGACTCATAGCGGTTGATGAAAAATAAAATGGTGGCGACACCGATGATGATAAATGAAAGCACGCTGATAAAAATGATGGTACCATGGATTTGCGTGCGGATGGTCATCTGCCAGTAACCCAGGAACCTGGAGATGCTGAACTTAGAGCGGACGACCGCACTCACGAGCCAGAACAATGCCGTTACCAGGAGAAATGAGCAAAAGAGGTAAGAGAACAATGTGATGGTTTCAATTAACCAACGGCTTTCCTTGACGATGGCCACTACCCTTCCGGCGCCCGCATGGTACCAGAGTTCATTATATGTACCTTTTTGCTTTTCCTGGAAAGCATCGCCCCTGAAATCCTGTTTTGATAAAGCAGACGGAAATGGATAATCGTTGTGTGTACGGATCAGTTTCCAGTTGCTGTATTGCGCGAAAGCATACAGCCCGGATTGCTCGATATCAGACTGGTTGCCACGGCTGAATAGTTCAGGATACAGGGCGTCTTTCTTGAATTTCTTAGGCGAAGCCAGGATGAACACATAACCCATCAAGCTGCTGTCGGGCGCATGCAGGCTGCGTTTACAGATATAACTATAAGCATCGTACGCCTCATCAAAATAATATAAACCGGGCGTGGCGGTTGGCTTCGACTGTGTATTGAGGATGATATTGACTTGCGCGAAACTGACGGAATCTGTATTATACAAAGGTTGTTCTTTCGCATCGTAAACATAGACCCTTGTATCGTAGCGGTTGGTAAACCCGCTTGGGTTGCTGTTGATGAGCGAATCCTTTAAAAATAAATTATCGCCCAACCTGTAAAACCTGTCGAAACGGGCGGCCAGGAAGCTGCTGTCAAATGCCGTCAACAGGCTATTGACCATGGTTTCTTTCGAGGGATCTGACTTTTGCAATAAGGTTTCGGCGTAACGCTTCCGGTTGTCGAGTTCCTTGCGGTTATTCTCCGCCATCAGGATGCCTGTTACGGATACGGAAAAAAAGAAAAGCCAAATGACCATCCGCGAAGAAATAATTCGTGTACTGATTAACGTTAGCCAGCGACTGACCAGGAGGCCGACAAACAGGACCAGCCAACCCAATACAAATAAATCGAACCCGCCTTTTATATGGCCAATCCTGAAACTCAGGGCCAGCAAGCCTGTTACAGCCAGGGCCAGCAACATAACCCATGTTGGCCCCTGGTAGATGGCGCGGACCCATTCCACCAGCATCTGGCAAAAGAAAAAATATCCAATACAAATGCAGGCAAGGATAAAAAATCCGATGACGCTGAACCCGTTCAGTGTAAAGAAGTTCATAACATCGAATGAAACACGGGGATCAGAGACAAGCGACCTCACGCTGTTGGCAGCCAGAAAACTGACACCGACAAGCATGATGGAGCCTAACCCGAGCAAAGCCATGGCTGTTTGATTTTTTACAGGCTTGACCAGGGTTGTGGCCGGTTGCAGGTACCGATGGAGGAATAAAATAAACCAGGTGATGAATAAAGCATGCAGGAGCAGGTCGCCAAGGGAAGACGCCCAGGCATTCGCCGCATACCACGAAGGATCAAACAAAGCGAACTGCTGCAGGTTTAAGAGCCCGGGGACATATATCAACAGTAACCGGATCAGCAACAATACAATACCCAGTAAAACGGAAGCAATGGCTATCCCTTTTTTGTCTTTGATAAAAACGGCAAAGAGTTGCACGAACACCAGCACCATGATCAAAGCAAGGGCTTTCATAGCAACTGCTATCGGGTTGCTTTTGTAGAAACTGATTTTATCTTTCGCGAATACATGGAACAATCTTTTTCCATCCAACGATAAAACCGGCAATCCCTTTACGGTATCTGCACTGACATCAAAGTTCCCGGAGATGATTTCCTTAGCCAGGAACGAGTTCTGGAGGTAATCGTTTTGAATGGCAAATGACCATTTTACCGGTATGAGCGCGATGATCCTATAAGGCGCAACCTCTTTTTTCATCCAAACATAATATCCATTCGCCCCGCGCATGAATCCTTGTTCGCGTGTATCATAGAGCAATGAAGGATATGGCAGCGCCTGCTGCGTATTCCAGAAAACAAGCCGGTCGCCCGCATCGGAATCAGGGGCATACATGAATAAAAAGACCTTTCCTTCCTGTACCTGATTAAGTTGCTTTTCAGTATATTTTCCGGAAGCCACAGACCTGATCAGCGAGGTATCCATCCACCAATGGCGTACCTGGCGTTGCGCATCGTGCAGGTCGAAGCTGATGGCGTTTCTAACCCCTTTTAACGACGCATTCACCGACCAGTAATTATCCACCACAAATGACAATGTAAACAGCCATGCCGCCAATACCAGCAGGTATGCGTGTTTAAAAAGGAAGCGGCGGTATGAAATTGTGGATTCCGTCAAAATATTATTTTTCCTGCTGGTCTAGCTGCTTGATGCGTTCCCATAGCTGGTCCATTTCCTCCAGGCTCATCTCCTGCAAATTTTTATTTTCAGACATAGCCAGGGACTCCATGCGCAAAAACCTGCTCATGAATTTTTTATTGGTCCGCTCCAGTGCGTTCTCCGCATCAACCTGCAAAAAGCGTGCATAATTTACCAGGGAAAAAAACACATCGCCTAATTCCTCTTCAATTTGATCCGGCTTCCCTGTGCTAACCGCTTGCTTCAATTCGCCCATCTCTTCTTCTACTTTATGCCAAACCTGTTCCGCATTCTCCCACTCAAATCCCACCTGCTTCGATTTTTCCTGCAAGCGTATGGCTTTAACCATTGAAGGCAAAGACCTGGGCACTCCGCCAAGAACAGATTTTTTCCCTTCCTGTAATTTGAGTTTTTCCCAGTTTTGTTTCACTTCCTCTTCATTGCTGACTTGCACATCGCCATAAATATGTGGGTGGCGGCGGATGAGTTTATCGCAAACGGCATGGATAACATCCGGCAGCGTAAACTCCTTTTGCTCCGTTCCTATTTTTGCATAAAACACGATATGTAAGAGCAGGTCGCCAAGTTCTTCGCGGATACCCTGCCAGTTACTCTCGCTGATGGCATCGGCAAGTTCATAGGTCTCTTCAATGCTGAGGTGCCTGAGTGTTTGAATGGTTTGCTTTTTATCCCATGGGCATTTCTCCCGGAGTTCATCCATTATCGTAACCAACCTGAGAAATGCGGCAGCCGTATCCTGATCATACATAGGTTTTATAATTTAAATGCGGAAAATAAAATAAATCCAAACATGAGGAGCATCATCAATACCAGGTGTACCAGGTTCAGTAAAATAAATTTGAGTATTGTTTTAGGCCGGCCCTGTTCATAAAACAACCGCATGGATTTATATTCATACAATAAGATAAGGATGAGGTTGATGAATGCCAGCCAGTCTGTTACATCAGCACCCAATAAGCCAAACACCCTGTTCAAGCCGATACTAAGTAAAATCATCATGAAGATGAATACATAAAAATGAATACCGAATATGGCATGATTGGCATAATAGAACCGCTTCTGCCTCAGGTAAAGTAGTTTCAATATCAATGCGAACAAAGGCAATGACAAAAACAGCATCTGGGGAAAACTATGGAGGAATTCTTGCCGGAACCTTTGCAGGATCTGCTTCCTGTCGCGATGATATTTTTGATTGACCTCAATTTCCTTATATAATACCTGTCTTTGCAACCAATTATGCTTTCTCGCGCCAATACGGAGCAAACTATCATATTCTTCTCTTGATTTATACGAACTGCTCGATAATGTGATACCCCCATATTGCGAAGCACTGTCAAGGTACTCACCGAAATCCGCCCTGGTCATGGGTTTGCCATTGTTTAAACCCCTTGTAAATTGATCAAATTCAAGCGAATCCATGACCGCGATTTCCGCTTCCGTTTTTCCATTATAAGTATTGGTAACGATGGTTTCATTTCTGTCGCTCACCGCGAAGAAAATGATAAAAAATATGGCAGAACTGAAAATATAGAGCCGCAAAGGGTTCACATAACTTGCCCTTCGCCCGATGGCATATTCCCTGGTGAGCAGCCCCGGTTTGGTGATCAGGTAACGAATGGTGCGGAGAAATTTACCGTCGTAATGCAGGATATCCTGAAAAAAATGTACGGTCAAATGCCAAGCAGATTCATAAGTGTCCACATTCTCCTGCCCGCAAATATGGCAGTACCTCCCTTGCACTTCAGCCTGGCAATTCAGGCAGTTTTTTTCTTTACGCTCCTTTAAATGACTCAAGTAGATAAATTTTGTTAAAAATAATGAAGTTTAGCGGGTTCTTTTCAGGAACAGAATGATCCAGCCGGTAAATTTGCACACATAAACCCAACCAATCTTCATGCGCAGATTCTTGATTTTGAGCCTGCTGGCCCTGGGGCATTTTCAGGCAGCCGCACAGTATTACTACAAAGACATCATCAGCAACCAGTCTGCCAATGCCGACATGGAAGCTTACCGGGCCCAGAAAGTGCGCTCGATCCGTATCAACAGTTTTGAATCAAACGGAGCGCCCAGCGAAGGTTTTTTCTGTGAGAAGAAGTTTTCAAAAAATTATCAAAAAGCGGAATTATATACCCGCTCATCTGTGTCAAGCAAATCCTTGCTGATATCATACTTCAACGACAAAGGGCAGTTGGTTGAATCGTCAGACAGTTCTGAGATTGTCGTTAACCGCATCCGGTACGCATACGATCCGGAAGGACGTATATCATCCATTGTATCGCACCTGAGTTCAAGTGATGATGATTTCCTGACGCAGCATACCGAAGAGCACAGGTATACATACGATGCTGCAGGCAAACCATCTAAAATGATCCGCATTAAGAATCATTCAGATAGCACCGTCATCCTGTTCTCCCTCGATGAATCAGGCAATGTGGCCATTGAAAAAGACAGCAAGACGGGCGGTAAATATTATTACTACTACGATACCCGCAACAGGCTCACCGATATTGTGCATATGAATGAGTTTAAACAGGAGATGATCCCTGATTACCAATTTGAATACAACAATGCCAATCAAGTGGTGCAGATGATGAGTGTGGAAGACGGCGGCAAGGATTATGTAACCTGGAAATACCAGTATGCCGAGGGGCTCAGGGCGAGGGAAAGGGTATATTCAAAAGAAGGCAGGCTGCTGGGCAGCATCGAATATGAATATGATAAAAAATAACGGTAACCTATAAACGAAAATGCCCCGTGATGAGACGGGGCATTTTTTATGGGGTCATTATTTATTTTGATTAGAAGTTCCTAACGGTCATTTCTACGCGGCGGTTTTTAGCCCTTCCGGCAGCGGTTTTATTGGTTGCTACTGGCTTGTCAGGACCGAACCCGGTTGCTGTCATACGGTTCTCCGTGATACCATTTCCAGCCAGGTAAGCCTTTACAGCATTGGCACGACTGGAAGACAGTTCCATATTTTTCTCACGCTTTCCGGTGCTGTCGGTATGTCCATCGATATTAATCATCAGGGATTCATCTGCTTTCAGCAGGCTCACCACTTCATCCAGCGACTTATTTGACTTAGCCAGGAGCTTGGAGCTTCCGGTGGCAAAGAAAATATTCTTCGCGGCAATATTGATTTTTTCAATAACAGCCTTTGAGATTTCGGGGCAACCCATGTTGCTGGCCGGGCCTGGACGGTTCGGGCATTTATCTTCCTCATCGTTCACGCCATCCGCATCGGTATCGGGGATCGGGCATCCCTGGTAGCGGGCAAAGCCTTTCTCATTCGGGCATTTATCCTGTTCATCATTGATGCCATCGCCATCTGTATCAGGTATCGGGCACCCGCCGTATTTGGCCAATCCGGCAACATCCGGGCATTTGTCATCTTTATCCGCAATGCCATCGGCATCTTTATCCGGGCAGCCATCCAGCATAGCTGATCCGGCAACATCCGGGCAGGCATCTTTATCATCATTCACACCATCCCCATCACGGTCAAGGATAACCGGCGGCGGGGGCGGAGGAATTACTTTTGGCGCTTTGTTTTTGATGGCTGATACCACGCCAATGCTGTGGTAAAGATGGTATGCGGCTTTATCGGTAACGGGTACACGATAATCGGAACTCAGCAGGAAGAAAGTGTTCTCAGATCCCCTGAACTGCAAGCCAAGCCCGATAGGCGCGAAGGCGCCGAATGTTTTCTTGTATCGGAATGCTCCTAAACCCGCGTGGATATAAGGGCTGATGAAATAATTGTCGGGCAGTAGTTTGATGTTTGCCGAAGCAGAAGCTTCAAGGAACAACTGCTTCTCGCCATCCGAACCCTGGTTAGGGATATTGTAATCAACAATAGAACCCGCCAAAGTAGTGATAAAATCAACATTGCGGCTGATGCCCTGCATATAGCTGAGCGCCAGGCCCGGGTTCAGTCGCTTGGTTTTCGCGAACTGCTTGGCCTTAATGACTTCCGATAAGCCCAACTGCCTGATATCGGCAGCCGTCTGGAAATCATTGGCAAAAATGTGGAAGCCGAGGGAAGGGGCTTTTTTATCATCTTCCTGCCCAAATGAGGTGTTCAGCACGCCCAGGAGCATTGCCAGAAGACAGACTTTCTTCATATATATCAGTTTTGATATCAACAAAATTAGCGGCTTCATATTAAATCCTGAAATTAAATGGCGCACGACTTATACCCATGGTGTGAGTTACCCGCCAAAAGGGTACCCCGAGATGTCAGGGCTTGCTTAAAACCTCCACTTTTACACGGGTCAGCCCTTGCTTTATATATCCGAGCTTTTGGGCCGCGATGCGGGATAAATCTACGATGCGCTTCATCCTGGGATGCAACCGGTCTGTGGTGCGTACTGTGACGGTTTTCCCATTTTTCAGGTTAGTCACCCGAATCCATGTACCCAAAGGAAGCACATTACAGGCAGCGGTAAACTTATCCTGGCTAAATATTTCCCCATTGGCCGTTCTTTTACCATGAAATGAATTGGCGTAATAACTTGCCAAACCATACAGTACTTTTTTAGGTTCACTGGCTTTTATAACCGGCTGCTGCTTAGGTGCGGGAAGGATCAATGAATCGGTTTGGGCATGAGCCGTTAACCCGGTAAGCATGGTCAGCATGAAGCCGGCCATTACCACGATAAACATATATGGAACGAATGGTATATGCATAGGCGGTTGGATCACCGGGTAGCAAAGAAGCGTTCTTTCAACTTCTTATCTACCTGGTAAATATCGTCATAAAATATCATTTGTCCATCCCTGCCCTCACAACTCAGGTATCTGATGAATAAGGGTACAGGGTGTTTGACCAACACACGGTTCTTTTGTTTTGCCGCAATCCAATGATGCACGGAATCTGTGGTAAAGCGCAAACTATCGCCCGGTTTGAGCCGGAGGCTGTCGTTGCGGCTAATCAACGCAGCAAGGGCCGACCATTCCTGAACACGCACGCATCCATGGCTGAGCGCCCTTTGTTTATTTTTGAACAGGTACCGTTGATTGGTATCATGGAGGTACACAAAATGCGGGTTATCAAAATTGAATTTGATCACACCCAGGGCATTATCGTCCCCGCTACCCTGCTGGATTTTAAACGGTATGGCTTTTTTGTATTTGCTCCAATCAATACTTGCCGGGTCAACAGACTCCCCTTTGTGGTTATACAGGTTCAAGCCTTTACGTGCGAGGTAACCGGGGTTGCGTTTGAGGCCGGGCAGCATTTCTTTTTGAATGATTCCCGGCGGGACGGTCCAGGTAGGATATATTACCAAATCACTGATTTTACTGGTAATTTCAGGTGTGGGCGTAACGGGTTTACCCACAATGATCCTCGATACAAAAGACAACGTATCCATTTCCCATGCCTGCAACTGAAATGAAGGAAGGTTCACCCATACATAAGTATCCGGAACAGAATCGGGCAATTCCTTGATTTTATCCAGGCTGATGGCAATGAATGCCCTTTTCATGCGGTCAGTCATATTCAGGCTCCTTACCACCGAAGGGCCGGCCTTTCCATCCACAACCAGGTTCTTTTTTTTCTGGTAATCCGAAAGTACCATGGCTAATTGCTGTGAATCGGGCAATGGCTTTTTGGATAAAGCCGCATATCCTTCTTCGATTAGGCGTAACCGTAAGTTCCTGACAAAACGTATGGAATCCGTACTGTCGGATTTTTGATATGGAAACGGGATATAGCTGTACTGCGTGGTATCCATACTTGTTAAAAAATCAGGTATCGCGCGCCTGATCTCACGGTACACCGGCCATTGCGGTTGCAATGAACCCATGTAGAGATTGACATCACCGGTTTCAAGAATACCGGAAACATGCTTTGCAAAAAAAGACAAGTACCTGCTGCTGTCGTGCCGCCAATGCAGGCTATCGGGCTTTAACCTGCCCTGTTTGAGGTCATACACAATGCGCATAGCCGCGTCGGTGAGCATCATTTCGGCCTCTGTCCATAATGCGCCATTGATCCTGCCCAGGGAATCTTTTGCAAAAAGAGTTTTCAGGGATGTCAACCGATCCTGATGGTAATCTTCCGGGAACAATCCATCAAATGCCGCGGTATCGATATAGGCCATCAATTGGAGGGCCGGCCTGGTCCAGTAGCCTGTGTCTACCCAAACAGGTTCAAAATTTTTTGATTGATAAAAAGCCTGTAACGGCTTGTACATGAACAGGGAAGAACGGAGGGAATCTGTGCTTTCGTTAGTTGTATGTTGTTGGAGTAGAAACCGGAGATCCTGGCGAATAAATTCACCGGTAGGCAGTTTGTCGATGGCCGGTGGTTGTTCCCTCGCCTCACTGGCTTGCTGGCATGATGCCATCCAAAGCAAAGCGTGCAAAAAAGCAAACAGCAGGATGCCCTGTCGTAATGTAATCATCAGCGATTGATACGGTATAAGAAACAGCAGTCGCAGTGCTGAATTACCATACAATGTACGTTAATTTGCCCTGAATATGAAATAGCAGCATGCAATTTCCATTATCTTAACAAATTTGAAACCGGTCAGTAAGTGTAACTTGCGTACAATATCAGTACATGAAATATTATATCATAGCCGGGGAAGCCAGTGGTGATTTGCATGGGAGCAATTTGCTGAAAGCCATCCGTTTACAGGATCAGGATGCAGATTTCCGTTGCTGGGGCGGTGACAAAATGCGTGGAGCCGGAGCCGCATTGGTAAAGCATTACAGAAAGCTGGCATTTATGGGTTTTACGGAAGTCATTATGAACCTCCGTACCATCCTGAACAACTTGTCATTCTGCAAAAAAGATATTGATCAATATGCACCGGATTTACTGATCCTTGTAGATTATCCCGGCTTCAACCTCAGGATCGCGAAATGGGCGAAAGCCGCAGGATATAAAGTGGTGTATTATATTTCGCCGCAGGTTTGGGCCTGGAAGGAAAACCGGGTGAAGACCATCAGGGAATGCGTTGACCTGATGCTGGTGATCCTCCCATTTGAAAAACCATTTTATCAAAAATGGAATTACCAGGTGTATTATGTTGGCCATCCCCTGATGGAAGTGGTGGAAGCATACAGGGCCGGAGGAGAAGCATTACAGGTTCCTGAAGCTAATGGGAAACCCATCATCGCGCTACTGCCCGGGAGCCGCAAACAGGAAATATTAAAAAAACTGCCCGTGATGCTTGAAGTGAGCCGCCGGTTCCCCAATCATCATTTTGTTGTGGCACAGGCACCGGGACTCGAACCTTCATTTTACCAATCGCTGATGCAGCCCTACCCGAATATTTCTGCAGTGAGCGGACAAACATACGCGCTCTTGTCAACAGCTTCGGCAGCCCTGGTTACCAGCGGCACGGCCACACTGGAAACGGCTTTATTCAGGGTGCCTGAGATCATTTGCTATAAAGGCAATCCCATTTCCTATTATATCGCGAGAAAATTGATTACCATCAGGTTTATAGGGCTTGTGAACCTCATTATGGATAAGGAAGTGGTGAAGGAACTCATTCAGCACGACCTTACGGTTGATAAGCTCAGTTTGGAACTGAACAGGTTATTGGATGACCCTGTACGAAAGGAGGAACTTAGCAGGGATTATGCGGAGCTGGCAAGAATATTAAGTATGGGCGGGCATGCCTCAAATAATGCGGCCAAACTGATCGCATCGTTTTTGAAGGGAGAAAATCTCAGCGAAGGATCGCTTTGATGAGGATGATAACCAGGGCAAAAAGGAATAACAAGATGGAAATGCGGTTGATGCCATGCATGTATTTCATCCATTGTGTGGGATTGGCATTGGGATCTTTTTTACGGATATACAGGTATTCCGCCATTTGTTTCAGTACGCCCATAAGATTCTTTTGCTTTTATTAATACCTGCAAATAAACAAAAAAGCATGTGAAAGGTTTATTTTGTTCAACCCGTTACAGTTATGCGCCTACTTTTTCAAACATCCCGTTACCGTTGGACCATCCTGCTGGCCATAAGCATATCGGCAGGATGCCAGGCCCAAAAAAATAAGTCCCTCAACCCGGCGAAATACCCCATTGCGAAAACTGATGCCGAATGGCGAAAAATGCTCAGCCCGATTCAATACCAGGTCACGCGCCAGAAGGGTACCGAACGCGCGTTTACCGGAAAGTACTGGGACCATCATGAAGAAGGCACTTATGCCTGTGTATGTTGCGGACAAACATTATTCAGCTCGAAAACCAAATTCGAGAGCGGTACCGGCTGGCCCAGCTTCTGGCTCCCGATAAAAAAGGAGCATGTGGAAGAATTACCGGACAACAGCTTTGGCATGGTCCGCACGGAAGTCAACTGCAGCCGATGCGGCGCGCATTTGGGCCATGTGTTTGACGACGGGCCCAAACCCACAGGATTGCGGTATTGCATGAATTCCGCATCGCTGAATTTCATCCCTAAAAATAACTAACAATAACGCATAAACGCATTTGAAAAAAAGGATACGACATAAACATTCCCTTGCCATCCGCTGGTTTCACTGGCTGAACTTTCCCATACTGATGGTCATGACCTGGAGCGGAATGCTGATATATTGGGCCAATGATGTGTATAAACTCGGCTGGGGCGACCAGACGGTGCTGAAGTTTTTCCCGGATTCATTTTACAAAGCGCTTAACATCCCATTCAGGCTCGCGGAGGGCATGAACATCCATTTCTTTTTTATGTGGCTCTTTGCCCTGAATGGCATTTGCTATGCCATTTACCTGCTTTGGTCGGGTGAATGGCGTGAACTACTCCCCAGCAGACAATCATTCCGTGAGTTGATCCCCGCAGTGGTATCCACAGTTTTGTTGCGAAGGAAAAAAGACGGTCCACATAAGTTCAATGCAGCACAGCGTTTCGCTTATTCAGGGGTTATTCTGATGGGATTTGTGATGTTACTCAACGGGTTGGCTATATACAAACCGGTACAGTTGGGCTGGCTCTGCGCTTTATTTGGAGGTTATGAAAACGCGAGGGCCATACACTTTACCATAACCATGTTATTCGTTGCATTCTTTTTGCTGCATATCATCCAGGTGATCCTGCATGGATGGAATTCATTCAGGGCGATGATCACCGGTTTTGAAGTATTACCCAACGATACCTCCCAAAAAAAAGATTCTGATCATGAAACAGCGTGAAGACATTATCAGTGCAAAACAAGTCAGGATCAAAACACTGAAGGGCCTTTTATTTGCCGGTTTATTCATAGCTGCCTGTTACGGGGGCTGGCAATGGCTCAAAGAAGCCCCCAAAGAACAGGGCGCCCAAAAGCCTTACCGTGCCGCGTTAAAAATCAATGAAGCAATTTTTTCGAAAACATTGGATGATGGCCAGTTGGCCAAAACCTACCCGGTGTCAAAAGCGGCAAAAAAAGTAAGGGTAAACGGATTGATAGGTTTAAGGCAGGACATTGACAGTAACTGGAGGCTGGAGATCATCCGGCAGGAAGGCGACACGCTCCGGCTTAGTATGGATGATATCAGGCTTCTACCCAAAACGGAGATTATATTTGATTTTAAGTGTATTGAAGGATGGAGCCAGGTATCGTATTGGGGCGGCGTAAAGTTCAGCGACCTGGTGAAACGGTATGGGTTAGACGCGCAAATGCGGTTGTCGTACACGGGGCTCGAAACACCCAATAAACAATATTATGTGGGCATCGACAATAAAAGTATGATGCACCCGCAAACCATCCTGGCATATGAAATGAATGGCTCAGCATTACCCCCAAGGAATGGCGCGCCGCTTCGTTTGATCATTCCCGTTAAGTACGGCGTAAAACACCTCAAAAGGATCGGACGTATGTATTTTAGCAATACGCCCCCGCCCGACTACTGGCACGAAAGGGGTTATGATTATTTCTGCGGACTCTAAACTTGCACCCCTTAAGCTATTGGCATAATTACAGTATATTTACCTGTATTAAAGAGGATTGATATGACCCGTGAAGAAAAATTCATGGCTGAGGCCATCGCCTTATCACAAAAGGGCTTGCAGGCCAACCAGGGCGGACCATTTGGTTGCGTGATTGTGAAAGGAGATGAAATTGTGGGAAGGGGCAATAACAGGGTAACATCCACCAATGACCCGACCGCGCATGCCGAAGTGGTAGCCATCAGGGATGCCTGCAAAAACCTGCAGACATTTCAATTAGACGATTGCGAAGTTTACACCAGTTGCGAGCCATGCCCCATGTGCCTTGGCGCCATTTATTGGGCCAGGCCCAAACTGATCTATTACGCGAACACACGCGAGGATGCCGCCGCCATTGGCTTCGACGATTCGATGATTTATGAAGAGATGAGTAAGGACTATGCAGACAGAAAAATACCTATCAGGAGTTTAGGCCGGGAAGAAGCATTTAAAATTTTCCAGGAATGGCAAAATAAGGAAGACAAGATTTCATATTGATGTGCACTTCATTTTTACCAGGCTTATTTAAGTGATACAATAATCGCTGAGTAAATTTTCATTTTACAGGCGTTCATGATCCATTACAAAGCCTTGTTTTTTACGGATATCAATTGAGCGGCAATACTCACCGCAATTTCTTCCGGGGTTTCGCTTTTGATGAATACACCCACAGGCGCGAATATATTCGACAGGTATTCTTCCTGAAATCCTTCCTTTTTATATGTTTCAAGCATTTCGGAAACTTTTCTTTTGCTGCCCAATAATCCTAAAAACCTGTACCTTCTGTGCATCAATGCCCGCATGGCTTCATCATCGGTCCTGTACCCGAAACTCATGACGAGGACAAAATCATCCTCCCCTATGTACGAAACATTCTTTAATTTATCATAGCCATCCAACAATATGCGTTCATGGGCATACAAATTATTGTCAAACGTATTTAAGCCTTTCCGGGTTTCGTAAACATGGATATGGAAATCCATATCAGACATCAGTTTAGATAAAGCCAGTGAGCAATGCCCGCCGCCGACGATATGGAGTTTATGAGAAAACCCCGAGCGGGCCAACATATAAAAATCATCATCCCCATTCCACTGAATCCTAAACTTTTCCGTTGGGGTATCGGCCGTAAAGTCAAGTCCGGTTGGGCGAATGATCAATCCTCCGCCTGCCAGGTTTTGCCATGACCGGATCAGTCTTTGTATTGCCTGCCGGTCTTGCTCCTGAACGGGATATAATAAAACGGTTTGCTCGCCGGAACAAATCATACCGCTCCGGTTCCTGCTGGCGTCCCTATTGTGGATTTGTTTAAATACAAGCCCTTTCTGTTCCTGCGGGTTAGCAGACAACACCGTTTCAACCAGTTTATGTTCCATGATTCCCCCGCCAATACTGCCTACAAAATTCCGGTCTGCAGATACCGCCATGGCAAAACCCTGGCGCCCCGGCGAACTGCCATTGCTTTCCAGCACATACAATAGCCAGGCCTCGATACCGGCATCCAATTTATCGGCAATGAAAGTCCAGAACCGGGCCATACGACCGGCATATCCCCTATTTTCATCCGGTAAACCCGGCATCATTTCATTTCCACTCATGGAATATAACGGTTAGGCGTACCCGATTAATGAACAGGCTTCTTCCTGTTTTCCAGGATGCGTTTGAACGAGCGCCCCCGGATTTCATCCAGGCTGAGTCCTGTTGCCAGTACATCTTCTTCCGAAATCGCGCCGCTGTTCAACGCGCGCAAAAAGTAATTCAAAAGTCCTTGTCCTGTAGCGGCATCATCAAACACATCACCAATCAGTGTGGCCCTGGCAGCTTTTTCAACAAAGGTCCTGAGCCTTTCCACCGCATCGTCATAACTCTCCAGGAAGAAGGCGAATACCGCCGCGTAGCGCATGGGCAATTGCGCAGGGTTCAGGTCCCATCCCTGGTAAAACCCATTCCATAATGAATGGCGGATATGGTCATAGCCTTTGCGCCAGGCACGGTGCACAATCCTCCTGTTCTCCTCTTTTTGTTCATCAGTCAAATGCTCGCCCCGGTGCGGGCCAATGGGCATGGTATTGGTGGCACCATCCGATAGCCAGATGCCGGTATGCGCGAGCGCTACTTTTGTCATGTGGTGCGCGAAATCGCATACGGGGTGGTCCATTTCCTGGTAACGCGCCGTAATGCTGCAGGAAGCGGTATAATCATAAGTACCAAAATGCATGGCGATGCAACGGCCCTTGCTTGCTTTTACAAATGCGTACAACGGATTCGTTCCTTCAAGGCTCATAATGGATTGCGTGGTCTCTACCATCATCTCCATTTTTAACGCGCCTTCGTTGAGCCCGAGTTCATCTTCCAGTATATCAAAAAAATCCACCAGGGTAGACACCTGTTCGGGGATGGTCACTTTCGGTAGCATCACCACAAAATTCGGTGGCAACGCCCCGCCGCTTTCCTTCACCAAGGTAGTTACAAATAAATCGAGTGTGCGCAACCCCCTTTCTTTCATTTCTTCGGTGAAAGGTTTGATGCGGATACCTATGAACGGGGGAAGGCTTTGCGCTTTCATGCCCATAGCCACTTCGCGGGCAGCCTGAACGGCGGTTTGGTCTTCCTCTTCATTGCTCCGGTTGCCATAGCCATCTTCAAAATCAATCCGGAAATCCTCAATGGCTTCCTTACTCAATTTTTGCATTACGCGATGGTACACTTCGTATGATAAATGCACGGGGTGCTTTTTACGATGTTCGGGTAGCCATGACTGGTAGTCGGCATACACGTCGTTAGCCGACAGTTCGGATGGGATTTCAGAGATACCGGTTAGCCCGAATATCCGTCCGAAACTCAGGAAATCGGGAGCGTATTCCCGGAATGTCTCCAATGCCCTGGAACCCAAAGCCGAAGCGGAATCGGCCTTAAACAGGTTGGCGCCGCCATACACGGTGTGCACCGGCTGCCGATCGGGCCTGTCGCCGGGATAAACTTTTTGAAACGCGGTATTGGCTTTCTTCAGTTTATGGAATAAGTCTTTTTTCTTTTTCGCGGAAATACTGGTTTGCATAATATAGTTTTTTGATGTATCAGGTACCCCTGTATGTGGAGTACCCAAATGGGTTTATCAATAAGGGAACATGATAATGTGTGTCGTCGGTGACCAGGAATTCTATGGCCACTTCAGGATAAAAGCCCCTGATGGCCTGGTCGTAAAAATAACGGCCGGTATCAAATACCATCTGGTATGAACCGGGCGGCAACACGCGCCCGGGTGGCAACAGGTCGGGTATGCGGCCATCCTGATTGGTTTCGCCCTGGGCAATTGTTCGCCAGCCATCTTCGAACCTTGCTTTCATGCGGATGCGGATATTACGGCCCGGTAAACCCAATGAAGTATCAAGCACATGTGTGGTGATTTGACTTGGTTTGAGAAATGACCAGTCTTCATCCTGTAATATCTTTCGCAAGCGAAGTAAAGTGATCTTATGTTGTTCACCCATCGCAACGAATAATTCCTCATCCCTGGTATTACGCAGGCGCCCTTCCAGGATATGCAGCATCTCCTGAGCCGATTTACCGGTAGCACAAACAATAAAAATAAAACCGTTCTTCGCCTCGTACTCCTCATTAGCGCGCGCCAGTTTAACCAGCAGATCTTCCGAAGCCTCGGCAACAGCGGCCTGTTCTTTTCCGGCCAGGTGACTGGTGGACGCGAATTTTTCTGCCAGGCTTTTAATATCACCGATTTTAGGATGATGGCTGAACGCTTCCAGCCAATCGGGTTCCCCGCAATCCTGGTACCAGATTTTTTCTGAAGCCCGCAGCATCTCCTGCAGGCTTGTAAACGGGAAGTACTCCATCAACCGGTTCAACCATGTGGATGACCCACAGGCGCCAGACAAAAGGGATGCCGCTTCACCGGGTGATAATGTATGTAAATCATGTAAAGTCATATGCCATTTTTTAAGGTTTCAATTTCGCGCCCTGTTCAATCCAGCAGCGGATATTATCCCTCTCCTTTTCCGTCATATTGGTTTTATTATTCTGGGGCATGGTTTTGGTGACCACCACCCTTTGCATAATTAAATCTTTTTTAGCGATGATCTGGTCTGGCGTATCAAACATAACCCCGTTGGGCGCGGCCACATATACATCATCCGTTGGCTTGGACGAATGGCAGCTTACGCAACGCTTTTGCATGATGGCATTCACTTCCGAAAAATCTATTTCCTTATTACAGGCACCCGGTTTTGCCGGGGCGGTGATATAGGCGGCAGCGAGCAGGACGAGGCATGAGATGGGCATAACCCATACGGATAGACGCCCTTTTTCCCTCAGGTTAAGGTAATGCTTCACGCCAGCCGTTCCAATAGTGATGATCATCAGCACCAGCCAGGGATGTTCAAAGCCGAAAGTAGATGGAAAATGATTGCTGATCATTACAAACAAAACAGGCAGCGTAAAATAGTTATTATGCAATGACCGGTGTAAGGCGTTCTTGCCCAATACCGGATTGAGGAAACTCCCTTCCCTGGCCGCTTTAACCATTGCCTTTTGCGAAGGAATGATCACAAAAAACACATTTCCTGCCATCAGGCTGCCCAGCATCGCACCAAAATGGATGTATGCCGCCCTGGCGCTGAATACCTGGCTATAGCCCCAGGCAAATACTGTTGCGATGCCAACACCAATGAGTAAGAATAACAGCGGGTTGTTCTTTAAAGATGATTTACACATCAGGTCGTAAAGCAACCATGCCAGTATAAAAGAACCAACACCAATTGAGATGGCTGCAAATGACGACAGGCTCATCACCGATTTGTCGATCAGCATGGCCTCCGCATTAAAATAATACACTACAAAAAGCAAACTGAAACCGGTGAGCCAGGTAAAGTACGCTTCATACTTAAACCAATGCAGGTCTTTCGGAATCACTTTGGGCGCCACTTTATATTTTTCCAGGTAATAAAAGCCGCCACCATGCACCGCCCATAAATTACCTGCGAGTTCATCGCGTACATCCTTAGTACGGTTGAGCGCGTTCTCAAGAAAAACAAAGTAAAAACTCGCGCCAATCCAGGCTATGCCGAATGTGATGTGCATGAGCCTGACCACAATGTTTAGCCATTCCATCAAATGCCCTTCCCAAACGGTCCCCCTGACAAGCAGATAGATGGAAGCCACGAGCCCGATGCCGGTTAACACAATAGCCGTGTATACAAATTCCTGCGAACCGATGATGCCAGACAATGCTTTTTCGTTTGTTTCCACCAACGGGTCATCCTCATCTGCCTTGTGTTTATGTTCCACGGAACGCAACTGGTAAGTCATGACCACGAGCATGACCAATACAAAAAATAATATGACGAATAAAAATATACCGGTCATGGTTACACGCTTTTGAATCCATAGAGCCTGAGCCTGCTTACACCCCCATCCGGGAAGATATTCAGCCGGACGTGCGTACAGGGAGATGTATCGGTAATTTCAGCCTTGAATTCATGTTCATGGTGAGCGGCCAATTTTGATTCCGGGAGTATGCTCCGCCAGCTAACATCTCCTTTTAGCACATCCTGATCATTCCGGCTGTTGCACACTTCAATGGAGCAACGGTCGGGGTAATTCCCTTTAAAATGACAGGTGTCCACCACAATCCTCCGGATACTACCTGGGTGGGCTAAACGAAGAATGACCCAATCGCGGTTTCCGGGTGTGCGGTTTCGCTTGGTTTCCCATCCATCTCCCATATTTACGCCCCTGCCGGGCATGATGAGGTTACCCATAGAACTGAAGAACATATCATTGCAGGCAATGGCCTGTCCGCCATGAATGGCCGCGGCCAGGTCGATTTCCTCATTTGGAGATACCTTGTTCCAGTCTTTGACTACTTCCCCATATACCCTGAACCTCGCAACGCCACCGTCGGGATAAATATGTAACCTGAGGTGCGTAAACCTTTCGGGATTTGGGCAGTCAAAGAAATTACGGCTTCCGGGGTCGAGCGCTGATTTGGGTAAAATTTCCTTCCAGGCTATGTCGGCGCTATCCCAGTCAGTAATCGTATGCGTGTCAGACAGCACCGCGGCCTCAACTGATGCAAATGGCGGATGGTTACCGAGGAAGAAATTTGTGTCGATATCAAAACCTTTGATACTGCCGGATGCAGCCAGTTGAATCACGGCCCAATCATGGCCAGGTGTCCTCTTGCGTCGGCTCTCCCATCCATCCATCCACTTACCCCTGTCGGTATATTTATCCGAGATAAAGATGCCCCTCCCGGGTTTGATGAGGTTTTCCTTTTCCGCGAAGAAGTCATCCGTTGCGTACAGCACTTTCCCACCGAGCCTTTCCGCAGCGAGGTCTGTGAGGCGGGTAAACGAAGGTTCTTCTTTAATAATTTCCTTTACGGTCGTTTGAGCCATTGTCCTGAATGTTTTGTTTGAATGTGTTGATGATGAAAAATCGTTCCCCCCCGCAAAATTGTTTCTTTCACAAAGCCGGATAGCTTACGCCCAGTATAAGGGCAGGCGCTGTGCCTGTGGCATAGTTCCGTTGTATGCAGGGTAAATTCCTGGCCGGGGTCCCAAATGACGAGATCGGCATCATATCCTTTTGTAATCTGTCCCTTTGTTTGATGCAGCCCGAGAAATTGTGCGGGTTTTCCCGTAAGCAAGGGAATAAATTCACTGAGCTCCATATTTGCTTTCAAGGCCGTCCAACTAACAGGAAGGAGTACCTGCAAACCAGATATCCCGCCCCATGCGTCCCGGAGGTTCCCGGAATCCAGCTTTTTTATTTGAGGTGGCGCGGGCGAATGGTCAGACGCGATGAAATCAAGGGTACCATCCATCAAAGCCTGTTTCAGCGCTTTTGCATGCGCTTTTGTGCGAACAGGCGGCGCGCATTTAAACAGCGGTTGGGCATCGGGAATTTCTTCCGCATTAAAGTATATGTAATGCGGACAGGTTTCCGCCGTGATGGGCAGGCCTTCCCGTTTCGCATCACGAATGATGGGTAATGAATACATGGATGATACATGCACAATATGGACCCTGCAACGGTGCTTCCTGCATAATTCAACCAGTATGCGTATAGCATCAGTTTCCCATACATCAGGCCTGCTGGCCAGGTATTCCCGGTACGAAGATGGCTCTTCATTGAGCCTGCATGTGGCGGGTTCCCTGATCCATTCCGCGTGTGCCAACAAAGGAATTCCTGCTGCTGCAAGCAAGGGCATCGCCGCATCAATATCTTCAATGCTTACATTCGGAAATTCATCAATGCCGGAATGCACCATAAAACATTTAATCCCAAGGATCCCATGATCGATTAAGGCCGGTAAATCTTCAAGGTTCCCCGGTATCAATCCTCCATAGAAGCCCACATGCACATGCATTTTCCCAAATGAAGCCTGCTGCTTGATGCGAAGGGATTCCAGGTTGGTTGTAACCGGGCTCGAATTGAGCGGCATGTCTACAATCGATGTGATCCCTCCTGCTGCTGCGGCTTTTGTTGCCGTATCAAAACCCTCCCATTCGGTACGGCCGGGTTCATTAATATGTACATGTGCATCGATAGCCCCCGGCATTATTACCAGGTCCTCATAATCTTCCGCACCTTCAGTTTTATCAAAAATAATATCCCGGATGATGCCGTCGCGCATAACGATGGTAGCCGGCTGCAATGCGCCGTTGATCCAACAACGTTTTGAAAATATGAACCGTTCTGTCATGATGATTTCTTCTGGTATAATCCCATCAGCATTTTTTCGGGAGTCATTGGCGCATCAAATCCAATCTCACCGGAAGGGTTAAACGCTTTTAATGCCATTCTCAGTGCAAAATATGTACCTATACCGTACATCAGCGGCGGTTCCCCTACCGCTTTTGACCGGAATATGGCCAGGTTGTCTTCATCCGTTTCATGAAACTCCACATCGATGATCCCAGGCACGGAGTAAATATCCGGCACTTTGTATGTAGATAAGGCATTGCTCCTCAACCTTCCCTCCTGGTCAAACACAATTTCCTCCATGGTCATCCATCCGATACCCTGTACAAGGCCGCCTTCGATCTGTCCTTTGTCGATCATCCTGTTCATACTCGACGCAGTATCGTGCACAATCTTTACCGCGTCGATTTGATAGGTTCCACGGATGGTATCTACCGTTACGGTTGTTATCGCCGTACCATATACATGATAGGCAAATGGATGCCCCTTTTCAATGGAACTATCGAAATGAATGTCGGGTGTCGCGTAATGCGCATGTTCGCTCAGGCTGATACGGTTTACATAAGCCGCCTGAACAAGGCCTTTCCAGTTCAGTTCAGTTGCTGCATCATGTACATAGACCTGGCCACCACGGAAATGAATAGACGAAATATCCTTTTGAAGGATCCGGGAAGCCATGTCCGTAAGCCTTCCTTTCAGCGCATTGCATGCCAGCTCCACCGCTTTACCATTCAGGTCGGCTGTAGCGCTGGCGGCGGAAGGCGATGTATTGGCGATGCGATATGTATTTGTACTGTTGATCCTGATTTGTTCGGCAGGCAAAGAGAAAACAGATGCGGCCACCTGGATCAATTTGGTACTCACGCCCTGTCCCATTTCCACTGCCCCGGTGCTGATGTTCACGCTGCCATCGGTGTAAATATGCACCAATGCGCGTGCCTGGTTCATCAGGGTTTTGGTAAAAGAAATCCCAAAACAGATGGGCATAAATGAAATGCCCTTTTTACATAAAACATTGTTGCGGTTAAACTGTGCCACTTCCTCCATCATCCTTTTTGCATCAAAATGACGGCAGGCTTTATCCCAGCAGGCAGGGGCCTGGCTTTGCGCGATTTGCCCGTATGGAAATTCATGGCCCGTTCGGATCAGGTTTTTTTCCTGGATACGGGACGGGTGCACGCCTATTTGTTCCGCGATTTGCGCGATGGCCGATTCTATGACAAACATACCCTGAGGCCCGCCAAAACCCCTGAAAGCCGTATTGGGCGGGAGGTTGGTGCGGCATGAATACGCGGTAGCCGTAACGTTGGGGATATAATAACTGTTGGTACAATGAAACAATGTGCGTTCCATCACCGCAGGTGATAAGTCGGCCGAGGCGCCGGCATTCTGGTAAAAGCAGACTTCATATGCCAGGATATTTAAATCCTTGTCGAGGCCAATGGTAAAATCTGAAGAGTACGGGTGCCTCTTCCCCGTCATCCGCATATCTTCCATGCGGTGAAGGCTGTATTTCACAGGCTTTTGCAACAGGTAGGCGGCCAATGCGCAAAATACGGCCCATGCGGTAGCCTGGTCTTCTTTTCCCCCAAAACCGCCACCCAGCCTTTTCACATCCACTTCCACCTGGCTCATGGATATACCGAGTACATCCGCCGCATGCCGTTGAACGGCCGTAGGCCCCTGGGTGGATGAATACACCCGAACCTGCCCGCCTTCTAACGGCAACGCGTATGCGCCTTGTGTTTCAATATATAAATGTTCCTGCCCGTTGCTGTCTGCGCGGCCCGACGCGATGTATGCACAGTTCTTAAACGCGCCCGTGCTGTCCCCGATCTTAAAAGTCCTTGGCGGTACTATGAGGTTGCCCAATGCCTTTGCCTGCCTTGGATCGGTTATGACAGGTAAAGGTTCAATGTCAACCTGTATTTTTTTGATGGCTGCACGCGCCTGTTCATCTGTTTCCGCCACCACAAAAGCGATGGGCATCCCATGAAAATGCACTTCATGTTCAGCCATCAGCGGTTCATCCGGCACAATACCCCCGATTTGGTTGCGGCCGGGAATATCTTTGTATGTGAGTATGCGCACAACCCCCGGCATCGCAAGTGCATCATCAAGTTGTAATGAACGGATCCTGCCATGTGCTACCGGTGAGGGGTAGACGACACCAAACAGCGTACCCCTGACCATGGGTATATCATCCAGGTACAGCGACTCTCCGCGCAAATGGCTTTTGGTATCGATATGCTGCATATCAGTGTGTAGGTATGAAAGATGGCGCCATTCCAGGGAACAATTCCATGAAATGGGCACGAATGAGTTGTGATAATAATAAACGTTTGTATTCCACGGAACCCCGTGCATCGCTGATCGGACGGATTTCGGACTGAACCGATCCGATCATGGTTTCCAGGAGTTCGGGTGATGGGTACTGATTGGCCAATAAGGCACTTGACTTTGGCAGGAAGGCCGGGACCGGCGCAACGCCTCCTGCTGAAACGCCCGCTTCGAGGATCATTCCGCCAGACATACGCAAACTGATGGCTGCATTCACTGAAGCGATATCCAGGTGTGTGCGTTTGCTGACTTTTTCGAAATGGAAACGGTCATCCGCAGACGGAAGCCTGAAGCGTATTTCCGTAATGATTTCCCCGGGATCCTTATCAATCAATTTATAATCCCTGAAAAAAGCCCGCAGCGGCAATTCCCTTTGCCTGCCTTGTTTGGACAGGGTTAAGCGGGCATCCAGCGCTAGGAAAAAAATGCTGAAATCGCCAATAGGCGAAGCATTGGTAAAATTACCGGCGATGGTTGCCATATGCCGGATGGGCGTGGATGAAACCAGTTTGATATAGCGATCCAATCCCGGAAAATGATACCTGAAAATTTCTGAAGCGGCGATATCCGAAACGGTCACCGCGCCACCCATCACGCATATGTCCCCTTCTTTCCTGATCAACCTGAGTGCATCCTGGTGGCCCGGGAATTGCCAGGAAGCTTCTGTCATTTGGTCGTGTTGCTGCACAAACAAATCCGTCCCTCCGCCTAATATCCTTGCGTCATCTGAGGTTTGGAGCGTATGGCTTTCCTGCAATGCAGCCAGCCGTTCCGGAATGGATAAGAAATAATCTGGCACCATGCCATGATGGACAGCAAAACTGACGGCGCTTTCCTGGTTTCGGGTATCCATCACCGTTTGTACTTGTTGGGCTGCCCGCTGAATGGATTTATATCCCGTGCACCTGCAGATATTTCCGTTGATGGCATCGATTGCCGATCCGTCATTTACATTGTCAGATACGCAGTATCCAGTGAGGCTGACCACAAAACCGGGTGTGCAAAAACCGCATTGGGTAGCGCCTTCTTCGGCAAAGGCTTTTTGAACCGGGGTCAGGTTATCTGAATTTATCCCTTCAATGGTAACGATGTGTTTACGATGGGCATGCCCAAGGGCCATCAGGCAACTGGTCGCGCTTTGATACCTGAGTTTTCCCTGCACCCATTCACCCACCAGGATGCTGCAGGCGCCGCAATCTCCTTCCCTGCACCCTATCTTTGTGCCAGTCAGGTTCTTTTCGTACCTGATGAAATCGAGCAGGGCCATACCCGGGTGTTTAACCGTTTGTACAAGCCGGTCGTTTAAAATAAATTGTATCAATCGTTCAGGTTTATGGCCAATAAAGTTAAGGGAAATCAGCTATGAATACCACTTTGCAGGAAGGAACAGACAGGCAGGGATATTACAGGCTTATTGCTTTATGGGCCATATGCGAAGCGTGGGCAGGCGGGCTCATGCATGGGGCGCGTATACCGTTTACCGGTTTACTGGTAAGTGGGATGGCTGTTACCTGCATCATACTGATCGCGTACCACAGGCCCGAACCGGCGGGCATCCTGCGTGCTACCATACTGGTTGCTTTTTTTAAACTGATGCTTAGCCCGCACAGCCCGCCCACTGCCTACATAGCCGTTTTTTTTCAGGGCATGCTCGGGCAACTCTTGTTCAGGAACAGGAAATATTTTTTAGCAAAGGCCATTATCCTGGGCGTATTGGCGCTGGTGGAATCTGCGGGTCAAAGGATTCTGGTATTATGGGTTTTATTTGGAAACAGTTTTTGGGATGCCGTCAATCAATTTATTCAGAAATTGACAGGCGATAAGGACATGACGGATTATTCAAAAATGATTGCATTGGTATATATCGCCATCCATGCCATTGCTGGCTTATTGATTGGCATCTATGCGTCACGGTTAGCTTCCAGGGTTGACGGATGGAAAAAAGAATATGGCCATCATTTCCAGGAGCCTGGACCTGCTGAAGACGAAACAGCAGTTCCCCGCAAAAAAAGAAAAGGGATCATGAAAGTTATTTTCTTGCTCATCTGGTCAATATTGGCCCTAGCATTGATATTCCCAAATAGCTTTTTCCTGCCTTCCACCGATGCGGCGTTTATCCTTCTCCGTTCGATTGTATTGCTGGGCGCCTGGTTTTTCGTCGTGAAACCATTATGTATGATAGCATTTCGAAAATGGATGAATAAAAAAGGAGTCAAATACCGGCAGGATATTGAGCAAATCAGGCTTTGGCTTCCCCGCACCCGGCAGGTTTTCCTGCATAGTTGGCGCATCAGCGGAAGCCAGGAAGGCATAGCCAGGGTCCGATTATTCAGCAAGATGCTGATCGCAGGTATCCTCTGAAACCCCGGTTAAATTTTCTGGCTTATATTTGACAAGCCTTAAGTGGTAATTTGCTTATTGTCAATCGTATACGATACATGATCAGCGAAAAAGACAAATTTGAAGCCTTTTTCAATTATGCTTCCATAGGCATTCTCATTGCCAATAAGGAAGGGCGTATTGAGCGTGTCAACCAGTTATTGCTGCAACAATTTGGTTATGCGGATCCTGCTGAGCTGATCGGCCAGCCTGTTGAAAAATTAATCCCCTCACATTATGCCAAAAAACATAAATCGCACCGGGACCATTTCGTGCAAGAGCCGGAAAGAAGGGTGATGGGTGTGGGAAGGGATTTATTTGGTTTGCGGAAAGATGGCCGGGAAATTCCCGTAGAGGTTAGCCTCAGCCATTACTCCGATGGCAATGAGTTTCATGTTATTGCATTTGTGAGTGATATCAGTTTGCGCAAAGAAATCGAACAAGCTGTTATCAGGCAGAAAGAGGAACTTGCGGCCAACGTGTTGAAAATTGAGAAACTCAATGATGAACTGGAAGAAAAAGTGGCTATTCGCACCAGGCAGTTACAGGATGCCATGCAACACATTGAAGCCAGCCGGGATGAATTATCCCGTGCATTGGAAAAAGAAAAAGAATTGAGCGACCTGAAGACAAGGTTTGTGTCGATGGCATCGCATGAATTCAGGACCCCCCTCAGCACCATTTTATCATCGGCTTCCCTATTAGCTAAATACAAGGAAACGGAAGAGCAGGAAAAACGTGACAGGCATATCGGGAGGATCAAGTCATCCGTGAATAACCTGAGTGGGATTCTGGACGAATTCCTGTCTATTGGGAAAATTGAAAACGGAAAAATTGAAGTACATCCCGATCATTTTAATTTGCACAACCTGATACAGAATGTTTGCCAGGAAATGAAAATCATTTGCAAGCCCGGCCAGCATTTAGATGTTAAATACCAAGGCGCGGAGATGGTCTGCCTCGACCCTTCGCTGATGCGCAATATCCTGATCAACCTGCTCTCCAATGCCATCAAGTTTTCATCCGACCAGGGCGTGATTGAAATCAGTGCGCATGTATCGGATTCTGATATTGTTGTTTCAGTAAAAGACCATGGAATTGGCATTTCTGAAAAAGACCAACAACATTTATTTGAGCGGTTTTTCCGTGCGGCCAATGCCACCAATATACCCGGCACAGGTCTTGGCCTGCACATCGTATCCAAATACGTTGACCTCATGCAGGGTGAAGTCAGTTTTCACAGCGTACTTGAAGAAGGCACATGTTTTACGTTAACATTTAAACCATTAGAACCTACAGCAGCATCATGAAGCCACATATCCTCATTATTGAAGACAACCAGGAAATCAGGGAGAATACAGCGGAAATCCTTGAGTTGGCAAATTACAGGGTGTCCACCGCTGAAAATGGCAAAGTAGGCATAGAAAAGGCGCAGTCCGACCATCCCGACCTGATCATTTGTGATGTCATGATGCCTGTTCTTGATGGATATGGCGTATTGCACCTCCTGCATAAAAACGATGAATTATCCGGCATACCATTTATATTCCTAACGGCTAAGTCTGAACGAAGCGATTTCCGCAAAGGCATGGAAATGGGCGCCGATGATTATATCACCAAGCCCTTTACTGATATTGAACTGCTGAATGCAGTAGAAAGCAGGCTGAAAAAAGCGGCGTTGATGAAAAAGGAATACCCCGCGGGCATCCAGGGCATGCAGGAAATGCTGAATGAATACGGTGAAAAGGAAACTTTAGAAAATATTTCAGAAAACAGGCCAGAAAACACTTACCGGAAAAAGCAGGTGATTTATTTACAGGGCAACCATCCACAAAAACTGTTTTTTATACGAAAAGGAAAAGTTAAGACTTATATCAGCAATGATGACGGTAAAGACCTCACCATCGGGCTGTACAGCGACGGGGATTTCTTCGGATATACGGCACTGTTAGAAGGCACCACTTACAAAGAAACCGCGGAAACCATTGATGAAAGCCTGATCGCCGAGATACCCATCAGTGATTTTGAACACTTACTGTTTACCAATAAAGACGCGACAAAACAATTCATCAAACTCCTGGCGAAAAACATCAGTGAAAAGGAAAAACAATTGCTGAACATTGCATATAACTCATTGCGCAAGCGGGTTGCCACGGCATTGGTGACACTGATGAACAAATACCAGAAAGAAGGCGAAGACCAGTTCTCGATACAGATTTCGCGGGAGGACCTGGCGAATATCGCGGGCACAGCCACGGAATCGCTAATTCGCACATTGAGTGATTTCAAATCGGAGAAACTCATCGACATCCAGGGCAGCCGTATCAGCATCCTGAATAAGAAAAAGCTGGAGAATATGCTGAATTAACCTGTTTTTTTAAGGTGGGAAACAAGATAATGATTAAACTCGTTTTTCATCTGTGAAAATTTCTTTTCAAAATACTCCATCTCATTCCTCAGTTTATCCTGCTTTTTGACAAATGCTTCCTGATCCCCTTTTAACAAGTCAGCCATAGCAGATTTTTTGAGGATTTCCTGTTGTGCCCGGATATCTATTTCCATCTCACGGATCAATTCGTCATTAAATATGAAACTGTTCTGGAAATGTTCCGCCAGGTCAACAAACTGCTTATCGGTATTGATATCCAATACCTGCGCCAACCTGGTTTTCAGGTAAGCGTTTTCCTCCAGCAAATAACTCAGTGCCCTGTTCCAGGCCTGGTATTCATGCAGGTAATGCTCTTTCCCCGAAATATTGATATTTCCCATAACGGTATCCAGCAATAAAACTTTGTTTCCGTATTCGTTTTTATCCGTTCTCTTCATTTGATTTCATCTGTTTTCCATACCCTCAATATCTAATGACAATCGATTCCCTGATGTACATGATCCGCTTCATTATGCAAAGCCGGACTCAGGTAAGGTATCCCCCAACCCAAGCCCCGAATGATCAGCAGGCAGGCCATGATGACCATCAGGTAAGGATATAAGCCCCGCAGTTTCCTGCGCAGGTTGATGCTGATGAAGCCGCCAAAAAAAGTCAGCGACCACATCAAAGGAATGGTGCCCAACCCAAAACCGGCCATGAACAAAGTGCCGGAAATCAAATCAGCAGAAGCCAGCGATGCAGCCAATGCCATCATCACCAATCCGCAAGGAAGCAATCCATTCAACAAGCCAATTACGAGGATAGCCGAATAATTCTTTTTAACATACAAGCGGCCGATACCCGACCTGACTTTTTCAAAAAAAGCCGGCATCAAACGCCCCCGGTTTAAGCCCTGGCCTAACCTGGGAAACAGCACAAAGAGGATGATGGCAACACCTAGTGCCAGGGATAAACCCTGTTGGTATCCAAATAATGCAAAGCTCTTACCCAACATTCCGGTTATTGCTCCAATCAGCGCGTAAGTGACAGTTCGGCCTATATTATACAGCAATGATCCCAGGAACCTGGATGACAAGTCTTCCTTCACCACAGGCAAAGCCAGGGCCAAAGGGCCGCACATGCCTATACAGTGCAAGCTCCCTAAAGCACCCATGACAAAACCCGTGACTAAGAATGCTGTCATTGTATGAAAAATTTATGCGACGAATAATAATCTGACCCTTCGGATTTCCAGTGGATTTTCAATTCAAACATTCCTTTGTATGAATTCGGAATTGGCATGGCCATTTCGGCTGTCGTGGTTTCCAGTTTTTTTGAAATGTCTTTTTGTTTATCGGATGGACAATACAACAGCATATCCGCCTCTATTGCTTTTCCTTTCATTTCAGCAGGGAATTTGACATTCACCATTCCCTCTCCTACCTGGTAAGACAAATCTGAAGAGAGGGACGCTGCCCTGCTTACCTGGTCGATCCGGTCCTGGTATTTTAATTCCTGTTCATAATAATCCTTAGTAACGAGGTCTACTTTCTCCTGCGATGTTTTAAATACAAGGAACATGATGCCCGCTACAAACAATAAATACACAGATAATATTTTATATCCCCAGCTCATAATGGTTCAATTTAATTATATACCTCGGGCCCGATAAACTTGGCCGAGATGGTTTTTATTTTTCCAGTAGAGTCGTACAAGCCAATTTGCAAAGGTGTTTTCCATCCCTGCAGTTGTTCGCGTTTCATTTTCACGAAAAACTGCAAAACCATATAATCTTCTTTTTTCACAACCGGTTTTGCCTTACTGATCAATTCAATTTCCCCATTCGTATTCTCCAGCTTTAGGCTGATCGAAATATCCCGGTGTGTCTTATTCGCCAGTTTCAGGTTATAGAGATTACTGATCCTTCCATCCGGCAATGATGTGTATGTCATGCCTGCTGTGCGCATCAACCGTGCATCCAGGTCTGTACGGGTTACCAGGAGCACCACCAGGAGGGAAATCAGTAAAAACAAAACGGTAGTATACGCAATGATCCTTTTGGTCAGTTTCAACGCTACACCTTCCTTGATACTGTTTTCCGAAGCAAACCTGATCAGTCCGGTTGGCTTTTGTACACTCGTCATGATCGCATCGCAGGCATCGATACAGGCAGTACAATTCACGCATTCCAACTGGGTGCCATTTCGTATATCGATGCCCGTTGGACAAACCTTCACGCATGCAAAGCAATCAATACAATCACCCTTTGCCTGGGCCTGCCCAGAAAGTTCAGCAACTGCAGTAGGTTGCAGCCCTGCATGATCTGCGGCAGCACCATTGCCATTCTCCCATGCTGAAGCAGTTGAGGATGATTTTTTCATTTTTCCCCTTGGCTCTCCCCTTTTATAATCATAGGCCACAACAATGGAGTTCTTATCAAGCAAAACGCCCTGCAAACGGCCATATGGACAAACCACAATACAAGCCTGTTCCCTAAACCACCAGTACACAAAAAAGAAGATGCTGGTAAAGACAAGCAGTGAAATCAGTGTACCAATATGACCACCCGGATGACTGATATATCCCAACAACTGATCCATGCCAATGAGGTAAGCCAGGAAGAAGTTGGCGATGATAAAGGATATGGTAAAGAAGACTACAAACTTGAATACCCTTTTCCTGATCTTTTCTCCATTCCATGGCATCTTTTGCAAATTGCGCTGTTGCTGGGCATCTCCATCGATCAAATACTCTATCTTCCGGAATACCATTTCCATGAAGATGGTTTGCGGGCATGCCCATCCACAGAAGACGCGCCCGTAGACAACCGTAAACAATATCACGAATACAATAAACGTGATCATCCCGATGCCGAATATGAAGAAATCCTGGGGCCAGAAAATCATACCGAACAATATGAATTTCCTTTCCAGGATATTAAACATCAACAAGGGTTCCCCATTTACTTTTATAAATGGCAGTGTAAAGAAAACAACCAGGTAAAAAATGCTGAAAACCGTGCGCAGGTTATACAGTTTACCCTTTGGTTTTTTTGGGTAAATAAAATTCCGTTTCCCTTCTTTGGAAATGGTGGCAACGGAATCCCTGAATGCCTCTTGCGTCAATAACGGTTCTTCCTGCATCATTATTTACTTGTTTTAGCGGCATTGGTAGTTGTAGAATCCGCTTTGGGTGCCGGTTGTGCATTTGCAGATGAATCTGTGGCAGCCGGTGAAGCAGCGGCATCTTCATACAAATCACCTTGCGGCGCTTTGGCATTGGGTGGATTGGTTCCGCGCATTTTTTTGATATAGCCGGTCAGGTAACTGATTTCTTTTGGTGAGAAATTCTTTTCCCAGGCCTGCATCCCTTTATCCGGATATCCCACTTTGATGGATTTATAGATATCATTCAATGAACCCTTATGGATCCAGTAGTCATCCGTAAGGTTTGGACCGGCGCCACCTTCACCTAATTTACCATGGCATGCCCAACAGTTGCTAGCATATAACTCCTTACCTTTTTCAAGACCGGCCACATCAGGCATTTGCACATTGCTTTCATCCACTTTATCTACCTGCTTCGCAGCATAAACAGCCGCTTTTGCCTGGGCCTGTGCCATCTCCGCTTCATACTCCTGTGTAGGGTTTTTTCCATTTCCCAACACATGATAATGCATCAGATACACGAAAGCAACGCCAATGGTGATATAGAATCCGTATTTCCACCATGGTGGAAGCGCGTTATCCAGTTCGCGGATGCCGTCATAATCATGATCGAGCATTACATCCGCTTCTTTTTCTACAGGCACGGCACGTGTGAAGAGTTTCTTATCTACTTCAGACCACCAGCGGCTGAATGTTTGTTTCTTTTCAGCAGCTTCTTCGGGTAGCAGTTCCCGTTGGATGCGGCGAATGGAAAACATCATAAAGAAGATTACGATCACTTCAGTGATGATCACCGCGAAAAACATCCAGAATGTAGTGGCAGACAACCCGCCGTAATTAGGCAATACCTGCGCGGCTTCCGTGGCAGCCGCATCTTGTGCCTGCGTGGTTAACCCCATCAATGAGAAACCAATCATCAGGAGCACAGACATTAATTTATTCTCTTTCCGGCTTTTATCAAGGGCTTGCCTGCCCATCGTAAACAAAACCTGTCCGAGCGCATAAATGACAAATGCCAGCACCGCGGCAATTATGAGCATCAGGATGGCCACCTGGTTGGTAGAAGAGGTTACAGCCTGGGGCGCAGTTGCTGCATCCTGTGCGTCTGCCATGCCCGGCAGCAGTAAAGCCAGGGCCAGCGCGGTACCTATATTCAGCAATATTTGTTTTGGTCGCATATACATGTTATTTAGGAAATGGTTGTGGGTTGGTCGGTTTCCTGGTCAAGCGGAATATTGGATATTTGCTTGATCCTGTTTTTGTCCATAGTCTTCACATACAATAATAGCACCACAAAAAAGATGAAGAATATGAGCAGGGAAATCATTGGGTACACTTGTGCACCATCAATTGTTTCCGCATATTGTTTGATGAATTTAAACATGGCTTAATTGTTTTGTGGTTGTTGAATGTCCTTACCAAGTCGTTGCAGGTAAGCGATCAGCGCGATGATTTCCTTATTGGGCGCCACACGAATGCTGTCGTTCAACAGGTTATTCGATATCTGCTTAGCCTGTGCCATCAGCGCTTCATTGGCCTCCTTATCAAATCCTTTTTCATAAGGAACACCCAGTGTTTGCATGGCCCGTATTTTAGCCGGTGTAGAATTAGTATCCAGGTCTTGCTCCAGGAGGAAAGGATAAGCCGGCATGATGGAACCTTCGCTCATGGAGGATGGTTCGCGCATGTGGCGGAAATGCCAACCGTCTGATTTTTTCAGGTTGCCTGTACCTTCACGGGCCAGGTCGGGCCCTGTACGTTTACTACCCCATTGGAACGGGTGGTCGTACACAAATTCACCGGCTTTGGAGTATTCCCCATATCGTTCCGTTTCACTGCGGAATGGACGTATCATTTGCGAGTGGCATACATAACATCCTTCGCGCACATAAATATCGCGTCCCTGCAATTCCAGCGGCGTATAAGGTTTCACGCTGCTGATGGTCGGCACGTTTGATTTAATCAGGAATGTGGGTACCATTTCAATCACACCGCCGATCAGGATCACGATCAGGCTGGCCACCAGCATTTGTACGGGTTTGCGTTCAATCCAGCGGTGCCAGTGTTCACCCTGGTGCGAGTGGTATTCTTTTTCGAGGGCAGGCGCTTCCGCGGCTTCATCAGCCACCAGTTTACCTGCTTTAACGGTTTTGTAAATGTTATACACCATGATGAGCGCACCGATCAGGTAGAGGGTTCCACCGAGGGAACGCATGGCATAAAATGGTTTGAGGTAAGTAACAGTTTCCAGGAAAGAATATTTCAACTGGCCACTTTCAGTGAATTGTTTCCACATACTGCTTTGGGTGAAACCAGCCCAGTACATCGGAACAGCATAGAAAACGATACCCAGTGTACCCAGCCAGAAATGGTTTGCAGCCAGTTTCTTGGAATACAAGGGAGTATTGAAGATGCGCGGGATCAGCCAGTACAGGATACCGAAGGTCAGCATACCGTTCCAACCCAGGGCGCCAACATGCACGTGCGCTACGATCCAATCGGTAAAGTGGCTGATGGCGTTCACGTTTTTCAACGACAGCATCGGACCTTCAAAAGTGGCCATACCGTAAGCGGTTACGGCAACCACCATAAATTTCAAAATAACGTCGTCGCGTACACGATCCCAGGCACCGCGCAGGGTTAACAAACCGTTGATCATACCACCCCAGCTTGGGAAGATGAGCATGAATGAGAAAACCACACCCAGTGACTGTGCCCAGTTAGGTAAAGACGTGTACAGCAAGTGGTGCGGGCCTGCCCAGATGTAGAGGAAGATCAGCGCCCAGAAGTGGATGATTGACAACCTGTAAGAATACACGGGGCGGTTAGCCGCTTTTGGCATGAAATAATACATCAGGCCGAGGTAAGGAGTTGTGAGGAAGAATGCCACCGCGTTATGGCCATACCACCATTGCACCAGGGCATCCTGTACGCCGGCATACCAGGAGTAACTTTTCATGAAACTCACCGGGATGGCGAAAGAGTTAACGATATGCAATACCGCAACGGTAACAAACGTGGCGATGTAAAACCAGATGGCTACATATAAGTGCCTTTCGCGGCGTTTCAGTATCGTTCCGAACATATTCCAACCAAACACAACCCAGATCAGCGTAATGGCGATATCAATGGGCCATTCCAGTTCAGCATACTCCTTGCTGGTAGTAATACCCATGGGGAGCGTGATGGCTGCGGCCACAATGATGAGCTGCCAGCCCCAGAAATGAATTTTACTCAGGGTGTCGCTGTACATCCTTGCCTTACAGAGCCTTTGCAAGGAATAATACACGCCCATGAAAATACCGTTGCCTACAAATGCGAAAATGACCGCATTGGTATGCAAGGGCCTTAATCGCCCGAATGTGCCGTACTGCGTGATATTCAATGAAGGGAATACCAACTGCAAAGCCACCCAGAGCCCCGCCAACATGCCTACAACACCCCATAAAATGGTGGCGTAGGCAAAATTTTTGACGATCCTGTTGTCATAATAGAATTTTTCTACCTGCATGTTGTTTGTTTTGGTTATTTAGTGGTTGGAGTTGTTACTTGGATATTTTCTGTTTCATTTTTGGCTGCCGTATTCTTTTCCTGGTCAAAGAGCATCCGCACGGAGGGCGTATAATCATCATCATATTGCCCATTGCCTACACTCCACAAAAAAGCCAGCAGGAAACCGCCGGCAACCAGTATGCTTATCCCAATTAAAACAAATAGAGCGCTCATGTAAGTGCTTAAAAATGAATGGTCAAAAGTATTTCGATGGCATTAGCAGTGTAATGACTGCTGTCAAAACCTATCCTGATCTTAATCAGTTTTTATATAAACCTTTCCATCTTGCCATATAATTTCCGAGCAGGCTCACCAGGATGATGATGCTGATGCTGCTGGCCGGCATAAGGATCGCGGCCACCAATGGTGACAGCAAACCCTGAACGGCAAAGGATAAGCCTACGATATTATACAGTATGGAAACGATGAAACTGATGCTGATGATGGTTTTACCGGAACGGGCGTATTTCAGGAACCTGCTAAGTTTAAAAACGGAGCCGCCATCCATTATGACATCGCTGGCTGGTGTAAACCTCGCGGCATGGTCTGTAACGGCAATGCCCGCATCAGCCTGCTTCAAGGCGCCCGCGTCATTCAACCCATCGCCGATCATCAATACTTTACGGCCATCGGCCTGCAGATTTTTAATGTATGCCAGTTTATCCTGCGGACTGGCTTCGAACTGCATGTTGGCTGATTTGCCAAATATCTTTTCCAGGCTTGACCGTTCCGCGTCGTGGTCGCCAGACAAAACAGTTACCTGATATCCCATTTTTATTAGATCCGCGGCCATAGCTTCCATACCTGGCCTGTACTGCTGGCGTATTTCAAAATAACCCTTTGGCTGGTTTCCTATTTGCACATATACCCTTGCCCCTTTTGCATCTGTACCGGTATTGTCGCCGGCAGGAATAAAATCCGCGGAGCCCAAGCGAACAGGCACTTCATCAACGAGCGCCCGTATCCCTTTTCCGGATAATTCCTGGTACTGGCTCAGAACGGGGATTGTATCCGTTTCATTTGCATGTAAAGATTGAAACAGGAAACGGCTCAGGGTATGCGCAGACTGTCCTGCCAGGGAACGCACCATTCGTTTATCCGTTTCCGTGAGTACCTGGCCGGCATAAATGACCTGGTGCCGGTCAGATAAAGTAATGGTGCCGGTTTTATCAAAGACAATGGTATCAACAGCCGCAAGGGCTTCCACCACTTTTTCATTTTTGAGGTACATTTTCTGCCGGCCGAAATGCCTGAGCATATTGCCGAATGTGAAGGTAGCGGAGAGTAAGAGTGAGCATGGACAAGCCACAATCAATACAGACGTAACAACGGGCCAAATCATGGCTGGCTCATGCAACCACCAGTAAATAGCAGCGCTGATGGCTACTGTAAACAGGGCTATGGTAAAGTAACGGCTCCAGGGATGGATGAATGAAGTCAGCTTTTCCTGGTCTTTAGTAAAAACATCATTATTCCACAATTGGGTGATATAACTCTGGCTGACTTCTTTGGACACTTTTAATTGAATGGCCCCACCCACCTGGCGCCCACCGGCATACAGGAGGTCGCCTACATTACATGCTACAGGGATATTTTCACCGCTCACAAAACTATAATCAACCATCGCATTGCCTTCCAGCAGGATGGCATCCGATGGGATCATTTCGCCATTACGCACTATAATGCGCTCCCCTACTTCGAGCCTGGTCGCGGGAATATTTTCTTCCCGGTTATTCCTGATAACGGTAACGCCTAGTGGAAAATAAGACTGGTAGTCGCGGTCGAACGACAACGCGTCATGTGTTTTACCCTGGAACCAGCGGCCCACAAGCATAAAGAAGATGATGCCCGTGCCGGAGTCGAGGTATCCTGCACCCGAACCGGTGAAGATTTCATAGTAACTGCGCCCGAACGTAATCACAATGGCCAGCGCAATGGGCACATCAATATTGATATCCTTCTGCCTGAGCCCTTTCCAGGCAGATTCAAAAATGGAGGCTGAAGCATAAAACAAAACCGGCAGCGATAATCCAAAAATAACCCAGGCAAATACTTCTTTCAGTCCGTGCTCAGTGATATATCCACCGGAAAAATATTCGGGGAAACTCAGCATCATGATATTCGCGAAACTGAAGCCCGCCACACCCAGGTGAAACAATTTACGCCTGTTGATATCCGGCGATTTCGCTGCCGATACATCTTTCAAGCTGATTTGCGGTTCGTACCCTATAAAGGCCAGTAGCTCCACTACTTCGCGCAAGGTTACCTGTTGGGGATTGAATGAAATGAACACCTGTTTTTTCTGGAAGTCGGCCCGGGAGCGAATCACGCCCGGATTGATGCGGTGCAGGTTCTCCAGCAAATAAATGCAGGAAGCGCAGTGCATCTGCGGCAAGGAAAAGTGAATATGTATGAGTTGTTCGCTCCTGAATTGGGCCAGTTTAGCAATGACGGTTTCATCGTCGAGGTAAGCGAAGCGTTCGTGCAGAAACTTTCCCCGGGCCTTGATACCAGGATTTTTATCAAAATCGTAATAGGTGCAAAGTCCGTTCTCCTGGAGCAGCGCATATACCTGTCGGCAACCCTGGCAGCAAAAAGATTTGCCCTCTTCTACAATCGGTTCCTCGCAAGGGTCACCGCAATGGTAACAAGAAGGGATTTGTTCAGGAGGAATTTTCGCAGACATCCCGGCAAAACTATCCAGTACCTAATTGCCTGTCAATGAGTGCTATCAACCCGAAAAATGACCGTGATCAGTTTTTGCCGTTTCCAAAGCCCTTTTCGAATAGCCACCAGGATGCTTTGCGTTTTTCTTCCGGTTTCAACCCGAATTTGCGGATGGCATTTTCCCGGATATAATTTACGGCCTCATCTACCGAATCTGTAAAGAGGCAAAGGTCTAAATCCTGTGGAGAAATGGTCCCATTCGCTTTCATTTTTTCAATATGTTCAATAATATCGCGGTGGTATGCTTTATCAAATATGATGATGGGGAACTCCTTGAGTTTGCCTGTCTGGATCAGGGTCAGGGCTTCAAAGTATTCATCGAGGGTGCCGAAACCGCCGGGCATCACGACAAACGCATACGAATATTTGATGAGCAGGGTCTTGCGCACAAAGAAATAGCGCATATCTACCGATTTATCCAGAAAGGGATTGGGCTTTTGTTCATGGGGCAGCACGATATTGCAGCCAACACTTTTGCCCCCCACATCTTTGGCGCCCCGATTGGCCGCTTCCATTACGCCCGGGCCACCGCCGGTCATGATGGTTAAGCCCAGTTTGGCAATTTCAGCCGACAATTCCCTGGTTTTGGCATACGTAGGATGATCCTCGGGGAAACGGGCGGAGCCGAAAACACATACACAGGGACCTGCAAAATGCAGGGTCCGAAACCCTTTTACAAATTCTTTCACCACTTTTACCGTAAACACAAAATCTTTCCACCGGCTCTGGGGGCCTTCGAGAAACCTGATTTCCTGATTGGATTGTTTTGCCATCGCTAAAGGATTTTGAAGTGAAGATTTGGCTAAATACTTGCTTTTCAATCGCTAACAAGATACTACAGGATTTGTTTAATTACACCCGGTTCTTTCCATCGAAGTATTGATTTTTAACATTTTAGGCAATAAAGGTTACATTCAACTGATATGGAAAAATGTACCTTTGCATACCAGATAAACAGACATGAACAAAAAGAAAATTCTCCTGCCGATCCTGGCAGGCTTAGCCCTGATCATTGCACTGGGCGCTTTTATGAAAAAAGAAAACGCGCCTGAAGCCTCTGGGATTCAATTTTTCAAGGGCAGTTGGGCCGAAGCGTTGCAAAAAGCATCCGCAGAAAACAAACCCATTTTCCTGGATATTTATGCCACCTGGTGCGGCCCCTGCAAAAAATTAAAAAGGGAAACATTTGTTGATAAGCAGGTTGCCAAATATTATAACCAGCATTTTATCAATGTTACACTTGATGGCGAAAAAGGTGATGGTGCCGTTCTGGCTAAACAATACCGCATACCCGGTTACCCTACTTTGATTATTTTTAATTCAGGAGGAAAGCCAATATTGTCAACAGCCGGATTTCTGCCTGCTGAGGAATTCCTGCGATTTGGTAAAGACGCAATGACTAAATTGAAATAAGGTCAAATAATAATAAAAAGCTAAGGGCATATCGGTTGATATGCCCTTTTAATGTCATTAGCAACGGCTCTGATCAGGAAACAAGGTATTGATACAAATTATCCTTCAGGTGTACCCGTTTCATACGCAGTTCATTCAGGTGTTCATCTGTGGTAGCTTCCGTTCCGTTCTCAATGCGGTGAATGTGATGATCCAACTCGTGGTATTCATCAAACATCTTCCGAAAATGCTGATCAGAAATTTTAAGGGTATGGATTTTTTCCCTGTGCTCGGGAAATTCATGAATCAGATCGTGTTTTTCCATGTTTGTTGTTTTTTCAAAAATAAAAACGGAAGCATGCTAAGCACCTGACCAATGTCATATTTTTTGATGAACCCAATCATAGATTCAACATACTATGTATCATTAAAGGAAAAATATTTTTTTAATGATTTTAGTTTTTGTGACTGTAAGCATAAAATGCTGCCTGATACGCATGCTATATTTACACATCACATTAAAACAACTGTTATGATATTCAGTAAAAACAAATCCTTTCTGTTGGTATGCCTGATAGTAGGCGCCAGCGCTTGCCAGCAGGGAACGGAGCAAACTTCCGGCAGTAGTTCTGCAAGCACAGAATCCGCGCCCGGCGCAGGACAATCTGCTGTGCAGGACGACCAGTCTCAAAAAAACGTTGTACAAATTGCTATCGCCAGTAAAGACCACAGCACACTGGTAACGGCGGTAAAAGCCGCTGAATTGGTTGACGCGCTGAGCAATGCCGGGCCGTTCACTGTTTTCGCACCTACGAATGCCGCATTTGATAAATTACCTGCAGGTACGGTGGAAGGGTTATTGAAACCGGAAAAGAAAGATGCTTTAACCGACATCCTGCAATACCATGTATCAGTGGGTGTGTTTAAAGTGGAATCTTTTAAAGACGGGCAACAGATCGGCCAGGTTAACGGTGGAAATATTACGCTGACACAAAAAGACGGCCAATGGCTGGTGAATGGCAAAGCTAAGGTCGTGGCTTCCGTTCCTGCATCCAACGGTATCGTACATGTGATTGATGAAGTAGTACTTCCGGGCAACTAAACTTTTTATTGTTGTTTTTTATATGGTTAAAGGCATGATGTTCTCATCATGCCTTTTCATTTAACCCATTGCAATCAACGATTGATGTTCAGGCGCATGACCGTGGAAATACTCAGCGCCCGGTTCTTGGCTAAAGTTGCGTTATTGCCTTCAAAGAGTTCATCTACGGTGGAGATGAATAATTCATTCCACCTGTCGAAATGCCGGCTTTCGAGGTGCGCGACCTTATGCAGGTGTTTATGCAATTCCATGGGGTTACCGCTGTATGTGCCGCTAAAAAAAATCGCATTGTCCCAGAAATTATACATCACTGGCAAATGCTTTTCCCAGTTCACTTTGGCCAGATCATTGAATATATAGCCAATGACAGGATCCTTGCGGACCTTCTCATAAAAGCGGTTGACCATTTGCTCAATATCGGCCCTGTTTCGGATATCCTTTTTCATGACCCGGCTGTGATTTGATGTATGAACCGCATATCAGCTATAGATGCATGTTCCTGTATCAACGGAAATAATTCCCGTTCCTCTTTTCGTATATGCGCTTCCAGTGCATGGCCTAATGCATCCAGGTCTTCTTCCAGCCTGCCATACATACCCAGCTTCTTAAACATTTTGCGCAAATCATTATGCTCCGCAATGATTTCCTTTGTCATTTCATCAATTGCCTGGTGTTTACCGCTGATGGCATGCAATACCTTTTCTTCCTGTATGAAATGCTTATCAAGTATATCGCAAAACACTTCCCTGGCATAACCCAATTTACCGGGAAGGTCGGTTGGAAGCCCACGGTATGGTGGCGCATTCTTTTTGAGTAGCTGAGCCAGGATTAAACCATCATGATGTTCCCTTGACAATGGGGCCAGCGCTTCATGCCTTTTCATACGATTGATTTTACAAGGTTAATCAATAAGATCAAGTCATCACAGGTCTTTTCGGTTGAATTTACGTGCCGAAATCCATACAGGCATCGACACCCAAATAAATAAAACAAGGAAAGTTGCCATTAAGCCCGGCGTGGTGCCGAAAACCTGTTTAAATACCGCGCCCGTATATCCCATCAATGCAGATTCATCCAATTGCAATAAAATCATGATGCGGCTGATATCAATAGGATTGAAGGCGCTTACGCCAACCATGAAGTTTTCCAAAGGGTAATCAGCAAATTGAAACAATATGAATAAGATAATGCCATCGAATAATAAACTGAAATAGAGCCATAATAAAATCGAAACCCCAATACCCTTTGCTTTATCCCTTGTCATGACCGCTGCGAGCATGGCAATGGCTACAAATATGACGGACAATAAAATACCCATCAGCAACATCGTTAAACCCGTAGCTGTAGCGGCATACAACAGAATGGGCAATCCGGCCCCAACAAAAAAAGCGATGCCCATGGATATCGCGAGCCCCGTATATAAACTCAGCCAAATGGTTTTACGTTTTAATGGCTGGCTGACCAGCAACTCCATGAACTCAGCGCTGTTGTAAACATATATCGCTGAAAACAGCAGGCTAACCAACGGAACAATGATCAGTATGATATTAAGCAGGCTGAGCAACCCCTTGGCGCTATTGTCTTCAAGGTTAAACACGCTCATCGAAATCAACAAAAGAAATAAAGTATAAGCCAGCACAATCCTGTTTCGCAGGATATCTATAATAACGTATTTAATGATCTTTTTCATAGCTGCTGTTTGCCCATAACCCGGGCAATGGCTTTAGACAATTTCTGTTCACCGGTTTGTTCCTTCAGGGTTTCAATTGGCTGATGGAAGCATATTTTACCATCCTGCATGAAAATCACCTGTGTCACGAGCTCATCAAGTTCACTCAGGATATGCGATGTGATCATGATGAGTTTGCCCTTTTGTTTTTCCGAATTGATTTTTTCTTTAAGTGTTTCCGTTGATACGGGATCAAGGCCTGCCGTTGGCTCATCAAGGATCAGCACATCCGGATTGAACATAAAAGCCAGGCAGGCACTTACCTTTTGACGGGTACCTCCGGAGAGCGTCCGCATTCTTTTATCAAACATCTGCTGCAAACCAAAACTTTCAATCAATTCTTCATCGAGGCCTTTATTTTGTTTACGGATATCCTTCATCATCGAGAGTACCTGGCCAATAGTCATGTTATCGGGGTACCTTCCGATTTGGGGCATATACCCGATTTGGCTCCGGTACGTCCAGTCGTGCAGGATATTTTTATCATTGAATGTGATGAATCCGCTGTCGCAGACCACCATACCAAGAATACACTTGATCAATGTGGTTTTACCGCTGCCATTTGGACCAATCAAAGCAATGCATTCCCCTTTATTGCATCGGGCCGATACATTATCGAGGGCTTTGAGTTTGCCGAATTGCTTGTTTACGTTTGTCGCGATAATCATAACTGTACAGGTTTCATAAGCGGAAAATCGTCTTTGAGGTTTTCCGGGGTAATGGTGGGGATCAGCTTCTCGGTTTTATCGAGCAGCGCCGACATAAAGCTCCGGAACAGGATCATGGCTGAAGGGTTTTGTTCCACCACCATGGCATATAAACTTACCGGGCGGTAAGGCACATCGCCCTTACCGTCGCGGTCCAGGTCGTATCCCTCGTATTTATCCCAATAATTTTGATTGAATGTATTCAGCACCAGGCTTCCGTTTGTGCCTACATCAAAAGTGTTACCCAGGAAATTGTTCCCGGAAACTGTGACATCCATGCAGTTGGCAAGCACTTTCATGGCCCATCCATTTTTTGAGAGTTTGTTACCGGATAGATGGATTCGGTTGCTGCCTTCCATAAAAACAGCGATTGTATTGCTGCTAAACCTGTTGCCCGTAATGAAGCCATCACTGATTTCTTTCAGCAATAAACCATAAGCGCCATCGCCCCAGTTATCTTCAAAAACATTCTTCTCCATACGGATGTGATGGGTAAACATAACGGCAACGCCTGCCCCATTTTGCCGGAATGTATTTGATATGTATGCGTCATTGTTTGAAAACATAAAATGAAGCCCATACCGGAGGTTGTTCTCAGAAATATTTTTCCAGATGATGGAATGTGTCACAAACTCAAAATAAATGCCGTCGCGGTGGCCTGATATTTTATTGCCGATGATGCGCAGGCTGTCGCTTTTCCAGCAATGAATGCCATTGCCGCTTTGCTGTTCCTGTTTGTTAAAGGCTCGGAGTATATTGTTCTGGATCAGGCAATGTTTGGCATATTGCATGTAAATGCCGAAAAAAGTTTCTTCCAGTATATTATCCCTGATCACTACAAATGACTGGTCATAAATTTTGATCCCAGCGAAATCTTCTATGCTTGAGACTCCCGACCTGATGATCCTGAAGCCTTCCACCAAAACGGAGGGCGCTTTGATGGAGATATTTTCGTATTTGTATTCCCCATCAATCACCGGCCGGCCTTTCCCGATGAGGAAAATGGTTTTGCTGATGATGATGTTTTTTTCTTTGTAATGGCCGGGAAAAACGAGGATGGTATCGCCTGTTTGCGCTTGCAGGATGGCGGCTTGTATGGTTTTAACAGGATGATCCTTCCCTACACGGATTGTACGTGCATTCAGGCAATTCCCTGACAGCAGAAAAAATAAAACTATGGTCAGATAATACTTCATGAACTACCATTGATGCATGTACCAAAGGGCTTACATTAACATATTCAAGCTCAGGGCTTTTTCATTACATCTTCATAAGTCAGCAGATTTCCCGGATATTTTATTTGTACTTGTTTCAGGTTTTCCATTGATGAAAATGCTGCGATATTGCCTCTCATCGGGCTCCTGAGTTCTTCGCTCCGGAGGTAAAATGCTTTCTTCATGTCAAGCAGTGGGTTGTCTTCTCCAAAATCTGCTACATATAATGTACGGATATCTTTGGTTTCAATAGCACCAGTATGCACATATGCCAACAGGCAATGCAGGTCGTCAAATTTATACGCCTTTCCCTTTGTGGTCAGCAACTCGCAGCCGTAACGCATATCGCTGATGGTCATCTTGCAATAATAACAAGGGTCTTCACCTGCCTTAATGGCTACAGGTCCGCTTTGGCATGAGCCGAACCCGGCGAGGCCACATAAGATCACTATGCTGCGCAATTTAAATGATCCCCTTTTCAGGGATGCAGACCTCTTCCATTCCATCCAAACGGCAAGCAGCAATAATACACCTGATGCTACAAATAGCCATCCCCCGGTATCGGGTATGGAGTATGCGCCGAAATTCAACAATTGCTTGAATCCGATCAGCGGCGGTTGGTATGCCATGCCGGGAACCACAATGGCAGCATTGGGGTCGAGGTTATGCCCGTAATTGTACTCCCATCTCCAGAAATCTACCATGGCAATTATGCCAAATAATACGAATGCGATGAACAAAATATTCAACCACCTGCGCTTAGGTATGATGGCTACCAACAGACTGGTGAGGGCAAAAAATCCAATGATATACGGCAATACGGTAAACTCAATAAAATCTTCGGTATGCAGGGTTTTCATGCCGATGTAATGGTTCAGTCCATTTATAATCTCAACATTACCACCCAACTTATGCGGATAGATTTGCAGACGAAGGCCTTCAGGATATTGCGGGGCGTCAAGATCGATCCGCCACATGGGAACAAAGAGAACGACGGTTAAGGCGATGGCAGTCAGTAAGACCAAAATCCGGGAAACCGCCGATAATTTTTGCTGTTGCATAATCATATAATATGAAAGATGCCGGCCCGACCGGGTTTGTGGCCCGGGCCGTAAGCCGGCATCCATGTTGAATTATTTTCCGGCAGGAGCTGCTGCAGGTACAGCGCTGTTTTCGGCCGGGGGCAGGTTTGTTCCTATGCTGTACGTGAGCGGCACATTACTACCGGCCGGGGATACACGAACATATCCCTGCATTTCCTGGTGCAATGCACTGCAGAAGTCGGTGCAATACATCGGGAACATGCCAACCCTGTTGGGAACCCATTTCAGGGTCTGTGTTTCACCGGGCATGATCAGCAGTTCAGCATTGTCTGCGCCCTTAATGGCAAAACCGTGCGGAACGTCCCAATCCTGTTCCTGGTTGGTGACGTGGAAATACACTTCATCGCCAAGTTTAATACCTTCTATATTATCAGGCGCGAAATGAGAGCGGATGGAAGTCATGTACACATGTACTTTATTTCCTTCACGAACCACTTTTGCATCGGCTTCACCTTTTGTAACATATGGGTGTTTATTGTCTTCAAACTTGAAGAACTTAACTGATTTGTTTTTGATAACGTCGGCTGCAACAGCCTGCGCGTAGTGCGGTTCACCGATAGTTGGGAAGTCGAGGATCATCTGCATTTTCTCGCCGCTGATATCATACAACTGTGCACTTTGAGACAGTTCAGGCCCGGTGGGCAGGTAACGGTCTTTAGTGATCTTGTTATACGCGATCAGGTACTTGGGGTTTGGCTTCTTACTGTCGCCGCCAGGGATGCAAAGGTGGCCTACAGAATAGTAAGTGGGCACACGGTCAACCACTTTCAGGTCTTTAATATTCCATTTCACCACTTCTGATGATACAAAGAATGAAGTATAGGCATTACCCTTTCCATCAAACTCAGTATGCAAAGGACCGAGGCCCGGCTTCTTTACTTCACCGTATAGCGCTGATTCATACTTTACAATAGGGATGCCATCATATTCGCCAATGAAATCTTTGGCAGCAATGGCTTTCTGCAGTTTATCAAAACTAAACACAGGAATGAGGGCGGCCAGTTTACCGGAACCCACGATGTATTCACCGGTTGGATCAACGTCGCAACCGTGCGGTGATTTGGGGCAAGGGATCATGTAGCAGATGTCTTTCAATTCCTTTGAATCGAGGATGATGACTTCTGTTTTGATGGTTGAAATGGCTGTATGTGTTTTCTCATCAAATTTATTGTGGGCGTATTTCACAGTTTGCCTGCGTCCTTTACCGGCTTTGATATATTCTTCCGCCTTCTTCCAGTTAACAGCCATGATAAAGTCTTTATCCTTTTGAGAAGCATTCACTTCCAGCAGGGTGTTGGCCTGTTCCGTATTGTAACAGGAGAAGAAGAACCATCCATGCGATTTTCCTTTACCGGCATGGCTCAGGTCGAAGTTTACACCGGGGCAAAGGATCTGGAATGCCAGGTCCATTGTACCATCTTCCTTACCAACACTGATAAAACTGATGGTTCCTTTGAAATTTTGTTTGTAGGTATTGATGGGCACATCGCCATTGGAATCATCGGTAGGCACACTAAAACGTGTACCGGCTACCACATACTCGGTATTCTCGGTGATAAACGGAGAGGAGTGGTTACCGGCGCTATTCGGCAATTCGATGATTTCTGCAGTGCGGAATGTGGTCAGGTCAATCCGGGCAACACGTGGGGTGTTGTTGGCATTACCAAAAACCCAGCGGCCATCGATTTCGCCATTGGTTTGCGACAGTTCGGTGTGGTGCAGGTCATCCCAGGGCACAAAACCATGAGAGGTATTCAGCATGGGTTTTGTTTCTTCGCTATAACCCCAGCCTTTTTCCGGGTCAACGGAGAACACGGGGATCACGCGGAGCAGGCGGCCTGACGGTAATCCATAGACGCTCATTTGTCCGCTGAAGCCACCAGACACAAAATTGTAGAATTCATCGTATTTGCCCGGGGCTACATAAGCTTTGGCAGCAGCATCGGAGCCCAGGGCAGACCCCGCGGTTTTGGGTTTACAGGAACTGAATCCCAGCATCAAACATGCTCCCAGCAAGGAACAAGAGATGAAGATATTTCTTTTCATATATATAAATTAAGGGTGAGTTTACTTTTGATATTGAAGGCTTTACTTGACACCATCGTTTTTGCGCATGAATTCATACACATGGCGGGCTTCATCATCAGAAAGGTTTTGATTGGGCATGCGCACCAAACAAATTTCCAACTGGGCCTGTGCCTTAGGGTCTTTATCCAGCATCTCTGCCGTATTGGTTGAGAAGTTCATAATCCATTCAGCAGTATTCCGACCGGTAACACCCGCCCATCCTGGCCCTACAAGCCTTTCATCTGTCAGTTTATGGCAACCGCTGCATTTCACAGAATACACTTTCTCACCATTATCAGCCATGGCCTTATCAAGTGTTGGCGACACATCTACTTTTGTAAACTTTCCGGAACCCCTCGTGGGATCATAAGAAGGATTTTCTGATTTGGCCGGCTCAGTAGCTGAAGGCCCTGAAGCTGCAGCCGGTTCAGAAGATTGATTGTCGGATGACTTATCTCCGCCACAGGAAGCAACAAAGGCTCCGATGATGAGGATGATGGCCCATTTTTTCATAATTGATGTGATTAAGTGTGTTAAAAATGATGGCACAAGGTTAGTTCAGAACCTGGCGGATTTTTATGCGTACAGTCATACATTGCCGGTAATGATCTTAATTCCTGTTGAAAAGCACCGAATCATGACGAAAATCAGTATATTTAAAAAAGAAAATTGATTAGGATCATTATCCAATCCATTTGAAATCATGCCGGATACTGGCGTAGGGGAATAGTTTTGACTCACCGAAAACAAAGCGCATGATGATTGACATTGATACCCTTTTAGCCTGCGGTGCTGCGTATAAAAAAGTACCGGCCGGTGAAATCATTTTCATGGAGGGCGGACAAGGTGTATTTTATCATCAATTGGTTAGTGGTAAAGTGAGATGGGTGAATATTGATGAACAGGGCCGGGAGTTCCTGCAAAATATGGTTGAACCAGGGGAAAGTTTTGGGGAATTGCCCTTGTTTGACGATCACCCTTATGCTGCCAGCGCCATTGCTGATGAAGATTCACTAATCCTCAGGCTGCATAAATCTAATTTCCTGAAGCTGCTTAGGGATAACCAGGACCTGCACTTTGCATTTACAAAAATGATCACTGAAAGGCTTCGGTATAAATTCTATTTCATTAAGGAAATAGCCTACCATGATCCGGAAAACAGCGTCAGTAAACTGATCGATTATATCCGTAAAACCAAAAAGCATTTATGCCCCAAATGCAACAGGCTGACATTAACGCGGCAGCAAATTGCAGATATGACGGGCCTTCGGGTGGAAACTGTCATCCGCACCATCCGTAACCTCCACGATAAAGGAGAACTCACCATCAACAAAGGCAAGGTTTATTGTTAGAAATATGAGTCCGCTCATAATTTAACCGGAGTTCTCCCAATTACTTTGCAGCATGCCGATCAACCTGCACCGATGGTTCCGTGTTTCGCTGATCAACCTCCTGATTGTAGCTTTATTGGGTGTTGTACTGAGGTATAAAATCGCGTTCTATCTCCCATTCGTTCATCAAAAAAGCCTGCTCCACGGCCATTCGCATTACGCGTTTACCGGCTGGATCACCATGGCTTTGATGGCCCTACTGCTAAGGCATTTGCAAAACAGGCAGCATGGACGCCCCTTGCACAAAATCTATAGCTGGTTGTTATGGGGCAACTTGCTGGCAGCGGTTGGCATGCTAATCAGTTTTCCCATCCAGGGATACGGGGCCGTGTCGATCAGTTTCTCCAGCCTTGCCGTACTAGTTTCCTATGTATTTGCCTGGCAATACTGGGTTGACCTGAAAAAGGCGGCATCACCCAACGTGTCTGACCAATGGTTCAGGGCTTCCCTGTTTTTTTCGGTGATTTCCTCACTCGGCGCTTTCAGCCTGGCGGCCATGATGGCCACAAAATCAGTTAACCAGGAATGGTACCTCGCATCCGAATATTATTTCCTTCACTTCCAATATAATGGATGGTTCTTTTTTGCCTGTATGGGCTTGGTGGCTTCACGATTATTCGACGCAGGCGTCCCGCCCCAAATATTACAACGCATATTCTGGTTATTCGCTTTGGCAGCAGTACCAGCGTATTTCTTATCTACCTTATGGGCCAACCTTCACCTCGTATTATATATCCTGACCATCATCGCCGTGATTCTGCAAATCATCGGTTGGATCAAGCTGGCAAGTATCGTACTCAAATATAAAACCGCCATCAGGGAACAATGCACTGCACTTGGTGGCACACTTTTATTGTTGTCGTTTATCGCGTTCAGCATAAAAATCATCCTGCAATCTGGCAGCGTGATTCCCGTGATGAGCACACTGGCATTTGGCTTCAGGCCGATTGTTATTGGCTACCTGCATCTGGTACTATTGGCAGTAACAAGTTTATGCATCATCGGACTGATGCTGGCTTACCGGAAAATTGCGTTGAACAAACCTGGCCGGGCCGGCGCTTATATTTTTACCGCCGGCATCATCATCAACGAATTATTACTGATGACACAGGGATTGGCAGGTATGTATTATATAGCATTGCCCCATATCAACGAATGGTTATTTGGCGCTGCTTTGATCATGTTCAGCGGAATATTCATGCTGAACATAGGGATTAAGAAAAGTAAAGAATGACCGTTATCATTGTTCATATCATTTCATCGCGAGAATTTTGCCATATGCAAATCTGGAAGAACATTATCCGCAGGCCCTCATAGGCTTTCACCCTCCCCGATTAATTTATATTCTCATTTCTTCCATTTTCAAATTTATTATCAACTGATGAAAACCATCATTGAACCGTTCCGGATAAAATCCGTAGAACCCATATACGTCAATACCCCAGCCGAAAGGGCTGAGATACTTTCTAAAGCGCATTACAACCTGTTTCGGGTCGCCGCCAGGGATGTGCTGATTGATTTGCTGACAGACAGCGGCACGAGCGCCATGAGCAGTGAGCAATGGGCAGGTATGATGAGGGGGGATGAATCCTACGCTGGCAGTGAAAGTTTTTTCAGGTTTGAAAAAACCATTCAGGATATCACCGGCCTTCCCATCGTTATCCCTACGCACCAGGGAAGGGCATCAGAAAAAATCCTGTTCAGCATCCTGGGTGGCAAGGGCAAATATTTTTTGAGCAATACCCTTTTTGATACCACACGTGCCAATATAGAATACAGTGGCGCGGAAGGCATTGACCTTTTGTGTGAAGCCGGTAAGCACCCTACTGTACCCGCTCCATTTAAAGGCAATATGGATACAACAACATTGGAGTCGTTCATCAAAGAAAAAGGCGCCAGTCATATCCCATTGTGCGTACTAACGGTAACGAATAACTCCGGAGGCGGACAACCGGTGAGCATGGAAAACATCCGTGAAGTGAGCAGGATTTGTAAAGAAAACCGGGTACCCATGTTCATTGATGCTTGCCGATTCGCGGAAAATGCCTGGTTCATCAAACAAAGGGAACCGGGCTATGCAAACAGGAGTATTGGGGATATCGTCCGCGAGATGTTTTCATATGCTGATGGATGCACTATGAGCGCCAAAAAAGACGCTTTTGCTAATATTGGCGGTTTCCTGGCCATGCGGGACTCAGAGCTCGCCATGGATTGCAGAAACCTGCTGGTGATCACGGAAGGCTTCCCCACCTATGGTGGCCTCGCCGGGCGTGACCTGGAAGCCATCGCGATAGGTTTGAGGGAAGTGATGGATGAACAATACCTGCAATACAGGATCAGGAGTATGGAATACCTGACCGAAAAATTAATGGCCGCGGGTGTTCCCGTGATGCAGCCTGCCGGAGGCCATGCCGTGTACCTCGATGCTGCGGCTTTTTTGCCGCATATACCCGCCAGTGAATTACCCGGACAAGCGCTGGCCTGTGCCTTATACCTTGAAGGTGGTGTGCGTTCGGTTGAGATTGGAACACTGATGTTTGGCAAATACGATGCCAATGGGCACACGGTTCCCGCGCAAATGGAACTGGTGCGGATGGCCGTGCCCCGCAGGGTGTACACGCAAAGCCATATCGATTATGTAGCGGAAGTGGTGATTGAAGTTTTTCAAAAAAGAGATAACATAAAGGGCCTGCGCATCATTGAAGAGTCTGCACTGCTCCGTCATTTCACCGCTAAGCTGGCGCCTATAGACAATAAATAAAATGCCTGATGCCTGACCGATTTAAATGGACCATTTTCATGACGCTGTTGCTCTCTTTCAGCTTGTACAGCGCGCACCTGTACATAACACCGCCACCGAATGAGCAAGAACTGGATGGGGTTGCACTACAGGGAAAAAATATATGGCAGAAAAAAAACTGTCAGTCATGCCACCAGTTTTACGGACTTGGCGGGTACCTGGGGCCAGACCTAACGAATACGGTTAGACGAAGAACACCCGAACAAACCAGGGCATTCCTCAAACATGGAACAGACATCATGCCGGATTTTAGATTGACAGAAGATGAGATTCAGGCGGTGCAGGCATTTTTACAAGCTATGGATGCCAGCGGGACCGCGGATCCAAACAGATTTAACCCAACCTGGTATGGAAACATCAAAACAGACTGATTCCCTTTTACCCGTCAGACTCATGCAAACGGCGATGATATTACTGATCACCGGTTTGCTTTTTGGTTTTGTGGGAAGCCTTCAATACGTGTTGCCAGGCTGGCTTAAAAATCAACTTTCCTTTGAACGGGTGCGGCCTATGCATGTATCATCTGTATTATTCTGGATCATCCTTGCCGCGATGGGCACTACATTGTATTATGCGGGTGAAAGATCCGGCAGCAGTTTCAAAGTCAGGTTGGCTGGGAAAATCATGCAGGCCTTATTGTTAGTTTCTGTTGCGGGCATTCTATTGTCGTACCTAACCGGAAATTTTGGCGGGCGTGAATACTGGGAATACCCTCCCCTTTTATCCATACCCATCGCGTTAGCCTGGGTACTTTTTGTATGGATATTCATCAAGCATATCCGCAACCTTCGGCAACAACCCGTGTATGTATGGATGTGGCTGACCGGTGCGTTATTTTTCCTGGTTACATTTTCAGAATCTTATCTATACCTGATCCCCTATTTCAGGGAGCGCGTGCTGCTCGACATGAGCATACAATGGAAATCGAATGGCAGCATTGTGGGCTGCTGGAATTTACTGATTTACGGATGCAGCTTTTATTACATGGAGAAACACGACCCTTCGCATACCTACAGCCGGTCGTGGCTTGCATTTGCCATGTATTTCCTGGGGTTATTTAACCTGATGTTTAACTGGGGGCACCATATCTATACTTTACCCACACATACCTATGTACGGTTAATCAGTTATGCCGTCAGCATGACGGAACTCATCATCCTTGCACGCATCATTCATGGATGGAAGAAATCGATGCAATCATCCAAACTGTTTGTATCACTACCCGGATACAGGTTTATGCTGGCATCAGAATACTGGATTTTATTGAACCTCCTGCTGGCCATCGCCATGTCGGTACCGGCCATTAATATTTATACGCATGGCACACATATCACTGTCGCGCATGCCATGGGCTCCACCATTGGCATCAACAGCATGCTGCTGCTGGCATTCCTGCATGATATTATTTGGGGGAAAGAAAGAAAAAACAGGCCCTGGCCAGTAAAATCATTCTGGCTATTGCAGGTATCGTTGCTGGTATTCTGGCTTGCCCTGATCGCAGCCGGTATACGCAAGGGATACTGGCAGTTCCATGAGCCACAAATCCCATTTCAAAAAATGATGCTGGGGCTCAGGCCCTATTTTATCGTATTCATGTTATCAGGATGCACATTGATCATCGGGTTAATGGCCAGCGTATGGCCCTTACTCATCCGATCAGTGAAACGGGCACGGGAAATCAAAAATAAATCATCATTGTATGTTGAACACCTGCCTGATGAATATCACCCCATTGTACCTGTTCGGCGGGATGTAGCCGGAAAATAATTCACGGGTTTGCGCTGATTTCAATTGCCTGGAAAGTGCATCCCATATTTTATTCCAATATATGTCTTGGTTGGCGCGAATGCCATTTTGCACATCATTCAATAATGGGTCATTGACCCACATGGATCCGATTTTACGGGTAGCTATGACATGCGCGTCGAGATTATTGTAAAATACCTGCAACACATTCTGATACCCGCCGCATGAACCAAGAAAAACAAACTGATGATCGGGTTCGAGATAACTCAGGCTGTTTTGCAGGTAATAACTATGCCCTCTGTGAATGAATAATCCCGGCTTATACCCTCTCCTTTTAACCTCCCTGACCATCCGGGCCTGCGCCGAATCATAGCCATCTGCGGTGTTTGGCTTGCTGATAAATATGGAAACCGGCTGGCCGGATTTGCTTTGCATGATGATATAATCAGATTCATCCCTGCTCGTCCACTTTGATGATTCAAAAGTGCTGATATAATGCTGATAACTGCTCCTGCCATCTTCATCATCATAAAACAAAACAATACCGGCGATATTTCCATCATGCCTTAATTTATCCACTTCCATAACATCATACACTTCACTGCCCGGCATGCGGGCATTCCCTTTCTTACCCAATGCAAGAATATCCTTGTAACCTTCATATATGCGGTACAAGAGCAATTCATTTGATTTTACTTTTTGCAGGCTGTCGAGATATGGTTGCAACCCAATCCTGACCTGGTCGTACTTGCGCAATTCGAATAATACTTCAGCCAGGTACATGCTGTTCACAATAACATCCAGGCTCTCGTAACGAACCCGGCTCAATGAACGGACATTGCGTTTCAATTGATTCAGTACATCCATTTGCGGAAGCCGGTCCATGAGATCTGGCGTCATGCCATATACATTCACTACAAAAAGGAAGCGGTCAAAATGATGGTAACCGATCTCCTGGAAAAAATCCCCAAGTGACTGTTTACCTGTTTTCTGTATGAATAATTTAAACAGGTAAATGAAGCTGGAAGTATAGAGTTCATCTTCCCCGGCCAGCATCACATAATACAGTTCCCTTGCGGAAAGCCCCTGTACCGACGCGAATCGTTTATGATCGGGCATTTCATGGCTATCGTTGATTTCATTCATGAAAAATGCTTTCGCGATTTTCCGGTTCATGACTTCCATTTGCCTGCGCAGGAACCTCCTTTCTTCCGGATTTGAGCGGGTATGCAGGTAGGACAGTTCTTCCGTGAAGCGCGCATAATATATGGATGGCTCCATGGCCCAGGATCGAACCTGTTCCATGGTCGCGCGCTGGTCAAGGATAGCCATGCTGAATGGCAATACTTTTTCAAAATAAATATCCACGGGAACCTGGCGGATGGCTTGCACCGTGCGGCTTTGACTGTTTTCCGCCAGGGAAACCCAGTCCTTATCGCCTGATGCGAGTTTGCGGCAAAATGCCTCGGGCATTTCATTCGCATAACGGTATAAAAGGCTATCTCGTATGGGTGCATAACGAGGCAGAAAAATACGGTTCGGTATTTTGTACGGAAATGCCGCCATGTCTTTTAATTCGAGGCTCCAGCTAATGGGCCCTGCTTTATCCGTTGATTGAAATACATCAGCAAGTATGCGATGGACGCTGATATTAACGGGATCGTATAGACGAAGTAATTGATTCGGTTCATTGACCCGAAGGGTTTGCAATACATAATCGTTCAGTCCGGGTATGCGCAACAAAGTGATTTGTTTGCTATCAAGGGCTTTGATGGATGAACGAAATAGATTTGTAAGTAATTGCATCTGCTGTTCCCTTTCCTGCCTGTTGCCGGATTTCAACAGTGAGTCGCAGGTTTTTTGATAGAATTTATCTATATGCTGATTGAATTTCTCGCTGATAAACCTTGAGCGGAGCTTTTTCAGCAATTCGTTTTTGGAGGAAGTATAATCGGAGATGCCGGTAATTTGGGCATGGGTCATTGAACCTTTCAGGCAATAAATGGCTATTATGAAAATATAAATCAGGAACTTATACTTATGCATGAAGGTTGATTTGTTCAGTAATTTAATGCATTTCATGATGATTGTGGAATCCCCTGCCGTGCTATTGATTGCCGAAATATCCGAACAAACATACATATGAGTTGTTGACATATTGTACAATCAATTATCAACGCCAAAAACAGGATTAGATGAAAACCTTACTGATAACCGTAATGACGCTGCTGTTTCATCCTGTGTTACAGGCACAAACCTGCATACAACCAGGTTCATTGGTTAGTATTTTTAACACGAAAAAAGGGAACTATGAATACCTGGTTTTCAAGTTTGTGGCCCCTTACAATTCAAAAGGTGTGTTAACACAAGGCCCTAGCAACCTGTTTAGTTCTGATAATCGAGCCGGCAAAACGTATCATCGAATATCATTTTCAGACATCAGTTCATTTTGCCATGATAAATGGATTTTGAACCTTCCCCAGGAAAAGATTTTAGATTTCAAAACACCGGAAATGGGGAATGGGAATGCCGTTTACCTCTTTGAACTTGCACCAGGAGCGAAGATTACGGCTCACACTGCTTACAAAAGGCAGATATACCATTTTGTGAAAATACGGATTGAGTAAGGATCCATTTTCAAGTTGGGAATAAGAATACAGGCATCCAAATTGGATGCCTTTTTCATGGAGAATATCCCGATTTAATCAGGATGGCCTTCCCTACGCTGGCGGTCGGGACGCGCTACAATTCAACCCACACCAAAAGGCCATCAAATGATGGCCTTTCGTGGAGAATACCAGATTCGAACTGGTGGCCTCTTGCATGCCATGCAAGCGCTCTAGCCAACTGAGCTAATCCCCCGTATTTTTTTGTCGCATTCCCGACTTTGTGCCGGGACGCTCTGGCCAACTGAGTGCCGACGTTTGCAGTCGGCATTGAGACAATCACCAAAAGTGATTCGTCTCGACTAATCCCCCGTATTTTTTTGTCGCATTCCCGACTTTGTGCCGGGACTTTCTGGCCCAACTGAGTGCCGACGTTTGCAGTCGGCATCGAGACAATCACCAAAAGTGATTCGTCTCGACTAATCCCCCAATTGGACTGCAAATATAGGTTCAAAGTCTTTTTTCCCAAAAAGAATTTGCATAAAAATACCCCGGTGTTTCCGGGGTATCAAGCTGATATCTAACACGGGGATTACTCGCCCCAGATTTCTTCTTTTCCTTCCAGCCATTGCTTAACCAACTCGGTGGTGACTGATTTCGGCCTTTCAATGGGAAGCCCCAAAGCACGGTCCCAGCACAAGCTCGACAGTACGCCCAAAGCCCTGGAAACGCCAAACAGCACCGTGTAAAATTCATATTCTACCATGCCGTAATGTACCAGCAATGCGCCGCTATGCGCATCCACATTTGGCCATGGATTCTTGATTTTACCGAGAGACGACAGAATTGGCGGTACGGCTTCGTAGATATTCCAAACAGTTTGCACCAGGGGATCATCAGGCATATGCTTTTTGCCAAACTCCATTTGGGCTGTAAACCTGGGATCGGTTTTACGCAATACGGCGTGGCCATATCCCGGAACTACTTTTCCTTCACTCAATGTCTTGCGCACATATTCTTCGATTTGTTCTTTGCTAGGGCTGTCGCTGCCAATTTGTTCGCGGAGTTCAAAAATCCATTTGATCACTTCCTGGTTTGCCAATCCGTGCAGCGGGCCTGCCAATCCGTTCATACCTGCGGCAAAACTCAGGTAAGGGTCGCTGAGGGCTGAACCAACAAGGTGTGTGGTATGTGCAGATACGTTTCCGCCTTCATGGTCCGCATGGATCACCATATACAGGCGCATCAACTCTTTAAAAGTTTCATCTTCAAAACCCATCATATGGGCAAAATTGCCAGACCAGTCGAGCAGGCCATTGGGCTGGATATGTTCGCCACCCTTATACTTACGGCGATAGATATACGCAGCAATGCGTGGCAGGCGTGCAATAAGGTCCATGGAATCATCAAACACCGCTTCCCAGTAATCTTTCTTACTCATGCCCTGGGCATAGCGTTTTGAAAACTGGCTTTCGGTTTGCAGGGCCATAATGGCAACCACAAATTGCGTCATGGGGTGTGTGCCTACGGGCAACGCTTCGATGGTGGCAAAGACATGATTGGGCACGTGGCTGCGGCGCTGCCAAACACTGGTCAGGTGCTGTACATCCTCTTCCGTAGGCAGATCGCCCACCAGCATCAGGTAAAAAAGGCCTTCGGGCAAGGGTTCAGATCCATTGGGCACTTTTGGGAGTTTCTCCCTCAGTTCAGGGATTGAATAACCCCTGAAACGGATACCTTCCTGGGCGTCGAGCAGCGAGGTTTCCGTAACCAGGCCTGTCATGCCACGCATGCCCTGGTAAATCTGGGATAAAGTAACTTCTCCAATCTTTTTGTCGCCATGATTTTTCAGCAAATCTTTGATTTCCGCAGCTACGGTTTCCGCTTTCTGCCTGAATCTGTCTTTAATGATGCCCATAGATGATAGTATATCGGTTAAGGTGAATGTTCGGCTTTGAATTTCGTGAAACCCTTGTCGGGACTGCCACACAGCCAATCTGCATCTTTTTGCCGGTCTGCATCCCGGCTGGCTTCGTGAAACGCTTAAAATTACATCGTGATGCTTTGTTAAACAAAACTTTTGTGCAAAAGTTTTGATTTGTGTGCAGTATTTCCGCTATGCGCAATAAATACTACTTTGGCGCCCTTCGATACAGGTACACGGCCAGTGCGCCAAAGATGAGGTTGGGCGTCCAGGCAGCTAACAATGGGGTAAAATTCCCTTTTGTGGCAAAAACTATTGAGAACCGGCTAAACAAAATATACATCACGCTGATGATCACACCCACAGCCAGGTGCAGGCCACTCCCACCCCTCACTTTTCTTGATGCTAGGATAGCGCCAATCAAGGTCAGGATCAGCACAGATACCGGGATGGCATCACGGTTGAACCGTTCTACTTTTAATGCATTCAGCATTTCGGACCCCCTCTTTTTTTCCTCTTTGATGAACCGGTTCAATTCAGGAGTGGTCATCTGGTCTTTCAGGTAATCATCCTTCCTGAGATCAATGGGTTTAAAATTGTATCCCATCAATTTGGTTTCAGAGAACCTGACATTCTCGCTGATTTCGCCAAAATCCCGTTCAATCACATACCGCAATTTCCATTTGTTGGTGGCCGTATCCCAGTTGAAACCTGTTGCGCGCAGGTTATACAGCATTTTTGTACCCGCGTATTTGCTGATGAAAAGCGTATTCCCGGTCCGCGTGACGGTATCATATCCTTTGATGCCCACATAGGTTTGCAGGTCATCCTTGAAATAAATATTCTGTTTGTATGTGGAACTATTGGCTGTGGGTGCGGAGTTAACATCCACATACCTCTTCTCAAAATCGGCCCATTTACGGTTAGCCCTGGGTACCAGGTATTGATAACCCAGCCACAACATACCCGCGAGCAAAAAACCGCCAACAAAATAAGGCCTGAGAAAACGCCAGAAACTAACGCCGCTGCTGAGGATGGCCACTACTTCAGACCTTTCAGCCATTTTTGCGGTAAAGAATATCACGGAGATGAATACAAAGAGCGGAAAGAGCATCGCATCAATGCGCGGGATAAATCCAAAATAATAATCACGCGTGATTTCCCAAGCCGAGAGTTTTGATTTCACAAAATCATCCGTCTTCTCGCTGATATCAACCACTACCACAATGACGGTCATGAGCAGCAGGCAAAAGAAGAAAGTGGTGAGGTACTTACCTAATATGTAACGGTCTATTTTCTTCATCCGGCAGGGCAAGTTAATTCAATTATCCTTGAGGATTTCTAAAGTGCCGTTAAATCCTGTCCTTCGTTGTTTTTCTGGTGCGCGGCGATCCAACCCGAGGTCCATGCATGCTGAAAATTAAATCCTCCTGTTACCCCATCCACATCCATGATTTCACCGGCAAAATATAATCCCGGGCAAAGCCGGCTTTGCATGGTATTAGGGTCAATCTCGGAAAGAGGGATACCACCAGCCGTTACAAATTCCTCTTTAAAAGTTGTTTTGCCACTGATGGGGTATTCCTGTGCGCAAAGGGCCTTAGCGAGTTTATGCTGTTCCTTCGCCGGCAAATCGGCCCAGCGGATATCTGCTGAAATACCTGATTGCGCCAATATAAATTCCCATAGCCTTGACGGCAATTGAAATGGGTTCCGGTTGACCAGTTTCTGCGATGCATGTGTAAAGCGTACCTGTTGCAATGCCTGCAGCATACTGTTCTCATGATAGCCGGGCAACCAGTTGACCTGGATATTAAAATGATAATTGGTTTCCGCAAGGTCGCGCGCAGCCCATGCCGATAATTTCAGTACGGCTGGCCCACTCAGCCCCCAATGTGTAATCAGTACCGGGCCTTGTTGTTGCCATTTGGTCCCTTTGATGCGTACCTGTGCATCAGGCACCGTAATGCCCATCAGCGAAGTCAGCGACTGGCGGGGCATATTGAACGTAAACAGTGAAGGGACGGGCTTTACAAATGAATGTCCCAACGCCTTCAGCCAATGGTATTGTTCCGGTTTCGGATAACCTCCAACGGTCACGCATACACGATCTGCAAGCCAAACGCCACCTGACCCGGTATGAACCCTGAAACCGCCTCCGGGCAAGGCTTCCAGAGACTGTACATCAGCATGCATATGCACCTGCACGCCAAACGTATTTGCTTCGCGGAGCAAACAATCGATGATGGTTTGCGAATCATTGGTTACGGGAAACATCCTGCCATCGGGCTCCGTCTTCAATTCCACCCCCCTTTCCGAAAACCAGGCCACCGTATCGGCACATGAAAAATGCCGGAACGCTTTTTTCAGGAAAGCCCCTCCCCTCGGATAAAATTTCAGGAGGTCAGACAATTGAAAACAGGCATGTGTAACATTGCAGCGCCCACCACCGCTAACCCTGACTTTTGATAATAGTTTATTTGACTTCTCCAACAGGATCACCTGCCAACCAGGATGGAGCCTCGCCGCGTTGACGGCGCAAAAGAAACCGGCGGCCCCGGCCCCGATTACCAGCAGCGTGCGGGGTTTCATTGACAAGTAGTGAAAGCTTTGTGTATTAAAATAGTTAGATCAATATAGCACTGCCGGATGCGCTAATGACAATCTTATGCATAACTCCAAACCAAATTAGGGTTGGCCTTTTCTGCCGCTTCAATTTCCGCGAAAGAACTCAGGATATCCGGGTCAGATTTTGTGATGCAGACATCATGTTCAAAGTGTGCCGATGGTTTGCGGTCGCGCGTGAGTACCGTCCAGCCATCATCCAGGTGCACCACATCTTTAGTTCCCATATTAATCATGGGTTCAATGGCCAGCACCATGCCTTCCTTCAATTTCGGGCCCGAACCTTTTTTGCCATAATTGGGCACCTGCGGGTCTTCGTGCAGGTCGCGGCCCAGGCCATGGCCAACGAGTTCCCTGACCACGCCAAAGCCGTTCTTTTTTTCCGTATGCTCCTGGATGGCATGCGCGATGTCGCCAATGCGGTTGCCTGCCCTGGCTTTTGAAATGCCCGCGTATAAGGATTCCTTGGTGACGCGCAGTAATTTCTTCACGGCATCCGGCACTTCGCCAATCGCGTAAGTATAAGCGCTGTCGCCATGAAACCCGTTTTTGTATATGCCAATATCCAGCGACATGATATCGCCTTCCTTCAATATATGGTCGCCGGGAAAGCCGTGTACCACCGCGGCGTTCATAGAGATGCAGGTGGCATAAGCATATCCGTGATAATTTTTAAATGAAGGGTATCCGCCATGATCCATGATAAAAGTTTCGACAATATTATTGACCTCCATGGTTGTCATGCCCGGTTTAATGGCCGCAGCGGCCGTGGCATGCGCTTTTCCTACCAGCAGGCAGGTAGCCCGCATGATTGCTATTTCTTCTGATGATTTTATTTGTATCATGACGCGCAAAATTACAACAAACCCCAACGTGTTGCTCGTTGGGGTTTGAATATGTTTTGGAATTGATGTCGGTTACAAGCCAGATGCTACAGTTTGGCGGCCCTGTACCCTGCCACTGCTCATCAGGCCATCGTACTGGCGCATGAGCAATTGCGTTTCAATTTGCTGCAGGGTATCGAGGATAACGCCCACCATGATCAGCAGTGATGTACCACCGAAGAAAGTAGAGAAGCCTTGCGACATATTGAACACCAGTTCAAAGATGCCGGGCAGGATACCCACCAGTGCCAGCAGGATCGCGCCCGGAAGGGTGATGCGGTCCATGATGGTACCAATATAATCCGCTGTTGGCTGTCCGGGTTTTACGCCGGGGATGAACCCGTTGTTGCGTTTCAACTCATCGGCCATTTGCTTGGGATTAAAGATCAGCGCGGTGTAGAGGAAGGTGAACGCGATCACGCAGATCGAATACACAATCATATATACCACATTGGTGTGATCCGTGAAATACCTTGCCCAACCTTCACCGGTAAACCCTGTAAAGATGGTAGGCAGGAAGAGGATGGCCTGGGCGAAGATGATGGGCATTACACCCGCGGCATTCACTTTCAGCGGCAGGAAATTGCGGGCGCCACCGAACTGGCGGTTGCCAACAATTTGTTTCGCGTAGTTTACGGGCACTTTGCGCACGCCTTGTACCAGCATGATCAGACCCATAATGATACCGATCAGGAAGAGCACTTCCACCAGGATGATCAGCAGTCCACCCGCGCCGCGGGTGGTGCGTGCCGCCCACTCCTGCATGAATGATTGTGGCAGGCGGGCCAGGATACCGATCATGATGATCATTGATGTACCGTTACCCAAACCTTTGTCGGTAATTTTTTCACCCAGCCACATCACAAACAAGGTTCCTACTGTGAGGATGATCACGGTAGATACCCAGAAGAAGTTTCCGTATGCAGGGATCAGGGCTTCGGCGTTACCCGGGCTTTTCAGGTAACCGATATAAGCGGCGGCCTGGAAGGCAGTCACCAATACGGTGAGGTAGCGCGTCCATTGATTGATTTTCTTACGTCCGCTCTCTCCTTCTTTCTGAATCTTGGCCATCTGGGGAACCAGGATGGTCATCAATTGCATGAAGATGGAAGCAGAGATATAGGGCATGATACCCAAGGCGAATATGGATGCTTTGGAGAAAGCGCCTCCAACAAACGCGTCGAGCAGGCCAAGCATACCGCTGTTGGTACTTTGGCTGAGGTTCTCGAGTTTATTTGGGTCGATACCGGGCAGAACGATGAAAGACCCGAGGCGGTAGATGAACAGCAGGATGATCGTGAAAATGATCTTATTGCGCAGTTCTTCTATGCTCCAGATATTTTTAAGCGTTTTGATGAACTTATTCACAGAATTAAGTCGGTTTAATGTGTTGTGCTAAAAGTAAGGTACACAGGTTCTGATATGCTGGGCCAAGCCCGGGCAAATATCGGTTTTTATTTCAGTATTTCCACAGAACCTCCGGCGGCTTCGATGGCAGCCTTAGCTTTTTCGCTGATGGCATTCACTTTAAAGCTGTATTTACCTTTGATTTCTCCGTTACCGAGCACTTTTACCAGGTCTGTCTGGCTGATCAGGTTATTGATATACAGGTTTTGCAGGCTGAATTCCTGGATACCGTATTTTTCAGCCAGTTGATCAATTTGACCGAGGTTGAACACTTTATAAGAAACGCGTGAGATATTGGTAAATCCGCGCTTGGGGATACGGCGCTGGATGGGCATCTGTCCACCTTCGTGGGCTTTCTTGCTCTTATAACCTGCGCGGCTCTGTCCACCTTTATTACCTTTTGTTGATGTACCGCCTTTACCGCTGGCTTCACCGCGGCCCAAACGTTTTTCCTTGTGTGTCGCGCCTTTCGCAGGCTTCAATGTGTGCAGTTTCATATTGCTTGATTTTTGACTTACGGGGAATCACCCCTCGCTGTTAAAAAATAAAATACCAATTGTTGGGATCAAGGTGAAATACAAAAATGTAAAATGCAAATAGGATGCACCTGTTTACATTTTACATTTCACGAGCCTTCATGGCCATTAAAGTTCTTCTACCTTAATCAGGTGGTTCACTTTACGCACCATACCCAGGATTTGGGGAGTGGCTTCCACTTCTACCGAAGTGTGCAGTTTTTTCAGGCCCAGCGCCACCATCGTCCTCTTCTGCCTTTCGGGGCGGTCGATGGTACTTTTGATCTGGGTTACTTTAATCTTTTTCATACAAGTGTTATGATTTGCTGGACCTGCTTACAATCTGTTGTTTGAAACGGCCCGGTAAACAAATTATCCGTTAAATACTTTTTTGAGCGACAGGTTGCGCCTTTTAGACACATCGATTGGCTGACGCAGGCTGGCCAAGGCTTTGAACGTAGCTTTCACCACGTTGTGCGGGTTGGCTGAACCCAGGTTTTTGGCCAATACGTCGGTGATACCTGCTGCTTCCAGTACGGCACGCATGCTGCCCCCGGCGATCACACCTGTACCATGGGCTGCGGGTTTGATCAACACTTTAGCGGCACCTTCTTTTGTCAACTGGTCGTGGGGGATGGTACCATGCATCACCGGGACCTTGATCAGGTTTTTCTTGGCATCTTCAATGCCTTTGGTGATGGCTTCCTGCACTTCCTTGGCTTTACCGAGTCCGTGTCCAACCACACCGGCTTCATTGCCAACCACTACGAGGGCTGAGAAGCTGAATGCGCGGCCGCCCTTGGTAGTTTTCACCACGCGGTTGATGGCCACAACCTTTTCCTTCAGTTCGAGGTCGCCGGCTTTTACTTTATTGATCGTTACGTTTGACATGTATCTTCAGTTAAATTATGTGATTAAAAGTCGAGGCCTGCTTCACGGGCGCCTTCGGCAACAGCCTTAACCCGTCCGTGATAAACATAGCCACTGCGGTCGAATACCACCTGCTTGATTCCCAGGTCCACCGCCTTACGGCCAATAACCTCTCCAACCAATTTGCTTTTCGACACTTTTGGCGCTTTCACGGCCGTGATGTCTTTCTGACGGGATGAAGCGGCTGCCAGTGTTACACCGTTTACATCATCGATCAACTGAGCGTAAATATCCGTGTTGCTCCTGAACACAGTCAGCCTTGGCTTTGCAGCAGTACCGCTGATCTTTTTGCGGATGCGGTAGCGTATTTTTTGTCTGGCGCTTGTTTTGTTGTTCATGTTTTTATGTTTTTGCCCCGATACTGCCGGAGCATGTTTTGTATTAGATTCCGAACCGGGTTCTAACGGTAAGGGATAAACGATTACTTACCTGCAGACTTACCTGCTTTCCTCCTCAGTACTTCACCTTCAAACTTCACACCTTTACCTTTGTATGGTTCAGGCTTACGCAGGCTGCGGATTTTAGCGCAAACCTGTCCGAGCAGTTGTTTATCTGAACTTTCCAGGGTGATCATCGGGTTCTTACCTTTTTCCTGTTCTGTTTTAACGCTCAGTTCTTTTGGGATTTCAAAAATGATATTGTGCGAATAACCCAAAGAAAGGTCAAGCGTATTTCCCTGGTTAGAGGCTTTATAACCCACACCTACCAGTTCCAGTTTCTTGCTGTATCCTTCAGTAACACCTTTTACCATGTTGCTGATCAGGGAACGGTAGAGGCCGTGCATAGCGCGGTGACGGATCTGGTCGGTAGGGCGTGTCAGGTTCAGTTTGCCATCCTCGATCACCACCTTGATATCGCGGTCAATAGCCTGTTTCAGTTCGCCTTTGGGGCCTTTCACTGTAACTACGTTGTCTTTGTTCACGGTGATGGTAACTCCATTTGCTACATCCACCGGTTTTTTTCCAATACGACTCATGATGCTTGTTTTGTACGTTTACTGTTTATGGTTGTCTGCGGTCAGCCCTGTACAAAAGGCTTAAGGCATGTTCGCCTGGGCGAACGGTTGATTAGAAAATATTGCACAGCACTTCGCCACCCACGTTGTGCGCTTTCGCTTCCTTATCGGTCATAACACCTTTAGATGTAGACACGATAGAAATACCCAGTCCGTTCTTCACACGCTTGAAATCCTGTGGTTTTGCATATGTGCGCAGGCCCGGGCGGCTTACCCTCTCCAGGCTTTGGATAACGGGAAGTTTGGTTGACGGGTCGTATTTAAGGGCGATCTTGATAACGCCTTGTTTGCTGTCGTCTTCGAATTTATACTTCAGGATGTAACCTTTATCGTACAGGATCTCGGTGATGCGCTTCTTCAGGTTGCTAGCCGGGATCTCCACGATGCGGTGGTTTGCCATCTGCGCATTCCGGATTCGAGTTAAATAATCTGCAATTGGATCAGTAACCATTGTTATGTCTGTTAAAGAGTTTTTTGAATGTAATACAATGCGATATCCAATGATATCAAAGCCTCATCCTGGCTGTGCCGGGACGATACGCTTACCAGCTCGCTTTTGTTACGCCGGGGATTTTACCCTGGAGGGCCATGTCCCTGAACATCACGCGGCTAAGGCCGAAGTGGCGCATGTAACCCCTCGGACGGCCTGTCAACTGGCAACGGTTACGTAAACGAACCGGTGACGCGTTGCGGGGCAAGAGGTCCAATGCAGCGTAATTTCCTTCAGCTTTGAGGGCAGCCCTTTTCTCAGCATAATGAGCGGCCATTTTTTCCCTCTTTGCCTGGCGGGCAGTGATTGATTTTTTTGCCATGTTATTCGATTAATTATTATCGGTTTTTTTGATGTTTTTGAAAGGCATGCCCAGTTCTTTCAACAGTTCGAAGGCTTCCTCATTGCTGCCGGCGGTAGTCACGAAAGTGATGTCCAGGCCGGTGATCTTGTTCACTTTATCGATATCGATTTCAGGGAAGATAATCTGCTCGGTAACACCCAGGGTGTAGTTGCCACGACCGTCGAACGACTTATCGTTGATACCCTTGAAATCGCGTACGCGGGGCAGCGATACAGATACCAGCCTGTCGAGGAATTCGTACATCTTCACGCCGCGCAGTGTTACGCGTGCGCCGATGGGCATGTTCTTCCTTAACTTAAAGTTTGAGATATCTTTTTTAGACATGGTAGGAACGGCTTTCTGGCCAGTGATGTTGGACAGTTCGTCTACCGCGATATCGATCAACTTTTTGTCGGCCACCGCACCGTTTACACCGCGGTTCAGGCAGATCTTGGTCAGCCTGGGCGCCTGCATAACAGTTTTGTAGCTGAATTTCTTCATTAAAGCAGGTACAACTTCCTTTTTGTACTTAACTGCTAATCTCGGAGTGTTGGTTTCTGTGCTCATTACTTAATTACCTCCCCTGATTTTTTTGAGATTCTGATTAATTTTCCGTTCTCGCGGGTACGCTTAATTTTGGCAGGGCCTCCCGCTTTGGTATCCCAAAGCATCACATTGCTGATAGCGATCGGCGCTTCCTGCTTCACGATGCCGCCTTTTGTGTTCTGCGCGGTAGGCTTGGTATGGCGTGTAACAATGTTCACACCTTCCACCAATACGCGGGCATCATCCGGCATCACTTCCAACACCTTGCGTGGCTTCTTCAAATCCTTGTCATCACCGGTAATCACTACTACCGAGTCGCCTTTTTTGATGTTGAACTTTGGTTTAAATCTTGTACTCATTTTATTTTTCTTTTGGCCGGCCTCTGTATACCGGCTAATGGGTAAATCTATTTGAACGGGTTAGGTTGATTACAACACTTCCGGGGCCAGGGAAATGATTTTCATGTAACCCTTATCCCTCAATTCGCGGGCAACGGGCCCGAAAATACGGGTACCACGCGGCTCGTCGGCGTTGTTCAGCAGCACCACAGCGTTGTCGTCGAAGCGGATGTAAGAACCATCCTTACGGCGCAACTTGTTAACGGTGCGAACGATTACGGCTTTACTAACGGTACCTTTTTTTATACCCCCGGCTGGCATGGCATCCTTAACGGTTACCACAATCTTATCGCCAATCTTGGCGTAATCCTGGCCACTGTTTCCGAGCACACGGATGCAGAGTACTTCTTTGGCACCGCTGTTATCCGCTACGTTTAATCTGCTCTCTTGCTGTATCATGATATTTCGCTTTTTGCTTAATGCCGGGGCTATATGCCGTCGGACGTTTTGACAATGCTGCCGCGATCCGGCAGAAAATTATTTTACTTTCTCCACGATCTCCACCAGCCTCCAGCGTTTGGTTTTGCTCAGCGGGCGTGATTCCATGATTTTCACGATATCGCCGATGCTGCACTCGTTCTTCTCGTCGTGGGCGTGAAAACTGTTTGTTTTTTTAAGGAACTTACCATAGAGCGGGTGCTTAATCTTACGCTCAACCTTCACGGTGATGGTTTTATCCATTTTGTTACTGGATACCACTCCGATCTTGGTCTTCCTTAAATTTCTGGCGGTTGTTGTCGTTGCTTCCATCGTGTATTAATTTATTGGATTACGCTCCAATTTGAATTTTCTGTAATTGTGTTTTCAACCTGGCGATATCCCTCCGCAGTGAACGGATGCTTTGCGGGTTCTCCAGTGGCGTAACGGAATGCGCGAAACTCAGTTTCTTTAACCGCATTTCGTCTTCGCGGATCCGGGCAACCAGGTCGGTTTCACTCATCCCCTGCACGCTTTTTAAGAAATCAATCTTTTTTGACATTGTATTAAATTTGAAATTTCCTCACAATACCGGGTAACTTTTCGGGTACCCGTTTCCGTTAACTGATTCAAAACCTTAGGCTTTGTAATCGCGGCTGATCACAAACTTGGTCAGGATCGGCAGCTTTTGCGCAGCGAGTTCGAAAGCTTCCTTGGCTACCTGCATCGGTACACCGTCGGCTTCAAACAGGATGCGGCCCGGCTGAACGATGGCGGCCCATCCTTCCGGGTTACCCTTACCCTTACCCATCCTCACCTCTGCAGGCTTGGCGGTGATTGGCTTATCCGGGAATACCCTGATCCACACATTACCTTCACGCTTCATGTGACGGGTCATGGCCTGACGGGCACTTTCGATCTGGCGGTTTGTCAGCCATACACTATCCAACGCCTTCAATCCGAAGGTTCCGAAAGCGAGGGTCGCGCCACGCTTGGTCTGGCCTTTCATCTTGCCTTTCTGCGTCTTTCTGTGTTTGGTTCTTTTAGGTTGTAACATTGTATTGTCTGTTTGCTATAGTCAATAATTGGTTCTGATACGAATCAGGAAATTATTTCCTGCCTCCGCGTCCGGCGCCACCGCCACCACGACGGTCACGGTCTCCGCCACGGCCACCTTCGCCCCTGCGCTCAAATCCCGCGCTACGCTCAGGCCCGCCTTCTTTGCCACCGGCGATCATGTTCGGGTTCAGGTCGCGCTTACCCAGCACTTCACCTTTACAAATCCAAACCTTGATACCGATTTTACCATATACGGTCAGGGCAAATACGTTCGCGTAATCAATGTCCATCCGCAACGTGTGCAAAGGCGTACGGCCCTGCTTGATCTCTTCGCTGCGGGCGATTTCCGCGCCACCCAAACGGCCTCCAACTTTCACTTTGATCCCTTCAGCACCCATTCGGAGCGCAGAAGCAATCGCCATTTTGATGGCACGCTTGTAGTTGATACGGTTTTCCAACTGGCGGGCAATCGTATCGCCTACGATATTGGCATCCAGTTCGGGGCGGCGGATTTCCAGGATATTGATCTGCACGTCTTCTTTACCGCAAAGCTTTTTCAGCTCTTCCTTGATCCTGTCAACCTCTCCACCACCTTTACCGATGATGATACCGGGCTTGGATGTATGAATGGTCACAATCAGTTTGTTCAGTGTGCGCTCAATCACAATTTTGGCGATGCCGCCCTTGTTGATGCGCGCGTTCAGGTAATTCCTGATCTTGTCGTCCTCAATCAGTTTTCCTGCATAATCCTTTTTGTGTGCATACCAGTTACTGTCCCATCCACGGATGATTCCCAACCTGGCACCTATCGGATTTGTTTTCTGACCCATATTTGGCGTTTAAAATATTTAATTAAGCTTTTTTCGTTTTAGCTGCGGCGGCCTTCTTGGGGGCTGCTGCTTTTTTAGGCTTGGCAGTTTCGGCTACTTCAGCGGCTTCCATTACAGGCGCTGCCTTAGTGGCCCCGTTAGAAGCTGCATCAACTACCACTGTGATGTGGTTGCTGCGCTTGCGTACACGGTAACCGCGTCCCTGGGGCGCAGGCCTCATGCGCTTGATCACACGGGCTCCGTCTACATAAATGGTTTTAATCACCAGCGCCGATTCGTCGCCACCTTCGTTCTTCAACTTCCAGTTGCTGATCGCGGATACCACGAGTTTGCGCAGCGGAACGGCCGGGTGCTTTGGGTTGTGCTCCAGGATGGCCAGGGCTTTTTCCACCTTCAGGCCGCGTACCAGGTCGGCCAGCAAACGCATCTTGCGGGGCGATGTCGGGTAATTATTCAATTTTGCTACTGCTTCCATGATCGTAATTTTTTGAGGTTTAAGAAACCGGCGCGGCCGGGCTTAAACGCGTATTATCCTTTTTTGCTTGAGTGTCCTTTAAAGTTCCTGGTTGGTGCAAATTCCCCAAGTTTATGGCCTACCATAAATTCAGTTACATACACCGGGATGAACTTGTTGCCATTGTGTACCGCGAAAGTTTGACCCACAAAATCAGGTGTGATCGTACTCCTGCGGCTCCAGGTTTTAATAACCGATTTCTTCGCTTTACCATCTACGATCGCCATTACCTTCTTTTCCAGTTTGGCTTCAACGTAAGGACCTTTTTTCAGTGAACGAGCCATGTGTTGCTTTTTGTTTATTTTCCATACCGTTCATTCGGCATGGATATTTTAACAATGTTGTTTTTTAATTAACGGGTTGGCAATTTCTTACCATTCCTGCGCTGGAGGATCAGTTTATCAGATCCTTTACCGCGTGTACGGGTGATTTCACCTTTCGCGTACTTACCGGTGCGGCTGCGTGGGTGTCCACCTGAAGCTTTACCTTCACCACCACCCATCGGGTGATCAACCGGGTTCATGGCTACGGCCCTGTTGCGGGGACGGATGCCTTTCCAACGGTTGCGGCCGGCTTTACCCATGGTTTCCAGGTTGTGGTCGCCATTGCTGGTAACACCTACCGTAGCGTAGCAATTGATCAATACCTTACGGAGTTCACCGCTTGGCATTTTCAATACCGCGTATTTTGTTTCCTTGTTGGTCAACTGGGCTGAGGTACCGGCGCTGCGCACCAGGATACCACCCTGACCAGGTTGCATTTCAATATTATGTACGTTGGTACCCAGCGGCATGTTTTTCAACATGAGGGCATTTCCCAGTTCAGGTGCCACGTCGTCGCCGCTCACTACGGTTTGTCCAACCTGCAGGCCCTGCGGTGCCAGGATATAACGCTTCTCTCCATCTGCATAAGACAGGAGGGCGATGAATGCGGTACGGTTTGGATCATACTCGATGGTTTTAACCGTAGCCGGAATATTTTTCTTATCGCGCCTGAAGTCGATGAGGCGGTACATGTTCTTGTTGCCGCTTCCCCTGTACCTCATGGAACGACGTCCCTGTGCGTTACGGCCGGCCGTGCTGCTCTTCTTTTCGAGCAGGGACTTTTCCGGGGTGCTTGTGGTAATTTCCGCGTAGGCGTTACCAATCCTCCAACGGGTTCCTGCGGTTACCGGCTTGTATTTCCTAAGTGCCATTGTTTGGTTCTTTTATATTGTCAAAACTTTGCGGTGCTGACCACCATTCTTGCTGATAATTATGATGCGCTGTAGAGATCAATGCTCTCGCCTTCGGCCACTGTCACCAGGGCTTTTTTCTTGGCAGGCTTACGGCCTACGATGAACCCGGCTTTAGTATAGCGTGCTTTTTGTTTTGATGGCATCACCCATGTGTTCACATCGGCAACCTGCACACCGTAAAACATTTCCACGGCTTTCTTGATCTCGAGCTTGTTCGCCTTCCTGTCAACCACAAACGTGTAACGGTTCATTTTCTCCGCCTGTTTGTTGGCTTTCTCAGAGAGGATCGGCTTTATAATTACGTCAGACAGTTTCATTGTCTTTGATTTGATAATTGGTTAAATATTCCTGAACATCGCCGGCGGATTTGAACCACCTGCCTGTTCATGCTTTATTACGCTTCAGTTTCGTTGAACAGCCTGGCTGTGCTTTCCGTCAGCACCAATACATTGGCGTTGAGGATGTCGAACGTATTCATATCGCTCAGCAAAGTACCATCCACACCCTGAACGTTGCGCAGGCTCAGGTAGAGGTTCTCATTGTATTCCGGAATCACGAACAGGGCTTTTTTGCGGCCGATGTTCAGGTTCTTCAGGATTCCTGAGAATGCCTTTGTTTTAGGTGCGTCCATTTGAACGTCTTCCATTACCACGATGGCGTTCTCTTTGGCTTTGTATGCCAGGGCGCTCATCTTGGCCAGGTCCTTCACCTTACGGTTCAGTTTGATATCATACTTGTGCGGCTTAGGGCCGAAGATGGTACCACCACCTTTGTACAGCGGGTTACGCAGGTTACCCTTACGTGCGCCACCGGTACCCTTTTGCTTATGGAGCTTGCGGGATGAACCTTTCACCTCCATACGGGTTTTCACTTTATGTGTACCCTGGCGCTGTGCCGCCTGGTATTGCTTCACGGCGAGGTAGATCACATGATCGTTCGGCTCAATTCCGAAAATCTCTTCCGGCAGTTCAATCGTCCTTCCGGTTTTTTCGCCTTTTGTATTTATAATATCGAGTTGCATGATGTGTTATTATAGTTCGTTTACAATCGCGTTGCTCCGCCTGATTATTTTTGGATCAGAACGATCGATCCGTTGTGGCCCGGAACGGAACCGCTCACCAGGATATAATTTTTTTCAGGGAAAATCTTCACCACTTTCAGGCCCTTCATCTTCACTTTGTCGCCACCCATGCGGCCTGCCATGCGCATGCCTTTGAATACACGGCTCGCGTCGGAAGAGTTACCGATAGAACCCGGAGCGCGCTGACGGTCGTGCTGACCGTGCGATTGCTCGCCCACACCACTGAAGCCATGACGCTTCACGACGCCCTGGAAACCCTTACCCTTGGTGGTACCTACCACAGACACGCTTTCGCCTTCTGTGAAGATGTCGACCGTAATGGTTTCACCCACGTTCTTATCAATTTCGCTATCGCGGATTTCTTTAACTACTTTTTTAGGAGATGTGCCTGCTTTGGAGAAGTGATTGATCTCGGCTTTCGGGGTATGCTTTTCTTTCTTTTCGCCGAATGCAATCTGGAGGGCGTTGTAACCGTCTGACTCTACGGTTTTCTTTTGCGTAACTACACATGGACCCGCTTCGATGATCGTAACCGCAGTTTGCTTGCCGGTTGTATCAAAGATACTGGTCATGCCAATTTTCTTGCCAATAATACTTTTCATTGTATCTGTTTTATACCCAGCGGTCTGGCTGCTCAGCGAGACATGGGCGTTCATATTTTTCTTTTTAAGAGCTTACCTGGTGCCTGTCCCTTTTACAGGGACGGTTCATCAAGCCTTGATTTCAACATCCACACCACTTGGCAGGTCGAGCTTGCTCAACGCGTCAACCGTACGGCTGCTGCTGGTGTAAATGTCTAACAAACGTTTATGCGTGCACAATTGGAACTGCTCACGGGCTTTCTTGTTCACGTGTGGTGAACGCAATACGGTAAAGATTTTCTTATGTGTAGGCAGGGGAATAGGACCCGTAACTACTGCACCCGTACTGCGTACCGTCTTAACGATTTTTTCGGCGGATTTGTCCACCAGGTTGTGGTCGTAAGACTGCAGTTTGATTCTGATTCGTTGTGACATATGCAAAGAGCTTTAAAATTCCTTTTTTTGAATTTGGAGTGCAAAGGTAGGGGTTTCTTTAACATCAACAAAAGTTTTCAGGCATAAATTTTAGAATTCCCGCTGAAAAATTTGGCCAACCAGGCAAAAAAAACCGCCGGCACCCATTGGCCCGGCGGTTCTGGCAACTTTTACAACACGTTGCGTAACTGATTCAGCATCAATCATCGAGACCGGATACCGATCCCCCACTCCCTTCATGCTTCTTTACATTGGCCGGTTTCCCCCTGTAACGCACCGACGACCCGCTGCTGGCACGTGCATCTAATGCCAAACTGCTGTGTAATTCAATGGAAGATCCGCTGCTGGCTTCGGCTTTTGCGGTTTCCGACATCAATTCCCTTGCACGTATGCCCGACCCGCTGGAAGCATCCAGCTCAATACTGCGCGAACGTCCCCGGAGCAGGATTTCCGAAGCGCTGCTGGCCCTTGCTGAAATGGCAGGCGCATCGGCGGATGCCTCAATACTGGCTGCACTGGAAGCCTTGAATTTGATGGATGCCGGATCCGACAACGGGTCCAGGCAGATGATTTTAGCGGCGGATGAGGCCTCGAGTTCGTTCAGGGTTGGCTGGCTGATATGCACAACCATTGTGGCGTTTCGTACATTGATCTTGTCTAACCGGACCGTGAGCTTGTCCTGCCTGACCTGGGTTTTAATGTACCTGACCAGGTTGTCGTCGGCTTCCACTTCAATGGATGGTTCGCCCTTTCGGTATTCCAGGCGGATGCCTTCGGCTACATCCACCGACCGGAACAAACCGGCTTCCCTTTTTTCCGTAATGATAACACCGCTGCCGGATTTCTGCCGGCAAGCGCCCAGGCTGAGGGCCGTAAGGATGATGGCCCAGGTGAAGATTGATTTTTTCATGGCTGATGTTTTATACTTATATATACAAATATGCATCAATTTTCCGGTATGTTTTTTGTAACCCCGACAGGGTTCAATTACCTTCGCAGCAATTATGACTGAGAAGATCATCATCCTCGATTTCGGCTCACAATACACCCAATTGATTGCCAGGGCCGTGCGCGAAGCATCTGTATATTGCGAGATTCAACCTTTCCATAAACCCATCACTGCCGACCCCGGTATAAAGGGCGTGATCCTATCCGGTTCACCCTTCTCGGTAAACGACCCCCAGGCGCCCACGGTGGATGTGGATGCAATCAGGAAGCAATGGCCCGTGCTGGGTATTTGCTACGGGGCGCAACTGACGGCCAAGCTGGCCGGCGGCGAGGTATCGAAAAGCGATAAGCGGGAATATGGCCGCGCTTTTTTACAGATCAAATCATCAGCAGCTTTGTTTGAACAGGTGGGCAGCCCCTCACAGGTTTGGATGAGCCATAGCGACAGCATCAAGAGCCTGCCCGCAGGTTACGAAATCCTCGGTACCACCGAATCCATTCCTGTTGCGGCTTTTATGAATATACAGGAAGGATTGAACCCGGTTTACGGGCTGCAATTCCATCCCGAAGTGTACCATTCTACAGATGGGAAACGCGTATTGCGGAATTTTTTGGTGGGCGTTTGCCGATGTTCGCAAGACTGGACGCCCGCGCATTTTATTTCCGATTCCATCGAAGCCCTCAAGGCACAACTCGGCAACAGCAAAGTGGTGATGGGCCTGAGCGGAGGTGTCGACAGCACGGTGGCCGCGACATTGATCCATAAAGCCATTGGCGACAGGCTTTACGGCATTTTTGTAGACAACGGGCTCCTGCGTAAAAACGAATTCAACCAGGTATTGGAGACATACCGCAAACTCGGTTTGAATGTAACAGGCGTAGATGCGAGTGAGCATTTTTATACCAGGCTGGCCGGGCGCGAACTGCCGGAAGAAAAAAGAAAAGCCATCGGCGCCTGTTTCATTGAAGTGTTCGACCAGGAAGCGCATAAAATTGAAGGCATTGAATACCTCGGGCAGGGAACGATATATCCGGATGTGATTGAATCCGTGTCGGTGCATGGGCCTTCGGTGACCATCAAATCGCACCACAATGTAGGCGGCCTCCCTGAAACCATGAAACTCAAATTGGTTGAGCCACTACGGTCCTTGTTCAAAGATGAAGTCAGGCTGATTGGCCGCGAACTTGGCATACCCGACGAGATGCTCTCCCGCCACCCATTCCCGGGGCCGGGCCTGGGCATCCGCATCCTCGGCGAAGTCACGCAGGATAAGGTGAAGCTGTTACAGGAAGCCGATGATATTTTCATTCAGCAATTGCGTAAACATCATTTATATCAGAGCGTATGGCAGGCGGGCGCGGTATTGTTGCCTGTGAAGAGTGTGGGTGTGATGGGCGATGAACGCACTTATGAGTTTACCATTGCCCTGAGGGCCGTGACATCAGTAGATGGGATGACGGCAGACTGGGCGCAACTCCCCTACTCATTCCTCGCCGATGTGTCGAACGAAATCATCAACAGTGTGCGCGGCATCAACCGTGTGGTGTATGATATCAGCAGCAAGCCGCCGGCAACCATTGAGTGGGAATAACTAAAATACTGTTAAACCGATGATGCCCGGTTAAACCTTTCGGAAACGGGTAGTCGAAGTGTAAACCCATTGTTGTGTATGATGAAAAGGATTTTCACCATAGCTTTTGTGCTGACAGGTTTAATGTCCGGCTTGTGCAAACCTTTGCAGGCACAGGACAGCCTTCCATCAATAAAGACCTGGCGCATTGGCATCTTCGCCCCTGTGTACCTCGATTCGGTGATGAAGAACGGCGTATTCCCATACGATAAAACATTTCCCCGCTTTGTATTGCCCGGGCTCGATTTCATCCAGGGGGCGCAGGTGGCGCTCGACAGCATGCCCATCTACCAGTCACGCATAGACGCCAGGATATATGATTCAAAATCAAAAACAGAACCGGTTTCAGAACTGATCAGCCAGCAGAAACTCGACAGCCTCGACCTGATCATCGGTTCCGTTAAAGATGAAGAATACCTTCAACTGGCGGCGTTCGCAAAGCAAAAAAGAATACCTTTTGTTTCCGCCACTTATCCAAACGACGGCGGCGTTACGGATAACGACTACCTCCTAATCCTGAATTCCACATTAAAAGCGCACTGTGAAGCCATCTTTGGTTACCTGCTGCAAAACCATGGCACAGACAATGTATTGCTGGCAAGGCAATCAGGCACACAGGAAGACAAGGTGGAAGGGTATTTCACGCAACTCAACAGCCCCGATGAATGGGAGTTGATGAAGATCAGAAGATTCCAGACGGACAGTAATTTCGCGGCGTTGAAATTCCAGCTCGACAGCACGAAAGACAATATCATCATCGGCGCCAGCCTGGATGAAAATTTCGCGTCAGCCCTCGCGCATGCTTCCGCTTCGTTAAGCAAAAAATACCGCATCAAACTGATTGGCATGCCCAACTGGGAACTGTTTGGTTCTTTTATGAACCCAAAGAAAGCATCGCTGGGCGAATTCCCCATTTATTATACATCGCCATATTTTCACCTGAAGCAGGATATGAACAGCAGGATACTGCAGGACGTGTACCTGAAAAAATACAAGGGCAAACCCTCCGATCACGCGTATAAAGGTTTTGAAACCGTGTACCTGTTCAGCAAGTTATTAAGCATGTATGGTAGAAACATGATGAACCACCTGAATGATTACCCATACAAAATATTCACCGAATACAGGTTCCGCCCGGTGATCAATGATAAAAAAAGCCGTATCATTGACTACTACGAAAACAAGCAACTATATTTCCTTAAGATCCAGCAGCAGCAAATCAGCAAAGCCTGGTAACATACTAACGATATAGCATAAACGAAAATGGCGCCCAAAGAGGACGCCATTTTTATTACAACTAAATCATTTTAGAGCTTGAGCAGTTTACGGACCACTTTCTCCGTGCCCTGGCGGATCTCCAGCATGTACTGGCCCGCTTTCAGTTCACGGCCGAAGCGGAGGGTTTGCCCGGCCTGAATTTTATAGCGGCCCATCTCCCTTCCCGAAAGGTCGAGTATCCTGGCCGTTGCGCTTTCACCGGTCCACTGGCGGCCCATCAACTGGAACTCATCAGTGGTTGGGTTGGGCGCGACCGTCCATTCCTCTTGCCCGGAATTGTTAGCCGGCATTTGTTTGCTGAATACAGGCCTGTCTAATGCACAGGCAGGTATTTTCACATTCACTTCCCGCGTTCCGCTGCTGGAGCAGTTGTTCTGCGGAGTGGCCGTTACTTTACCAAAGATTGGATCAGCCGTGTATGAAATGGTCACTGAAGTTGTGCCCTGGCCGGCAATGATAGTTCCATTTGGCGGAGCCGTCCATAAAATGCCGGTGGCATTGGTTGGTAAATTCGCTAACGTGTACGAGTAAACGCGATTCGGGCATGACTGGATTTGCATGATGTCCACTACACCCGGTGCGCCCGGAGTCAGTCTTGTTATAGTTAAAGACCTTGCTGAAGGGCTGGTACCGCAATTATTCGCGGAACGCACCGTGAGCTGCCCGTTGGTAAAGCCGCTGCTAAACGTCACTTCCACAATGGTGTCATTCGCGCCTAATCCCGCGGGATGACCGGTGATGGTGGCACCGGCAGGAGCTGTCCATTCATATGAAACCGCATTGGCTACTTTGCGGATGGTATAAACAGCCGGTATGCCTGAAGGGCTTTGCGTAGAAACCATGAACGGACAAGCATTCGTTGGCCCGCTGATGATGCCCGGCGTAGAAGGCAAAATCCTGCTGATGACCAGGGAACGCGCTGCGCTTGGTACACAACCATCGGCCTGGACTGTGATGGCTGTTCCGGCAATAAAGCTGTTGTCGAACGATACAGTTATGATGGTATCGTTCACACCCAGTCCTGCAGGATGCGACGTGATGGTAGCCCCGGCTGGAACCGTCCAGATATATGATGCCGCATTGGTTACCTTACGGATGCTATAAGTAGCCGATTCAGGCAAACCAATAAATGCGCACGCGTTTGTGGGGCCTGTAATGGCGCCGGGCGTACCGTATGTGGACGCCACAACTGAAAGCGCACGGTAACCACTGTTAGCGCAATTGGCAACCGAACGGACACGGATATTCGAAGTTGTATATCCGCTGTTGAATGTTACGGTAATGCTGGTGCTGCCCTGGCCGCTCACCAGCGTCATATTCGCGGGAAGCGCCCATTCGTAAGAAACCGCGTTTGGTACTGGATCAATGCTATAGGTAACCTGTGTGGGTGTACCAATGAACGGACAAGCATCTGTAGGGCCATTGATGGTTAATGGCGCAACGGGCACCTGGCGTGAAAGGCTCAGGGAACGTGGTGCGCGGGCGCCGCAATTGGCCACCGCAGCCACTTTAATACTACCAGATGTAAAGCTGCTGTTAAAGCTTACTTCAACACTGTTGGTACCTTGCCCGCTGACAATCGTTGCACCGGCTGGTACCGTCCAGCTATATGAAATCGCGTTCGGCACAGGGTCGACACTATAAACAGCAGTAGTGGGTTGGTTTACAAAAGGACAAACATCTGCAGGCCCGTTGATCACGGCGGGGATAGCCGGAACCAGTTTGCCAATTTCCAGTTCACCCGGTACGCTGGTACATCCACCAATACCATCAGCGATCACACGGATAAAGTTATCGGTCAGCGCGATGCTGTTGCTGAAAGTCAGTTGGATGGATGTTGTACCCTGGCCGCTCACCAATGTTGCGCCCGGAGGGATGGTCCATGTATATGTATCAGCCCCTGGCACAGGAGGAATGGAATATGTAATAGGCGTGTTGGTGTCTGTAAAAGGACAAACATCTGTGGGGCCACTGATGGGACCTGGTGTAGCCAATACAGGCTGGATGGCCACCGTAACAGCCGTGCGGGTATTGCTTGGGCAACCGTTATTCACGGCCTCTGCATAATATGTTACGTTACCCACTCCAATCAGGAAAGGCACCGGCACAACGTTTCCGCCTGTTGGCTGATCGTACCACACAATGGGGTCGAATGCGAACGCGGTTGCAATCAGGGTTTGTAAAGGGTCACCATTTTCACACACAAATTCATCTCCCCCGCTAAACGGCGCGTCAACCGGTGCGGGTTGCGATACATTGATCAAATCACTCGTAACCGAACAACCGCCGTTAGCCGTAATCGTTAGTGTATAATCACCTGCGGGCAGCCCGGTCAGGTTTTGGGTAGAGGCGCCATTTGACCATGAGAAGCTGAAAGGAGTAGAACCACCAGTAAGTGTAATTGTAATAGCACCATCATTGGAACCGTTACATGTGAGGTCGGTTACCACCGGCGTATTAATCACCGGGGCCGCGCATTCCTCGCCCAGCGCAAACTCGCCAAATGCGTCGAGACCGGAAGCCGTATAGAAATTGGGGTTGGAGAAGACGGCCGGGTTGGCTGTTATCACCCCATCTTTACGCAGGATCACCGGGTTACCGCCACCGGGCACAAATCCCGAACCTAATAATGTGATATTGTATTCCACACCTGAACCGCCGGTTTGTGAGAGTACCCAGCGGCGTGCCGTGTATAAGGAAACGCCTGTGGGCAATGTACCGGTGAGTGCATCTTCAAATTGTTCCGCATTGATGATGGTGGTTCCGGTCAAAGCGGTTAATTGAACAGACAAAATGCGGTAGTTACCACCCTTACCAATTGGAAATTGCTTTGTTTCAAGTCCCGTAAACTCCCTACTGAGCGGGCCATTCACATAATTGGTGGTGCCAAAATTCTCAATATCGCCGGTGGCTGATACCAGTAAAAATGTATTAGAGGTATAAACACCTGAAGTAAGGTCGAGAATGCCATTTACGGTCAGGCTGGTATTGGTTTGCGTAACGCCCGTGGCATTATTGATCAGTAAGTTATTGACCGTAGCCGGAAGGCCGGTGCCGGTTACTTGCGCGGCAGTACCGATATAGTCGAAACTGTTGTTGCTGCCATAATTCCTGATTCCGGTTACGCGAATATGCCCTGAAGGGCCTGAAGCCGCGATACCATCAGTGGCTTTGATGCCAAGGCGGGAACTATTGATCATGGTAAAGCTGCCACCACCCTGTACCTGCGTACCGGCAGCCGCCATTTCGAGGTGCGCACCGCTATTTACCGTAAAGTTGATGGTATTGCTGATGGTCGCACCTGATGTATATGTTTGTTTTTCCGTACCATTGAATATAATGGCGCCGCTACCGGTAGATGATTCCGTGATGGTGCCACCCGTTGCGGTGAAATTACCTGCCACATTCAAGGTACCAACCGCTCCTACAGCCGACATATTCATGGTGCCAGCCGTGATGCTGTAATTGCCACTGACCGTGATGGCGGAAGTTCCGGTGGTATTGGCCGGGCGTAAATTCACCGTGCCGCCAGACTGGCTGAAATCACCGGTTACATTGAGGTTGGCATCGCCGCTGTTATTTTTGATACTCAGTGTGCCCCCGTTTACAAACATATTCCTGCCCACATTAACCGTACCGGTACCGGTATTATTTACAATGACAAAATTACCGCCAAGCATGTTGAAATCACGGCCGATATTCAATGTGCGGCCGGTTGCCGTATTGGATAGCCTGAGGTTTTGTCCGTTAGTGGATGTTACCGTAAAGCTGCCATTGATGCCGCCGATGCTGTTTTCAAGATTGAGGTTTGCCGATTGAGAGGTACCGAGCCAGGTAAAGTTTCCAAACTGCTGGTTTAATCCGCCTGGCAGGGCATTGGTAGCGCCTGAAATGACACAAACGGAATTGACATCCCATGTAGCCGTTGGTACCGTTCCACCTGACCTGCCATGTTGATAGGTACCTCCTGATTGGAATACCAGGGTACCTGTGGTTGTAATATTTCCCCCACCACCCTGTAATAACAGGATACCCCTTACCGTTAGATCGGTACCGGCGCCATTGGCAATGGTAAACGTAACTCCGTTTACTGTAAGCTGTCCCCCATCCTCAATCACCATTTGGTCGGCGTTGGTAGATGTCGACATTGTCACTACATGGGGCTCCCTGATCTGGATGGTTCCTGAACCGCTGTTGGGGACGCCCTGACCGGCCGTGGGCGTTACCCATGCCGTGCCATTCCAGCGTTGCCAGGTACTAAGGGTAGACCAGGTTCCTGTCTGGGCCGAGCGATAAGCTCCTGTAGCCGGCGCGACAACAGTAAATGGCGCGCTGGTGCCGGCGGTCAGTATATCGCCAAAAGTTCGTGTAGCCGTAATCGTTACCCCCGTTCCCGTATTTGGCAATACCACACCTGTAATGGTGATACTGCTGGTGCCGGCGGGCATTACAATGCCGGTTGAGCCCGACAACGCGCCTGCGTTTCCGTTCGTGCTTAAGGCTATGGTGGTATTGTTCACTACCGCGGTAGCGATATTGGAAGGGTTCCTCGCTTCAATGGTTACATCAAAGCCGATGCCCTGTGTGGGAGACACCGGGCTGATGGCTGTAACCACCAACTGCGTGGCAGACTGGCGCAAGCCTTCGTCTTTACCCAACGCGAAATAGAATGTACCTGTACTCAGGTTTGCCGGTGTGAAATTATCATTTGATGAAAATGTGAACGGATCAGCGCCGGCCTGGGCAGCGGCATTCTGCGTCCATGCGGTACCGTTATACAAGCCGATAAACTCATTGACACCTGTATTAAAGTTCGCCCCTTCTTCACCACCATTATACTGTGCTACAACCGAGAAGTTGTTTCCGCCTGCAACAGCTTCGCTCACTACCCAGCGGCGTTGTACCACGAGGTTGTTGTCATTGACACCCGGGACGTTGCCATCCACCACGTTCACCCTGAACTGGTCGGCGCCGCCGGTATTATTGAATGTGATGGGATTGTATGCGCCATTACCCACCGGGAATGTGGTATTCACCCCGGAGTTCAGGGTACGTATCAAACGGCCCGTGCTGTTGGTAACTACATAATTATTGGCCCCGGCACCTGTAAATCCTGCTGTTGCGCCGAGTGTCAGGTCGAACCCGGCCAGCGTCAGTTTACCATTAATGAAATTCAGGTTATTATTGACGGTGGTTGCACCTGAAAGTGTTACACCGGCGGCATTATCAATGATGAGGTCATTCTTACTGGTGGCATTCAATCCATTTCCAGCCACTTGTGCTGATGTACCATTGTATAAGAAGTTAGATCCTGCTGTATAGGTACGTGTACCCGTTACCTGGATATTGCCTGTGGCACCTGAAGTGGTTACGCCAACCGCAGATGTGATGCCTAAGGTTGCCCCTGCGGACAAAGTGAAGTTTCCGCTTGTTCCTGTAGAAATTACGGAAGGACTGGCACCTGTACCCATTTGCAAGGTTCCGCCACTGTTAACGGTGAAATTGATGCGGTTTGCCAATGTACCACCAGAAGTATATAGATGTGTACCTGTTGTAAATACGATACCGCTATTTGTGGTAGAACCGGTTTCAGTTATCGTGCCGCCTGTATGGGAAAAATTACCACCTACGTTCAGGTTAACCGCGTTTCCTGCAGTACCGGAAGAACTCAGGTTAAAAGTACCGGCTGAGATACTTACGTTTCCATTCACGGTGATGGTACGCGCGGCTGTTAATGAGCCAATGAAATTACCCCCGCTTTGCGTGAAGTTTCCGGCTACAGTCAGGTTACCGGCACCGGTGCCGCCCATAGCCAAAGAGCCTGTACCCGTGCTGATCACGGAAAAACTGCCATTAACCGTATTTAAAGAACCCGCTAAAGAGAGCGCCCCCGTTTGTGCGGGTGAGTTCCAAACAACATTTCCAAATGCCTGTGTGATTCCTCCAGGGGCAAGCGTTGCAGCTCCCCATCCAGAGAATAAAATTGTTGACGCTGCATTCCATGTGGCAGTAGGTATGGTACCTGCATTTTGTGCATGGGTATATTGACCACCGGATTGGATCAGCAAACGTGCAGCATTGGTACAAGTTACCGTGCCGGCATTGCTTAGTGTACCCGTAACCGTTGTAACCACGCCGGTGTTGTTGTTATTGAATGTACGGCCCGCGTTCACCGTTAATGTACCTGCTATGGAAGCGGTGGCATTGGTGGCAAGGGTCAGGTTTACGTTGGTACTCAACTGAAGGCTGCTGCCCGATGGAATATCAATATCTGTCCCTGCGCCATTGCCCACCGTGAGCGTGTTGCCTGCGGAAGCCTGGAGCACCACATTCGTGTTATTGGAGAAGACGATCCGGCCAACCGTTTGGTTGGGCATTGCCGTGATGGTACGGGTACCGCCAAAATTAAATTGCAGGATGTCGTTGGTTGCCGGGGTGTTACGGGCCGGCGTCCAGTTTGAGGCGGTTGCCCAGGATGCGTTATTCGCACCCTGCCAGGTGTAGGTAGTCTGGCCATTTACTTGCATAGCGACAAAAAAAGACATTGCCAGGCAAACCATCAGCATTCCATACTTACGGATTAGAGTTGTTTTCATCATGGTTTTTTTATGATTATCGAGCTTCCGTGAAGCTATTTTAAGCAGTTTCATAGTATGTGCATCTTGTCATGTCCTATATAACGGTCTTGCATAGACGAAAACCATATACTGGATCATGGCGATTTACATAGAATGAGGTTGGATTTTGCTACCGGCGGAGGTACAGTACGGTTTTCCGGCAGGAGGTGAGATTGGTACAGGCACAAATATACAATTCCGGGCCCTGAATGCCAAATTTTACACCTGATTTGATGTGATATTACCCAAATGGAGTATAAAAAAAGGCCCGATATATCATCGGGCCTTCCGTTGGTTTAACGTATGGATTACAGTTTTATCAATTGCTGAATGGTTCGTTTATCGCCCTGCCTAACCTCAACCAGGTAGGTTCCGGGTTTCAAGTCATGGCCAATGCTGGTTGTTGATGTGTTGGCTACCACCAGTCGCTTCAATTCCCTACCCTGCAGATCCATGACCCGCACGTTTACAGGCTCTATACTTACACTGCGAACCTGTACGCTTGCCAGATCTGTGGTTGGATTCGGGAAAACCTGTACCGACAAGCTTTGCTGATCAACTTGTGCTGATTTTTGCAGACCGGCCGGAGTGGCGGATTTTGCAAACTCAGGTGCGCAAGCTGGCAACTTCACAGATGTAGACCTGATGACACTGTTGCCACAGTTGTTGAATGACTGTACGGTAACATTTCCCGCTACTGCGGTTGATGGATAAGACACGGTGATGGATGCTGTACCCTGGCCAGACAAAATGGTTGCACCGGCTGGAACCGTCCACTGCACATTCACGGCATTTGACGGCATGGCAGCTATCGAATACGTATACTCGCGGTTTGGACAAGTATTTGTTTGGATGATATCGATTACACCGGGTGTGGCAGGGTTCAATTTACCTACCGCCATATTACGTGCTGTGGAGCTTGTGCCACAACCACTATGCGCGACTACCGACATCGAACCGCCACTAAATCCAATTGGGAATTGCACGTATATGAGCGTATCATTCGCGCTGCCTGGCGTATTTTCATGGGTGACCGTCCAGCTGGGCGGATAAGTCCATGTATACCCGGTGGCTGTTGTCATTTTGCGGATCGAGTAAGAAGCCGTTCCGCCTCCGGGTAATATAAACGCGCAACCATCGGTTGGACCTGTAATCAGGCCTGGTGTAGATGGCGCATTGCGCACGATATTCAAGCTGCGGGCATTGCTGGTACCGCAATCATTCACAGCACGAACCTGGAGCAGGCTCGTTTGGAAACCGCTGGCAAATGTAACATGCACCAGGGTGTCGTTTTCACCTGTTCCGTTTGGATGCGTGATGGTCGCGTTAGGATCGGCAATAGTCCAGATATATGAAGTAGCGGCAGTTACTTTTGGAATGCTGTAAACCGCTTCCACATTGTTGCCCAGGTAAGGGCATACATCTGTTGGGCCAGTGATTGGTGTAGGAGTTCCGGCGTATTGTGCCACGAGGTACAGTATCGCCAGACCGCTGTTACCGCAACCGGAGATGGCGCGTACACGTATTTGTTTATTCGGGCTGCTGCCGAAAGCAGGGCCAAATGTAACTGTGATGCTCGTTTGATCCGGCGCGGTTGAAACCAGGTTTACATGGGGAGGGATCGTCCACTCATACCCAGCCGCGTCGGCTACGGGCACAATTGAATAAGTAACCTGCGTAGGTGTGCCAACAAAACCGCATACATTTTTATTGCCCAGGATGGCAGCCGGGGTAACCGGAGGCGTTGATGTAATGGCGATGCTGCGTAATTCCGGGGAACCGCAGGCACCCGTTACCGTTACCTCAATATTACCTGAGGTATAGCCATCAGGATAACGGAAGGAAACTGAATTGGTGCCCAGTCCGCTCACACTGGTTGCGCCCGCAGGCAATACCCAGGTGTAATTTGAAGTGGGGTCTGTGCTGGTTACAGTATAGGTAGCCAGCAAGCCTGATGTGCCTGTGTATGCGCATGCGCCCTGCGGACCGGAGATTTGTCCAACTACCGGTATCGCACCCACGCTGATTGTTATGTTTGCAGTGGCATTCACGCAAGGGCTTCCGGTGGCGCTGACTGTAAGGTTAAATACACCTGCTTCTGAAGGCGTTCCGCTAATGGTCAGTACACCCGCGTCGAAGGTTGCAGTTACGCCATTGGGCAGTGTACCTGCGCTGATGGTTGCGCCTGTTGCTGTACCGCCGATGGCAAAACTTATATCAGTCAATGCCGTATTGATGCAAAGCGATTGATTGTCGGTGCCGCTTGCTGAAGTGAGGGACAGTAAGCCGTTTTCCTGAACGGTCAGGCTCACCGGATCTGATGTAACAAAACAACCATTCGCATCGGTAGTGGTAACTGTGTACTGGTGCACACCCACCGGTGCGGTAACGGTTGCCGTAGGGTTGCTATTGGTTCCGGCAGGCGTACCAGGTGTGATGGTACCCGGGCCATTGAAAACGGAAGCGTATGCGGTTGTTTTAGTAATTGACAAAGACCAATTGAGCAGCGTACCCGATGAACCAAAATTATCATCAAATACCCTGAGCGACCAGTTGCCATTGATGGGCGCACCATCCAATGCGTTGGCCGGCACAACGGAATTATAGTCAAATCCAAACAATGCTCCTGTTCTAACCGGAGCTGTACCAATCGTTCCTTCAGGACGATAAGTACCCGTAAACGGCGCGGATGTATTACCAGGTGAACCTATGACATTAGAAGCCGCTGTACTGAAAACAGTATTCGTATAATCATTACCGCTGCCACCATTGTCTGAGCTCAGCAAAATGGCGCGTGTACCTGATGGGTCAACCAGGAAAATGTCCAGGTCGCCAACATCATTATGATCAATATTCAGCGTTACCTGCAACAAATCTGATGTTGTTAATGTCTCGCTGCCAGCCGACAGGTTGATGGTTGAATAACTGTATGCGCTGTTGCTCGCGTTTGGTATGGCCAGGTTAGGCGCCGCGGAACCACTGAAAACCACATTAATATTTCCGCCGCTATTCGTTCCCGTGAGTGTGGCTGATTGCCCAACACAAATGGTTTGCGGGTCAAGCTGCAATGACACTACCGGTAAGGCATACACGTTGATTGAGCCATTGATGCTCAGCGGACAAGGCCCTACGGATGTTACCGTATAATTAAACGTACCAGACTGGTTGGGAGAGCCTGATATCGTGAGTGTACCCGCATCGAATGTGCCGGAGACTCCGCCCGGCAAACCTGTTACATTGGCGCCGGTAGCAGTACCGCCTATTGTATACGAAACTGCCGTGATGGCTGTATTCAGGCAAACGGATTGTGTGGCAGGCCCTGATGATAAACTGATGGTTGATACCGCTGTTACGGTGATCGTACCATTTAAGGATGTATTGCCGCAAGGACCGGTTGTGGTAACAGTATAATTAAACACACCTGATTCTGTCGGGGTACCCGAAATGGTCAGCACTTTTGAACCACCATTATAGTTGCTATTCACACCGGCAGGCAAGCCTGTGACATTGGCTCCGGTACCGGAACCACCAACAAGATATGTGATGTTAGAAATGTTATTATTGATACATACCGTTTGGGCATCGGTGCCAATACCTGAAGTAAAGGAAAGGCTGGCATCGCCATTTACTGTGAAGGAAGATGTGGTATTGCTGCAACCTGTCGCATCGCTGGTAAATGTAAATGTGGTGTTGCCTGCAGAAATGCCTGTAACCAGTCCATTATCATTAATGGTTGCCACTGCATCGTTACCGCTCGTCCATGTGCCGCCTGATGCTGGTGAAAGGTTTACGGTTGCGCCCACACATACTGATGCCGGTCCCGACAATGAAGGACGCGCATTGATCACCAGGTTGGTACCATTATCCGTTACATCCACACCTGAATTGCTGCTGATGACCCGGATGCGGTATTGCGTTCCGCTGGATGCACCGGCAGGAATGGTCGCGTTGATATTGCCGCTATTGGCATTGCTGGAAAGTGTACCAATATTTGTAGGACTGCTAAATGATCCTGTGGATGAAGACAACTGCGCGGTATACGTGTTGCCGCTAAAATTACCCACGCTGGTAAATGGCACAGTAAGTGCTTGCCCTGCACACAATGGACCGGTGATGGTACCGGTAGCTACAGAAGGCGGAAAGAATGTAAACCTCCGGCGTGACCCGTCACTGGAACTGTTTAGACCTGTAATGGTTCCAGTTGAGCTGTTGGTATTGGTTATGGGAGAAGATGAAGTGGTGGTAGCGTATGTTGACTGGTTCACACTGATTTCCTCATTGTTGTCATTATCATTGCAAAAACCAATCACAGCCGTACGGGCATTTGAGTTATTGCTTCCACTGGATGACGTACTACCCACGCTCATCGCGCCGTACACAAATTCAATAATATTTGTACCCTCGTACAAACGTGCCTGGAATGTGGCGTTAGACGAAGTACTGTTGAAGTTGATCCGCATATTTAAAAACTCAACCACCAGGCAACGGTTGGGCGAACTGCCAACCAGTTTATAATGCACTTTACCATTGGAATGCGTTTCTATATCCTGGAGGTAAGGCGCGATGATGGATTGATTGTTTAAAGGGAAACTGGTGCCGATGGTTGTACTGCTGATGGTAGAACCGCCCAAACGAATGGCGCCATTTGATGATGCGGAGAATTGCGTAAAGGTGCTCCCCATAAATTCGAAACTGAAACCAATATTGGTTACGGAAGAAGACTGGTCGTCTTGGTTACTGCCAATTAACTGGGTGGTTCCGGACCCCATGTTAACCGTATTGCCGTTCCTGTCTGATGACAGCGAACCGGTTGCATTGGTTTGAAATGCATACTGGTTGGCCAACTGGCCGAATGACGGGATGCCGCATAACAATAAAATCCAGGACAATATGCCGGTGCATATCTGCCTGGTTTTTGTGATACCTCCGGCGCTTTTCCTTGAAAAGGTTCCGGATTTTCCTGATGGTACAAGAGTTTCCATGCTGTTTGATTTAAGTAAAAAAATGAACGCCTGAAGAATCAGGTGTTGTGGGTTTAGACAAAACATTTATCATCAGATGCAGGTAACATTAGTTTGCATTCAATCAAACAGGTTGCCGGCAATGAATACATTCAACAAGCATGACATTGGAAACGAGCAGTAAAACACGCTCTGGCAGGGAATTTCAGCGGATTGTTGGTACGGTTATGCCTTTGTGGATAATAAAAAACAGGCCAGGAAAATGGAGATTTTTTGTTTGTAGATAGGATTGGGCGGACTACTACAAGGGCTAAAGTAAATATTGAAAATGAGAAATGCAAGCGAATGGGGGAAAGATTTTAAAAAAATGTATGATGGGGGATGTATGATGTATGATGTATGATGTATGATGTATGATGTATGATGTATGATGTGTAATGCTTAATGTGTGATATCCGACCCCTTCGGGGTCGAACATGTGTACAATCATATTGCGGTATCATCTATTGATTCCACCAGGTTTGGAAGAAATGACATGTGCATGATGAACAATCTTCAACTTGTATTCCAGGATTTGACATTAAAAACAAACAGCCCCCGGAAACGAGGGCTGTTTGTAAACATGAATATGAAAGATCGGTGTTAGAGCTTAATCAGCTTCTGCACACTGCGCTGGCAGCCTTGCAGGAATTCAAGCATATACGTGCCTGGCTTCAGTTCGTTGCCAAACTGAACCGCGGCGCCTTTCATCATGATCATGCGCTTCAACTCCCTGCCCTGCAGGTCGAGCAGGCGAACCGTTACCTGCTGGTTAGCATCAGCTTGCTGCAGGCGTACGTTGAATGCACCTGTAGACGGATTCGGGAATACCTGTGCTTCCGGCGCTACGGTTTTATCTGAAGCGGCGCTAAACCCTTTCGCGTATTCGTTGCCGTTAGACTTAGCCAGCGGATCCGGGCAAGCGGGCAGTTTGATATTCAGCACGCGTGTTACACTGGTTCCGCAGTTGTTCACGCCGGTAGCCGTTACCGCACCGCTGATGGCGCTTGACGGATAAGACACCGTGATGCTGCTGCTACCCTGGCCACTGAGGATGGTTCCTCCAGAAGGCACTGTCCATTGAACGCTGGTAGCGTTAGATGGCAATGATGCAATTGAGTAAATATACTCCCTGTCGCCCGGGCCATCGCAATTGATGGTATTGATGACATCAATAGGACTTGGGGCTGATGGGCTTAATGTAGCAATGGAGAGTGTCCTGGGTTGTACGCTGGTACCGCAACCATTGCTGGCCGATACGCTAATGGTACCTCCCGTATATCCGGCAGGGTAAATAAAGGAAACACTGTTGGTACCTTGCCCGGTAACGTTGATCGCGCCAACAGGCAACGTCCAGTTATAAGTTGTTACATTAGGTTGAGATGCTACAGTGTACGTAGCTGCAGTTACGCTCGGGCTGATAAACGCGCAGGCATTGGTTGGCCCACTGATCAGGCTTGGCGTGCTAGGATTGGCCCTTGTAATGGTGAGGCTGCGTGTACCGCTGGTTCCGCAACTATTCACCGCCTGTACCGTAATGGCGCTGGTGGTAAATGCATTACTGAATGTAACGCTTACAGTGGTATCATTTTCTCCCGCACCATTGATGCTTGTAATGGTTGTGTTCCCTGCCTGGGCTGTCCAGATATATGATGTAGCGCCCAATACTTTTGGAATGGTATACACAATCGGCGCCAATGGATTGCCAAGGCTTGCACAAACATTGTTTGAAGAAGCCTGGATCGGCGCCGGTGTGCTTGGGAATTGCACCAGCAGGTAATAGATTACCAGGGTATTGCTGCCGCAACTATTGGAAGCGGTTACACGGATTTGCTTGTTGGCCTGTGTGGCAAAACCTGCATTAAACGTAACCGTCAGGTTAGCTGTTCCTTGTCCAGATACCAGGTTCACATTTGGAGGTAAAACCCAGTTATAGCTGGTAGCACCGGCTGCATTGGCCGTGTAGGTAACCTGGATATTGTTGCCCAGGTAAGGACAAACATTGGTAAAGCCTGACACTGTTGTAGCGCCCGGTACCGCGAGATCCTGAGTAACACTGATACTGGCTGTAGATGTGCAGCCATTTGCACCAGTTACAGTAACAGTATAATTTCCGGGAGCCGTAATGCTGGCATTGGCATTATTGCCCAAGCCGTTATCCCAGCTATAGGAAGCGCCACCTGTTGCAGTAACGCTAATAGAAGTCTGGCTGCAAGTTAATATGGTCGTGCCACTATTATTGGTGATACCCGCTGTTGGAGGAGTAACATCCTGCGTAACGTTAATATTTGCTGTAGAAGTGCAACCATTGGCACCGGTTACGGTAACTGTATATGTTCCTGCAGCACTAATGGAAGCATTGGCATTGCTGCCAAGGTCATTATCCCATGCATAAGAAACACCTCCTGTTGCTGTTACATTGATTTCACTGACATTGCAATCCAATACGGTTGTGCCTGTATTGTTGGTAATGCCGGCTGAGGGTGGCGTGATATCCTGTGTAACATTGATATTGGCGTTAGATGTACAACCATTCTCGCCGGTTACCGTTACGGTATATGTTCCAGGTGCAGTGATGGTTGCATTGGCATTATTGCCCAAACCATTGTCCCAACTATAGGCAACACCACCCGTGGCTGTTACACTGATAGAAGTTTGTGTACATGTTAGTACTGTTGTACCGCTGTTATTGGTTATGCCCGCAGTTGGCAATGGAGATACCTGGTATGAAAAGTTGTTCCCAAATGAGTCATCATACCTCAACACCGCTAAACTCCTATCCTGCTCAGATGATGAATTAATCTGGCTCAGGGTGCGGGTACTGGTGAACACATAAAAATAAACTGTTTGGCCACAGGTTTGCTGTGGTATTTCAGCAGACCAACTGGTACCGGAACCGGATGCCTGGACAACCGAAGTACCGGTTGTGAAATTGTTGGTACCCACCCGGTAACGAACATAAATATTTTCACCGGATGAAGGCGTGGCATTGGTGCTGATACTGATTACTGAACCATAAGTATTCTGGTTAAACGACTGGCCCTGGTAGGAAGGCTGTACCGGATCATTTTGTGTATATCCAATATACACTTCAGAATTCGCATAACCGGCATCCCGGAAAACAAATGTGTAGCGGCCTGTGGTCGACATGTTTAATCCCATGTCCTGACCGCCACCTTGCAGAATAACTCCGTTGATTCCGTTAATAGCAGCCTGTCCTATACCGTTAAAATTCCATTTATTCTGGAAACGGTTGGATGAAGGGCCTGAAATCAACAACCAGCCGGAACCACCGCCGCCTGGCATATTATCAGGTGCAATATTGCCGCCTGAGTTCTGCACATTGATGGTGGTTGCCCATTGGCCGCGGCCATCAGTTGGAAAAACTGAATTGGTAGATACCCTCCGGTAAACTGTTGTCCGGTAATCAGAATTGTAAGGCGTGGTACTGTACCCATTTGGCCTGCCCACCCATTGAACGGGTTCACCGTTAAACACATTCTGCGCAAATGACTGTACCGAAAACAGGAACATAGCGGGTATCAGCCAAAAGGCTTTGCCTGCCAGCACCTGTCGGAACCATTGTTGTGTAGTGCTCGTTGTCATATTATTGTTTTTATGTTTGAAGAATCAGCTACTGGCCAAACCTTATATAATGTACAAAGTACACATTAAAAAAGACCGACACAGTTGCTAAAAAAGTTTGTCATGTTAAAAAAGTGGTTGGAGGATGCTATTCCAGGGACGAATTACAAATAACTAAGTTAGATTGTTTCGGGAAAAATAAAAAAAATCCTTTGCTTCCTGCAACAAAAAAAAACCATCCAGGCCGGAGCTTGGATGGCTTTCTATTTTGATGGGTTAGACCATTTATTGTTTGATGAGCCTGGCCACCTGGCGCCGCTTACCCTGGCTGAGTTCCAGCAGGTACGTGCCAGCCTTGAGGTCGGCCCCGAACGACTGCATATTCGATGGCATCATCACCCAGCGCTTCAGTTCCCTGCCCTGCAGGTCAAGCAACCGAACAGTAACAGTCTGTTGCTGGTTCAGGCCCCTTGCCTGGATCCTGAATGCTTCAGTGGACGGGTTCGGGTACAGTTCCAGTTCAAGGCCCTGGTCTGCCATGACCGGCTGAACTTTTCCTTTTCCGGCAAATACACCCTCCGGACAAGCCGACAGCTTAACCGTCAGGTTGCGGATGCTGCTGTTGCCGCAATTGTTCAAAGCCTGGGCGCTCACCGTTCCCGAAATCGCCGTGTTGGCATAGGAAACCGTGATGCTGGTACTACCCTGTCCGGAAGTAATGGTTCCTCCGGAAGGTACCGTCCAATTTATCGATGTGGCATTTGATGGCAATGCAGCGATTGAATAAGTATACACGCGGTTCGGACAAGCCTGTACCTGAACCACATCAATACCACCAGGCGTTCCGGGGTTTAATGTGGTGAGTGATAAACTGCGGTTTGTACTGGTACCACAACCATTGGTAGCGCTTACCTGAATTGAACCGTTTACAAAATTGCTGTTAAAGGTCACTTCCACAATCGTATCATTCACACCAGGGCCTGCAGGGTGCGCGGTAATGCTGGCATTGACCGGGGCCGTCCAGTTATACGACAAGGCATTGGCCACTTTACGGATGGTATACGTTGCCGTTGTGCCTGAAGGATTCGATGGCGAGATTTTATACTCACACACATTCACCGGTCCGCTGATCAAACCCGGCGTGGATGCCGTGTTGCGGTACACAGTGAAATTCCTGGGCGAGCTGGTATTGCAATTCACAGCCTGCACCGAAATATTAGTGCCTGAAACAAAACTGTTGTCAAACGCCACCGTGATGATCGTATCATTCGCACCCAATCCTGCGGGATGGCTGGTGATGGTAGCGCCTGTTGGAACCGTCCAGTTGTAACTGACTGCATTGGTCACTTTACGAATGATGTATGTTGCTTCATCCATACTTCCAATGAAAGTACAGGCATTTGTTGGACCGCTGATCAGGCCGGGGGTGCTGGTAGAAGCTGCCGTTAAGGTCAACTGGCGGTCACCGCTGGTAAAGCAGTTCGACACAGATTTCACTTTCAGCACGCTGGTACTGAAACCGGTTTGGAATGTCACATCCACGCTGGTGGTACCCTGTCCGCTCACGATTGTTGCATTCGGTGGGGCTGTCCAGGTATACGATGTAGCATTTGCCACCGGGTCAATGGTATATGTAACCGGGTTGTTGGTGCCAATAAACGAACAAACATTCGTTTGTCCATTAATGGCGGTTGGGGCCGCAGGGATCTGGCGGCTGATGCTCAGCGTGCGCGGAGACCTGTTACCGCAATTTGAATTCGCGGTTACACGGATATTGCCGGTATTGAAGTTTAACCCAAAGCTAACTTCCACGCTCGTAGTGCCTTGTCCGCTCACCAGGCTGATGCCCGTACCCTGAACCGTCCAGGTATAAGATGTTGCATACTGCACCGGAGCAATGGAATAAGTTACAGTTCCTGGCTGGCCCACAAATGGACAAGCATTGGTTGGGCCATTGATGGCTGCCGGTATCGCGGGGATGTTTTTCAAAACGATTAATGAACTGGGATCGCTGAGGCAACCATTGGCCGCTACCGCGCGGATCTTGAATTGCTGGTTCGTTTGCGCGAAACTATTATCAATCAGCACATCAATGCTCGTAGTGCCTTGTCCGCTCTGGATGGTTGCGCCCGGGGGCACGGCCCATACATAACTCACCGCACCCGCAGCAGGGCTGCTGGTATAGGTGATGGGTATGCCTGTATTCACATGCGGGCAAACATCCAGCGGGCCAGTGATGGCACCGGGTACTGCTGGCGGCGTAATGTTTTGTGTGATCACAATACTTTCAGTATCGGTACAACCTGCAGCTGATGTTACGGTAACGGTATAAGTACCAGGCGTTGTTATGCTTGCATTCGCGTTGTTGCCTAATCCATTATCCCAACTATACGTTGCGCCTCCTGTTGCCGTAACACTCACACTGGTATTGGTACATGTCAGTTCCGTAAAGCCACTGTTATTGGTGATGCCGGCCACCGGGTTGGCATTTAAGGTAATATCCACATCATCAAAAGCGGAACAATTACCATTGGTAACCGTCCAACGCAGCGTATATGCGTTACCGTTAACCCCATTGAAATTGGTTGCGGGGTCTGATGCATCCACAAATGACCCACCTGTTCCGGAAATGATGCTCCATGCGCCGGTGCCGTATGTGGGCGTGTTCGCTGCCAGTGTTACAGAGCTCAATCCGCAGGTCAGGGCATCTGTTTGATCAGGGCCTGCGTTGGCTGTGGTTGCCGCGGCGCAATCGGAGCCAAGGGCGAATAAGCCGAAAGCGTTCAGCCCGCTGCTATTGGTATAATTGGGTGTTGTGGTTGGGTTAGATGTCACCGTACCCGACTGGTTGCGCAGTATCACTACATCGCCGTTAGGTGTATAACCGTTTGCGTCTAAGGTTAACCGGTAGGTGAAGGCGCTGCCGCCTGTTTGTGAGACATCCCAATGGCGGTCTGTAAAAAGATTGGTATTGGCAGGGAGTGTACCTGGCAATGCCGATTCAAACTGCTCTGTGCTCACGGTACTGGTACCGGTGAGTGTGAGGTATTCGAGTGTTACCGGGCGGTAATTGCCACCCTTTCCTATCGGGAATGTTTTAGAACTTGTGCTGTTATACACCTGGTTCAACCTGCCATTGATATAGTTAGACGATGAAGCATTGCTGATATTGCCCGACGCGTTCACCGTAATAGCGTTGGCCCCGGTAGTTACAATACCATCCTGTAAATTCAGGGTACCCGTTACCGTGAAGTCCCTGTCGATTGTAACGCCCGCAGAACGGTTAAACGTGAGGTTGGCCACCTGGTTGGATGTTGTCGTGAAGGTACCCGTGTTGCTGCCGCGGAATTCATAGCTGCCCGCATTGTTATAAATGCGTGTGCCACCAACCTGGATGGAGCCAGAGTTTCCGCTAGAGCTGAAGCCTGCATTGTTAGATGTGATCAGGGTTGACCCGGATTCGGACGTAAATGTGGCGCTTGTGCCATCGAGTACGCTGGTTCCAAAATCAACGGTGGCGCCTGTTTTCACGGTAAAAGGCATGCTACCGGAAATGGTGCCGCCCGATTTACTGAATTGCTGAACGCTTGTGCCGGTAAAATTGATGGAACCTGTTCCACTACCCCTTGTGAGCGTGCCACCCGACATCGTAAAGTTGCCATTGATATTCACAGTGGCTGACCCACTGGTTGTATTTAAGGTGAGGCTACCGCCGGATTGTGTGAAATTCCCACCAATGGATACCGTAAATATTGCCCCAGAAATGGCCATTTGCAATACAGCAGAACCGCTGCTAACCATATTGAAATTATTCCTGATTGTGGTAAGGTTACCTATCAGTGAAACAGAAGAAGTCTGGCTCGTACAATCCCATTCGAAATTGCTGAAACTCTGCGCGAAACTTGCCACCGTAGGCACGGTTGTTGTAACCCCGGTAACCCTGCAGGTTGAGCCATCCTGCCATGTAGCGGTGGCAATGGCCCCGCCATTCATGGCGTGTACATAAGTTCCGCCATTGGCAAATACCAGGTTGGCCGCGTTTGACGTGAGGGTACCACCGTTTTTAGTTAGGGTACCCGTTACCGTTGTATTGCTGTTGTTTGTATTCAAAGCGCCAAAATCTCCACTGGCAATATTCAGGTTGAGGTTACCGGATATTTCCGAATAATTCCCAGAACCGGCAAAAGCAATGGTTACGTCGTTATTACCCGCTCCAACCAATGTTACGGTTGATGAGGATGAAATATTCAAACCAGAACCCGGATTATTGATGTTGATGGTTCTGTTTCCCCCACCTGGCTGCATGGTAACAGTGCCCGATCCCAAAAATTGCAAACCGCTTAATGTGGCCGGGTTGGTATTCACCGTTACCGTGATATTATTACTGTTATTGAATCGTACAATATCACCCGCAACAGGTACGCCTGATGGCGTCCAGCTTCCGGCAGTATTCCAGTTACCATTATTTACATTCCAGGTTTTGATATTTGCGGCTGCCTGGCCTGTGCCTGTTAATGCCACTGTGGGAGGAGATGATAGAGATCCTCCTGTAAATGTTAAGTTTCCTGATTTAGCGCCTGCGGATTGCGGTGTAAACCTGACGTAAACCGTTGCACCGGAAATGCTTCCGCCACTGTACCCAATACTGGTGGATGAAAACCAGGAACTGCCATCGTTCGACACTTCAAAATCAGCGTTAGGCGCGTCAACAGTAATATTCCCTGTGGCTGGGCTTAAGTTAGCCGCGTTGATGGTAAACGTTTGCGCTACTGAGTTTGTCAGTGGAATTTGATTGCCGAATGCCAGTGAGCTTACTGAAGCCGAAAGATATGGATCAGTACTTACAGACACTGAGAAATTATCAAATTGGGCATTCTGGCCACCTGCGGTGCTGTAATTAAATAAATAACCAAAATTCGTCAACGCCGTTCCCGTATAGGTACTATTCACCGTATTGCTTCCTATCTGTGTATTTACGCCAGTTGACGGATCAGACCATGCGCTGTTGCCATCATCACGAAAATACAGGGCCCAGGTATTGGTACCGGGATTATATGTTACCCTGATGCTTACATAGTTATTAGGGTTTGCCGGGGCTGCGGCTGTATTGGTAACGATATCGGTGATATTGGCATTGGCATCCAAACCACCCGAATATGATACCAGTTTGTAGCGCTTGGTGGCTTCCGTTCCACCATATACCACCGCATAACCGTTACCGTTAGTAAATGTAGATGTACTGGCAGCGAGCACAACTGCAGTTCCATAGTTACCATTATCAAAACCCGATGGCACCGTGGTTCGGTTATAGCGCATGTTGAAAGTCCAGGTTACGATATTCTGGTTATTGGCCAAAGTGCCTGTAAACGGACTGTCGTATCCCGATAATGGGCCATGCACATAACTCCTTCCGGCTGACCCACCATTATTGATTTGCAGGAAAGAGCTACCTGAAATGGTTGAACTGCCTGAGCCGGTGTTTACAGATGTTAGTGTGAGCGATGGCGTGCCGCCGGGGCTTATTGATGCCCGGTTAAAATTGTCGGTAAATACTGTTTGTGCAATACCTGCAATACTCAAACAGCAAAAGATCATCATTGATAAGATGACCTTAGATCCATGGATCCTGGTTGTCATAATGGTTGGTTAAACGGGTGATACAAACTTCATCAACCGGGAAAAACGAATAATCTTGCCTGATATTGTTACGGGGAAGATATTTACTCATCACCGGCCTGTAATGACTGGTGTTTTGGCAGGTTAACATGGAAGGGCGAAAGAGCGAGGGTCGGTTTTGGTACGTTTTCTTTTATTGAATGGTATTGACTTCAGATCCTGCTACATAATAAAGATATATATATTTATCAGATATGACGGGATAACTTTTCCCCATCCAAACCCCCATAAAAAAGCCCCCCGGAAACGGGGGGCTCAAAGGTTATAATGATTTTGATCAGTTTTTGATGATCTGCACCCTGCGGCTTTCGTTGCCCTGCCTGATTTCCAGGATGTACATGCCGGTTTTCAGTTCCGCGCCGAGGTTACTGATGCTGCCGGCCATCATGCTGCGGCGCAACAATTCCCTGCCCTGCAGGTCAAGTACGCGCACAGTGGCAGCCAGGTCGGCTTTGGCTCCTGAAAGCTGGACCGTAAACTGGTCAGCGCTTGGGTTCGGGTAAACCTGGACGTTTAATCCGGGATCTGTTTGCATGATTGGGTTCACTTTGCCGAATGAACCTTCCGGGCATGCAGCCAGTTTCACCGAAATGGAACGGATGCTGCTGTTGCCGCAATTGTTCAAGGATTGAGCGGTGACCGCCCCGCTGATCGCGCCGCTTGTATATGAAACCGTAATGCTGGTTGTACCCTGTCCGGCAGTGATTGTTCCTCCAGCCGGTACAGTCCAGTTAATGGATGTGGCGTTAGATGGCATATTCGCGACTGAATATGTATACACCCTGTTGGGGCAAAGATCTGTTTGTACAATATCAATACCACCTGGTGTTGCCGGGTTCAGGCGGGTTAAGGACAGGCTGCGGTTAGCGCTGCTGCCACAACCATTCGACGCGCTCACCTGCAGGCTGCCACTGGTAAAGCTGCTGTTGAAAACCACTTCAACAATTGTATCATTCACGCCTGTACCGGCCGGATGGCCTACAATGGTAGCATTGTTAGGAGCCGTCCATGTGTACGACAAAGCGTTGGCCACTTTACGGACACTGTAGGTAGCAATATTCCCTGATGGGTTTGATGTTGATTGCATGAATTCACACACATTCACAGGGCCGCTGATCAAACCGGGCGTAGACGCGGTATTACGGTACACGGTGATATTCCTCGGCGAGCTGGTATTACAGTTAACAGCCTGAACCGAAATATTTGTTCCGGAAACAAAACTATTATCAAATGCTACTGTGATAATGGTATCGTTCACGCCCAAACCTGCCGGATGGCTGGTGATGGTAGCGCCTGTTGGTACAATCCAGTTATAGCTCACGGCACTTCCAACTTTGCGGATGCTGTATGTGGCTTCGTTTGATGTACCGATGAATACGCAAGCATTATTCGGGCCGGTAATCGCGCCGGGGGTGCTGGTCGAAGCTGCAGTTAATGTCAACTGGCGGTCGCCGCTGCTGAAACAGTTTGATACAGATTTCACTTTCAGCACACTGGTTACAAATCCATTTTGGAATGTTACATCCACACTGGTGGTACCCTGACCGCTTACAATCGTGGCATTGGCTGGGGCCGTCCAAGTATAGGATGTAGCATTCGGAACCGGATCAATGGTATACGTTACCGGTGTATTTGTTCCAATAAACGAACAAACGTTCGTTTGTCCACTAATGGCTACAGGTGCAACTGGGATCTGCCTGCTCACACTCAATGACCTTGGTGAACGGCTGCCGCAATTTGAGTTAGCCGTTACGCGAACGCTGCCCGTTGTGAACGTTGTCGCGAAACTGACTTCAACACTGGTGCTACCTTGTCCGCTCACGAGGCTGATACCAGTACCCTGAACAGTCCATGTGTAAGATGTTGCTCCGGCAACTGGCGCTACTGAATAAGTTGCGGTAGCAGGCTGGCCTACAAACGGACAAGCATCTGTTGGTCCATTGATGGCTGCCGGGATTGCCGGGATTGTTTTTGTTACCACCAGGTTGCTGCTCGCACTGATACAACCTTCGGCAGAAACCGAACGAACTTTAAATTGCTGGTTGGTTTGCGCGAAACTTGCGTCAATCAACACATCAATACTGGTGGTTCCCTGGCCACTCTGGATGGTTGCGCCCGGGGGAACAGACCATTGATAAGAAGCCGCATCCTGAACGGCATCTATAGAATAAGTAATCGGAACATTGGTGTTCACATGAATACAAACATCCAATGGCCCGCTGATCGCGCCTGGAACAGCCACCGGTTGGTTCACCGTCATGTTGATGACGTTTGAAGTAGCCGGGTTGTTTACCACGCAACCAGTGATATCGGAAGTCATCTGTACGCTGATCGCGTCGCCGTTGGCGAGTGTTGAACTGGTGTAAGTGTCAGTGGTTGCGCCACTGATGGGGTTCGAACCGTTATACCACTGGTAAGTTGGGTTGCCGCCATTGGTTGGCGTAGCTGTGAATGTAACACTTGTGCCTGTACAAATGGTATTGCCAGGATTAGCCGCGATGGACACGCTCACTTGTGTGCCGGCCGTAACGGTCAGGACGCCGCTCACAAAATTGGTACCATCCCAGAAATTACCACCGCCCGAACTATATCCGCCATAGCTGTAACCGCATCCGTTCAGCGAATAACGGAAAGTGTAATAGTACACACCCGGCGCCAGGTTTTGCAGGGTTGATGTGTATTCATCGTTATTGCCTGACTGCACATTAAAGGTTGTAGACTGCCAGTTGGTCCATGTATTTGGATTGCTGTTGGTATTGCTGTATCCCAATTCCACGGTGATACCTGCGCCTTGTCCGGGAGCCTCCGTGATGCCGGCTGCATATACCTGGCCATAAGCAGTGAATGACCCGGTTTCGCAGATCGTGCCATTCGGTGGCCATTGCAGGTTGCCCCATCCTACAGACTGGCTGGAAGTAACAGTCACTTGTTGCGTGCTGCTGTTCGTACAACCGTTCTCGTTAGTATAGGTATATGTAATTGTATGAGGTCCGCCCACACCTGCCACGGAAGGATCGAATGTATTTCCGCTGATGCCTGTACCGCTGAATGTGCCTCCGGCAGGAGAACCTGTCAGTGTAACGGGTACGCCCGACACACATGCTGAAGCAGGCAGTCCGCTGAAGCTCACAGTTGGCAGCGGGTTGATGGTCATCGTAATGGTATTTGATGTAGCAGGGTTTCCTGTTACACATGTTTCACTGGAAGTCAACTGCACGCTGATGGCATCACCATCCACAAGGCTGTTGCTGGTGTATGTGGCGTTTGTTTCCCCATTGATGGGGTTGGCGCCATTGTACCACTGGTAAGTGGGTGAAGTGCCGCCATTAACCGGTGTGGCGGTAAATGTCACTGAAGTTCCAATACAAACCACATTACCCGGATCCGCTGAGATGCTTACGCTCACCGGCAGATCGGTGCAGGTAGCTGTACTGATCACGTTTGAATTCGCGGAGGTGCTGTTGGTGCTGGTGGCGCGAACGCGATAATAATAATCGGTTCCGGGCGCCAGGCCTGATACAACCTGTGATGTACCTGCTACCGCAAGGTTGTTATAACCTGGTACAAAGGAAGGGTTGCTTACGTTATACGTGTGGCTTCCCAGGTTGCTCACCACATCCTGGTTAAATTGAACCCATTCGGTGGTTAAGGTTGGGAACGATGTTGCCGGGTTGCTGGTTAATCCTCCAGACACCGTAGATACGCGGACCAATGTCCTGTCGGCAGTAGTGAATCCACCAGCGCCGGTCCAGGATGATCCCGGGTCAAATCCAATCGAACCAAAAATATCTACATTGCTGTTGCTGGAAATTTTAAACAATGTAATAGCGTCATCACCGGTGAAATTCACCGCAGAGTTGCTGATGGATGTACCACCATAGATGGTTGCAGAGCTGTTGCGGTAAACAACCGTAGCGCCATTTGCCAGAGTACCGCTTAACTGTACATCATTCGACGGGCTGGATGAACCATTAGCATACAAGCGCAGCCTGTAGTCAGACAGGTCAACCGAAGCGCCGGTTCCATTATAGATTTCAATGTATTTGTTATTACCCGAACCTTCTACATATTCTGAGAAAAAGAGGTCGGTGGCATTGCTGCTGGTAAAGTTTGAAGATGTGCTCACATCAAGCCTGTAACCTGTGGCCCCTGTTACCGCATCCCAGTTGGCCGTGAAGCTACCGGATGTAATGGCTGTGGCGGCAGTGGCAACGGGCGCGTCGAGCTGCAATGTGGTGAAGCTTTGCTGTGTGGCGTAAACCGTACCAGCATTATCGGTGGCCCATGCTTTTACATAATAAGTGGTATTGGCTTCGAGACCGCTCAACACAGCGGAAAAGGCGCCGCCGGAAATATTAGATGATGGCACATTGATGCCCGTGCCATTGCTGAAGTTTGAAGTGGTGCTGTATTCAAAGCCATACGCGCTTACCGATGAACAACCTTCGGTGAGGCTGCCATTGAGGGTTGCTCCGAAAATGCCGATGCTTCCGGCAGCGTTGGTATTAACTGAAACAGGCGTATTGACACCAGAACCTGTAGCGGCTACATTGATGCTTCCCGCACCTCCACCGGAAACAGGGATATTGCCATCGTATGATTGAACGGCCGTAGGTGCAAAAGTCACATAAATCAATTGAGAGAAGCTGCCACCGGCTTGCGAAATATTCAGTGATGATGAATAGCTATTACCATCTGTTGAGAAACTATATCCACTCAATGGGCCAACGCTGACATCAGCGGTTGTAAGGTTTGAGCCCGTGATGGTGAAGGTATTTGCGCTTGTTGTAGTATTGATACAAACTGAACCAAAACCATTCAGGTTATCTGCAGATAATTGTGGCGCGCTGTTGGGCAATGTGGTGCCGCCGGCAGTGCTGCCGAAAGCGGTTTCTACATTATCGCCGTTACGCGCTTTCACCTGGAATGTGTAAGAAGTATTATCACTCAAACCAGTCACGGTTACCGTTCCCCAGGCTGAAGCCGTTTGCCAGGCCGCTGAAGCGCCAAGTGAACCGTTCGATTGTACATACAAGCCTGACCCGGTTTCCTGGATGGCAAATGTGGTGTTTGAAGGATTGCCGTTAGGCGTTACCGTTACATCGAGGCTGCTTACTGTGGCGTTGTTTACGGTAGGCACACCCGGAACAAGGGCAAGGGTAAAGAAATTCAATTCTGATCCGTATGAAGTGCCCTGAGCATTGGTAGCGTAAGCACGGTAATAGTATTGTGTATTTACAGACAGGCTGCTGATGTTGCTGGTAAAACTTCCTGTACCTGAGCCATCTGAAGTGATGGTACCATTAATATCAGGGTTCACCGAAGTGCCATAAGCGAGCCCGCGGGCAGTTACGGCAGACCCTCCATCGTTGGTGACATTACCACCTGAAGATGCAGTTTGGTCGGTGATGGATGAAGCCGGAGTGGTGGTTACAGTTGGCGTAGTTGGCAATAGTGAACCAGAAATACTGATCTCATCAATAGCCAAACGGTCCCTGGATCCGGAACTTCCTGCAGAACTCCAATACACCCAACGAACCTGTACAATAGCCTTATCGTCTGCAGCGGCAGGCAGGTTCTGAGAATAACTTACCGCATTACTCCTGCCTGTAGTAGAAGTACTGTAAACTGAAGATGAAGGGTCATCCACATTGATCCAGGTACCAGAATCCCCAACGCGATATTGCAAGGCGATTGAATTTGTATATGATGCCTGATCCAGCACAGTCCATGCAGCCCAGGCAACGGTAATGTCTTCGCGGCCCAAGGTGGAAATTTCAACCACAATGGCACCTGCAGCCTGTGAACCGGAAGCCAGCATGGATATACCATTTGCCCCATTGGTACCTTCTAAAATATAACCACCGGAAGTATTAGTACCAGCTACCGGTAAATCACCGGTACCATTGTTGGTGGTACGTGTAGTAGGGATTGATCCGGCAGTTGTACCAAACCTATGGATAGCTATGTTAGAAGGCAAACTGCTCGCACCAGTGTATGAAAATGGAAGGCTTCCCGTTGCGGGATTTGTTTGAGCCTGCATTTGCAATGATGCAATCAGTAACAGGAAAAATGCAAAGACCGGCAACAGGGATAGCGTTTTCATTTTACGCATCATCCCATGAAAAGTAGTACTAAGACTGACTTTTTGTTTTGGTGTCGAAAGGATCATATAACTGGTATTAAATTTTCTTTGTTGGTTATGATATACTTTACCCATCCTGTTGATGCAGACAGGTCAAACATGCGACAGATAACAGCACAAAAATCTGATAACATGCCGCTGAAAATAAATTCCGTTGATTATCTAATCATGAAATGATTGGAGGAACGGTGTTTTTGTAGGTCTCGGAGAAATGGCTGCAAATATATAGGTTTTTCACAGTACGAAAACATTGATTTAGCCCTAAATTCTTCAGATCCTGGTATTGATTTAATTCAGTAAAACCCTTACCAAATGCTGCTCGCCCGATGGCCCGGTTAGTTGCAACTGGTAGATGCCCGAGGCGATGGATGGCGGGAGTTGTATCACCCTGTATTCTTCTGTTTGGCGCAATGGCAGGGCCTGGTCATGCACAATTGACCCGGATGCGTTGAATAATTGCACTTTATACATGCCGGGCTGCTTTCCGCTGAACTGAATTCCCAGCCTGTGGCCGGTTACCGGGTTGGGATATACGGTTACCGAGCCTTCGGATACTTGGGCCTGGAATGATGATTTTTTCCCCGTTTCTGCCAGGGGCCATGCCTGTGGCTGCCTGCCGTTTCGATGGAAAACGATGTAAAACCTATCGGTATTTGCGGAAGCTGGTTCATTATTGACCAAGAAATCATAATACGTACTGTCTTGCATGCTAATAGGTGAAGTTGTACCAAGGTAACGGTCAGTCAAAAACGCCTGCAAACCTGCCGGCATATTTTCGGGGCCGAAGCGGAACTGGTATGCCTGCCTGCGAAGGTTGGAACTTTGCAGGAAAACGGTATCGCGGCGTTGCACAGGCCTGCGGGCTTCAATAGCCAACCATTGGTCCCCATTGCGCAAACCCAGGTTCTCTCCCCCATTCTCTAATTTGAGGGCATCATGATGGTCGTACTCATTGCCAAATCCATTGTCGAATGCCACTACGGCCGCGTCGGAAACCCTTCCGCCCAATGCCATATTGCCCAACTGGATGCGCAGGAAATGGCGGCCGGGCGAAGGCGAGATCCTGGCTGTGGAGCGGTACACCATCTGCGAACCGGCAATCTTGCTGGCTTCGGAGAACGATACGTTTCCGCCCGCACCGGTGGCATGCATCAGAAATGCCTGGCCCGATTGAATCTTCGTGTATGCGGAAGCGTTAGAATAATTAGCCGTTCCACCCGGGTTGGGAATATATCCGTTCGAAGCGCTGATGGTTTGGTACCCACCGAGGTTGAGGTTGTTGGCACCCGGGAGCAATGGATCCCAAACATAAAACACATCATCCACCGCTGGCGCAGAGGGTTTATTGATGTTCAAAAAGTCGATCGCGCTGGCATACGGGTTGCCGATTGACTCAAAACTTCCCGCCGGGATATTTGTCACCGGCGCGGGGTTTGATCCCGGCACAAAAAGTTTGCCCCTGGTGCGGAGGTTGGTGGGAACAGGTACGCTGGTTGGGCCTGTAAAGCCTGTCACAGACCTGTCGCCCCTTACAAAAATCATGTATCCCTTAGGGTTATGAATGGGTATGCTGGTACTGGCGATGCCCGTCCACCCATTGGTGGCCGGGTTATATGTTTTCATACCCGGGCCCGATGCCAGCGTCGTAGCCGCATCGAAACCCAATGCCAGCGCCGATGGCGTATTGGCCGTGATCATCGTTCCATAACCCGGTTTGGGGTTCCCGTTGGCAACGGCGGCCCCTTCCTGCCAGGCCTGCTTCACCGTTTGTCCGTCGTTGGTGGGAACGGCCAGGAACTGCCATGATTTGGCATGTTGGCCGGGGCCTGTACCTGTGGGGATATACCGCTCCACAATAAAGCGGCCCGTACCCGAATAAGCCACATCAGCCTGCAAACCCATCTGTCCAAAACCCGCCGTACCCGTTGCGTCCGACAAAAGCGTGGCGTTCCGGTTAACTGGGTCAAACGTACCGGTGATGACCGACATTTCCTTGCCGATCGCGATGCTGTCGGCCAAACTAACGGTATTGGATAGACTATTTTTTGTTATGTACAAGTAAGGGAAGTACTGACCGTTATTTGCGGTGATCAGGGAGTTCTGGGATGTATTGAAAAACACCGCGCGGTCGTTATGGGTAAACACGCCTGTGGCCGTACGCGTCCAGTTTTGCCCGATGTATATATCGCCGTTAGGAACAGTGGGCAAAATCAGGTTACCCTCGAGTTGCAGGTTCTGGCCAACTGTAAGTGTATTATTGGCCGTGGTGCTCAGCAATAATGTAGATCCATTCACAATACGCAGGTTGCCCGCGATGGCCCTGTCGGCATCTCCGTTGATGCTGGGGGTATTCAGTTGCAGGTAGGTGTTGTTCTGCACGGTTACATGGTATGGGTAACCGGCACCTGATGTACAGCACCATTCCACATTCCTGTCGAATGTGCCGTTCACGTTATATACCAGGAATGAACCTGTACCATAAGTGGCCGCGTTTCCTGTAACAAAGCCAAATGAATTAATCTGTAGTGTCCCGTTGATGGTTGTATAATTCGGGCCGAAATTTACGCCGTTGCCGCCGGGCGCGTCACCCTGTAAGGTCATGGTTACGGAAGGGCTTAGCACCAATAAGGAAGCGTTGGCCGACATGCGGTTGATGCTTAAGGTGCGGCTCGGGCCACCATTGCCAAATACAAACAGAGTGCCGGTGCCGGCGCTGCTGATCACATTACGGGTAAGGTTACCCGCAGTTCCATCGATACCGATATTATTTTGCTGGCCACTGATGAATGAACGGATGTTCATCGAACGGCCGTTCAGGTCGAGGTCGCCGCTGGTCAGCCGCAGGGAATTGCCGCCCAGGCCCCCGTTGACATTCACGTTTGTGAGGTTGCCAACTGTATTGGAGATCTGAACAGCCTGCCCGTTTGGTTTGTCGATCTCGAGGTACGCGAAGGTTTCAGTGCCACCACCGGTGATCCGGATGATTTGTGTGCCGCTGCTGCCATTGAATTTCACCAGGCGCGTATTATTGGTGAATACGCCTCCGCTGGTTTTATTCCAGTTGCCCTTTATGTATAAATCACCTCCGCCTACGGTAGAAAGCGCGAAGGTACTGGTAGAACTAATGGTTAAATCACCGCGCATTTCATGCGGTGTATTCGAAGTGCCAAAATTCAGTGAACTGTTGCTGGCGATGGTCACATGATGCGGCACACCAGGGTCTGTGCCATATGTGTTCGGGTACCATTCTTCAAAAGCGCCATAATTACAAGTGCAATTATATAACAATGTTGATGCCGGCGTAGAAGAATAAAAAGGCGCTTTGCCCGGCGACACAAAACCACCATTCCTGATCTCCAAAGTACCGGTGATGCTGGTGCGGTTAGCCGTGGCGCCTACAAAATCAATGCTGTTATTGATGCTGACATTATGCAGGTAATGGCCGGCGGTAGAAGGGTTGCTGGTGCCGGCTCCCGTAAAATTGATAAAGCCTTCGCCCGCGATTTGCGATTGGTTGCCACCCTGCCCCCATACGTTACCGTTAGGTGCGATATTCAACACCTGCCCCACACCAACAGAAAACAAACCACTGACCAAACGCAGGGTTGTTACCGTGGTATTGGTATTGGTTAATGTGGTGGTGGTGCCTGCCCCGCCGTTCTGGATTTGCAGCGTGCCTGTAATGGTTGTTGGGAGCGCGCTGCCGGTAACCTGGTTGATGTTCCGGTTATACAGGTAGGTCATGTTGGCATTGAACGTTCGCGTTCCGGTTTGTACATTGCCACTGGCCCCCGTGCTGATGCCGCCGGTAGATTGAATCACCAGCGTGGAGTTGGCGGCGCTGTTGAATGCCGTGCTGCCGGAAATGACAAAATCCTGTTGCAGGTACAAAGTACCTTCATTGATGAAATTAGACCCATTCACGGTTTTGTTGGATACCAGGAACAAAAAAGCGCCAGGTACAACGCGCAAGCCGGTTGTGAGATTAATGGCCCCGGTGCCACCCAATTGGTTGGCGTTATTGTTATAGGTGCTGGTGATTTGAAACTCTCCGCTGCCGGCTAATTGGTTTATAGTCCCAGTACCAATAATTCCGTTCCTGAATGTTTTGATGGCAGTACCGGTAAAGTTGAGGTTGGCATTGGCTTCAAACCGGCCGTTAAATACGGTTGGAGATGATCCACCGATATCAAAAGTAGTCGTTTGCGTCACCCGGAATACCGCCACATCGGTGGAAGCTGCATTCACAAAATATGTACGACCGGCTGCCTGGAAAGTAGCGGTAGTATTCCATTCATATACGGCCCCGGTATTGGCGAAAAACTGGGTGCCATAAGCGAAATCATCAGCGTTGTTTCCACCCACATTATTATTTACGCGCACCAGCCCGCCGCTGAAAACCCTTACTGTGACAGGCGCCACTACGCCGGGTGAGATGCCGTATAATTCTAAGGTGCCTGATATCAGGAGGTCATCCCCCGGCCCGTCCACTATATCCAGGTCATATCCACCTGCGGCCTGGTTGGCATAGGTGAGTGTGCCGCCTGCATTGATATTGAGCAGCCTGGCCGTTTCCGGCGCGGTAATGGTTACCGTATGGCCTGTCCGGATAGCAATACCCGATGATGAACCCGTTGGTTTCGCCGTAGCCGGGTTCCAGGTGATATTATCGGAAGATGATTCCCAGGTGCTGGTATTATTCCAGTTTCCGGAAGCCCTCGACCGGAAATAATCTGTGGGCAGTGTGGATGAACCTGCCCCTGTGGTGCGGTTACCAGAATTGCCCGGCGTTAGGTAACAGGGAACAGTGATATTATATTCGAAAACATGAAAATAGTAGGTGGTGCTGGGCGATAAACCGGTAACCGTAATCGTGGATGGGTTTCCCGCCCCCGCTGCCGCGGCCCTATACACTACGAACCCACCGCCCAGCGGGTCGCCGTTGCCGTAATTGGTATTGGCTGCATAGCTGATGCCGCTCACCGGTTGCTGTGATAATGTTGCTGAGGTACTGGCCACAATCAACACCCCACCTGTGCCATTGCCCCTGGTGAAATTCACATCCATTTGGTATGGGCCCACATTGGCAAAAGAACTGACCATTGCTTGTGTAACAGGCGGTGTGCATGGCGCTGTATATGTAGCAGTAACATTGATATCATCCAAACCCAATTCATCCCTGCTGCCGCTGCCGGATACATCGGCGATGGTCCAGCGCAGGTAGATATAAGTGGTGGGCGGCACATTGATCCCTGTGAGAGTAGTGCTGCGCGAAGGCGAAGTCCCTACCTGTACCCATCCCAACCCATCGGCCACTTCGATGCTGCTGTAATTTAAGGCGGGCACATCGGTATAATTATTGTCATCGGTTGACCAGGAAAAATTGAAGGATGACGCGTAACCCTGGTCGTTGCGTACAAAGATATTGTATGATAAAGCGAGCTGGTTGATGATGGTGGTACCGCTGTTTAAAATCCTCAGCGTGATGGTACCTGGCGTAAAATCGGATCCGGCCGGTTGAAACATTAAAGTGGGGTTGGCAACAGAAGCGGGTGCGCCGCGGTATGCGTAAATGCCGCCTGTGGTAACGGCAGCGGCCACGGCACCCCGCGCATAATCGCCTGTGGTGCGGGTACCACCATATGCCAGGGGCCCATCACTCAGGCCGGTGAATGCCCAGGCGTTGGAATTCAGCCTGCCATTGGTCACGGTATTGGGTTCAAAACCATTGCCTAAAATCGCGCTGGCCGGGTTGCTGCCTACGGAAGTTTGCATGGTATTTGCAAAATTGATGGATGCGGAAGGTGCACCGTTAGTCAGGATCAGTTGTGCCCGGGCACTGCCGAACATGATCATCCCAATGGATAACAATGACATGATCAGCCGGAATGGCTGTTTCTGTGCGGCCCGTGAAGACATAGTTTGTGTATAATTAGGTTATACCAGCTCGTACTTTATCCGGGAATATAACATTCCCCTATTGCTTATGGTTTGGGGTAGGTTGCTGTTTTTACAGGGTGGGATTAGGCTTATATCAAAATTATAATAAATCTTTCGGATACGGCAAAAAAGAATATGTATTTTTTACACAGTTTGGGAGGGGGTTTTTCCGGAAGATGATGTGTTATTTGTGATGGATGATGTGTGATGGATGATGTATGATGGATGATGGATGATGTGTGATGTATGATGGATGATGTATGATGGATGATGGATGATGTATGATGTATGATGTATGATGTATTATATGGGATATGGGATATGGGATGTAGGATGTGGGATCTGGGATGTATGATGTATGATGTATGATGGATGATGTATGATATGGGATATGGGATGTAGGATGTATGATGTATGATTGTATGATTGTATGATCGTATGATTGTTTGATTGTTTGATGATGGTGGCGGGACCTATGCTTTACAATGCGCGATGCTGCTATTTTTTCTTGACCCCGAAAGGGTCGGGAGACCATGTACACAACAACATTTGTTTTCACTCATTAATCTAACCATTCAAATCACAAATCACACATCGCACATCTAACGTCATACATCTTACAACATCAACCATACATCACACATCTAACATCTAACATCATACATCATACATCAAAAAGGCCCACCGTTTCCGGTGGGCCCCTTCGTTTATGCTTGTCCGTTGGCTTAGAACTTCAACACTTTCGTCGTCTTCAGTTCCTTGCCCTGGCGGATTTCCAGGATATATGCCCCTGCCTTCAGCGTTGAGCCCAGGCTCAGCGTCTCGTTCGACATCATCTGGTGTACCTTATACTCCCTTCCGGTCATATCCAGTACACGAACATGGATGATCTCGTTCGATTTGCTGCGCACCTGCAACTTGAAGTCGCTCACGCTTGGGTTCGGGAACACGCTCACTTCCATCTGGTCAACCTGCTTAGGTGCAGGTGTTACCTGTACACCCTTCGCGAACTCAGGATCCGGGCAGGCTGGCAGTTTCACTTCCACGTTACGCGCTACGCTCGTGCCGCAGTTGTTCACCGCTACAGCGCTCACCGTACCGGCGATCGCTGTGGACGGATACGTTACCGTGATGCTGGTTGTACCCTGTCCACTCACCAGTGTTGCACCGGCAGGTACCGTCCACTGTACGCTCGTAGCGTTGGCTGGCAACGATGCGATTGAGTACGTGTACTCCCTGTTCGGGCAGATCTGCGTATTGATCACGTCGATCACGCTTGGGGTAGCCGGGCTCAGTGTGGTTACGGTCAATGACCTTGGAGCCGCACTGCTTCCGCAACCGTTGCTGGCTGTTACACTGATGCTGCCACCGGTATAGCCTGCAGGATAGATGAAGCTGATCGTGTTGGTTCCCTGTCCGGTTACGTTCAGTGCGCCGGAAGGCAGCGTCCATGTGTATGTAGTTACAAATGGTTGCAGCGGTACTGTGTAAGTAGCCGGGGTACCATTTGGCGCGATGTGCTCGCACACATTGGTTGGGCCTGCAATCAGGCTTGGCGTGCTTGGGTTGGCCCTTGTTACGGTGATACTGCGTACGCCGCTCACACCGCAATCGTTCACAGCCTGTACCGTGATCGCACTCGTCGTGAAGCCTGGAGCAAACAATACGGTAATGGTCGTATCGTTTTCACCCGGTCCGTTTACGCTGGTAATCGTCGTTGTGCCAGACTGGGCAGTCCAGATATAGCTGGCTGCACCCTGTGCCTTGTTGATGGTATAGGTTGCTGTAGCCGGTCCACCCAGGAATGAGCACACATTGGTTGGGCCTGTGATGGTGCCTGGTGTAACCGGGCTTTGAGCAGCCAGGTAGTAAATGGTCTGGGCGCTGCTTCCGCAGATGCTGTTGGCCCTGACACGGATTTGTTTGCTGGCCTGAGCTGCAAAGCCATTAGCAAATGTAACCGTAAGCGTATTGGTACCCTGACCTGATACGATGGTTACGTTTGTGCTTGGAACAGTCCAGGTATAGCTGGTCGCGCCGGCAGCAGAAGCGGTGTATGTGATTGGTGTACCTGTACCAATGTATGGGCACACATTCACGATACCCGTAACGGTTGGCGGAGCCGGGATAAATGGCTGCGGGTTCACGGTTACGCTGGCAGCCCCGGTAGAACCGCAACCTGCAGCGCTCTGTACATCCACAGTGTGTGGGCCCGGAGCTACGCCACTATATACAGGTGTTGGCTGGAACGGACCACCATCGAGGCTGTACAGGATACCGCTGCCAACAGGTGATGTGATGGTCAGGGTTCCGGTTGCCACGGCGCAGGTAGGCTGTGTTACGCTCACCACAGGCGTTGTAGCCAGCGGGTTAACGGTAACGGTTACACTACCACTCAGGTCGCCGGCCACAGATGCACAATTGGCATCCGTTAAAGTAGCGATGGTATAAGTAGTGGTAACACTTGGTGTTACGTTGACCGTGATTGGGCTTACAGAGCCACTAAATGTAGATCCATCAGACAGTGTACCGCTCCATGGGCCGGTTCCTGTTACCGCGATACTCAATGTTGTTGGCAACACAGAGCCTTCGCAATAAGCAACATCTGTTCCGCTCAATACGCCGGTAGGACGCTCGTTCACCACCACGGCTGCAGTGCTTGCAGTTGCAGGGCAACCGGCTGCAGTGAGGATGTTTACTGTGTATACACCCGCGTTTGCGGCTGTTACGTTATTGATCACCGGGTTGCGGTCGGTTGAGATAAAGCCGTTCGGGCCAGACCAGCTATAGGTAGCTGTGCTTGGCGTGAACGTGATGCTTTGTCCGTTCGACAAGCTCGCGGTGTTATGAGAGTACTGTACAAAACTTCCCGCAGCATTTGCCCATTGGATTCCAACGGTAGCTGATGCGCCGGCATCGTACGTTGCGCTGCCGAAGATAACATCCTGGTACACAAAGTGCACTTCGCTGGTCGTCAGGTCAAGCTGAACCTGGAAGGTTACAGCACCGGTGGTGAAGGAGTTGTGATCCTTGTTCGTCCACTGGATGATGAACTTATTACCTACGGTTTGTGTCCTGATGCTGTTACCCGAGATGTTGATGTCGAGGTCATCCCAGAACGGAGCGAGGAATACGTTTCCTGCCGTGTGCTGGCTGTTGGGGAATGCAGCATTAGAGAAGTTCACATCACCAGTAGTTGCACCAAATACCATGGCGCCGTTGTTACCAACCCGTGCTGTGGTATAAGCCACATTGTTAAATGTGAATGAAGGGAATGTGATGTTATGTTCACTGTCATCACCCAGGGTACCGGTAACGGCTGTACCTGTAGTGCTGATATCAATGAATGCTACGCCACTATTTGCATTCATGCTATAACCAATCAGCGGATCATGGTTGGCTGCCAGGTTGAGGGTAGATCCCTCACAAATCGGGTTAGCCGTAGCGGTTGCAGCAACATTGGTGAGGTTCTGAGAAACAGAGATCACCGCAGTAGCTGTATTTGTACAACCGTTGGCATCCGTGCCGGTTACAGTATAAGTGGTACCTACTGCAGGAGTTGCATCAACTGATGCACCGGTTGTAGCGGATAACCCGGTAGCAGGAGCCCATGTGTAAGTGTCTGCGCCTGAAGCCGTTAATGTAACTGCTGTTCCACCCGGATGGCAGAAATTAGCCGAAGTTGGCGTCACAGTCACAGTTGGCAGCGGGTTAACCGTTACGGTTACAGAAGATGTGGTTGGGTTACCGCACACATCGGTTACTGTTACGGTATAAGTAGTAGTTACGGTTGGGTTTACGTTCAATGTTGCGGTTGCGCCTACTACGGTAGTGCCATCGCTCCATGAGTAGCTCAGCGGCTCACCGCCTGTACCATTGGCGGCCAGGGCCACACTTGATCCGGCACAAACCGGTGTTGATGGTGTAGCCGTAGCGTTAGCAGCCACAGGAACCACATTTACAGTTACCGGGGCGGAAGTGGTTGAACATCCAAATCCATTGGTAGCTGTAACCGTGTAAGAAGTAGTACTGGTTGGAGCTACAGATTGGTTCGCGCCAATCAGACCGCCCGGGTTCCATATCCAGTTCAAGGTATTGGTGATATCTGTTCCCAGTATACCTCCAATAATGAATCGTGGGCGCAGTGAACCGGTAGAGAGCGCGGATGTTTCTGCACACATCGCAGCAGGAGTCAGGTTATCACGCTGACGGTAGCAGGTAGATGTGAAGCCCGGGTTATCCACTTTCATAGTAGTTGAAGTGGACGTGCTTGCAGCAGGCACCCTGCTCCAGCAAATGTTCACAACAATGTTGGAAGTTCCATCCCATACAAAAGATGAAGATGAACCTGCACCGGTACCAAATGCCAGGGTATTCACACCAACTACTGGCAGGTAACCGTCATCAGTCAGCGTACCACGGTAAACCTGTGTTAATCCGGAACTGATGAACGTTGTTGTTGCGGTTGTTTGTGTGGTATGGCCAAGTGATACGGCAAAACCCTGGTAGGTTTGGCCAACTACAGTCACTTCATAACCAAGTGAAGTAATTGGACCAGCTACAAAACCAAGTGCGCTCAGTTCGCTGGCGCGGATGATGTATTGTGTTTTAGCACCGCCCCATCCGCCTGGGAAGAAGCTGGCGTTGGTTGAAGAAGAATTGGTTCCGCCTGCACCCAAAGCTGCTGTGCCGGGGGCTGAAGGAATAGATGTTGCCACCAGTGCGCTGCTGCCACCTATACAAATATTGGCAGGGTTGGCGGTAGCTGAAGTAATAACCGGGTTCGGGTTTACTGTTACTGTTACGATTGCAGTATTAGAACATCCTGCAGGGCCTGAGATTCCATCATCGGCAGTTACAGTATAAATGTATGTACCGGCTGGTGGGTTAGCATTGACCACGGCAGTGTTGGTTGAACTCAAACCTGTAGCAGGCGACCAGCTAAAGTTAATATAAGACGGGTCGCTGGTTGAAGATGCGTCAAGGACTACTGAACCACCTTCGCAGAATGTAGTTGATCCAATAGCATTGATTGCTAAGTTAGGAGCGGCATTCACCGTTACATTTACGGCAGAGCGTGGGCCTTCACAACCTTCGGCTGATGTTTCAGATACATAGAAGACAGTGCTGCTGGTAACTGTTGGTGAATAAGCGCCGCCTGTTTGCAGGGAAGTGCCTCCTGTTGGTACATTATACCAGTTCAGGGTACCCGCACCACCTGTAGCGGTCAGGTTCACCACACCAGGTCCGCAACGAACCACAGGGTCGTTGGTTACAGGTGCAGCAGGCAAAGGATTCACGGTGATGTTCACCGGTGCAGATGTAGCAGAGCAGCCATTGCCGTCTGTTACAGTTGCTGTATAGGCAGTTGTAGTGGTGGGGTTCACGGTTACATTGAAACCGGAGACCGCACCTGGGTTCCACTCCCATGTGTAGTTAGAAGCGATATTACCTATTACTTGACCGCCAATGATAAAGCGTGGGCGTTCTGCACTTGTTGTTGTGCTTGGCGTTGTTTCCGCGCACATAGCGGCAGGAGTCAGGTTATCGCGCTGACGGTAGCAGCTTGATGTGAAGCCGGTATTATCCACTTTCATCGTGGTCGCTGATGCAGTAGATGCTGATGGCACCCTGCTCCAGCAAATATTAATTACGATGTTTGAAGTTCCATCCCAAACAAATGATGAAGCTGAACCGGCACCAGTTCCAAATGCCAGGGTGTTCACACCCACAACAGGGAGATATCCATCATCCGCCAGTGTTCCACGGTACACCTGTGTCAATCCGGTTGAAATGAATGGATTAGGCGCTGTGGTTTGTGTAGTATGGCCAATAGATACGGCAAAGCCCTGGTAGGTTTGTCCGACTGTAACAACTTCGTAAGCCAGTGACGTGATCGCGCCAGGCAGTACACCGGCAGCGGTCAGTTCAGACGCGCGGATGATGTATTGCGTTTTAGCGCCACCCCAGAATCCTGGGAAGAAGCTGCTGTTTACAGATGAAGAGCTGATGGCGCCTGCACCCAGTGCGGCCGTACCGGTAACCTCGCCATTGATCACAGCGCTCAGGTTTACAGGTTCGCCGGCACAAACGGTTGTTGGTGTACCAGACACAGATGTAATTACCGGCAGGGCATTCACAGTTACAGTGAAGGTACCGATAGAGGTACAACCCTTATCCGGATCGAAAGCTGTGATGGTATATGTGTATGAACCAGGAGCTGATGGCGTTACCGTGTACGGGTCAGAACCTGTAGCATTAGGTACCAGGGAAACAGTACCTGTTACACCGCTGTTTGCTCCGCCTGTCGCAGTGAGGTCGAATGTCGCGAATGTATTGAAATCAGGAGTGTATGAAGATGACAAATCAAAACTTGCACCCAAACATACATTGTTTGTTGATGATGAAGTCACCGTCAATACATCCGGATCCTGTACAGTAACGGTTACGGCTACACGACCACTTTCACAACCCGCGCCTGTGATTTCAGACACATAGAAAGTAGTGGTGGTTGATACTACCTGCAAATAGGTTGCAGAAACATCAGATTGCAGGAGGTTACCAGCAGTTGGCGCGTCGTACCAGTTAAAGATTGGTGTTGGTTCACCGGAGTTCGACGATACGGAGGCTGTAGGAATCACGGCACCGCACTGTTCAGAGCTGGTAGTTGTTGGATCAGCCGGAATCGGGTTCACGGTAACGGTTACACTGCTGGTAGCTGAACATCCAGTAGCTGGGTCAGTAGCCGTTGCAGTATAAGTAGTGGTGGTTAATGGGTTAACAGTTACGGAAATTCCGCTTCCTGCTCCATTATCCCATGACCAGTTCAGGCTGATGGGCGAATCATATTCGATGCGCACATCATCCAATGCCCATCCTGCATACTGCACGCTTCCATCAGAAGTCATGGCAAAGCGGATGCGGAAATCAGATGCGCTGCTGAACGCTGAAAGGTCAATCGTTTCCTGCTTCCACAATGCGGTGGCCGGGCCTGCCGGGTATGTGGAAGATGAAGACGTAAACTGTGCTGACCACTCAGGGTAGCTATTGGTTTGGAAAGCAATATTTGGACTAACAAAACCCGGGATAACGCCGCTGCCCTGGTAAGCAGTGGCAGGGATGCCTTGCCAAGTTGTTCCACCATTTGTAGAATATTCAATGCGGGCAACATCGTAATCATTTTCAGTTGCCACGATCTGGGCGAATTTCAATTTTGGATTCAACAATCCAACCAGGTTGATACCGCTATTCATGGCCAATGCCCCATTTGCGTCTGCTGCATATGTGGCAAAGGCAGCGGCAGAGCCTTGATTATAGTATGTGGTTGAACCAGTCCATGTAACGCCTGATCCGGTGGTAGTGAAATTGGCTACAGGGAATGACTCAAATGGCTGGCTCAATGCCGTAGCGCTGGATACAGGGTTTGTTCCCGCCAGTGTTACCGGAGCACCGGCACATACCGTACCCGGTGTGGCTGTCACCTGGGCAATGGCCGGCAATGCCTGAACGGTTACAGATACCGTGGAACTAGCTGTACAAGCTCCATCCACCGCAGTAACTGTATAAATATAGGTTCCCACTGCGGTCGGCGTTACGCTCACCGGGTTGCCCACAGGAGCAGAACTGTTGAGGATGCCGCTTCCGGCTTCCGGAGAAGCAGTCCAGGTATACGTATAAGACTGGTTAGAACCTGTTTGCTGTGCAGACAAAGAAATTGCCGTATTCAAACAAGGCGTGTTGTCATCTACCAGTGCTTGTACGGCATCAGGTTCAGATACGCTCGCAACTACAGCAGTACGCTGGCTTTCGCAGGTGCCATCTGTAATGGCAACATAGAAAGTAGTGGTTGAACTGATGCTATACGATGACAAGGTTCCGTTCACTTCACCCGGAATGGCCGTGCCGCCGGTTGGTGTCAGGTACCAACGATAATTACCATTAGCCGCGCCTACCGCAAAGCAAGTTGGCACACCCACACCGCACTGTGATGAAGGAGCAGTAATGGGCGCTGTCGGTAATGGTAAAGTTGTTACTGTTATAGGATCGGATGTTTTGGTACAACCGGTTACAGATTCAGTAATGGTTACTGTATAGTTGGTATTTGATGTTGGGTTAACAGTAACCGGGTTGGTAGAACCTACGTTATTGGTTCCATCGCTCCAGGCATAACTAAACTGCATACCAGGCTTTCCGAATATAAACTGTGGCCTGTTTGAGGTTGTAGATGTTGCTGTATTATTAGCACAAAGTACAGCAGGCGCCTGATTGTCTGCACGGTAATAACTGCATGATACAAATGGCGTAGCATCAATCCTTGCATAGTTGCTGGTACCACCTCCGTTATTATTGCTCCAGCAGAATTGGATCACAACATTATCCGTACCATTCCAATTGAAAGGAGATGTAAAGTTGAATGTATTTACACCCGTGCTTGGTGAGTAACTGGGCGAGCTAAACACTTCAGACAGACCGGATGAAATTAATGTGCTGTTCATTACAGTTTGGGTAGTGTGCCCGATCTGTACACTAAAACCATTGTATGTACCTGTACCGGATGCTATATTGATACCCAGTGAAGTGATATTACCCGCGGTCAGTCCCAGGGCTGTTAATTCTGAAGCCCTTACCAGGAACTGTGATTTATTACCACCAAACAAATGGTAGAATATACCATCATAAGAGGTTGCGGTTGTGGCGCCGGCACCCAAAGTAACATTAACGGATGGTTGTGTAACAGTTGCAGTTAATTCACTTGGGCTGCCCGAACAAACCGTTGATGGCGAGGCTGCTGCAGAAACGCTAACACTAAACAAAGGTTCATCCTGGTATGATGTACCGCTAATGTTTGACTGCAGGCTGTTATTATCTGTAGCCTGAACGCTCCAGGTTACCGTACCATTGGCAGGCGTAACTGTTGGGATGGTTCCCTGCCAGTCGTTACCACCTATATTGGTCATGGATACCTGTTGGTTGGCGCCGCCGTCTACCTGGTAGTTGATCACCACGGTTGCAACAGGCGCTCCGCCCGGTGTAGCCGTTACCGTTACGGTACGGGCCACATTGGTACACTGGTTGCCTGAAGGCGTGATGGCCAGGTTGCTCAGGGATGCCGCTGCCAGGTTACCCATGAGGAAGAAACCGGGCAGGTTGGTCAATTCAGGTGCAGTTGTGGTTATAAAATTTGTAGCCAGTGTAGCTACCACCCCACCCTGTTGGTCGTACGCGCCGTTTTGTGTGGCTGATGCGGCAATCGCATCCTGCGTACCCCTGGTATCGTTCAAGCGAACAAGGGTATTGGTGAAGTTGGCGCCTCCATCGGTGATGGAAGCTGCCCAATAGCGACTGGTATTGATTGATCCCATCAGGTTGCCGGGAGTGCCGCCACTGTTGCCGTCGAATACTTCGGCCTGAACAGTAACGGTACCACCTGCATTGGTGGTGGGGTTAACCAGTTGGAAGTTATTATAACCCGATTTACCTGTCGGGAAATTATAGGTAGAACCGATTATCAGGCTGGCCGGCAATGCACGGGCTATCGGGCCATTCACGAATGAAGTGGCTGAACCGCCTGTGATGGCACCGGTTGTAGTACCGGTAACAGTTAACAGGTTGGCACTGCTGGTGTTCAGGTTACCTGCTGTCAATGTCAGGGCGGCTGTAGAAGCTGCCCCGCCAGAAAGGGTAACACCGTTGGTATTGTTAATGGTCACCCCTTGCAATGTGCGGCTTACTGGTATTTCAACCCCGGAAGTACGCGCAGCGCCTTCCTGTGAGTAGATGATGGAAAGTCCACCGCTGCCCAGGTTAAAGGTAGGCGCCACATCAAATGTACCGACTGCTGCAGTACCTGATGCTTGACCGAATTGTACAAAAGATGAACTTGTTCCACCCAGGCCCAGGGTCAGTTTGGCTGAATTAACCACGTTACCTGTATCAAATACATTTACGCGTACAGCATTCAACTGGTTAACCTGGTTGAGGGTTAAGCCTCCATTATTATTTACCGATACAGAACCAAGGTTCACAAACGAACCGGAACCCGCAATAGACTGGGCGCCTGTTGCACCGTTACCATACTGAATGGTACCGATGGATTGTGTACCTCCAGGCTCTGTACCTGCCAGCGTACCATTATTGGTAAGCGTAGCACCGGTAAAGATGATGGTGTTGGAAGCGGTACCGGTTCCCGTAAATAAGTATGCGTTAGGATTAATGGTAATAGAATTCAATACGTTTGTTTGACCGGTGATCCTGGCCATACGGGATGTATTCGCATCCGTACGGTTATCAATCACCAGGTCCCAGATGGGCATACCGCTCGTGATACCAAAACCTGAAGTATTGGATAATGTACCACCTGAAGTGGTGGAAGTTCCATCGCCAATACGCAGGGTACCGCCGGTAATGCTTTTCGTACCACCTGAAGTGGCAGACCATGCCGTATTACCTGAGCTTGCAGCCGGGTCGATGATGGTAATGTTACCACCAGACCAGTTTACTGTTGTAGAAGCACCTATTGAGAATGCAGTGGTGGTTGTACTATTGCCCGCCTGCACATCTACATTAATATTACCCCCGCTCATATTGAACTGGGTACCAGCAGAAGATGGGAAATTTACTCCACCAAAATGATTCAAGGTACCGCCTGTCATATCTAATATACCAGATCCGGATGAGAAAGTCAATGTATTATTACCCGAACCATATCCAAAAGTACCTGCATCAATTTTCAGGATACCGGTGACCGTTGGGGCGCCAGCGCCTGTGGTGGTACCTGTACCAACGCATTGTATGGAAGCCCCGCTGTTGTTCAGCCAGAGGCGGCCGGTGGAAGCACAAATGGTTTGACCGGCAAAATATGGTGTTAATGTTGATGCGCTCGACAATCTGAAGGTACCATTGGTGATGGTCAACCTGTTGCCCGATGCGGTTGGTGCAGTTTGTGTGATCACAGCCGTTACATCCTGGATGGCGCCGGTGGCCGTTGTGCCTTTACTCACTGTAATTGGGCCAAAATTGATGCTGCCGGTTCCGGAAACCGTTCCGTTTTGGTTACCAAAGAATGAAGTGCTAACAAATGCTGTTGCTGTTGCATTCATTTGGAATGTACCATTAACAGTCAGATTGCTGGTATATGGACTTGTATTTAGAGGTCCACCTAAGCGAAGGGCCTTGGTACCTGTACCTGTATTTGAAGTGAAAGTTGCACCTGTAGAAACAGTAACATCTCCATAAACAATCAGCGTTCCCGCTGTGGCTCCGCCAATATACTGCAATATGCCGCTGGTGCCCTGTCCCACAGTCAAGTTTAAACAAACCGGGGTGGTATTATCAATCGTAACCGTAGCGCCGTCGGCGATGGTTACATTATCAGTGGCTGTTGGGGCCACGCCGCCTACCCAAGTAGCGCCTACGCTCCAGTTACCGCCAACACCTGTTGAAACGATATTGCCGGGTGCGTTGGTAGCCTGCGAACCGGTGAGGAAAGCAGACTCAAGATCAAATACGGCCGCTATCCTGTAAAAATATGTTACACCTGGAACCAACCCTGTTTGGGCTAAGTTATATGCTGTACCAGTAGTTGCTGTTGATGTACTGGCAATATCAGAACCCTGTTGCGTAAAGGTTATATTATCTGTTGACCTGTACACCCTGAACGCAGTTTCATTGGTTGAATTATCCTCCCAGTTGATGGTAAAACCGGTTTGGGTAACCGCTGTCGCCGAAAAATTGATAGGGGCAGCATTAGCCGGTTGAGGGACAGCCGAAACAACGGAAACCTCATCTACCGATGCTGCGGGTGAGGGCCCGAGTGAGCCATCGTTCCTCCATTCAAAAATCAACCTGTACGATTGGCCTGGCACCAGGCTTTGTACATTGGTAAAAGTTTGATAGGTAGTATTGTTATTCAGGTTGCCACCCAATTGTACATTACCAGAACCACTGGCTGTTTGTGTGCCGGCGGTTGGGGTAAATGTAGTAGGCGTTAACCATACACGCAGGTAATCACAGCATGATTCTCCGGCCGACTTCCATTTGAAGCTGATCGTCACTTTCGTTTCACCGGCAGGGACCGTGAAATCCCTGTAAATGGCAACCACCGATGCCGCGTTTATATTGTAATCATACGTAGCGCCGGTAGGGCTGGATGAAATGTAGGCGCTGTTTGAACCGGCTGATGACACAGCAACGGAACCGGCAAACCATTTGTTGGTTTGTGCCCCGCTGTTGTCGAGCCAGTTGTTAGCCGCCAGGGTGGGCCCGTTTTCGAAGCCACCTTCACCCGTCGGTGAAATCAAAGTCGTTTGCGCCTGTACCTGCCCTGCGCCTGCTACCAGGAATAAGAATGCCATAAACATCACGCTGAAAAAGCGCCATGTGGCATTCAACCTGTTGGCAGCGCCGGCCTGTTGGCAACGGACTTGCTGTGTGTTTGGGTTGATCGTCTGCATGTGTAACTGTGTTTTAGGTATAGAAGAAAGTTGCATGAAAATTTGCGCGAAAAAATCACTAACGGTATAGGATAAACGAAGAAAGGGCGAGCGCGCCCTGTTACTAACGGTGCGGGTTACACTATTTTTACGCGAACCCTTATCCTCTCTGTATTTGATGACAGTTTTGTAAATGTTATTCATAGATTCATTCTTCCAGCCACGCTTAAGAAATAGAGATCAATCATTTCATAAGCGTATGAAATTAATGCCTTGTTTTTTCTTTAAAATTTTCCTTGGGGGGACGTGATTGGTTTTACCGGAGTGGCTGGATTGTGAATGTGAATTTAATGTTATTTCTGTACCAGCGGCAAAAAAATTTCATTTTTTAGAAAAATAACTTGTTGCATATAAACAT
>DDTB01000027.1 GCA_002343985.1 Chitinophagaceae bacterium UBA2375 | reverse complement strand
ATATTATATATATAATTGATTATGTTATACTTGTAAAATTTTTATATTGCTATTATAATTAGTAGGGCAAATGCCATTCAGAAAAAATGGATTTCGGGATTATGCTAATGAATTTGGCTTATGATTAGACCCCTATTTGCCATTTCTTATCTTTATCTTTGTATCAAAGTACTTCCATCCAAACAATGACCCGAGTTTATCTCCGCCCCCTTCCCTTAAGGATTTTAATGTTTATGGTTTTGCCGATGCTTATTGTGCTGCCATCCTGTCGCACTCCGAAAGACCTTGTATTTAAAGATTTCCGGAACATTACTGTTGATAATATTGGGTTCAGTTCAGCCAACCTGAGCGCAGAACTGGAATATTATAATCCCAATAATTTCAGCCTGGAACTGAACCGAACTGATGTAGATGTATATATAAATGAACAATTGCTTGGGCATTCGAACCAGGATATCCAATTGAAAATCCCAAAACGAGGCCATTTTATTGTACCGGTACGTTTACAGCTCGACATGAAGAACCTGCTCAAAAACGGGCTCACGGCTTTAACCAATAAGGAAGTCAATATCAAAGTAGTGGGAAAAGTGAAACTGGGTAAGGCCGGCGTATTTAAAACCTTCCCGGTGGATTATCAAACGGTACAAAAAATTAATCTATTGTAATAAAAAAGGCAGGATATACCTGCCTTTACCGTTGTTGAATCATTTCTATAATACTCAATCCGCCTGGGCCTTTGCAGAATCAACCGCAACGGACGGCTTGGGTTGTTTCCTGCAGGCAGGAGGTAATCGCTTTACCATGGTTTCTTCGGCTTCCACATCATCGGCGTCATACCCCCTGTTGGCAATGGCAGTTTTAATTTGTTCAATATCCGTCCTGTCGGTCAGCCAGGTAACAGTTACCGTTTTCTTTTTATAGTCGGCTTTAACCGAAGTAACACCGTACATGCGCCCCAGGAATGCCTCCACCCTTTCTTTACAATTTTCGCAATGCATTCCCGGTGTGCTGATCACTGCCTTGCCCGTAGTTTTTTGTTGAGCAAATAACTGTGTGCCCGAAAAGAGGCTGATCAGCATCAAAATAATGGTCTTTTTCATCTGTCTGTTTTGTAAAATTCTATGAAAGTATGCCCTGCCACTCCGCAGGATTTTTTCTCCATTCGAGGAGCAGTTCAAGGTTTGATTGGTTTACCGAACCCTGTTGCATCGCCACCTGTACCAACACTTCATAATTTGTCAATGACCGCATGGGGATACCTGCCTGTTCAAAAGATGCGGCAGACACCGGAAATCCATAATTGAAGATGGATACAAGTCCAATAACATTGGCCCCCTGCTCCTTCAAAAGTTCGCAAACCTGCAGGCTGCTCTTCCCGGTTGACACCAAGTCTTCAATGACCAACACTTTTTGTCCCGCTTTACATTCACCCTCAATCTGGTTTCCGAGACCATGCTCTTTGGGTTTTGGCCTAACATACATAAAAGGCAGTTTCAGCTGGTCGGCTGCCATAGCGCCCCAGGCAATACCTGCGGTAGCAACGCCCGCAAGGGCTTCGGCATCCTGAAATTCTTCAAATATGACGCTGCAGAGTTCACTTTTAATAAAGTCGCGCACAAAAGGATACGACAATACCTTCCGGTTATCGCAATAAATCGGGCTTTTCCAACCGCTGGCCCAGGTAAAAGGCTTATCGGCACTCAGCTTGACAGCCTCGATATGCAGTAGTTTTTCGGCAACCGCTTTTTCGTTAGTCATGATACAAAGATACAACTTTGGCATTCCATGTACCGGCAATCCATTACTTTTATACCCAGCATTTGAACTATGGTTATCAAAATTTATTTTGGCGGGAAGCCGGTGTATGTATGCGATGAAATTACCGATGCGCTGAATGAAGTCCTGCATCATCCCGACGCGGTTTTCATTGATGAAATTTCAGGCCCGGCCATCAAATCTTTATTGCATGAAATTGTAAAGGATGAGTTTCATGCGGGCGTGTTATGGCACAGCGATTTTGAAGCGCTCAAAAAAAGTTTCTTTAAGCATTTTACGTTTATTGAAGCCGCCGGCGGACTGGTGCAAAATGAAAAGAAGGATGTCCTGTTCATCAACAGGCTGGGGAAATGGGATCTGCCTAAAGGAAAACTGGAACCCGGCGAAGACCCCGCCGAATGCGCATCAAGAGAGGTCACGGAGGAGACCGGCGTGTCGAATCTTCAATTACGAAAAAAAATCACCGATACCTATCATACTTACGAAGCTTTCGGCAAGCATTACCTGAAGCAAACACACTGGTTTTATTTTACCTGCGAAGGGAAGCAAAACTTAATTCCGCAAATTGAGGAAGATATCACTGAGATTAAATGGTTTAAAACCCGCGATATCCGCGTGCCTGTGGCCAACACGTACGAAGCGATCAAGGATGTTTTGCGTACTTTTTTTGATACGCCATGAGTCTCACACAACGGCTACCGTCAGCCGGCTGATGCAAACCAATCTCCCGGAGTCTGATGTGATGCGGATATCCCAAACATGCGATTTGCCACCAATATGCAGCGGCTTTGCTGTGGCAGTCACCCAACCATCCCTGACAGCCTTCAGGTGATTGGCATTGATTTCCATGCCCACGCAACGGTTCTTTGATGGATCAATAACCAACTGGGAAGCCACACTGCCTACGGTTTCGGCGAGCGCGCAACTGGCACCGCCATGCAGTAGCCCGTAAGGTTGCCTGGTATGATCATTCACAGGCATGCGCATGCTTAAGAAATCAGGCCCGATCTCCACCCATTCCATGCCCAAATGTGCCGCCAATGTTGACGGTAGTGTTTGTTGCAGGTCGGATAAAGAAATGTTTTTATGAAACCAGATCATGTCAGGGTGCATGGATGATGTTTATCGTTCTATTGAAAAAGGGACAAAGTCTATACAGATAAATTAAAATTTACCATTGCGTATGCTTTCGTTTACGGCGTCGGGTAAAAATTTCGACACATCACCACCGTTTTTTAGTACATCACGGACAAGCGTAGACGCAACAGAGGTAAACTGCGGCAGACAGGTCAGGAAGATGGTTTCAATATGGTCGGCGATGCTCCTGTTCATATCCGCGATGGCTTTTTCGTATTCAAAATCGTTCACATATCGGATGCCCCGTAAAATAAAATTTGCACCGACCTTTTTGCAACAATCAACTGTCAGGCCCTCATACACCAGGGCTTCTACCTTATCGTTTCCCGCGTAAATACTGTCCAGCCAGTCTAGCCTCTGCTGCTCGCTAAACATAGGCTGTTTGTTGACGTTGCGCCCTATGCCAATATATAATTTATCAAATAAGGGAAGTGCCCTGTCGATGATATCGGTATGGCCCAGGGTAACCGGATCGAATGTGCCTGGGAATAAACAGATGCGTGACATGGGCAAGTTGGTTTTGTATGATACGATGTTAAGCTTCGATGAAAAATAACCCCCCTATGAGGCCTCTGATTTTTTCCCGGCCAGCAGGTACAGTACTGCCATCCGCACCGCTACCCCATTTTCAACCTGTTGCAGGATGATGGATTCCCGGCCATCAGCTACATCACTGTCAATTTCCACGCCCCTGTTGATTGGCCCGGGGTGCATGATCACAATATCCTTTTTAATGGAGTCCAGCAAGCGCCTGCTGATACCAAACGCCAGGTTATACTCGCGCAGTGAAGAAAAGAGCACCTGGTTCTGCCTTTCCAGTTGGATCCGGAGTACATTGGCTACATCGCACCAGCGCAGGGCCTCCCCCACATTGTACGAAACCTCCACGCCCAACGCTTCACGGATATGTTTGGGGATGAGTGTTGGCGGCCCGGCAACCATTACTTCAGCCCCCATTTTTTTCAGGAGGTAAATATTGCTCAATGCCACCCTTGAATGCATGATATCACCAATCAGCACCACTTTTTTACCCTCGAGTCCGCCCGTTTTTTCCATAATGGAAAACGCGTCCAGCAATGCCTGTGTGGGATGTTCGTTGATGCCATCGCCTGCATTGATGATACCGGTATTGGGTAAATGCTTTGCCAGGAAATGGGGTGCACCGCTGGCACTATGCCGCATTACCACCATATCCACTTTCATGCTCAGGATATTATTCACGGTGTCCAAAAGTGTTTCCCCTTTGGAAACGGAAGACCCTGAAGCGGAAAAGTTAATGGTATCGGCGCTCAGCCTTTTTTCGGCCAGTTCAAATGAAATTCTGGTTCGGGTGGAATTTTCGTAAAAGAGATTGACAATGGTGATATCGCGCAGTGAAGGCACTTTTTTGATTGGCCTTTGCAATACTTCCTTGAACTGGGCTGCTGTTTGGAGGATCAGTGAAATATCAGCCGGTTCCAGTTCTTTAATGCCCAATAAATGTTTGGTGGATAGTTGCATTAAAAATCAAAACTACAGGAATTGGTTCAGAATGCAAAAGTTCATCTTTTTTAATATAAAAGCACTTCTTCGGTTTCGGGGTTCACTTTCACTTTCTGGCTGTCGTGCGTATCGATGGCCCTTCCAAAATAATCCGCCTGGATCGGGAGTTCCCGCTTGAAACGGCGGTCGATCAGCACGCATAATTCCACTTTCCTGGGCCTTCCAAAATCCTGCAAGGCATCCAGCGCGGCCCGAATGGTACGGCCGGTATATAATACATCATCAATCAGCACTACCCGCTTGTTTTCAATGGAAAAAGGGATATGTGTTTCATTGGCCGTATGCAGTTCTTTGCGGATATCATCCCGGTAAAAAGTGATATCGAGTACGCCGTATTGTATTTTTTCATTGGGGAATAACCCCTGGATAATCCCGGCAATTTTTTGCCCTACAAAAACACCCCTGGGCTGGATTGCAATAAAAACAAGGTCATGCAAGTGATCGTACTGTTCAACGGCCTGGTGTGCCATACGGGTCAGTGTTAACCTGAACTGTTCCTTATTCAATAATACTTGCATCTGTCAAAAGTACAAAACAACCATGAATCAAAAGAAAACCGGGCATTAACCCGGTTTTCAAAAGAATTATTGTACTACACCAACATCATTTTTCATTGAGGAATGTGTACCTGTAATCAACTGGCGGCACAAAGGTTTCCTTGATGGTCCTGGCATTTAACCAGCGGTAAAGGTTAAGGATTGACCCTGCCTTATCGTTGGTTCCGCTGGCCCTTGCCCCTCCAAAAGGCTGCTGGCCCACAACAGCGCCGGTTGGCTTATCGTTGATATAGAAATTACCCGCGCTATAACGGAGACGGTTAACCGCAGTTTCAACCGCATACCTGTCACGCGCAATAACGGAGCCTGTTAACGCGTAGCCGGATGTTTGATCGAGCAGCTTCAGGGTTTCTTCGTACTTGCTTTCATCATATACATACACAGTTAACACCGGCCCGAACAATTCTTCGCACATGGTGATATACTGCGGATCGGTGGTTTCGATGATGGTAGGCTCAATGAAGAAGCCATCCGTTTTATCACATTTACCGCCCACCCAAATTTTGGTTGGACTTCCTTTTTTCCTGGCACCACGGATATAGCCTTCCAGTTTGTCAAAGCTTTTTTCATCAATCACCGCATTAATGAAATTGCTGAAATCGTCCACAACGCCCATTTTCATGGACTTCACTTCTTCCACCAGTTTTTTCTTGATGTATGGCGCAAGGTTGGAAGGGATATAAGCCCTGCTCGCAGCGGAACATTTCTGGCCCTGGTATTCAAAAGCGCCCCTGGCAAGCGCCGCAACCACCACATCCGGATCGGCTGATTTATGTGCAATCACAAAATCCTTACCGCCTGTTTCACCTACAATGCGCGGATAGGAACGATACATCGCCATATTCTTACCAATGGTTTCCCACATTTTATTGAATACACCGGTGCTTCCCGTAAAATGGATACCGGCGAAATCAGGATGATTGAATACCACTTCCCCGATGGTGGGTCCATCTACATAAACCAGGTTGATCACACCATCCGGCAAACCCGCTTCTTTCAGGATACGCATGAACATTTGCGCGCTGTACACCTGCGTATTCGCGCATTTCCAAACGACTACATTACCGCACAAGGCCGCGCTGGTAGGCAGGTTGCCGCCAATAGCCGTAAAATTAAAAGGCGTAAGGGCGAATACAAATCCCTCAAGAGGACGGTATTCCATGCGGTTGTTCACACCCGGGCTGCTGATGGGCTGCTGGCGGTAGATATCACTCAGGAAGTGTACATTAAACCGCAGAAAATCGATGATTTCACAAGCGGAATCAATCTCTGCCTGGTAAACATTTTTACTCTGCCCGAGCATGGTTGTACCATTCAGGTAAGGGCGGTATTTACCAGCGATCAGGTCGGCGGCTTTTAAAAATATATTGGCCCTGTTTTCCCAGGAAAGTGAAGCCCATTTGTCGCGTGCCTTGAGTGCAGCATTGATCGCTTTTTTTACATGGCCTGCGTCACCGGTATGGAAACGGCCGAGCAGGTGTTTGCGTTCGTGGGGCGGACGGATGTCGAGGGTGTTTCCTGTACGCACTTCATCCGCGCCGATATACATCGGTACATCAATGACTTGCTTTTTTAACTCTGCGAGCACTTCTTTCAAACGCTTTTTTTCCGGTGAACCGGGAGCGTATGATAATACAGGCTCATTCTGGGGCATTGGGTAGTAAAAATCGCCGTAGTTCATGATGATATGATATTAAATGGTTAATGTGATCATTGCCTGGATAGGATATGGATGAAAGCTAAACCTTTTTACACTTCAGTTTCTTTTTGCATCATCAGGTAAGCTTTGATGAATCCGTCGATCTCGCCATCCATCACCGGCCCAACATTTCCAACTTCATAATCTGTTCGGTGGTCTTTTATCATTTTATACGGATGGAACACATAAGAGCGGATCTGGCTGCCCCATTCGATCTTTTTCTTCGTGGCATTTTTTGCGTCTATGGCTTCCTGCCGCTTTCGCATTTCTTCTTCATACAACCTCGACTTCAGCATGGCGAGGGCTTTTTCGCGGTTTTCGCCCTGTGTCCTCGCCTGCTGGCATTCCACGATGATGCCACTGGGTTTATGTGTCAGCCGCACAGCGGTTTCCACTTTGTTTACGTTTTGCCCGCCCGCGCCGCCGCTGCGGAAGAAGGCCCATTCGAGGTCGCCGGCATTAACTTCTATTTCAATGGAGTCATCGATTAACGGATATACATACACGCTGGCAAAAGACGTATGCCTGCGCGCATTGCTGTCGAACGGTGAAATACGTACCAACCTGTGCACGCCACTTTCCGATTTCAGGAAGCCATACGCAAATGGCCCGTCGAACTGAAAGGTACATGTTTTAATTCCGGCGCCATCACCCCATTGCCAATCAAGTTCAGATACGTCCCAACCCTGCTTCTCGCCATACATCCGGTACATACGCGCGAGGATTTCCGCCCAGTCCTGGCTTTCGGTACCGCCAGCGCCGCTATTGATTTGCATGACGGCTGGTAAGGCGTCGGCCGGATCATTTAATGTACTCTTGAATTCGGCATCCTCAATGGCCTGAACGGCTTTATCGCAAGCTTCTTTTACTTCTGATTCCTGCGCTTCGCCTTCCTTCCAGAAATCAAACAATACGGCAAAGTCTTCCACAAGGGTTTCCACCTCATGGAACATGTTTACCCAATATTCATTGACTTTGATCTCTTTCAGGATGGATGTGGCCCGGGCATTATCGTCCCAGAATCCGGGGGAAAGGGTCAGTTGCTTGTCGTTGTTGATTTTCGCTTCTCTGTTAGCGACGTCAAAGAAACCTCCTCAAGACCAGGATGCGGTCCCTCATATCTTTAATTTGCTCGGCTGTCATGCCGCAAATGTACATATCCGGCAGACAGTAAAAAAATATACATAAGAATTGCATAGGCCGGCAACCAATATTACGGCAAGATGAATTTCCCGGATTTTTTTTTGAAAAATGATCGGGGAATAAATAAAACCCCCTATCTTTGATTCATATAGCGTCCAAACGTCCACTTCCTGTTCAAAAACCCCGAAAGCCATCTCCTGTTAGACCGTACTGTAAATCCAAACTAAAGTAAAGACTAGTTCCAATTCTCCCTTTGTAAGACCAGATACTTCATTACTAAAAAATAGTAAAATGTCTGGCAACTGGTATATTTTGTATACAAATCCTGGTCAGGAGAAAAAGGTCTCCGCCTACCTGACAAAAAAAGGATACGAAAATTTTTGTCCGCTCAATCCATTGGATTACAGCGACCGAAAAAAACAATCGGGTGACCCTTTGTTCCCTCGCTATGTATTTGTGTATATGTCTGCTGCTCAATTGCTGACTGTACGTAGTTTCCCTGGCGTGCTTCAACTGGTTTACTGGTTATCCAAACCTGCCATGGTTAAGGATGAAGAGATTAAAATCATACGTGAGTTCTGCTCTAAACACAGGCATATTGAATTGTCCAAGTCTTTTGTAGATGCCGAGGAAGTGTGCCAGGTCACAAGGGTGCCTTATTTATCCGCGGAGAAGTTGAGCATTTCCCCTATTAAATCTTGCGTTAAGGTTTTATTGCCTTCACTGGGGTATACCATGACTGCATTTTTGGAGCAGGAAGAACTGGGCATTTTGCCGGTTAGCCATTCCAACTTAAAAATGGTTTCTTAAGTTTTCTGATTTTTATACAAGTGGGTACAGGGATGAGCAATCATCCCTGTTTTTTTATGCACGATATGAGTTCCACAGAAGATGGAATTCAGAATTAAGTGCATATATTTGATGCTTCCAATTTCTTAAGAAAAATACAATCCGCAACCAACTGCAGGCATCATTCGGCACAGTGCCGGGTATCTTCACTTGTGTTGACACAATTCCCTTTCGCGAACTTATCCATTTAAAAAACAATTACCAGATGACAAAAATTTACAAGCTGGCATTATCATTATTTGTATGCCTGTTACTTGCCGGTCAGTTCAGTGCCCAGGCCCAGAACCGATTCTTCCGGGAAGTCAGTGAAACTCAAATTGCACAAACCGGCTTAAACCGGGTTATTGTGCCCCAAAAGTACAGGGCCTTTGAGGCAAACCTGAATGAGTTAACCAGGTTCCTGTGGTCATTGCCTTCAGAACAAAACCTTAGTAACCGCAACCAGGCTCCGGTCATGGAGATCCCAATGCCAGATGGTCAAATGGGCCGTTTCAGGGTATGGGAAAGCAGCATCCAGGAACCGGCCCTCCAGGCACGCTTCCCGGAAATCCGCACATTTGCCGGGCAAGGAATCGATGATCCTTATGCAACCATCCGGTTCGACATGACACCCCGTGGTTTTCACGCCCAGGTGCTGACCGTAAATGGAAATTATTATGTAGATCCATACCAATTGGGGAACACCAATGGGTACATCAGCTATTTCCGCAAAGACCTGGTGAAACCAAACCAGTTCCAGTGCGAAGTGCCTGAAGTCAATATCCCAACCCAGGCAAGGATTGCAGCAGCCTGCCGGGGTACTGAATTAAAAACATACAGGCTGGCCGTTGCCTGCACCGGTGAATATGCGCAAGCCCCTGGTATTGCAGCAGGCACCAATGCGGCAATTTTGCACGCAGCCATCGTTACTACGGTAAACCGTGTGGTGGGCGTATATGAAAAAGAAATCGCAGTAAGGTTGGTGTTGATCGCTAATAACAACCTGATTGAATTCCTGAACGCCGCTACAGATCCATTTTCCGGTAACAACAATGCCAATGTGCTGATCAATGAAAGCCAGACCGTGATTGATGCCAATATTGGTTCAGCCAATTATGATTTCGGACACACGTTCAGCACAGGCGGCGGTGGATTGGCCCAGTTGGCCAGTGTTTGTGGTGGCAGTAAAGCCCGTGGCATTACAGGAAGCCCTCAACCAACCGGAGATGCTTATGATATTGATTATGTAGCGCATGAAATGGGCCATCAGTTGGGAGGCAACCACTCCATGGCAGGATGCGGATCATCTCCAACAAATACAAAGTATGAAGTGGGTAGCGGAACCACCATCATGGCATATGCCGGTATCTGCGGAGCACAAAATATCCAGCCAAACAGTGACCCCTATTTCCACTCCATCAGCTTTGATGAAATCAGTAATTTCCTGTCTGGCAATGGCAACAACTGTGGCGTCAACTCTCCTACAGGCAATAACCTGCCTGTAATTAATGCCTTACCAAACAACGCAGTAAGCATCCCACCTTCTACCCCATTCACGTTAACCGGAACTGCTACAGACCCAGATGGCGACCCGCTGACATATAGCTGGGAGCAATGGGATTTCAGCGGAACTGCCAACTGGAATGCAGGTGCCACTGCAGCCGCGAATAACACGGTTCCATTATTTAAGGCCCGCGTACCAAAAACAGATGGCGTACGCACATTCCCCGATATCGCAGTAATACTTGCGGGTTACCCTGCCAACCCTGCAGCTACCATGGGCGGGTTGAAAGGTGAAACCTTGTCTCCTGTAGCCCGCAACATGAAATTCAGGCTAACGGTAAGGGATAACCGCGCCGGTGGCGGCGGACTGGTATCATCCGGAACAGGCTGCCAGGGCACATCCGATTATGTTGTAACAGTTGTTGGTACAACTCCTTTCACTGTTGCAGCGCCAAATGGCGGTGAAAACTGGACTTCCGGCACTTCACAAACCATTACCTGGAATGTTGCCAATACAAATGCAGCGCCTATCAACACCACACAGGTTAAGATCAGCTTATCAACCGATGGCGGTCTTACCTATCCCATTGTTGTGCTGAACGCAACAGATAACGATGGAACAGAAACCATTTCTGTTCCCGGTTTACCGGCAACCACAACAACATGCCGCATTAAAGTAGAAGCGATCAATAATATCTTCTTTGATATATCAAACGCGAATTTTACGATCCAAATTCCGCCAAGCGGATTCACGTTCAGTGCTCCTGCAGCCACAAACATTGCCTGCGGTACAGCTACAGCCAGCGCCACACTTGGCACAAACACTTCAGGTGGTTTCTCAACACCGATCAACCTTTCAGCAACCGGTAACCCTGCCGGGACAACCGTAAGTTTTTCAACGAACCCGCTGACTCCGGGCAGTAGTGTAAACGTAACTCTGAATAACGTGAACACATTAGCCCCTGGTTCATATACCATCAATGTGAGCGGTGTAGCCGGTGCGAGTACGCAGAATGTTGACATCACGTATGTGGTTCAACCGGGCAATCCTCCAGCCATCACAGCACAGCCTGCGGGCGTAACAGTTTGCGAAGGCAGCGCGGCATCATTCAGTGTGGCAGCCAGCGGCAGCGGACTGAACTACCAGTGGCAGTCTAGCACTGATGGAGGTACTACCTGGAACAATATCAGTGGCGCGAATGCACCTGTTTACGACATAACGTCAACAACCGTTGCTCAAAACAATATCCGCTACAGGGTAGTGATATCCACCATTTGCGCATCGAATATTTCTGAAGCGGCCGTGTTAACCGTTAACGGCGCGCCGGCCATTAATACTCAACCCGCCGACGCGGCTGTTTGTACCGGCAACAACATTACATTCAGTGTAGGTGCAACCGGTGCAGGACTGTCTTATCAATGGCAGGAAAGCACAGACGGCGGCGTTACCTGGAACAACATTACAGGCGCTAACACCAACGCATACACGATTAATAACGTAACAACCGCCTCGAACAACTATCAATACCGTGTGAACATTTCAGGCTCATGCCCTTCACCGGTTACATCAAACGCGGCTACATTAACCGTTGGCACATCTGTGGCCATCAGCCTGCAACCTGCCAGCCAGGTGGTTTGCTCTGGCAGCAATGCAGTATTTAGCGCACTGGGCAGTGGTTCCGGTGTGAATTACCAATGGCAGGTAAGCACCGATGGTGGCGCTACCTGGACTGATATCACCGGCGCTACATCAGATACATATACCATTACAGCAGCTACCGAAGCCTTGAATGGTTATCGTTACCGCGCAGTACTGACCAACGCAACATGTACTACGCCTACATTGAGTGATGCCGCATTGTTAACCGTTAACAGCCTCCCGGCCGTTACCACCCAACCAACAAGTGTGACGCTCTGCGCAGGCAGCAACCATACCTTTACCGCTGCCGGTACAGGTACGGGCATCAACTACCAGTGGCAGGTGAGCACCGACGGTGGCGCCACTTTCTCCAATATCCCCGGTGAAACAAACCCAACCCTCAGCCTGGCCAATATCGCGGCCAGCTCAAACA
>DDTB01000030.1:42035-127000 GCA_002343985.1 Chitinophagaceae bacterium UBA2375 | reverse complement strand
TTTCATGTTTGCCCTGTTAACTTGTACAAATATAATAAAAATTTTTATGGAATTTCCATGTTAAACACTGTGAAATTTCCAAATTTTTTGATGAGCGGTAATTTTTGTAAAAAAGCAGGGAAAAGTGGCCATTTTCCCATTTTTAGTATAACTTACGGAAACCTATAGAAAATGAGTAATAATCCATACAGGCAGGATCGGGAGGAGTTAAGGGAGCTGCTGCAGCAATATGCCAACCTGAAAGCAGGGCGCCACCACAGTTTCATCGAAGAAGACGGGTTCGAACGCATCATCGATTATTTCGATGAACGTGAACAATACCAGGCTGCGCTCGACGCGGCTATTGCCGGTATCGACCAATTTCCATACTCGGCGAATTTGCTGATCCGGAAAGCCGATTTACTCATAACCCTCCGCCATTACCAGGAAGCGCTCGATGTGCTGGAACAGGCTGAATTATTCGATAGTTCAGATACCGATATTTATATACTCAAAACAGATGCATACCTCGCGCTCGACAGGCAGGAAGAGGCTGCCCGTTTGCTTGAGGATGCGATCCGCAATGTGGAAGGAGATGAGAAAATTGACCTGCTCTTTGAACTGGCTGATGTGTATGATGATTATGAAAATTTTGAACGACTTTTTGATTGCCTGAAAGAAATCCTGGAGCAGGACCCCAACAATGAAGAGGCATTGTATAAAATTTGTTTCTGGACAGATTTCACAGGACGAAATGAAGAAAGCATCCGGATCCATCAACGCATTATCGATGAGTATCCTTTTAATGAACTCGCCTGGTTCAACCTGGGCGCGGCTTACCAGGGATTGAAGTTGTATGAAAAATCAATCGATGCTTACCAGTACGCTGTAGCTATCGATGAAAAATTTGATTACGCGTACCGAAATATGGGGGACGCCTTCATCCGCCTGCGTAAATACAAGGATGCCATTGAGATGTTGGAGAAAGTGGTGGAGCTGAACAGGCCCGAACCTGTGATATATGAAGCGATCGGGCATTGCTATGATAAAATCGGACAGTTCGCCCAAGCCCGGTTTTATTATAAAAAAGCCAGCCACCTGAATCCCGATGACAGCCAGATGTATTATAAAATTGCCTGTACGTATATGAACGAAGGCTCCTGGACCCCGGCGGTAAAATCGCTGGAAACCGCCTTACGCATTCATATCATGCAGCCTGAATACAACCTCGCGCTCGGACGTTGCTACATGGAAATGGGCAAAATAGATGAAGCCATTACATACCTCGGCAATGTCATTCGCATCAGGCCCAGGCACCTGACGGGATGGACGGAATTCTTACGCTGCCTCTATGCCGCCGACATGATGGAGGAGGGACTGGAATACGCATTCATGGCTTTCGAACACACAGACGGCAAGCCACTCTTCCTGTATTTCATTGCGCTATTTATGCTGGAAAATGCCCAGTCGAAAGAAGCGATGATGTATCTCGATAAAGCCATGGAGGTAAACCCAAAACTGATCAAGACCATCATCGAAATAAACCCCTCATTGTTGCAAAACCAGCAAGTGGTGGAAGTGATCGCCAGGCATAAAAAGAAGAAGACAAAAAAATAAGGCTTCCATGATTTTGGCTCACACCTAATCAATTGGCTGACAATTTGAATATATTTGCAGGTTATTAAATTGTCAGATCAATGAATTTCAACCTTTCGCAAATACCTGAACGCAGTGCAAAACCAAGGTCACATGGCATAACCATGGTGATGGATAAAGGGCTGAGTGTACAGGAAGTAAAGAACTTTATGAGCATTGCCCAGCCCCATGTTGACCTGGTGAAGCTGGGATTCGGTACTTCGTTTGTTACCCCAAACCTGAAAGAGAAACTTGAAGTATACCGCTCCTATGATATGCCCGTTTATTTTGGCGGCACTTTGTTTGAAGCCTTTCTGATCCGCAACCAGTTTGATGATTATATCAATGTCTGCAAGGAATTTGGCGTGTCGTATATGGAAGTCAGCGATGGCTCCATCACCATTCCGCACACGGAAAAATGCGGCTACATCGAAAAACTCACAAAGCACGGCATTGTATTAAGCGAAGTGGGCAGTAAGGATGCGGCGCACATCATCCCACCATATAAATGGATTGAATTGATGAAGGCTGAACTCGAAGCCGGTTCCACGTATGTGATTGCGGAAGCCCGGGAGGCCGGAAACGTAGGTATTTACAGGGGTTCGGGTGAGGTGCGCGAAGGACTGGTGCAGGAGATCCTCACACAGATTCCGGAAGAAAAAATTCTCTGGGAAGCGCCCCAAAAAGCGCAGCAGCTCTATTTCCTCGAGCTCATCGGCTGCAATGTAAACCTCGGTAATATCGCGCCATCGGAAGTGCTGCCATTGGAGGCCATGCGTGTGGGCTTGCGCGGCGATACGTTTAATCTCTACCTGAATAAATAATCCATGCAGCAGGGCAAATTGTTCGGACTCATCGGTTACCCCCTTGGGCATTCTTTTTCCCTGCAATACTTTACGGAAAAATTTCAACGGGAAGGCCTGGCCGGTTGCCGGTTTGAGCTCTTTCCATTGAAAAGCATCAAAGCCTTTCCATCATTATTGCAATCCAATCCGGATCTCCGGGGATTGGCAGTGACGATCCCGTATAAGGAACAGGTGATGAACTACCTGTCACGCATAGACGAAGATGCGGTGGCCGTGGGCGCGGTCAATTGCATTAAGGTTCGTGCTGATGAAACCATCGGCTATAACACAGATATACTTGGCTTTGAACAATCACTCAAACCCTTGCTCAAACAACATCATAAAAATGCACTGGTGCTGGGCAGCGGCGGCGCGTCTAAAGCGGTACAATACGTGTTGGGAAAATTGGGGATACCCTTCCTCGTCGTGAGCCGCAAACCAGGTAATGATCCCCGCCAACTAACATATAATGATCTCACGCATGACCTGGTTTCGGACTACAGGCTCATCATCAATGCAACGCCTTTGGGTATGATGCCCGCGGTGGACACTTACCCGGATTTACCTTATGAAGCCCTGGGCCCCGGTCATTTGCTGTACGACCTTGTGTATAAGCCGCCCATGACCATTTTTTTACAAAAAGGAAAGGATCGCGGCGCAGGCATTGTGAATGGCATGGAGATGCTGTTGATTCAGGCTGAAGCCAACTGGGAGATATGGCAATCAACATAAATTATGGCTGAAGTACAGGAAGGAACGCAGCCGGCACGGCCATGACTTTGCGTTGTTCGTAATTAAAACAAATCAATCCTGTTTTCGCTTTCGCAATGCTGATGGTTTCTTGTCCCCGGGTTGTTTCCACATGGTACAACAAGTCAAATGAAACCCTGCTGATTTCTGAAGCATAGATGCTGATGTTCAGCACATCGCCGTAAAATGATTCCTTGAGGTATTCCACGGCAAGGTCGCCCTGGATCAGGCTGGCGCCTTCAATATTCAATTCCGTGAACCCTAATGTGGCTAACCAGGAAACCCGGGCCTCATGCAAAAGGCTGACCAACGCGTCGTTGCCAAGATGGTTGCCATAGTTGATGTCGGTGATGCGGACAGGTATGGACACTGTTCCCAAAAGTTTTCCTTGTATATCAATTTTAATTCTTGCCATGCCGGGTCATTAAAAATTCAGCTAATTTGGCCGTAGCTTTTTTGCGGTGGCTGTATGTATTTTTTTCTTCCATGCTCATGTCTGCGAAACTCTTACCGGCCCCGTCGGGTATAAATAGCGGGTCGTAGCCAAAGCCCTGCTCACCCTGCTTTTTATCCAGGATCACACCCGGGCAGATTCCTTCAAACTGGTATTCTTTGCCATGGTATATTAGGGAGATCACGGTTCGGAACCTGGCTTTTCGGTTGGTTATACCTTCCAAAGCGCTGAGTAATTTTTCCATATTTTTTGAAGCATCCTGTTCCGGGCCTGCGTACCTGGCGCTGAGTACGCCGGGCGCGCCATCCAGGGCCTCAACTTCAAGACCCGTATCCTCACTAAAACAATCCTTGCCGGTGAGTTGGTGAATGACCAACGACTTCTCGCGGGCATTATCTTCCAACGTATCATGTGGTTCGGGGATATCCACCAGTATCCCGGCTTCCTTCAGGCTGATGATGTGAAACTGGTTATTCAATGCGTGGCGGATTTCGCGGACTTTATTTTCGTTATTGGTGGCGAAAATCAGGGTATCCATATCGCGGGGTTCGGTGGTTTAGATGGAAAATAATTTTTTCAGGGCGTTCCATAACAGCTTTTTTTCTTCCTGCGATGAAGAGAGTGCCGACAGGGCAGGCGCTGAGAGGTATTGTTGTTTATCGAAAGATTGTACCTGGTATGCAGGGAAATGCAGGGGTAAACCGATCGTATCTGGCCCAATGCCGAAAAAGATAACGGTATGAGCCGGAAAATTTTCCAGGATTATTTTGTAATCTTTTGATTTTGTGTTGTTTATGTTGACTAATGCCACATCGTCTATACCTAATTGACAGGCTTTGAGGATATTCAGCAGGAAATCAAGTTCCGGGGCTTTCAGGAAGGCTTCAGTGGGTTCGTCCACTAATATCAGGATACTTTTCCGGTTATTTCCCATGCCTGGGATTAGACCGGTTTGCAAAGAATCGCCAGATCCTTGCCCTTCATCTAACTGGTATAAATGATTTTTGTACAATTCCTGAAGGATGCCTGTTGTTAGTTGAAAATTCTCAAAACTCATGGTACAGGGTTTATGCTCGCCTGAAATTTTCGTTTCTTTGCAGTAAATTTTGTGTTATGATTGCAGCCGCCGATTTCAATATTACCAGGGTAGAAAACAGCAAGTTAAAGGATATTAACCTGGAAAATATCCCATTTGGAAAATATTTCACCGACCATATGCTGGAGGTGGATTATGAAGAAGGGGAATGGAAGACCGTTGAGATCAAACCATACCAACCCCTGTTACTGGCCCCTTCAACGGCTGCATTGCACTATGGCCAGGCAATTTTTGAAGGCATTAAAGCATACAAGGACCCTTCCGGTGAAGCATTTATATTCAGGCCTATTGATAATTTCCACCGCTTTAATATGTCGGCCGAACGCATGCAAATGCCCACAGTTCCGGAGGAGATTTTCATGGAAGGCATGCGCCTCCTGATTGAGCTGGATAAAAACTGGATACCCAATAAACCCAATCACTCCCTGTATATCAGGCCATTCATGTTCAGCAGCGACGAACTGATTGGCGTTCGCCCCAGTGAGAAATATAAGTTCATGATCATACTGAGCCCTACGGGCCCATATTATAACACGCCAATGCGCATTTATGTAGAAGAGCAATATGTGCGTGCGGTGCCGGGTGGCGTGGGTTACGCGAAAGCGGCAGGTAATTATGGCGCGGCTATGTACGCTACTGCCGAGGCTAAGAAAAAAGGCTATGACCAGGTGTTATGGACCGATGCCTTTGAGCACAAATATGTACAGGAATGTGGTACGATGAATGTATTTTTTATCATCGGAAATACAGCCATCACCCCCGACCTGGAAGCTGGAACAATTTTGGCAGGGGTTACGCGCGACAGTGTGATCACAACGCTAAAAGAATTGGGGTTGACGGTGGAAGAACGCCCGCTGAGCATCGACGAAGTGATTGAAGCATACAAGGCAGGCCAGCTGCGGGAAGTGTTCGGTACCGGTACCGCGGCCACCATTTCCTATATTAAAGAATTGAGGTACAAGGATTTTGATATGCAATTTGATATTGAATCCTGGAAAACCGCGCCTGAAGTGCGCAGCCGCCTGGACAATATCAGGTACGGCCTGGCGCCGGATACACACGGGTGGATGTATAAGATTTAAATGTTTAGCCCTGACAGGGTTATAACCCTGTCAGGGCTGGGTGGCAAAAATTTCGAAAAATTGTACACATAATTTTTCGTATTTAAATGAATATAGCTACCTTTGCCGTCCAAAATTTAAAAGGTTCATCAATGCCTACAATACAACAATTAGTAAGAAAGGGTAGAGAAGTTATTAAATCAAAGAGCAAATCCAGGGCCCTGGATAGTTGTCCTCAGCGTCGTGGCGTGTGCACCAGGGTGTATACCACTACGCCTAAGAAGCCAAACTCAGCGTTGCGTAAAGTAGCCAAAGTGCGCCTGACCAATAAAATTGAAGTGATCGCTTACATTCCGGGAGAAGGCCATAACCTGCAGGAGCACTCCATCGTGCTGATCCGCGGCGGAAGGGTAAAAGACCTGCCGGGTGTACGTTACCACATCGTTCGTGGTAGCCTCGATACTGCCGGTGTAAAAGACCGTAAGCAAAGCCGCAGTAAATACGGTACCAAGAAAGAGAAAGCCAAGAAATAATCATTAACCATCGTCTATCAAATAATACCGAATACAAGACATGCGTAAGTCACAACCCAAAAAGATCCCTTTAGCTCCAGATCCAAAGTTTAACGATAAACTGGTTACACGTTTCGTGAACAACCTGATGTGGGAAGGAAAGAAAAGCGTTGCCCTGAATATCTTCTATGATGCCCTTGAAAAAGTGGCAAAGCAAACCGGTGAAGACGGGTACGAGGTTTGGAAAAAAGCATTGTCTAACGTAACTCCGGGTGTGGAAGTGCGCAGCCGCAGGATCGGGGGCGCTACTTTCCAGATCCCTTCTGAAGTAAGGCCTGACCGTAAGGTTTCGCTGAGCATCAAGTGGATGGTACGTTATAGCCGCGAGCGCAATGGCCGCAGCATGGCTGATAAACTGGCTAATGAAATCATCGCTGCCAGCAAGGGCGAAGGCGCCGCTTTCAAAAAGAAAGAAGATACCCACAGGATGGCTGAAGCCAATAAGGCTTTCGCCCACTTCAGGGTTTAATCAAAACATATTCATTGAGGGCCTCCCGGATACGGGAGGCTTTTTTATGCCCATACATGGCCTGAAAGGCATTCATGCCCATACCCATCACCCATTGAAGGTGGATAAATCGCCGGGGAAATGATGCTGCATATCAAAAATATTCGTACCTTTGCGGCGCTAAAAGCTTCGGCTGGGTTTTACGGTGTCGGACTATTTAGCGTCATATGAGAGCCTAATCCCACATATCGATCCTCAGACAATGCACGCCAGCTTGCCTTTGTCGGGGATTAGTGCACAGAATCCATCCCGAATTTTAAGATCACCGGAATTAAACCCGGTCATCCAATCAAACAAAATCATTCAACTACTAATAATCGTTAACAATGGCAGATTTACGTTATCAACGCAACTTTGGTATTGCCGCTCACATTGATGCCGGTAAAACCACAACTACAGAGCGTATCCTGTACTACACCGGTGTAAACCATAAACTGGGTGAGGTACACGAAGGAGCCGCTACCATGGACTGGATGGCACAGGAACAGGAAAGGGGTATTACCATCACTTCCGCCGCCACCACTTGTTACTGGAACTTCCCGACCAACCAGGGTCAGAAAACTCCGGAAACAAAACAATATAAATTCAACATCATTGATACTCCGGGCCACGTAGACTTCACAGTGGAAGTGGAGCGTTCTCTCCGTGTACTCGACGGCCTCCTGGCTTTGTTCTGCGCTGTATCCGGCGTGGAGCCACAGTCTGAAACCGTTTGGCGCCAGGCGAACCGCTACCGCGTTCCAAGGATAGGTTTCGTAAATAAAATGGACCGCAGCGGCGCCGACTTCCTGAATGTTGTAAAACAGGTAAAAGAAATGCTGGGTGCGAAAGCCGTTCCCCTGCAGTTGCCCATCGGCGCTGAAGATAATTTCAAAGGCGTGGTTGACCTGATTACCATGAAAGGTATCATTTGGGAAGATGCAACCCAGGGCATGACATACCAGGTTGTACCTATACCTGAAGATATGGTGGAAGAAGTGAACGAATGGCGCCAACACCTGGTGGAAGCCGTTGCTGAATATGATGACAAACTGATGGAGAAGTTTTTCGACGACCCCAACAGCATCACTGAGCAGGAAATGCATGAAGCCATCCGCAAGGCGGTGATCGATATCTCTATCATCCCTATGATGTGCGGTTCTTCATTTAAAAATAAGGGTGTTCAAACCGCGCTCGATGCCATCTGCCGTTACCTGCCAGGTCCGGCCGATATTGAAGCCGTAACCGGAACAAACCCTGATAATGGTGAAGCAGTGATCCGCAAGGCCGACGCGAAAGAACCTTTTGCAGCCCTGGCCTTTAAGATCATGACCGACCCATTCGTAGGACGACTGGCCTTCTTCCGCGCATACAGCGGGCACCTCGATGCAGGTTCTTATGTGTTGAACACACGTACTGGTAAGAAAGAAAGGATCAGCCGCATCATGCAGATGCATGCGAATAAGCAAAATCCAATCGACTTCATCGAAGCCGGTGATATTGGAGCTGGCGTTGGATTCAAGGATATCAAAACGGGTGATACACTCTGTGATGAAAACAACCCGATTGTACTCGAAGCCATGACTTTCCCTGAGCCAGTAATCTCTATCGCCGTTGAGCCTAAAACACAGGCTGACGTTGATAAGATGGGCATGGCAATTGCCAAACTGGTGGAAGAAGATCCTACGCTGCGCGTGAAGACTGATGAAGAAACCGGGCAAACCATCCTGAGTGGTATGGGTGAATTGCACCTGGAGATCATTGTAGACAGGATGAAGCGTGAGTTCAAAGTGGAAATCAACCAGGGCGCTCCCCAGGTAGCTTATAAGGAAGCTTTCCAATTGACCATTGAACACCGCGAAACCCTGAAAAAGCAAACGGGTGGACGTGGTAAGTTCGCCGATATCATTTTCGAAATCGGGCCCGCCGATGAGGAGTTCCTGAAAGAAAATGAAGGTAAAACCACTTACCAGTTTGTAAACTCTTTATTTGGTGGTTCAATCCCTAAGGAATTTGTACCTGCCATTCAGAAAGGTTTTGAAAGCGCGATGAACACAGGTGTATTGGCCGGATACCCCCTGGACAATATGAAGATCAACGTGAAGGACGGTAGTTTCCACGCGGTTGACTCCGACGCTATGTCGTTTGAACTTTGCGCCAAGCAAGGCTTCCGTGAAGCCGGCCGCAAAGCCAAGCCGGTATTGCTTGAGCCAATCATGAAGGTGGAAGTGCTGACGCCTGATCAATACATGGGTGATGTAACCGGTGACTTGAACCGTCGCCGTGGTATGCTTGAAGGTATGGACAGCAAGCATGGCGTTCAGGTGATCAAGGCTAAAGTGCCCCTGAGTGAAATGTTCGGTTACGTTACGCAGTTACGTTCATTGTCGAGCGGCCGTGCCACTTCAACCATGGAGTTCAGCCACTATTCCCCGGCTCCGAACAACATCGCTGAAGAAGTGATCGCGAAAGCCAAAGGAAAAATGAAGATCGAAGATTAATTTTCCTGATAATAGTGAAAGCCCCGTTCCAAAAGAGCGGGGCTTTTTTATGCGTTTGTTGTTTGATTTTCCTGCATGATGGCTTCGCCTGTTTTGCGGATGTCGAGGGCGAGTTTATGAATGAATTCAAGCTGGTCGCTTAAATGCTTGTCAGAAACTTGCTGCGGTTTTTTTGCAGACTCAGGAAATTGTATAACCGGGATGCCTGATAAAGGGTCAAGTTTTGATAAAGTGTCGGCCAGTAAACGGTATATGCGCCTGATGATGGGGATGTGCGCATCCTGCACCTGCGGCTTGCCCGGTTGCATCTGTTCGGCGGCCAGGCTGGCAACATTAGCTGATAAAAGTTGGTTCAGCACCACAAACTGGTAACTTTCTTTCGGTGCCTGTTGTTTGCTTTTTGGTTCCGTAATCATCCGGTGAAAAGCGGCCGACAAGTTGGCCATATGCACGTACAGGTCTTTACGGGCCAGCCGGTAAGCGACAGGGTTTATAGCCACGCCGGTAAGTTGTTTCGCAATTTGTTCGAGGTAGCTAATGTTGGCGCGCAATACATACGTCATGTGCTGCCGGAATTGGTTTGATTCCCAGTTTGGGAACAGCCAGTGGTTGGCCGCGTAAGCCAACCCAAATCCAATGGCGGTATCTATCATGCGTTCCGTGACCAGGTTGATGAAATCAAAACCCATCAGGTGCAGCACAATCAGCAGGTAAGGCGTGATGAATACCACCATGATGATATAGTTCAACCGTTGAAACGTATAGGTGCCAATCATGAAAAAAATCACCAGCGCGTATAAAATGGTTTCGTCGCGGATGAACCAGAGCAATCCGAACGCGATGATGCCGCCGGCGACGGTGCCGGTAATTCTTTCGATATTTCGCTGACGGGTCAGGCTGAAACCCGGTTTTAGGATAATCATTACCGTTAGTATGATCCAGTAACTGTGTTCGCCGTACGATAAGGAGAGGGCGACCAGGTATGCCAGCAGGCAGGTGAGCGACATACGCAGGGCATGGCGGAACGCGGCCGAATTGATGCTGAGGTTGTTAAAGAAAATAAGGGGGTTGATGACCTGGTGCGTAACAAATTTTGAGAAATCCTGTTCTGTGCCGAGGTCATGCCTTTTTGGCCCGATGCCTTTGAAGTACAAGTTGATTTGCTGAATCATTTCCCCGATCTGCCGGAGGTTGACCAGTATTTTTTTTAGGATGATGGAACTGCTGCCGTCGTCCATTGCATCGATCCTGGATTTGAGGTTGTCGAGCTCAGGCAGCCAGGCATATTCCGTCACTTCCTTCCTGTTTGATTGTATGGCAAGCCCGGCCCGGTCTATCGCTTCCGCCATGCGCCTGATGATGGCGGCAATATCCGGCAGCAGATCTGTATGGCTGTATTTCTCCTTTAACTTTCCATAATCATACCAGGTGGCATTGACCTGGTCGAATAAGTCAACAGCGTTCACAAAACTGAACATCAGCATACGGCCTGTACGTGTTGATTCCCGGAGTATGGCCCGGTTTTTAAACAGCAATTCCCTGGTGATGTCCTGTTTTTCGTTTACGCGTACCTGTTGGGTGAGCAATTGTTTGTAAATGTCCTCATGGTCTGTGCCTGATTCATACATGGATGCCTTGAGGTTCAGGTATGTGGCGGTTTCGTGTAAGGTTTCACCCAATGCCCTTTGCGCCGGCCTGTTGGGTGATAATTGGTTGAACAGTATGGCAACCAACATGTACCAGGTACCTCCGGCAATGATCCAGGCGCTTTCGAGGCAAGTGGTGTGGACTGTCTCAATTTCACGCATACGGATGATCATGATCAGCAAAGCAGCGGCGCCAACAAAAGCGGCCCTGTTCCCGTAAACGCCAATCATCGTAAAGAAGAAACTACTGCTTACCAGCAACAATCCGAGGGCCCATGGAGAATGGTTAACGAGGCCTGTGAGTACAGACATGATGCCTATAAACCCAATGCTGTACAGCATGCCATTACGCTTGTCTTTTACCGGCCCGGGGATATCACTGATACTGACGCAGAATGCTCCTGTAGCTAAAAGGATACCTGTATGAAAATCACCCAGGTAGGAAAAAATGATGACGGGCAGGATGATCTCCAGGGTAACGCGGACGCCATCAGCCAGGTATTGGCTGAACAAAAAGTATTGTATTTTTTTTCCGTCAACCATTCATGGATATGTTGTTATCTGGAAAAGGGTTGGGGGTATCCCCGCCATACCATTCGGTATAAAATTGCTGCAGGAATGATTCCATAAACAGGTGCCTGTTTTCCGCGAGGGTTTTACCGGATTCCGTGTGCATCAAATCTTTCAGCAACAATAATTTTTCATAAAAATGATTGATGGTGGGCGAATGGTTGTTCCGGTAGCTTTCTGCATCCAGGTGCTTCACCGGTGCCTGCATCGGGTCAAACAATAGCCTGTTTTTAAATCCACCGTAATGAAAAGCCCTGGCAATGCCAATCGCGCCCAAAGCGTCTAACCTGTCTGCATCCCGTACTACGAAGAGCTCGGGCGATTCAAAAGAACTTGTTTGGCGACCACCCTTAAAGGAAATATGACGGATGATTTGCGCTACATGTTCAATAATCTCTTCGTCTGCTGAAATACTTCTAAGGAATTGGGATGATTTGGCAGGCCCGATTTCCTCATCCCCGTTATGAAATTTCGCGTCGGCGATATCATGCAGTAAAGCGCCTAACTCCACAATGGTCATATTAACCGGCTCCTGCGCGCCGATGATTTTCGCGTTTGTCCATACCCGTTGGATATGAAACCAGTCGTGGCCGGCTTCTGCATTCGAAAGTTCTTTTTTTACGTATGCTACTGTAGCCTCAATGATTTGCGCATGTTGCATAGGAATGTGTTATGGTTGGTTTCCGTTTGTTTGATCCGCGAAACCGGATGACTGATGTTGTTTCTGTTGTACAAATTTGTTGATCCTGCTGGTGAGAATGGTTGACAGCAGCACTGAGCCAATTACCACATAACCGAGGGTGTTGAAGTGTTCGATAAAGCCATCTTCGCGCTGTACCACAATCAATCCGGCGATGGCTGCGGCTATACCTCCTGAAATTTGTTGCACGGCGGAATTGATGCTCATAAATGCACCCCTGTCGTGCAATTCAGGAACAGAACTGTTTAATGCGTTTGATGAAATGCCCCGCGAAAGAATGCCCATAAATAATATCACGTTTACGAAAATGACCCAAAAAAGCGGGGTATGGTCCAGGTTCGTATAAATATACACCATGCAAATGGTTATGGCAGAACCAATGGCAAATGTATTAAACCTGCCTGCCTGGTCACTGATTTTACCGATGAGCGGGCCCATAATAATCGTAAAGATGCCTGTGACACTATACAGTACGGGCAATTGTTCCATACTCAGGCCGATGTTATGGATGCTGAACGCGCTGCCAAATGGCATGAGCATGAATCCTCCGGTAGCGAGCAGCGTTGTTGCTGTGAAGGATAGGATATATGATGGGTTCGACACGGTACGGAGCAGGTGCCTGAATGGATGGCTGGCGGAAGGGTGGCCCAGGTGCCCCGTGATGGGTTTCATATACCAATAGATGGCAAAACCTGCTGGGATACCGATGCCCGCAATCACCCAAAATGGTGCATGCCAGTCGAAATGATTCGCTAATGCCAATCCAACAGGAATGCCCATTATCTGGCTCGCTGCAAAAGCCATTTGTACAAATCCCATCACCCTGCCCCTGACTTCTGCCTTAAACAAATCCGTGATGATGGCCATATTGATGGAACTCAGCACTCCGCCAAATAAACCGGTGATGATGCGTGCGGCCAGCAGGAAATGGTAGTTGGGCGATAAAGCGCAGAAAACCGTACCAAGAATAAACCCGCTGTAAAAAAACAACAGTAATTTTTTCCGGTCATACTTGTCGGCAAAACCGGCTGCCAGGATGCCCGATGCGCCCGCGCTGAATGCGTAAGCGGAAACAACCAGGCCAAACTGGGCCGGGCTGATGGTTAATTCATCCAATAGGAATGCGCCCAAAGGCGACAACACCATGAAATCGAGAATGACGGTGAATTGCAAAAAACTCAACAGGGTAATAATGAATACCTGGTATGGGGTAAATATGCTTTGCTTAATTTTAAATAACATCTTTCGGGGATACAAATTTACGCCATCCCTTTGTATTGAATTCCCATCGCTGAAATCGCCAATGTGCCGCTTATCAAATATTTCATATATGTGTCCATAATTTTTTAATCTTTGTACCCGATAATCTTACGCATATGATAGTCTGATTGCCTAAGGGCACTTTCCTTTTTTCCGCCATAGCGGTCCATCTTTCATTTCTTTCATTGAAACCAATCATATGCCATCCAAATCAGTTAGGCGGGGAACCGCTATCATTTCCATTATCCGCGAATCCCTGAAAGGCGAGGAGCAGGATTTCACAACAGGCAGCATCCGCCGCGCGGTTTTATTGCTGGCGATACCGATGATGCTTGAAATGTGTTTAGAAAGTGTATTTGCCGTTGTAGATATATTTTTTGTCAGCCACTTGGGCAAGCATGCCACATCAGTTGTAGGGCTTACCGAATCATTAATCACGATTATATATTCCCTCGCGATCGGCATCAGTATGGCTGCCACTGCAGTGGTGGCGCGCCGGATTGGCGAAAAGGACCCTGAAGCCGCGAGCCGTGCAGGTATGCAATCTGTTGTTGTGGCTTTTATTGTGACAGGATTGATCAGTGTGGCCGGTGTCATATACGCAGAAGAACTCTTGCTCCTGATGGGGGCGGAGCAAGCCTCGGTTGCTTACGGTATAGGATACACGAAAATAATTTTCGCCAGCAGCCTGGTGATCATGCTGCTCTTTTTGCTGAATGGAATTTTCAGGGGGGCAGGTAATGCCATGATGGCCATGAAAAGCTTATGGTTGGCGAACGCCTGTAATATCATACTTTGTCCTTTGCTCATCAGGGGCTTAGGTCCTGTACCAGCCATGGGGCTTGAAGGCGCGGCCTGGGCAACCAGCATAGGCCGAGGCATAGGCGTATCTTACCAGTTGTACCATTTGTTCCGTGGGGAACAGTCGTTGCGGTTTACCTGGAAACAACTGAAACCCGACTGGCCGATTATCCGTTCTTTGGTCAACATATCCTGGCCTGCAACCATGCAGTTTATCATTAGCTCCGGCAGTTGGATTGTGTTGGCGAGCCTGGTGGTTACTACAGGCCATAGTGTGGCCAGCGCGGGTTACCAGATCGCGATCCGCCTTGTCATTTTCTTCCTTTTGCCGGCATGGGGCATGAGTAATGCGGCTGCTACACTGGTTGGACAAAACCTGGGAGCCGGCCAACCTGCCCGTGCGGAAGAATCTGTGTGGAAAACGGCGAAATACAATATGGTATTCATGGGCATCGTATCCATCATTCTCTTCCTGCTCGCACAACCCATCATCTCCATATTTACAAAGGAAAAAGAAGTGGCGGATTACGCGGTGATGGCCGTTCGGATACTCAGTGTGGGCTATTTATTTTATGGGATTGGCATGGTGATGGCGAATGCCTTTAACGGGGCAGGCGACACACGAACGCCCACCATCATCAATTTGTTCGGGTTTTGGTTTTTTCAGATCCCTTTGGCCTGGTTTTTAGCGGTACAATTGAATTGGGGCCCCGTGGGTGTGTTTACGGCCGTACCAGTCGCGGAGACAGCCATTTCCATCACAGCCTTAATTTTATTCCGAAAAGGAAAGTGGAAATTGAAAAAAGTATAGCCTACTAACGTTATTGGATAAACGAAGAAATTTCCTGTACTAATTTATCTGCAATCGGTAAATCGGGATTATTATATGTTTTCATGTTCTCCGCCCGGTTGGCAGGCGCTGTTTTGAGAACATGGTTCATGCCGTCAATGATAATCAGCTTTGCAGAAGGCTGGGCAGCCGAGAGTTTCCGGGCGTCTTCCTCTTCTACCTGGATATCCGTTGTACCCTGGATGATGCAAACAGGAATTTTTAACGAAGCGATAATTTTAGTGGGGTCATATTTCATCCAGCTGATCAGGTATGGCTGAACCGACGGGCGGAACAGGCTGGCGAGTAAAGGGCTTGTTTTATGAACTGTAAGGCCTGCGTCGAGACTGTCGAGAATACTAAATGCTTCGTCTTTTATCATTTTTGGTTGGGCAGATAATTGCCTGCGGAGGGTGGTTCCTGCCGGTTCGCCGGGGCCGGCTAACGAAATAAAACCATTGGCTCCTTCAGAGGCCAGCATACCTATTAAAGAACCTTCGCTGTGGCCAAGGATATAAAACGAAGGGAACCTTTTGCTATTTTTTAGCCAGGCCAGCCAATCTGATGCATCCTGGACCAATTGCTCAAACCTCAGGTCTTCTTCTTTCATGCCCGCGGCTGCACTGGCAGCGATCCCTCTTTTATCATATCGTAAACTGGCAATACCTGACCCGGTTAACTGCCTGGCCAGCATTTGAAGGGAATTGTTTTTTGTCATCATGCTGTTCCCGTTACGGTCTGTTGGTCCGGAACCTGCAATGATCAGTACCACGGCTTTCACATCAATGTTTTGGGGCACACATAGAGTACCAGACAATTTTCCATTCTTTGTTTCTAAGACAACATCTTCTTCTTTAAAAACAGGAATCTCTTGCGCCCGGGCATTAGATAGCCAAAGATTGAAGCAAAAGATGACAATTGACATCAAGGATAAAATCAATTTGCGCATACGGTCATTATTAATTTTGTTAAAGATAGAATGAAGCAGGTCATTATTTTTATCTTACTTCTGCATTTTATGGCATTATTTTCGCAGGATATATTAAAAAATAACTCATGAAACGCCTGTTCTTTTTATTATTTACCTGCATGATCTCAATCCCGGTTGCATCATTCGCGCAGAAAAAATCACTGGAAATGGATCATGAAAACTTTTTCAGGATAGGCGTTAAAGCAGGTTTGAATATCAATAAAGTGAAAGGGAAATCTTTTTCAGACGCATTTAGCTATAATTACCAGTTAGGTGGCTTTCTTCAGTTTAATCTAACCAATCGAATCGGCATCCAACCGGAAATCAGTTTTGTACAATCATCCGCAGAGGTTACAGATGATGGCACGGTGATTTACGATGACATATTTGGTGGCGGGAGCCAGGCTAAAGCAAAACTTAGTTCATTGGAGATCCCTTTGTTATTGAATGTGAATATCGGGAACAGCAAAAGGGTCAAGTTTCAAATAGGGCCTGCCTTTAATACTGTGCTCCAGGAAAAGTTCAGGAACCTGTATCTGCAGCAGGATATTTATAAAAAAACAGAGTGGAGCGCCATCACCGGGATATGGTTCCAATTGCCATTCATCAATGCAGGAGCCAGGTATAAGCTGGGGCTTACCAATGTTAATGGTATTGATAACCGCGAGGATTGGAAGAACCAGGCTTTTCAGTTGTTTGTTGGATTTACATTTTAGTTTTTTTCTTTTCAAATCATGCATTTATTCCCGCCAGATTAATCCCGGCATTTTGTTATTTGCCGGATTAATCCATTACCATGTTATATGATCCAGAAGATTTGGTGGTATTCGACATTGAAACCATCAGCGAAGCGCCATCATTTGCGTCATTATCACCCGAATGGAAGTCATTGTGGGAATCAAAAGCCGGCAGGTCTTTGTTGCCTTCCGAACCGGTCGAAGAATCGTACGCGTCAAGGGCCGCGGTGATGGCAGAATTTGCCCGGGTGATATGCATCAGTATGGGGTATTTTTTGCGGGATGCACAAACAGGTCGTTTATGCTTCAGGGTAACATCCTGTTATGATCATGATGAAAGGCAATTGTTGCAAACCTTTTTGCAGAAACTGGAGCTTTGTTTTCAAAGAAGGAAATCTGCGATGCTGGCAGGCCATAATATCCGGGAGTTCGATGTACCCTTTGTATGCCGCAGGTTATTGGTGCATGGCATAGCCATACCTTCATACCTGAATTTTCAATTGATGAAACCCTGGGAAATAAAAGTGGCTGACAGTTTCCAGTTGTGGCGTTTTGGGGATTATAAGCAGTTTACCTCTCTTCGTTTACTCGCCGCCGTTATGAGGGTGCCTTCCCCGAAGGATGATATTGATGGCAGCCTGGTTGGCCCTTTATACTGGGGAACGGCAGATGATGAAGCCAGGATAAAACAATTACAAAGGATATCGGCTTATTGCACGAAGGATGTTGTGGCAACGGCGAATATCCTGTTGCGCTTCATTCAAATGCCCCTGGTGGGGGAAGAAGATGTGCAAATAGCCGATGAATGATTCTATGATCAGTTTACTTTCTTAACCATGATTACATATACGGGAAAGTGATCGCTGTAACCATAGTTATACGTGATGCCGTCCCAGGTCCTTCTGCTGTACCCCCTCCATTTACCCGTTTTCTGAACCATGAATTCACGGTTGAAAATCATGGATTTCAGGTAATGGTAACCCGGTTGCTCTTTATTGAGCCAGGCGCCTGTGAAGATGATTTGATCGAATAATGACCAGGCATCCTGGTATGGTGTGGTACCTATGCCCCTTTTGTACATTTCGTACCAGGGGTTAAAAACATCAGTTGGTTCTTTCACATCGCTCAGCTTGCCTTTCGACTTGATTACTTTGGTTAAGCTGGGGCTCACGGGGTCATCGTTCAGGTCACCCATCAGGATGATTTTTGCATGGGGCTGAATGGCCTGAATCGAATCCATGCTTTTACGGCAAACCGATGCCGCTGCAGCACGGCCGGGCATAGAGCGTTCTTCTCCACCTGAACGGGAAGGCCAGTGGTTTACGTACACATGTACCGTATCACCATCCATCACCCCTTTTACATACAGGATGTCGCGGGTATAATAGGCGTCTTTTGAGCCGCCGGGCAACTGAACAAACAAAGGTGCGCTGCTCAATACCTTAAAGTATTTGGGGTTGTACAACAATCCTACGTCAACACCCCTGCGGTCAGGGGAATCGTAATGAACGATCTTCCATTTCCTTTCCTTCAGTTTAGGCATTTTCACCAGGTCGTTCAACACCGTATCATTTTCAATTTCCGCAACACCCAGGATAGCCAGGCCATCCGGGTTGATATCGGTTCCGATCATCGACAAAACGCCAGACAACCTGTCGAGTTTATCCCAATAAATGGCTGAATTGTACCGGCGGGCGCTTTCAGGCAAAAATTCCTCATCATCCACAATCGGGTTATTGACGGTGTCGTACAGGTTTTCCAGGTTGTAAAAACCTATTATGGAAACTTTGTATTTGTTGGCCTGGGCATTGGCAATTAAACTGAATATCAGGCAAAAGGCGGGTAAAATAATTTTCTTCATACTAAAAATTCTGTCCAAAGGTAAACAGTTGGCCGTTAATATGTGGTTATCTTATTGAAAAACAACTGTTATTTATGAAAAAAATCCAGTTTTGCGCTGTACTTTTGCCCATTCAATAACTGCATATGCTAAGAAAATTTTTTTCAGTGTCCGGCTTATTGCTGTTGGCCCTGGCAAACCTGCAAAAAACGCAGGCACAGGTTAAGCAAACAGCCAATAACGGGGACACGACCGTTCTCGAGGAATTGAAGGACATGACCTTGGACAACATTCCGGTGATTACCCTCGACGAAAATGATGCGCAAGACGGAAGTGCGCAAAATATATCTTCCCAGTTAACGGCCGGAAGGGACCCTTACCTGAACGCGGCCACTTTCAAATTCAATGCCGTACGTTTCAGGATCAGGGGTTATGATGCCGACTTGTTCAGCACATATATGAACGGAATGCCTATGGAAAACCTGGATAACGGGTTTACACCATTTGGATTATGGGGCGGTTTGAATGATGTGTTACGCAACCGCGATTATTCTCACGGCCTGCGCGCAACCCCTTATGGCTTTGGTGACCTTGGTGGTTTGAACTACCTCGATACTCGCGCATCCTACCAGCGCAAACAGACCAGCATCAACTACGCTTTATCTAACCGGAACTATGCGCACCGACTGATGGTAACGCATTCAACCGGTCTGAATAAAAAAGGATGGGCATTCAGTGGTTCTATTTCCCGCCGCTGGGCCGATGAGGGTTATGTAGATGGAACCTATTACGACGGCTGGTCATTCTACGCCGGCATCGACAAGCGTTTCAGCGGAAAACACCTCCTCTCACTGGTTATGTTTGCAACGCCTACCGAAAACGGCCGCCAGGGTTCTTCCGTAGAAGAGATGAGGGATATCGCTGGAACTAATTACTACAACCCATTCTGGGGTTACCAGAATGGCAAAAAGCGCAACGCCAGTATCGCCCGCTCATTCCAGCCATTCGCCATCCTGACGCATGATTGGAAAATCAGCGACAAAATGAGCCTGATGACGGCCGCTACTTTTGGTGGTGGTAAACGCAGTACCACCGGCCTCGACTGGTACAACGCGAAAGACCCGCGCCCGGATTATTACCGTTACCTGCCCAGCTACCAGCTTGACCCATTCTTCCGGCAGCAGGTACTGGATGAACTTACCAACGACATTAACAAGCGCCAGATTAACTGGGATGAATTGTACAATACAAACTACAGTTCTTTTGAAACCATCAATAACGTGAATGGCATCGCCGGAAACTCAGTTTCGGGCAGGCGTTCCCGTTATATCCTGGAAGAGAGGGCAATCAATACCATCAAGTATGGTTTCAATGCCACTTTGAATGCCGCTTTGAGGGAAAATGTAACCCTCTCCGCCGGCGCGTCATTCCAGTCGCAAAAAAATAATTATTTCAAGCAGGTGGAAGACTTGCTGGGCGGCGAGTTTTATGTTAATATCAACCAGTTCGCGGAAAGGGATTTCCCCAATAATAACAACGCGAACCAAAATGACCTGAATACGCCAAACCGCATCCTGCGCGAGGGCGACAAATTTGGTTATGATTATGATATCAATATCAAACGCGCCTCAGCCTTTATACAAACCGTGGTTAAATTCCGCAAGATTGATTTCTTTGTTGGTGTGGAACATAACTACACACGCTTCTGGCGACATGGAAATTACCGTTCAGGCATCTTCCCTGAAAATTCATTTGGCCGTTCCAAGGCTTATGATTTCTACAATTACTCTGCAAAGGGTGGCATTACGTATAAAATCGATGGCAGGAACTACATCTATGCCAATGGTTTGTATATGACACGCGCGCCTTTCTTCGAAAATGCATTCATCGCCCCCCGTACCAGGGACTTTGTTCAGTCTGACCTGAAATCTGAACGCATCACTTCCGCGGAAGCAGGTTATGTGATGAACGCGCCAAAAGTGAAACTGCGTGCCAACGCCTATTACACAATGATCCGCAACCAGATCAATGTGCTGACTTTCTATCACGATGAGTTCCGCAACTTTGTGAACTATGCGATCAGTGGTATTGGCAGGGTACATACCGGGGCAGAATTTGGAGCGGATGTAAAATTGTATAAAGGCTTAAGCCTGAATGCAGCCGCCGCATTTGGCAGGTACCTGTATAACAGCCGTCAACGCGCAACGGTTACGGTTGATAACAGCGCTGCCGAACTGGAAAGGGGAACCATCATCTATTCCGAAAATTTCCGTGTGCCCACGCCACAGGAAGCATACAGCATCGGATTGGATTACCGTTCACCGAAATTCTGGTTCCTGAATGTGAATGTGAATTTCTTTGACCACATGTACCTTGATTTCAACCCGATCCGCCGTACGGCTTCCGCTACCAATGGCGTAGACCCGAACAGCAAACTCTGGTCTGATATCATTGACCAGGCGAAGCTTCCTTCACAATACACAGTGGACGCTTTCGCGGGTTATTCCTGGTTGATGAACAGGCGCTTCCCATCAATGAAGAAGAGGACTTTCCTGGTATTCAACCTGGGTGTGAATAATATCCTGAATAATAAAAACGTGGTTTCCGGCGGATTTGAGCAACTCAGGTTCGATTTCTCCGAAAAGAACACGCAAAAATTCCCTGATCGTCGCTTTTTCAACTACGGCATTAACTTTTTTGCCAGCGTTGGGCTGCGGTTTTAACCATATACATTATCTCATTTAATATAAAAGCCAAGACATGAATACAATTTCTAAATGGATGAAAGCCGCGGCCATGATCATCGGTATCGCGAGCCTGAGCGCCTGTAAAAAAACATTTGATCAGCCGCCCGGTCCAGCCGATCCAAACATCGTTGCCAATATGAGCATCGCCAACCTCAAGGCCCTACATACCACACCAAGGGCGTATGATATCATTACACAGGATATCATCATTTCCGGTGTTGTTGTTGCCAACGACAAAAGCGGAAACTTTTACAAGCAACTGTTTATCCAGGATACAACAGGGGCCATTCAAATACTGTTAGACGCAACCGACCTCTATGGCAGTTATCCGGTTGGAAGAAGGGTATTTGTAAAATGTAAAGACTTATGCCTGAGCGATTACAATAATACCATACAACTGGGTGTAAAAGCGAATATCAATGGAGTGCCTTCACAGGAAGGTATCCCTGCCGCTTCAGTGGGCAGGCACTTGATTGGCGGTTCATTGAATAATCCGGTTGAGCCCATTGAAGTAACATTGAACGACCTGACCACCAATATGCAGAACAGGTATATCAATGCGTTGATTAAACTGAACGATTACGAATTCATTCCCGCCGATACCAGCAAAACCTATTCTGATACTTCAGTGTACAAAGCCACAACAAACCTGAATATCAAGAATTGCCAGAGCAATGTGCAGACAATTGTCCGCACCAGCGCGTATGCTGATTTTGCAGCCAAAAAGGTTCCAACCGGTAATGGCAGCATCACCAGCATTTACACAGTATTTGGCACCACCCGCCAGTTACTGGTGCGCGATACAAGCGACGTTCAATTTAATAACCCACGCTGCGGTTCAGTACTGCCCCCACGTATGAGCATCGGGCAACTCCGCCAGATGTACACAGGTTCAGGCATTAAAATCACGACGCCTGCGTCTATCGGTGGTGTAGTGATATCTGATGCAGCCAGCCGAAATATCTCAGCAGGTTCATTTGTACTGCAGGATGGAAACTCTGCCATCCTTGTATATTATGGAGGTACCATTACATATAATGTAGGTGACTCGGTGAATATTGATATCACAAACGACTCTCTGATTGTTTTCAGGGGTTCGCTGGAACTGAAAAAACAATTCGGCAGCGCCACGCCTGGTGTTTCCGCGACTAACCGTGTTGTAACGCCGGTTACACGAACCATTTCTGAAATCAACACCGCGATGAACGCGCCTCTGGGAACCGCTGACCATATCGAATTCCGCCTGGTGCGTATTGAGAATGCAACCATGTCTGGTTCAGGCGCCACGTACAGTGGTAACAAGACCCTGACGGATGCAAGCGGTAATATGACAATGTTCACCAGCAGTTCAGCCCTGTTTTCCGGTTCAAATTTCTTTACAACACCGAAAACATATACCGGCTACTGCAGTTTCTTTAATACAACCAAGCAATTCCAGATCAGGAACCTTACGGATGTACAATAAGGAAACGATAGGATTGCATTATATCACAATGAGATGAGCTTTCATGGGGCTGTCATCAGGCAGCCTCATGCTATTTTTCCGGTGGCCCGGAAAATCAAGACCAAACAACGACACATGAAGAAAATTTTAACCCTGCTGTTTGTACTGGCCTCATTGGTCAGCTATTCACAGTCAACCACATTAGTGATCAGCCAGGTGTATGGTGCGGGTGGTAATGCCGGCGCGCCGTTGAATGCTGATTATGTGGAATTGCATAATATTTCCGGCGTTTCACAAAGCCTTGCCGGACTGTCCATTCAGTACGCATCAGCCACCAATACCAACTGGACGGGTGTCAGCGCATTGCCATCCGTATCAATACCTGCAGGTGGTTATTTCCTGATTCAAATGAGCAGCACCGGAACCAATGGTTCTCCGCTTCCAACCGTAGATTACCAGGCGGCGCCTACCATAGCCATGTCGGCCACATCCGGTAAAGTGGCGTTGGTAGACGGTACCACACCTTTAACAGGATGCCCAACCACCAATGTTATCGACTTGGTAGGTTATGGTACCGCAAACTGTTCCGAAACTGCACCTACAACAGTTTTAAGTGTTAATGATGCAGCTTTCAGGAACAATGGTGGTTGTACGGAAACCAATAATAACCTCTCTGATTTTTCATTGGCAGCGCCTGCACCACGCAACTCCGCTACACCAATTTTTATTTGTGGCACACCGCCGCCCGCCCCGGTTTTAACCATCACCGGAACCGTTAATGATTTTGGTAACGTAACTGTGGGAAGCAGTTCAGCGTCACAATCATTCAGCGTATCAGGTACAAACCTGACCGGCGCACCGGGTAATATCAGCATCACAGCTCCCAGTACGAATTTCCAGGTATCTCTCGATAACATCACCTGGTTCTCATCCATCAATATACCATTCACAAGCGGCACATTGAATGCTACACAGGTATTCGTACACTTTACACCGCAATCTGCCGGGCCCCAGTCTGGAAATATCAGTATCAGCGGAGGTGGCGTCAGTACGGCACTAACGGTATCGGTTAGTGGCAATGGCGTAGCGCCAACCACCCCGGTGATCAGCGCGACAGGTTCCATGGCTTTTGGTTCAGTGTGTGTGAATACAGTAGCAGGTCCAAACAACCTCAGCATATCAGGTTCCAACCTGACGAATCAGGACATTACTGTAGGCCCCCTTGCTGGCTACCAGTTTGCCACAGCCATTGCAGGCCCTTACAGCAATAGCCTGACCATCACACAACCCGGCGGTACATTCAGCCAGACTGTTTATGTAACTTTTAACCCAACGGCCGTTCAATCGTACAATGGAAGTATTTCCATTAATGGCGGAGGAATTGGCGCTGCGGTTTCAGTTGCTGCAACCGGCGAAGGTGTTAACACAGCAGGAACCGTCACCACAGGTTCTGCCAGCAATATCACCACCAACTCTGCAACACTTGCCGGAAGCATTACCGGAACTGGTTGTTCAGCGGTAACGGCTTACGGTGTAGAATACAGTACCATCAATGGTTTTGTAAATGGCACTGTGGTTAATTCAACTAACCTGAACGCGGGTAATTTCACTGCCGCATTGAGCGGATTGGCTCCTGCCACCACTTATTATTACAAGGCATTCATCACCAACGCAGGTGGAACCGTGTATGGAGTGCAGCGTTCGTTTATTACTGCCGCGCCACCACCTCCATCTTTAAACGCCACTTCACTGGCTGCATTTGGAACCATTTGTGTGAATACTACAGAAGGGCCTAATTCATTTACATTGAATGGCGTTAACCTCAGCACTGCCAATATCCAGGTAGGCCCATTGGCCGGATTTACATTCTCATCCAGCGCCACAGGTCCTTTTACCGACTCATTGGTAATCACCCAAACCGGTGGAACATTCAACCAGGAAATCTTTGTAACATTCGCTCCTCAAGTAGAGCAGTTGTATAATGGGAATATCCCTGTTACCGGTGCAGGTGCCAGCAGCATACTGGTTGCCACTATCGGTGCGGGCATTAATTCAACCGCGAGTTTGCTGACAGGCGATTCACTGATTATCTCCGCGAATATTGTTGAAGCTAAAGGTGAAATCCTCGACGGCGGTTGTTCAGATGTAACGTCTTATGGCATTGAATATAGCGGTATCAATGGATTCATCAACGGCTTTGGAACAAAAGTTCCAGCCAATAACCTGAACGGTGGCCTCTTCAACAGCCGCTTAACAGGGTTGGTACAAAACACCATTTACTATTATAAGGCTTATGCCGTCAACAATGGTGGTATTTCCTACGGAAGCCAGCGTTCATTTATTACACCGGCCATTCCGGGCGGATTGATCATCTATGGCGTGCCCATCCAGCGCGGCGGCATACTCCACTATTCTTTAAGTGGCATCAAGCCCGGCCATTATTCTGTTCGCATCCATAACAGCGTTGGCCAGTTGGTATTCCAACGCGATATCATTATTGCCGTGAACTTTATTGATGAAAGTTTCAACTTCCCGGCTACCTTGCCTATGGGCTTGTACAACCTCGAAGTAAGGAACCATGAATTCAAGATCCAGAAATCATTCCTGGTACAATAATAAAACTGAAAAATTTTCCCTAAGGCCCTGCAACAGGGCCTTTTTTTATGCCTCAATGGTTGGTGCTGTGTCAAGCTGTCAGATCAATTGAATTTGGTATTTTATTTGCCATGCTCAATAAAAAAAATGTCTATGCAAACAGGTCAGATCAGGGTACAAACAGAGAATATTTTTCCCATCATTAAAAAATTCCTGTATAGCGAACACGATATTTTTCTTCGCGAACTGGTATCGAATGCGGTAGATGCCACACAGAAATTAAAAACCCTGTCATCCATCGGTGAAGCCAAAGGTGAACTGGGGGAACTCAGGATTGATATCAGTGTGAACGCGGATGAAAAAACATTAACCATTTCAGACCGGGGCGTGGGCATGACGGCTGAAGAAGTTGACAAATACATCAACCAGGTAGCATTCAGCGGCGCAGAAGAATTTTTAAATAAATACAAAGGACAGAACGAAAACAATATCATCGGCCATTTCGGATTGGGCTTTTACAGTTCTTTTATGGTAAGTGAGCAGGTGGAAATTGTGACAAAGAGTTTCAGGGAGAACAGCCAGGCGGTTCGCTGGGTTTGTGATGGGAGCCCTTCTTATAGCATAGAGGAAACCGCCCGTGACGACCGTGGCACCAGCATCGTACTGCACCTGAATGAAGAAAGCAGGGAATTCCTGGAAGCCGACAGGGTGCGCACGGTACTCGAAAAATTCTGTCGTTTCCTGCCGGTGCCTGTTTATTTTGAAGACAAGCAAATCAATATCACCAATCCAGCCTGGACGCGAAAGCCATCCGAATTAAACGCGGACGATTACCAGCAATTCTATAAAGAATTATATCCTTTCAGTGAACCGCCATTATTCTGGATACACCTGAATGTGGATTATCCCTTCAACCTCACCGGTATCCTGTATTTCCCTAAGATCAAACAGAGTTATGAAATACAAAAGGACAAAATCCAGCTTTATAGCAACCAGGTTTTTGTAACCGATGAAGTGAAGGATATTGTCCCTGAGTTCCTGATGCTTTTGCATGGTGTCATCGACAGCCCGGATATTCCGCTGAATGTGAGCAGGAGCTATTTACAAGGCGATCCGAACGTCAAAAAAATCAATGCGCATATCACCCGGAAAGTGGCTGATAAGCTTGATGAAATTTTCCGTAACGACAGGAAATCGTTTGAGGAAAAATGGGAAAGCCTCGGTTTGTTTGTGAAGTATGGCATGATGACCGATGATAAGTTCCTGGATAAAGCCAACCAGTTTTTTGTGATGCAGGATGCCGGCGAAGCTGCAAAGTTCTATACCATGGATGAGTATAAACAGGCCGTGGAGGCTACACAGAAAGATAAGGATGGAAAATACGTAGTACTCTATAGCAGCAATACTGTGCAGCAGGACGCGTACATCCGCCAGGCAACAGCAAGGGGTTACCTGGTTGTGAAAATGGAAACCCTGGTAGATGCCGCTTTCATCAATAATATGGAAATGAAATGGGCCGATACCAGGTTCACCCGTGTGGATGCGGATATTGCCGAAAACCTCATCAATCCATCGGAAGCCGCTGAATCTGTTTTATCCAAAGATGAAGTGGAAACGGTAAAAACATTATTCAATAAACCGAAAGAAGGCCTGCACCTCAATGTGGAAGTAAAGGGTATGAGCTCCGATGCGCCCCCGGTAACGGCTACAAGGCCTGAATTTATGAGGAGGATGAAAGACATGGCCGCGATCGGAGGTGGCATGGCATCGTTTTATGCCGGAATGCCCGATGAAGTGCAGTTAACGGTAAACGGCAATCATCCTATAGTTAAATCCATACTAACGGAAACGGATACAGGCAAACAGGATATGCTGGTGAATAATCTGGCCGACCTCGCATTATTGTCACAAGGCTTGCTCTCTGGCAGCCACCTGACGGCTTTTATCAACCGCAGCGTTGACCTGATGGCGAAAAACCAGTCATGATGCCGACTCCCGCAGGTCGATGACTTTTAATTGCAGGTTAACTTGTCCGTTCCATTCGTTTTCATCGATGGTAAATACCAGGTCGATTGGTTTCCCGCTTTGAAGGATATGAAAACGGCCGGCCATATTAAAACCAATGCCTGTCATTACGGAATTTCCCTGGCGCACCTCAAAACGGAGGTGCGCTTCTTTTAATACCCTGGAGCCGCCTGTATTCCGCACCTTGCGGGCAATAAAAACCGGGCGCATATTATCCGGCCCGAAGGGTTCCATCTGCTCAAGGATTTTAAAGAAACCAGTAGTGATGTCCTTCAGGTCTATGTCGGCGTCGATGATAATTTCAGGAATCAATAAACGTTCTTCGATGCTGGAAGAAACCACTGCTTCAAATTGCCGGCTGAACGCGTCAAGGTTTTCCGGGAGCAGCGATAAGCCCGCTGCTGCGAAATGCCCGCCGTATCCCAGCAAATGCTCCCGGCAGGCATAGATGGCCTCGTACAAATTAAAGCCGGGCACACTCCGGGCGCTGCCGGCCAGCACATCCCCGCTGCGTGTCAGCACAACCGTAGGCCTGTAATAGTGTTCTATCAAACGGGAAGCTACAATACCAACCACACCTTTATGCCAATGTTCCCTGAACAGAACGGATGATTTTCTATTGATCAGTGCTTCGTCTGACCTGATGATTTCAAGCGCTTCTTCCGTTATGCTGCTGTCGGCTTCTTTTCGGTCGCTGTTATCTGCATGCAGCATGCCCGCGATGTCCAGGGCACGTTCAGGGTCCTGTTCAATAAACAGTTCCACTGCCTTGCGCGCGTCATCCATCCTCCCGGCCGCATTCACCCTGGGCGCGATCACAAACACCACATTGGTGATGGTCAGTTTTTTTTGTATGCCGCCTAATTTGATGAGTGAACGGATGCCGGGGCAGGGGTTCTCGTTGATTTTTTTGAGGCCGTGATAGGCGAGGGCCCGGTTTTCCCCTGTCATGGGAACAATGTCGGCCGCGATGGCTGTCGCGACAAGGTCAAGATATTCGTATAACCGTTCCCGTGAGATATTAAATGTTTCAGCTAATGCGCTCATCAGTTTGAAACCTACGCCGCAGCCGCATAGTTCCTTGTATGGGTAAGCGCAATCAGATTGTTTCGGGTTCAGGACGGCAACAGCTTTGGGGATTTCCTGTCCAGGCAGGTGATGGTCACAGATAATAAAATCTATCCCTAACGTCAACGCGTAATCGATTAAATCAACCGATTTGATCCCGCAGTCGAGCGCAACAACCAGGGCGAAACCTTGTGCTTTCGCGTAATCAATGCCGGCCTGGCTGATTCCGTATCCTTCGCGGTAACGGTGGGGTATGTAAAATTCAAGGAGGGTGGGGTCGATAATGTTTTTTAAAAAGCTGAACATGGATGCCACGGCGGTGGTGCCATCCACATCATAATCGCCAAACACCAGTACTTTTTCTTTGTCGCGTATGGCCTTATCGATGCGCTGCACGGCTTTGTCCATATCTTTCATCAACCAGGGGCTGTGCAGGTCGTTCAGCGAAGGGCGGAAATAATGTCTCGCTTCTTCGTACGTATGAATGCCCCTTTGGGTGAGGATCCTGCAGATGACAGGGCTGATCTTCAGTGAAGCCTGCAACGCTGATGCCTGTTGGGCGTCGTATGCTAATATGTTCCAGCGTTTTTCAGGCATCAATATTTGCGGTCGGTCGTGTAACGGACAAGTTCTTCGAGGGCGTTTCGTACCGGGGATTCCGGGAAACGGTGGAGGATGGCCAGGGCTTCGTCACGGTATGCGAACATTTTTTCGCGTGCATATGTGATGCCCCCGCTTTGTTCCACGGTGTTGATCACAAATCTGACACTTTCCTTATTCTTATTCTCGTTTTTCAGGATGTTTATTAATCGTGAGCGTGTGGGTTTATCCGCGCGGTTTAGTGTATAAATCAACGGCAGGGTGAGTTTCCTTTCCTGGATATCATTACCGGTGGGTTTGCCCACATCCTCATTACCGTAATCAAATAAATCGTCTTTGATTTGAAAAGCGATACCCACTTTTTCTCCAAAACTTTTCATGGTTTGGGTAATAGACTGGTCCTGGCTGGTACTGAAAGCGCCTACACCACAGGCTGAAGAAAGGAGGGACGCCGTTTTGTTCCGGATGATCTCAAAATATACATCCTCATCGAGGTTTAATTTCCTTGACTTTTCGAGCTGGAGCAGTTCGCCCTCGCTCATTTGCCGGACGGCATCAGACAATATATGCAGGTGGGTGAAATCATTATGTTCGGTGGATAGCAGCAAGCCCTTCGAAAGCAGGTAATCACCCACTAATACCGCGATTTTGTTCTTCCATAGGGCGTTAATGGAGAAAAAGCCCCTCCGTTCCATCGATTCATCCACCACGTCGTCATGAACCAGGGTGGCGGTATGCAGCAACTCAACCAATGCCGCGGCCCGGTAAGTGCTTTCATTCACTTCGCCATGCAAACGGGCGCTTAAGAATACAAACATCGGCCTGATCTGCTTGCCTTTTCGCTTGATAATGAACTTCATCACGCGGTCAAGCATCGGGGTCTTGCTCTTGACCGATTCGGCAAACTTCAATTCAAAGGTTTCCAGCTCCTTTCCTATGACTTTTTTGATGAATTCCATCCTAAAAATCAGGCAATTTACGCCAGTATCCATGCCCTGCAAACTAAATTTAAGCCGAATAGCGCCAATATTGATTTTTTGGCTCCATGCAGCTATTTGGCTTGAAGGGCACTCTTATCCTCCTGAATCTTGTACCTCTAAAGGTTTACATATAGATATAAATTAAAAAGTTTTGGTTTTTATGGGGTATTCGATACATTTGCAAATTGTAAGCTTGTATAATTAGAAAACTATCAACCATTTACTTATGTTAAGCAAAAAGTACCAACTCGTCTTACCGGTGCTGATGCTCCTCACCACAGGTGTATTCGCGCAGAAATCCGGAAGCGGTTATAGTGTCTACGACACTTCTGTGATCACCAACAAAAGGATGCCCCAGCAGAACGAATTCTGGAACAACACGTACAATTTTCCTGCTAAACCACGCAATATGTGGGAAGTGGGTGTTTCCGGCGGTATGTTCACTGTTTCTGGTGATGTGCCTTCCCTGTTGCCCACATTCGGTTTTGCCGCACACGTAAGAAAGGCCTTTGGCTATGTATTCTCCGTTAGGGCCCAGTATATGAATGGTACTGCCAAGGGGTTGAGCTGGTTGTCTTCCTACAACTTCGCGAAGAATACCGCACTCTCTAATGTTTACAGCGCCCCAGACCGCCGCCCGGATATCCCAACCACAACCATACCGGGAAGGCCTTCTGAGTCAGTATATTACAACTATAAAAACAGGACGCAAGACCTGAGCATACAGGGTATCGTAACCTTGAACAATATCCGTTTCCACAAGCAAAGGACCGGGTTTGTGATCTATGGTGGTGCCGGTATTGGCGCTACTGCTTACGAAACATTTGTTAACGCACTGAACGATAACGGGAATTCATACAGCGAACTCTATACCCGCCTGGCTGCTGATGAACTGCTGTACAAAAACCGCAAAGACATCCGCAAAGCCCTGAAAGACGGAATGGATGATTCATACGAAACTCCGGCTCAAACCAATGGTGAGCGCCGTGCCAAACTGGGTGACCAAACCCTGCGTTTCTCAACCACCGTATTGGCTGGTGTTGCTTTCCGCCTTGGCAAACGCATCAACCTGGCACTGGAAAACCGCCACACTTTCGTGAAGGATGACCTCCTCGACGGACAGCAATGGCAGGAGCACCCTGTAGGGGACGCTTCACTGACCGGTAACTGGGATTCTTACAACTACCTGTCACTCGGTTTGAATTTCAACCTGGGTGCTAAGTCTGTTGAGCCACTCTGGTGGATCAACCCGCTGGATTACGCGTACAGCGAGCTGAACAACCCCAAGCACATGAAACTGCCTAAGCCGGTTTATGAAGATTCTGATGGCGACGGCGTACTCGATCAACTCGACCGTGAACCAAATACCCCTGCCGGTTGCCCGGTTGATACACATGGTGTATCCAGGGATACTGACGGTGACGGTGTACCTGATTGCAAAGACAAGCAACTCATCACTCCAACTGAATGCCAGCCGGTGGATGCCGATGGCGTAGGTAAATGCCCAGAGCCTGAGTGCTGCAAAAACCTGCCTAAAGAGCCGGTTGTTAACTGCCCTTCAGATTACCCAAGCCTCTCTTTCAAAGGCAATAACGTAAACCTGAGCAGCGATGTGAAAGCTATGCTGTCATCTGTAGCCGCCAAGTTGAAAGCAAACCCTACTTGCAATATCAGCATCAATGGCTACCCTGAAGCATCTAAAGCTTCACAAGCCGTTTGCCAGAAGAGGGTTGAAGCCGTACGTAAGTACCTGGTTGAAACAGAAGGTATTAGCGCCGACCGCATCAGCACCAATTGCGAAGTGGGTGGTGGCGATAAGAATACCATCGATATCAAGTCTAATTAATCAAGATACTTTTTGCTCCCACAAGGCCCCTGTAAAGGGGCTTTGTGCTTTTTATCAAATGGTTAACAGCCTGTTTTGGGCGATTTACCAAAGAGATACCATATTTGGTAAAAAATAACTATTTTTGCACTCCTTTATGCGTATTTTCCGTTATCTGTTGGCTTTCCTGGTTGTTCCCGCCCTGCTGCTGTCCTGCAACCCATTAACAAAAGTGCAGAAGAGCAAGGACTATGAATATAAGCTGGCTAAAGCCGATGAGTTCTATAACAAGAAGAAGTTCAGGTACGCCCAACAGTTATACGAAGAACTGTTCCCCGTGTACAAGGGTACCCAGAAATTTGAAGACCTGTATTATAAATACGCGTATTGTTTTTACAATATGGAGATGTACCTCGACGCGGAGAGCCTGTTCAAAGGTTACCTGGAGGTATTCCCCACCAGTGCACGTGCTGAAGAAGTGGACTACATGAGGGCCTTTTGTTTTTACAAAATGTCGCCCCGGCTTGAACTGGAACAGGTGCATACGATGAAAGCGATGGGGATGATGCAGACCTTCATCAACACGCATCCAACATCACCGCGTGTAAAAGAAGCCACTGATATCATTGATGCGTCAAGGGCGAAAATGGAGGCAAAAGAATACCGTGCCGCCAAATTGTTTTACGATCTCGGGCATTTCAGGGCTGCCGCGGTTTCATTTGAAAACCTGTTGAACAGCTACCCCGAGTCTGCAACGGGTGATGAATACAAACTCATGGTTGTGAAAGCCTATTACCGTTTCGCAAAAATGAGTATCAGCGAAAAGCAATTAGAACGCTTTGAACGCGTGGTTACGGAATATCATGATTTTGTAGACAGGTACCCCGACAGCAAATTGTTGAAGAGTGCCGAAGAATACAGCAAACTAAGTCAAAACCAAATTAAAGAAATACAAAATGAGCAAAATTCGTCGTCAGTTAAGCGCTAATACCAGCAGCTCTGTTGAACCTAAGAAGCTGACCGATCTGAAGGATAAAACCGGCAATGTATACGAATCCATCGCCGTCATCGCGAAGCGTGCCAACCAGATCAATATCACCATTAAAGAGGAACTGCACAATAAACTCGAGGAATTTGCCAGCCATACCGACAGCCTGGAGGAAATCCATGAAAATAAGGAGCAAATCGAAATTTCCAGGGCTTACGAGCGCATGCCAAACCCCGCACTGCTCGCCACTTCTGAATTCCTGGAAGACAAAGTGTACTTCCGCCGTGCGGAAGATGACCTGTACAGCTAATGCAGGTGAAGATTTCCCATTTCCTTTACATTTTTAATGCTATTTTTAATCCCGCATAAGCGGGATTTTTTTATGCTCAAAGGCAAGAAAATTTTATTGGGTGTTACCGGCAGTATCGCGGCTTACAAATCGGCCAGCCTGGTCCGTTTACTGGTAAAGGCGGGCGCGGACGTAAAAGTGGTTATGACGCCATCTGCTGAAGGCTTTATCTCGGCATTAACATTATCGACCTTGTCAAAAAACGAAGTGCTCACGCGTATCGCTACAGACCATCAATGGGCAAACCATGTGATGCTTGGCCGTTGGGCCGACCTGATGCTGATGGCTCCGCTGAGTTGCAATACCATGGCCAAAATGGCTTCGGGTATTTGCGACAACTTACTGATGTCTGTTTACCTGTCTGCAACATGCCCGGTCATGCTGGCCCCTGCGATGGATGAAGACATGTGGAAGCACCCCGCTACCCGCCGAAACCTTGCCACGCTTGAGTCGTTTGGGCACAAGGTCATCCCAGTCAATCATGGTGAACTGGCTAGCGGACTGATTGGGGAAGGAAGGATGGCCGAGCCTGAAGACATATTTCAGTTTGTACAGGATTTTTTTTTGAACAGCCAAATCTGGGCGGGTAAGAAGGTTTTGGTGACAGCAGGCCCCACCTATGAGCCGATTGACCCGGTTAGGTTTATTGGCAACCATTCATCCGGTAAAATGGGTATCGCGATTGCGGAAGTTTGCCGCGACCGGGGTGCTGATGTGACGCTGGTATGCGGCCCCGTTAGTGAGCCAATGCCCACTGGCATAAAGGATATACCGGTGAAAACGGCCGCTGATATGTATGAGGCGTGCGTGAAGGAATTCCCCGAAATGGATATCGCCATTATGAGTGCAGCCGTTGCGGATTATACAGTATTGAACCCTGCCGGGCAAAAGATTAAAAAGAAAGAGGATAGCCTGCAACTCGAACTGGTGAAAACAAAAGACATCCTGCGCGCGCTGGGGGAGCTGAAAAGGGACGGGCAATTCCTGGTTGGTTTCGCATTGGAAACCAACAACGAAAAGGAAAACGCGCTGGCCAAGCTGCAAGCAAAGAACGCGGATATGATCGTGCTCAATTCCCTGAACGACGCAGGCGCGGGGTTTGGGCAGCCGACAAATAAAATAATTATTTTTGACCGTAAGGGGCGTGAACAATCATTTCCCCTGAAACATAAAAAAGCCGTAGCACGTGATATCATCCAGAGCATTCATGAAGCATTACATCCTTAAGCTCGTACTCTTTTGTGGCGCCGGCCTCATGGGTTTTTCCCTGGCAGCGCAGGAACTGAACGCGAGGGTAACGGTACTGGCTACACGCGTACCGAATACTGTCAACCGCAGTACATTCACCACCTTGCAAACCGCGCTGAATAATTTTTTGAATAACAGGAAGTGGACAGGCGATTCGTACACCACCAATGAAAAAATTGACTGTAGCTTTTTCTTAAACCTGGAGGCGGCGGGTGAACCCAATGTGTACAATGCTTCTCTCATGATTCAGGCTGCACGCCCAGTATTTAATTCTTCATATGTGTCGCCCATCATTAACTTTAAGGATGATAACATCACATTTAAGTATGTGGAATTTCAATTGATGGAATTCAATGAAAACAGGATAACGGGCAATGATCCGTTGATTTCAAACCTGACCGCCATCTTTGGTTATTATGCCTATGTAATTTTAGGGTTTGATTACGCGTCTTTCTCGCTTCGCGCCGGCGACCCTTATTTTCAGAAAGCGCAGAATATCATCAACAACGCGCCTGATGGCCGGGGCATCAATGGTTGGAAAGCATTTGACGGAGTACGCAACCGCTATTGGTTGATAGAAAACATGCTCAACACCCGTTACGCGGTGATGCATGATGTGTATTACAACTATTACAGGTTGTGCATGGATAAACTCTATGAAAATGAAAACGACGCCCGCGCCGAGATGCTGAATGTGTTAAATATTCTCGATAAGTTCAATGCCGAGAACCCTAATACCATGATCAACCAGTTTTTCTTCCAGGGCAAAGCCACGGAAATCATCAAAATCTTTTCCAAAGCCCCACCGGCCGACAAGGCCAGGGCCCGAGAACTACTGATTAAAATGGATATTACCAATTCGGCCAGGTATAAAGATGAGTTGAAATGAGGAAGCTGATCCCAATGATTGTACTGGCAGCAGCAATTTTTTATTCCTGTAAGCCAAAGGAAAAGCAGCCTCCTGTATCACAGAAAAAAATGGAGCTGGTAATCTGGGATATGATGCGCGCCGATGTGTACACTTCACAGTTTTTACGTAAAGACAGCAGCATCAACGACACACTCGAAAATATCCGCCTGCAGCAAAAAATCTTCAACCAGTATAAAATCAGTAAAAAGGATTTTGAAGAGAGCTATGCATATTATTTATCGAAGCCCGATATCATGAAGGCCATACTCGACAGCATCCTGGCCAGGCAAAGCCGGGTCAATCAAAACCTGAAAACGCTCGAACCCCTTTAATTATGAATAAAAAAATATACAAAGATGCAGACCAGGCCGTTGCCGATATCCGGGATGGCATGACCCTCATGCTGGGCGGCTTTGGGCTCTGCGGCATCCCCGAGAACTGCATCGCCGCATTGGTAAGGAAAGGCATTAAAAACCTCACCTGCATATCCAATAACGCGGGTGTGGATGATTTCGGCATCGGGCTCATGCTTCAGCAAAAGCAATTGAAAAAAATGATCGCTTCCTATGTGGGCGAGAACGCAGAATTTGAACGCCAGTTGTTGAGCGGTGAACTCGATGTGGAACTCATCCCGCAGGGAACGCTCGCAACGCGGTGCTTGGCTGCCGGCTATGGCTTGCCGGCCATTTTTACGCCGGCAGGTGTAGGCACGGAAGTAGCGGAAGGTAAGGAACAAAGAAATTTTAACGGAAAGGATTATTTGCTGGAATACGCATTTGATGCGGATTTCGCGTTGGTAAAAGCCTGGAAAGGCGATACCATGGGCAACCTGGTCTATCGTGAAACCGCGAGAAATTTCAATCCGTTAATGGCAATGGCCGGAAAAATCACCATTGCAGAGGTGGAAGAACTGGTGCCCGCCGGTGAACTTGATCCGGACCATATTCATACGCCGGGTATTTATGTGCACCGCATTTTCCAGGGAACGAATTATGAAAAACGAATTGAACAACGCACTGTGCGCAAAGCAGGCTAATGGCTTGTTTATTGATTCACCGCTAATCATGTTCAGGCCAAATATTATTCAACATTTTGAGGTTAAAACCTCCGCTCATCAACAAATTAAGTAACATGGCTTTAGATAAATTTCAGATCGCGCAACGCATTGCCAGGGAATTGCAGGATGGCTTTTATGTGAACCTGGGTATTGGCATCCCCACACTGGTGGCCAATTATATACCCGAAGGCATGGATGTGGTTTTACAAAGTGAAAATGGTTTGCTCGGTATGGGCCCCTTCCCCCTGGAAGGTGAGGAGGACCCCGACCTGATCAACGCGGGCAAACAAACCATCACAACGGTTCCGGGATCCGTATTTTTTGACAGCGCCATGAGTTTCGGGATGATCCGGTCCGGCAAGGTTGACCTGACCGTACTTGGTGCCATGGAAGTGAGTGAGCGTGGCGACATTGCCAACTGGAAGATACCAGGTAAAATGGTAAAAGGAATGGGAGGGGCGATGGACCTGGTGGCCAGTGCCCGAAATATCATTGTAGCCATGATGCATACCAACCCGAAGGGGGAGAGTAAGTTGTTGCCATCGTGCACACTACCGTTAACGGGTATACGCTGTGTGAAAAAGATTGTGTCTGACCTTGCGGTATTGGATGTAACCGAAGATGGCTTTAAGCTACTTGAGCGGGCACCCGGCGTTACGGTAGATGAGATCAGGGCCAAAACGGCCGGAAAGCTCATTATTGAAGGCGATGTGCCCGAAATGGCTTTTTAAAGTGAATACAGGTTTTGTATCTCCCGGTTCAGGTTTATAAAAAACGTTCTGCACAAAAAAGGCCCCGGTATCGTAACCAGGGCCTTTCAGTTTTAATGGCTCGCGTTTAGATCTTCGGCGCGGCAGCCAGGATTTCTTCAGAAACCCCGCTCGCGTATTTCTCAAAGTTTTTGATGAATTGTGCAGCCAGGTCTTTAGCCTTGGCATCATACTCTTCCTTGTTCGCCCATGTATTGCGTGGGTTCAGCACTTCAGCTGGAACACCCGGGCATTCCTTAGGCATCATCATGCCAAATACGGAATGCGCTTCAAACTCGGCATTATCAAGTTTTCCTTCAAGCGCAGCAGTAATCATTGCCCTGGTGTAGGGCAGTTTCATCCTTTGCCCAACACCGTAAGGGCCTCCGCTCCACCCGGTATTGATCATCCATACGTTCACATTATGCTTGCGCATTTTTTCGCCCAGCATCTCCGCGTATTTACCCGGGTGCAGGGGAAGGAAAGGCGCGCCAAAGCATGCGCTGAAGGTGGATTTGGGCTCAGTTACACCGGCTTCGGTACCCGCCACTTTAGCGGTGTAACCGCTGATGAATTGGTACATGGCTTGTCCGGGTGTGAGTTTGCTGATCGGGGGCAGGATGCCGTAAGCGTCAGCTGTCAGGAAGAAAATATTTTTTGGCGTCTTGCCGATGGATGGTTCAAGGGCGTTGCTGATATAAGGCAGCGGATAACTTACACGGGTGTTTTCCGTAATAGCCTTACTGCTGAAATCAATTTGGTTGGTGCCGGGGATGAATGTGATGTTTTCCACCAAAGCACCCGGCTTGATCGCGCGGAATATTTCCGGTTCTTTCTCTTCGCTCAGGTCAATCGTTTTGGCATAACAGCCGCCTTCGAAATTGAATACGGTGCTTTCCGTCCAGCCGTGCTCATCATCGCCAATCAGTTTCCTGTTGGGATCGGCGCTCAATGTGGTTTTGCCGGTTCCGCTCAATCCAAAGAAAATGGCCGTGTCGCCGTCATTGCCCATATTGGCGGAGCAATGCATGCTCAGCACATTTTTTTCCTGCGGCAGGATATAATTTAAGATGGTGAAAATGCCTTTTTTCATTTCACCCGTGTAACCGCTTCCGCCAATCAGGATCATCTTTTTGCTGAAGTTCACAACCGCGAAATTATGCTGTCGGGTGCCGTCTGTCTGAGGGTTCGCGTGGAAACTGGGCGATTGGATGATATGCCAATCAGGCTTGAAATTTTCCAGTTCTTCCTCTTTCGGGCGGAGGAACATATTGTACGCGAATAAATTATTCGCAGGCAATTCATTGATGACACGGATGTTCAGGCGGTACGCCGGGTCGGCACAAGCGTAACAATCCCTGACCCAAAGTTCACTGTTGCCCATATGCTTCATCATCTTATCGTAGATGATGTCGAAATACTTAGGCTCCATCGGGATATTGAATTCGTTCCAATGAACGGTGTTTTCTGTGATTGCATCTTTGATGGTGAACTTATCCTTAGGGCTGCGGCCGGTGAACTCTCCCGTGTTGATGCAAAGTGCCCCGGTATCGTTTAAAACGCCCATCCCGCGGGCAACACACTGTTCCACCAATTCCTTAGGCGTTTGTTGGTAATGAACGGGTTTCGTACTGTGTAATCCCAACTCAGCTAAGGCTTTGACAGGAACTTCTGGCAAGGTTGATACTGACATGTTGATGCTATAAGTTTGGTTAAGGGTACAAAGTTAGTATTTCATTATTTTAAAAGGAATCCCTGTATGCATGGTTGTTTTTAGATAATATTTAATGAAATCGAAATGTGTTGAAATTTATTTACTTTATTACGAAATTGTTAAGAACCAAAAAGCCTTTTTGCCGGAATTTTGAACAATGTTTATTTCAGGAATTTTTCATTCATTTTTTCAACAGCATTTCGCGGCAGGTTGAACAATTGAACGGTATCTTTACCTGATTATCAGTCATTTTTCACTTTATTTCCCAAAAAGGACATGAAATATCTACCTGTTAACCCCGACATTTTCATCCAGAACCGCAAACGTTTCGCGGAGCGGATGGAAAAACAGTCTATCGCCATTTTCAACAGCAACGACGAGTTGCCTACCAACGGTGATGCCATCTATCCATTTCGTCAGAATGCCGACCTCTATTGGCTGACGGGCATCGAACAGGAAGACAGCATGCTGATCCTTTTTCCCGACAACCCCGATCCCAAATACCGCGAAGTGCTGGTGCTGGTTCGGCCTAACGAACTTAAGGAAAAATGGGACGGCTACCGGTTACGTGTAAACGAAGCCAGGGCCATCTCGGGTATACATACCATTGTTTGGCTCGATTCACTCGAGGGGCTTCTACAACCCTGGATACATCTTGCCGCCAATATCTACCTCAACAGCAATGAAAACGACCGCAAGGCCAACCTCGTTCCGGTGCGCGATTACCGCTACGCGGCGATGATGAAGGAGCGGTACCCATTGCATCAATATAAGCGCAGCGCGCCCATCCTGAAAGAACTGCGCGCCATCAAATCGGCGCTTGAAGTGGACGTGATGCAAAAAGCGATCGACATCACCGACAATACTTTTCGCAGGTTGCTCTCATTCATACGCCCCGGCGTGATGGAGTATGAAATTGAAGCGGAGATTTTTCATTCATTTTTGTCGCAGCGCGCAACCGGTCCGGCTTATGGCTCGATCATCGCCAGCGGCGACAGGGCCCGCATCCTGCATTATATCAGCAATAACCAGGAATGCAGGGAAGGGGAATTGTTATTGATGGATTTCGGCGCGGAATACGGCCGCTATTGCGCCGACCTCACCCGCACCGTGCCTGTCAGCGGTAAATTCACCCGCCGGCAGAAAACAGTGTATAACGCCTGCCTGCACCTGCACAAGTACGCGGCCAGTATCCTTAAACCCGGCATCAGCATCATAGACTATACGGAGAAAGTGGGTGATGAAGCTACCGTGGTCTTCCAGAAAATAGGGTTGTTGAAAAAATCGGATATCAAAAACGAAGACCCGGATAACCGCGCCTACCGCAAGTATTTGTATCATGGTATTTCGCATCACTTAGGCATCGATGTACATGACCTGGGCACCCGCACCGAACCCATTAAAGCGGGCATGGTATTTACAGTGGAGCCGGGTATTTATATTGAAGAAGAAAAAATGGGCATCCGCATCGAGAACAATTTCTGGATCACCCGGAACGGCAATAAAGACCTCATGAAGAATATCCCGATTACGGTGGAAGAGATTGAGGCCTGCATGAAACGCTGACCTGTTCCATATTTTGGCCGACATTTGCATAAACCATCCATGCACCGATGAAACAAATCCCCAACCTGTTTACTTTACTGAACCTCCTGTTTGGTTGCCTCGCCATTGTGGCCACCCTGCAAAATGGCATTGCCATTCAATACGACCTCGAAGGGACACAACTGGTCAATATCCCGGAAAAAATCTGGCTGGCCTCTTTGTTTATCGGCATAGCTGGCCTGGTGGATTTCCTCGACGGCTTTGTGGCCCGCTTGTTTAATGCCAGTTCGGAACTTGGCAAACAACTCGATTCCCTGGCCGATGTGGTAAGCTTTGGCGTTGCCCCCTCCATGATCCTTTACCAGTTCCTGAGGCTTTCTTATGCATCGCAGGAGGATGGGCTGCATGTATCACAACTCTGGCTGGCGCCCGTTTTCATACTGGCATGCGCCGCGGCATACAGGCTGGGCCGTTTCAACCTCGACGCCTCACAACAGTACGGGTTCAAAGGCGTACCTGTACCGGCGGCCGGTTTACTGGTGGCTTCACTGCCGTTGATTTACTGGAATGAATCAGCCGAATGGATACATGGCATCCTGCTGAATACATGGTTTATCTACGGATTGGTGTTGGTATTGTCATGGCTGATGGTTTCGCGCCTGCCCCTGATGGCATTGAAGTTTACAGACAAATCGCTGGCCGGGAATTTACCTAAAATCATACTGCTGGCACTCTCATTGCTGTGCATCATATTTTTGAAATGGATGTCTGTGCCCGTTATTTTTATCTTGTACATTCTGTTATCTTTGGGCTTCAAAAACAGGTAATATGACATATACAGCCCAGGTAAAAATTATGCCCCTCAAGGAATTGCTCGACCCGCAGGGTAAAGCCGTGCTGGGTGGATTGAAGAACCTCGGCCTGGGTTCGGTATCCGATGTGCGCATCGGTAAACATATCGACCTGTCTGTTGAAGCTTCTAATCCCGAAGAAGCGCTGGAGATTGCCAGGGAAGCCGCGCGCAAACTGCTGGCAAACCAGGTGATGGAACAGTTTGAAGTGAGCATCCTTTCCTGATAAACGGGGTAATTTATTTTATTTCGTTTAAGCCTAACCGTTATACGTACACGATTCAATCGCCCATGCTGTACATTGTACCTTCCCCGATTGGCAATTTGTCTGACATGAGTTACCGTTCTGTGGAAGTGCTTGGCGCCGTTGACCTCATCCTGGCCGAAGATACCCGAACGTCATCCGTCCTGCTCAACCATTACGGCATTCAAAAACCGGTGACGCCATATCACCAGCACAACGAACACCGCGTCAGCAGCCACCTCGTGGAGCAGATGCTGGCCGGCAAAAACATGGCCTTGATTACCGACGCGGGCACACCCGGCATCAGCGACCCTGCTTTCCTGCTGGTCAGGGCTTGTATCGAAAAGGAAATCAGGGTGGAGACATTGCCCGGGGCTACGGCTTTTGTACCCGCATTGGTGAACAGCGGCTTGCCCACCAACCGGTTTTGTTTTGAAGGGTTCCTGCCCCTGAAGAAAGGGCGCCAGACCTTGTTGAAACAACTGGCCGGAGAAGAACGCACCATGCTCTTTTATGAAAGCCCTATGCGACTGGTGAAAACCCTTGCACAGTTTATCGAATATTTTGGCCCCGGCAGAAGATGTTCCGTGAGCAGGGAGCTGAGCAAAAAATTTGAAGAGAATAAAAGGGGCACCTTGCAGGAAGTGCACGATTATTTTGCGGAGAAAGGCGTAAAAGGCGAAATCGTGATCGTAATTGCTGGAAAGGAGTAATGATTCTTGACAACCACAGCATTTGTTTACAAACTCCACAAATCCTGGATAAAGGAAGTTTCACTTTTGTACAAACAGAACACAGTTATGTACATTCAAATGACCACATATCATTTTTAACGAACGCGTTTATTTTCCTATCATAATTTTAGATAGCTTTAACGCTCCATTATGTTACATTCGGCATCGAATCCCAAGATTATGAAACAAGTATTTTCTTTGCTCCTGTCCAGTATTTTTTTCCTGTCGATAAACGCTCAAACAACCCGCTGGCAACAAGCGGTGAAGTATAGCATGCAGATCGATATGGATGTGCAAACCAATCGCTTTACCGGCAAGCAAAAACTGGAATACAGCAATAATTCGCCCGATAAACTCAACAGGGTTTTCTTTCACCTGTACTTTAACGCGTTTCAGCCCAACAGCAATATGGATGCCCGCAGCCGCGAATTGGGTAAGCAGCAGGTGAATGGACGCCCCGACTGGGATGGACGTGTGAAAGACAGGATACTGAACCTGAAACCGGAAGAGATCGGTTACCAGAAAATTAAATCCGTGAAACTGAACGGCGTGCCGCAATCATTTACGGAAAAGGAAACCATACTTGAAGTCAACCTCAGCAAACCCATCCTGCCTAAATCTAAAGTGGTTTTCGACCTGGAGTTTGAAGCGCAGGTGCCATTACAGATCCGCCGCAGCGGAAGGGATAACCCGCAAACAGGCGTACGCTACAGCATGAGCCAGTGGTACCCTAAAATCTGCGCCTATGATGAGGAAGGATGGCATCCAACACCATATGTCGCCCGCGAATTCTATGGCCCGTTCGGTTCTTTTGATGTCAGCATACAGATTGACCCCACTTACAAAATCGGCGCCACGGGCATGCTGCAAAATGCCGCTGAGATAGGGTGGGGATATGATAAACCGGGCACAGACCTGAAGCCAACGGTGAAGGCTAAACGCACCTGGAGGTTTGTGGGCGATAAAATCCACGATTTCGTTTGGGCCGCCGATCCGGAGTACAGGCATATCACCCGGAAAATTCCGGGGGGGCCGGATATCCATGTGATATATGATTATAAACCAGGGAATGCGAAGAACGACAGCGCCTGGGAAAAAGTAGCCGACGCGGCTGTCGCCGTACTGCCCTTTATCGAAAAGAATTTCGGCAAATACCCTTATCCGCAGTATTCATTCATCCAGGGTGGCGACGGCGGTATGGAGTATGCCATGGCTACACTTGTTGCCAGCCCTTCCCTGGGCACGGCTTTCCACGAATGGATGCACAACTGGTACCAGATGGTTCTGGCCACCAATGAAAGCCTGTACCCCTGGATGGATGAAGGTTTCACGAGTTACGCCGAAGACCTGGTATCCAAATTTTACAACAAACGCTCATCGCTCGACGATTACCGTGACGCCCTGAAACAAAGGCCGGATAACGAAAACCTGAAGCAACTGATCAACAGCCTGCCCGAAGACCATGCAGGCGCTTATGCAGGTTATTTTAACCTGGTGAAGAGCGGATTGGCGGAACCCCTGACCACACACAGCGACCATTATAACAGCAATTTCGCCTATGGCATCAATTCATATTCAAAAGGGGAGGTTTTCCTGGAGCAACTTGGTTACATCATTGGCGCACCGCTGCGCGATAAGGTATTGCTCGAATATTATAACCAGTGGAAATTCCGCCACCCGAATACCAATGATTTTATGCGCATAGCCGAAAACGTTAGTGACATGAAACTCGACTGGTATAAGGAGTATTGGGTATATGGCACGAAAACCATCAATTATGCCATCGACAGCCTTTGGCAGGATGGGGAGATGGCGAATATCCGCCTGAAGAGGGTAGGACAAATGCCTATGCCCATTGATCTTGAATTACAATTTAAGGACGGCTCAACGGAAAAGCACCATGTACCGCTGGATATCATGTTCGGCGCCAAAAGAAACGAAAGGCCCGGCCAGTTCTGGATGATACACCCGGCCTGGTTTTGGACGCATCCCACTTACACCGTGAGCGTAAAACATAAATTGCTTGAGCTGAAAAAAGTGGAGATTGACCCCACCAAACGCATGGCTGATGTGGATCGTAAGAATAATGTGCTGGAACTTGAGTGGTAATGACACGAAACCAGTTAACGGCCAAAATATTTATTGACGGCTTCCACCCGGTTGGATACGTGAAGTTTATTGTAGATATTATACACGTGTTTGCGCACCGTTTCCGAACTGATGGAAAGGGCTTCCGCGATTTCTTTATACACCAGTCCTTTGGAGAGCATCTCCAGGATTTCCGCCTCACGGCGTGACAGCACTTCCAGTGTTTCTTCAGAAGCGGCATTGGTGCGATGGGAGAAAGCTGAAACCACTTTGCGGGCAATCTGGCTGCTCATAGGCGCTCCTCCCTGGTAGAGTTCCATAATGGCATCAAACATCTTGCCGGGGGCCGTGTTTTTAGTGATATACCCGCTCGCACCGGCGCTCAGCGCTTCAAATATTTTTTCATCCTCTTCGTAAATCGTACACATCATAAACTGAATGGTAGGATACAAGGGCTTAAGCCTTTTCACCACTTCAATGCCATTCATCCCGCCCAGATTGATGTCCATCAAAACCACATCAGGTTTTATCTCGGGCAAACGAACCAAAGCCTCTTCACCGCTCGTGCAGGAACAACTCAGGCTTAATTCGTCAGACAAGCCCACGATTTGCTCCAACGCCATCAGGATGTCGGTGTTATCTTCCACTATGCCTACAGAAATACTCATGTACAAATCTTCTTTTTTTTAACCAATGCTTCAATACCTCAAACAGGTAGGGTTTATTTCCGGAATGGCAGGTACAGGATGTGTTTCTCCGCGAAATAAGGTTCGGGAAAAAACGTATCTACGTCCCATACATAAGGTTTGCAACCACTCTCAAAAATTTCCTGCGCCAGGTCCCCGCCCTTCAGGCAAACCAACCCATTCGGCACTTGCTCATCTTCCGTTTGATATTTTCTGAGCAGGGGTTTGCTCCATGTCCATAAGTCTTTCAATGGTGCCACAGCCCTTGATAACACCGCGTCAAATTTTTTATCCCTGATGTCTTCCACGCGGCTATGCCTTGTTGCAATATTTGTCAATCCAAGTTCCTGCGCCACTTCTTTAACCACTGTCAGTTTTTTATTGATGCTGTCCACCATCAGGAACGAGGTCTCGGGAAAAAGTATAGCGAGAGGGATGCCGGGGAATCCACCACCGCAGCCGAGGTCTAACACCTGCATGCCCGCTTTGAATTGAAAGGCAGCGGCGATCGCCAGCGAATGCAGCACATGGTGTAAATAAAAATTATCCATGTCTTTCCGGCTGATCACATTGATGCGGCTGTTCCAGTCGAGGTATAACGTGTACAGTTTACTGATTTGCGTTTTTTCCTTTTCTGTAAAATCCGCGAAATATTTCCAGATGATTTCCGGGGTTTGATATGTTTGGCTTGGTTCCATGTGCCTATTTATTTCCAGGTAGCCCTGGGTTTGCGCACCAGGGCCGGTGCAAAGATCAGGTAATAGAGGAACATCCATATGTCGAAAACAGGGAATAGCGGGAATAAATCTTTTTCATTCAGCTTGCGCATGGTTTTCCAGAAAACAAATGCCTGCAATAAAAACCGGAAACCAAAAAACGATAATACGATGCGCCAGTCTGTATATATCAAGGCCGCGATCAGCAATGGGTATAGTAAAAAATGTGAGGCGGCATACAATCCCAGCAGAAATTTGTGCAGGGGTTTGTAATACTTGCCTGTACTGTAATGCCGGCGTTTCTGGCTCATCCATTGTTTCCACGAGCCGGCGGGTTTGCTGAGCGTAAAACTTTCAGGGGCGATATTGATCGCGGCATTTTTTTTATTCGCCGCCATATTGATGAACAAATCATCGTCGCCGCCTGGGATATGGTTATGCGAACTGAAACCCTTATGCCTGAAAAAAACTGATTTCTTGTAACTAAGGTTCCTGCCCACGCCCATGTACGGAACCTTTGCGAGTGCATAGCTCAGGTATTGAAGGGCGGTGTGAAAAGTTTCCCAGCGGATGAGTTTGTTGAGGAAACCGGCCGTTTTATGAAAAGCGCCATAGCCCAATACAATTTCCGTTTGGTCGCCGTATGCGTCCTGCATGCTCCTGATCCAGTGTTCGCTGGCCGGTACGCAGTCGGCGTCCGTTAGCAAAAGAATTTCGTATTTAGCCGTTTTAACGCCCACGCTCAATGGGAATTTTTTCCCCGGAATCATTTTGGCTTCCTGCCTAAGTTCCACAATATGCAGTTGCCGGTATGCCCGGTGCAATTCTTCGAGGATGTATTTGCTTTCGTCGTACGAATTGTCATTCACCACAATCACTTCATGTGTGCTGGGATAATCCTGCACCAAAATGCCGGGCAGGTTTACCGCCAGGTTGGCCGCTTCATCGCGTGCGCAAACAACCACACTGACGGCATGTGTTTGGGAACTGTCGCGCCGGGAAGGCCGGTGCAAAGCCAGTCGCAAAAAGAAAAAAAGGTAGTAACAGATTTGTATGAAAGCAATGCTGCAAAAAACAATCAGCAATATCAGTCGCCAGTCTGGCAGTAATTCAATCCAATGCATCGCCGCAAAAATACGGTATAGCGCTTTGTGCCGCATATCATCCCTGATTAAATTAAGGATTATCTTTGCGCCCCCGAATCATACCATCATGGCAGCCCTTCAATTTGACCTTTTAAAAACAGACAACAACAGTTCCGCGAGGGCGGGCCTGATCCGTACAGACCATGGCGAGATTCAAACGCCCATTTTTATGCCGGTGGGCACGGTGGGCAGCGTGAAAGCGGTTACGCAGCAACAGTTGCTGCAGGATGTACAGGCCGAAATCATCCTCGGCAATACCTATCACCTTTACCTAAGGCCGGGCCTGGACGTATTGGAAGCGGCGGGTGGCTTGCACAAATTCAACGGATGGCCCAAGCCCATCCTGACCGACAGCGGCGGGTTCCAGGTTTTTTCACTCTCGGGAACAAGGAAGATCACGGAGGAAGGCGTCATGTTTCAGTCGCATATTGATGGCAGCAGGCATTTGTTCAGCCCGGAAAAAGTGATGGACATACAACGCGTGATCGGAGGTGACATCATCATGGCTTTTGATGAATGCCCGCCCGGCGGCAGCGCCTACGACTATGCCAAAACGTCGATGGAACTCACGCACCGCTGGCTCGACCGTTGCTTAGATCGCTTCAGCCAGACACCTGACAGGTACGGATATACGCAGAATTTGTTTCCCATTGTTCAGGGTGGCGTTCACCACGACCTCCGCAAGGCTTCCTGCGCGTACATCAGCGATAAAAACGCTACGGGCAATGCCATCGGCGGGCTCAGTGTGGGTGAGCCAATCGAAAAAATGTACGAGATCTGCGCTTTGTGCTGCGAACATCTTCCTGAACATAAACCACGCTACCTGATGGGGGTTGGTACGCCCTGGAATATCCTGGAATGCATTGGCATGGGGATAGATATGTTTGATTGTGTGATGCCCACACGCAATGGTCGCAACGCGATGTTATTCACCAGCGAAGGCATTGTGAACATCGACAATAAAAAATGGGAGAAAGATTTTTCACCCATCGATACCGGCATTGAATGCGTAACCAGCGAGTATTACAGCAAAGCCTATCTGCGCCACCTCATAAAATCAAAAGAATACCTGGGCTTAACCATTGCCAGCATACACAACCTCGCCTTTTACCTTTGGCTTGTGAAGCAGGCCCGCGCGCATATCATGCAGGGCGATTTTGTATCATGGAAAAATGACATGCTGCCCAGGCTGCAACGCAAACTTTGAGGCAAAAGTTCCCCGTTCTGAGATTTAACATTTGCCCGGCCCGAAATTTGTGGAATATATTACCTTCACCCTCAATAATTATTTATGATATGAACCGCAAGCGATTCTTTAGTTTTTTTCTCTTTTTGCTGCCCTTTTTTGGTTTAGCGCAACAGGAATCCCCTGTGCAAAATGCCAGCATCCCCAAAGACGCACCCGTGGATGTGTCGATCACCGATTTTAAAAAGAACCCGCTGAATAATGAGATCATTGTTTTCAAAAGCAAACTTAACCAGCGCGAATACCAGGGTATTTCAAGCGAGCAGGGAAAATTCAGCATCAGGCTTCCGGCAGGGGATGAGTACGAAATTTTCATCCTTGGATTTAAAGATTCTACCAGTTACAATCTACTGAACATCCCTGCACTTACAGGCAATGCCTATTACAAAGACGCATTTAAAGTGAATATCCAGTTTTTGCCTGCCAAAACCTTTGTGTTGGAAGATTGTAATTTCGAAACCGGTAAAGCTACGCTGGAGCCTGAATCTTATACGGTATTGGATGAGTTGGTGGCTTTCCTGAACAGAAAGGATGATGTAAAGATTGAGATTGGCGGTCATACCGATAATGTGGGTAAACCGGCTGCCAATATGGTTTTGTCGCAGGAGAGGGCCCAATCAGTGATGTCGTACCTGATTGCAAAGGGTATTTCCCAGGAGCGGCTAACGGCCAGGGGCTATGGAATGACGCAACCGGTTGCCGACAATAAAACCGAAGAAGGGAGGGCCCAGAACAGGCGTACGGAAGTGAAGATAATGGACTGATAATCAATTTATAAAATATAAAACAGGCATCTTTAGGGATGCCTGTTCCATTAAGGTTAGACCTGTATTCTCTCGAAAAGTTTAACGGATATCCGCCGATTTCAGCAGGGTTTGTGTGTTGATATCGACGCTGGCCAGCGGGATGGACACTTGGTAATCGCCCTGGATCAATCCAACAACCGGGGCGTAATAGCTCCTGATATTTGATGTGATAGTACCCGGGGGAAGTCCGGTTACGGTGATATCGGTTTTTACGGCGATGACATTGTTATACGTTACGCCATTTACCACTTTACTATTGCCTTTTTCAAGGATGCTGTTGGTTAAGGTCACGGGGAGGGTACCCACTCCGGTAACAGGCACGTTTACTGTTTGCGACCAATTAGCGCCTACGGCTGCATTGTCTTTCAGGTACAGTTCCTCAATAGAGAGGTCAAGTCCACCGCCGGAGGCTTGCTGGAAGCGGTAATAGTCGCTCCCGCTGATATGGTAATAATCAGAACCTCCGCCGGAATGGGTAAAGATCCGGTACGACCTTCCATTGATACTGGTATCCGTAGGGCTTACGGTAACGGTATCCTGGAAAGTGCTGGCGCCGGCTGTGCCGGGATCGGTGGTTACATCGTATATCCACCGGCTGTTTGTGCTGATTGTCATGTACTTATCAGCGGCTGGGGCAGGATCGTCCTTGCTGCAGGCTGCCAATCCAAAGGCCAAAATACAGGCTGGAAAGAATAGCTTTTTCATGTTAATTGTAAGGTTTGATACACAATATCTTATTTTTTGGACAATAATTATTTTTTTTCTCTTATCTTTGCGCTCCCAATTTTATGGCTAAACAATCGCTCATTAAACAAGACGGAACCATTATCGAGGCGCTCAGTAACGCCATGTTTAAGGTGAAGTTAGAAAATGGTCATGAAATCCTGGCTACGATCTCCGGGAAAATGCGCATGCATTACATCCGTATCCTGCCGGGCGATAAAGTGGGTGTGGAGATGAGTCCGTACGACCTGACCAGGGGAAGGATTATTTTCCGGTATAAATAAGAGAAGAAGGGGCGACCATTCGACCCGTAAACCATAAAAAACCATTACAATGAAGGTAAGAGCTTCAATCAAGAAACGCAGTGCCGATTGCAAGATCGTCAGGAGGAAAGGCCGCCTGTACGTGATCAACAAGAAGAACCCCCGCTACAAGCAAAAGCAGGGTTAATTGTCGTGTAAACTTGAATAACAAAACAACTCATATTTAATTACTATGGCTCGTATTGCCGGTATTGATTTACCAAAAAACAAAAGGGGAGAGGTTGGACTGACCTATATCTTCGGAATTGGACGTTCCACTGCCCGTTACATCCTGGACAAGGCAGGTATTGATGTGAATAAGAAAGTGAACCAGTGGAATGATGATGAGCAAACTGCCATCAGGAATATCATCAACAGCGAGTTCAAAACCGAAGGCGCCCTGCGTAGTGAAGTACAAATGAATATCAAGCGCTTGCTGGATATCGCCTGCTACCGTGGCCTTCGCCATCGTAAAGGATTGCCGGTGCGCGGACAGCGTACACGTACCAACAGCCGTACACGCAAAGGAAAGCGTAAAACGGTTGCCGGTAAGAAGAAAGCAACTAAGAAGTAATATCATAACAGATGCCGGGTTCTATGACCCGGTATTTGTGTGTATAACGACTCGGTATTTTCTGAACCTGCGCCGGATAGCATGAGTCGGCTGGAGGGAGGGTTCAGGTCTGGTTCGCCGGATTATTTTTTAACGATTACCTATTCAACAAATCATGGCAAAAGCACAAGGCCAAAAAGGATTAAGCGCGAAAGCCGCTTCCAAAAAAAGGATTGTAAAGGTTGACAGCTACGGGGATGCGCATATCACCGCCAGTTTCAACAACATCATCATCAGCCTCACCAATAAGCAGGGACAGGTTATTTCCTGGTCATCTGCCGGTAAAATGGGCTTCAAGGGCAGCAAGAAAAACACTCCATACGCCGCTCAGATGGCAGGAGCTGACGCTGCAAAAGTGGCTGTAGACGCAGGCCTGAAAAAAGTAGACGTATATGTGAAAGGCCCAGGTAGCGGCCGCGAAGGCGCGATCCGTTCTTTGTCACAAAACGGTATCGAAATCGTGATGATTAAAGACGTTACGCCTTTACCGCACAACGGTTGCCGTCCACCCAAAAAGCGCCGCGTATAATAATCGCATGCATTTTTGTTGCAGGGCCTGGCTGCATAAAGCCAGTTTACCAGGCCTAACCAACAAATCAAATAAATAGGATGCCTGATTTATTTTTTCCGATTTTTTACTGATCAGCGCATTCATTGTAAAAAAAATCGCATCATTAAACACACATGGCACGTTACATCGGACCAACAACAAAGATTTCCCGCCGCTTTGGTGAACTGATCACCGGCAATGGCAAGTGGTTAACCAAAAACAGCAACCCTCCCGGTCAGCATGGCGCAAGCAAGAAGCGCAAGACGCTGAGCGAGTATGGAATCCAGCTGAAAGAAAAGCAGAAAGCCAAATACACATATGGCCTGCTTGAGAAGCAATTCCGTAAAACATTCGACGAGGCTGCCCGCCGCAAGGGTGTTACCGGTGAAAACCTGATCAAACTCCTGGAAGCCCGCCTCGACAACGTAGTATACCGTATGGGCATTGCGCCCAGCCGCCAGGCTGCCCGCCAGTTAGTGAGCCATAAGCACGTTACTGTAAATGGTGAAGTGATCAACATCCCTTCTTACAGTTGCAAGCAGGGCGATGTTATCAGTTTGAAAAATAAAAGTGCAGCCAATAGCGCCATCACCAGCAATGTTAAGGGTAAGAACCCTAAGTTTAGCTGGCTTGATTGGAATGAGGCCGAGATGAAAGGTACCTTTATCGCTTATCCAGAAAGGGAAAGCGTTCCTGAAAACATCAAGGAGCAACTCATCGTGGAATTGTACAGTAAGTAATCTGATTACTGATTGCACATGCACCGATCGCTAAACATTGTTTACAAAAATCAATAACATACCCAATGGCCATTTTAAATTTTGTCAAACCCGATAAAATCGTTTTGCAAAAAGCCACCGATTTCGAAGCCCAGTTCGAGTTCCGCCCGCTGGAACCAGGATTTGGTGTTACGATCGGCAATGCCCTTCGCAGGGTGCTCCTGAGCTCTCTTGAAGGTTACGCCATCATTGGAATCAATATCGCCGGCGCGGATCATGAATTCGCTACCATCAAAGGCATCACCGAGGACGTGACCGATATCATCCTCAACCTGAAACAGGTTCGCTTCAAACTCAAAGTTGACCATGAAGTCAGCACAGAGAAAATCAGCCTGTCTATCAAAAATAAAACTGAATTCACTGCCGGAATGATCGGAGAAGCTTCTCCTGCGTTCCAGGTGATGAACCCGGATTTGCATATCTGCACCCTCGACCCAAGCGCTAAACTCGACATCGAGATTACGGTTGGTAAGGGCCGTGGTTATGTACCCGCTGAAGAACACCGCGAAAAGAATACGCATTTCGGTTACATTCCGCTGGATGCTATCTTCACCCCGATCAAGAATGTTAAATACCTGATCGAGAATACGCGTGTGGAACAGCGCACCGACTTCGAAAAACTGATCATGGATGTGGTAACAGATGGTACCATTCACCCTGAAGAAGCCGTGAAGCAAGCCAGCCGTATCCTGATCCAGCACCTGATGATCATCACTGATGAAAACATCACTTTCGATACAAAAGAAGATAAGAAGGAAGACCTGGTAGATGAGCAAACCCTGCAATTGCGCAAGATGCTCAAGACGCCACTGGAAGACCTCGACTTGTCGGTTCGCGCCTTCAACTGCCTGAAAGCGGCCAAGATCAACTCCCTGAGCGAACTGGTTCAGTACGAGCAGGAAGACCTGATGAAATTCCGCAACTTCGGCCAGAAATCACTCAGCGAAATCGAGCAGGTACTGCACGAGCGCGGCCTGAGCTTTGGCATGGACCTGAGCAAGTTGAAACTGGATGATGAGTAAGTTGAATGTATGATCGATGAATTATGATTTGAAGATATCATGGTTGAAAAGAACAAAAAGTTTTTACCAATCACACATCACACATCATACATCATACATCATACATCATACATCACAAATTATATTTTAACACGTAGCCTGTAATTCCTGACACGGTACAGGCGAATAAAAACAAATGTCATGAACCACGGTAACAAAAAAAACAATCTGGGCAGGACGGCCTCACACCGCAAAGCGATGCTGGCAAACCTGGGCTCGCAGTTAATTACATACAAGCGCATCAGCACCACGCTGGCTAAGGCCAAGGCGCTGCGCACGTATATCGAGCCACTGATCACCAAAACCAAAAAGAACGACAGCAAGGAAGCGATTATGCACAACCACCGTGTTGTGTTCAGCTACCTGAACAATAAGGAAGCCGTTAAGGAACTCTTTACCAATGTGGCTCCTAAAGTGGCTGGCCGCCCCGGAGGTTACACGCGCATCATCAAGCTGGGTGCCCGTATCGGTGATAACGCCGAAATGGCGATGATTGAACTGGTTGACTTCAACGAAGTGTACGGTAAAACCGCCACTGCTGCCGCTGAACCGGCCAAGAAAACACGCCGTTCAGGTGGTAAGAAAAAAGCTGCCGCCGATGCTGCTGAAAACGCTGAATCAACATCTGCCGAAGGCACTGAAGAAAAAAGCGAAGCTTAATCATGAACATTTAATTTGTAATATAAACCCCGGATATTTTTTCGGGGTTTTTTTATGCTTGTTTTTTTTGGGTTGCGTTCATTTGCTTTCTTTGTAAAACCAATCATAGATATATACCATGCCACATACTCCTGCGATTTTGTTATTGGAAGACGGCACCCTGATGAAGGGCCGCGCTTTTGGTAAAACCGGAACCGCCACCGGTGAAATTTGCTTTAATACGGGAATGACCGGTTACCAGGAAGTGTTTACCGATCCAAGCTATTTTGGCCAGGTACTGATCATGAATGCGGTGCATGTAGGTAATTACGGTGTACGCCCTACGGATGTGGAAAGTGGCGGCGCGAAGGTAAGGGCGGTCATTGGCCGGAATTTTGACGCACAATACAGCCGGTTTATGGCAACCGGTTCCCTGCAGGATTATTTTGTAGAAGAACAGGTAGTGGCAATTGACGGAATTGATACGCGGGCGCTGGTTTCGCATATCCGTAACCGTGGTGCCATGAATTGTGTGGTGTCATCTGATGAAACAGACGTGCAAAAGCTGCAGCAGATTCTATCCGAAGTGCCTTCCATGCACGGACTGGAGCTGGCTTCCTCCGTGAGCACCAAAGAGCCATACGAATTGGGCGACCCATCATCGGGTATCCGCATCGCGGTACTTGATTTTGGCGTGAAGAAAAATATCCTGCATTGCCTGGTGGAAAGGGGCGCGCATGTTAAAGTGTTCCCGGCACGTACAAACTATGAAACGTTATTGTCGTTTCAGCCAGACGGTTTTTTCATCAGCAATGGCCCGGGTGACCCGGCGCCGATGGATTATGCCATAGAAACGGTCAGGAAAATATTGGAGGAGGGCAAACCTTTATTTGGCATTTGCCTGGGCCACCAGTTGCTGGCACTTGCCAATGATATCCCCACATTTAAAATGCACCATGGCCACCGGGGCTTAAACCACCCGGTGAAAAACCTGGTGACCGGCAGGTCTGAAATCACCACGCAAAACCATGGCTTTGGCGTTGATCCCGAAGCGGTGCGCGCCAATCCACATGTAGAAGTCACACATGTAAACCTGAATGATGAGAGCATCGAAGGCATCAGGCTGATCAACAAACCGGCATTCTCCGTGCAATACCATCCGGAAGCCACGCCGGGCCCGCACGACAGCCGCTACCTGTTTGATGATTTTATCAATATGATCCGGAAATCCGCCAAACAATAAATAGCTACAAATGGGAAAAAAGCAAATCAGCATCATCAATGGTCCAAACCTGAACCTGCTGGGAAAGCGGGAGACAGGCCTGTATGGCGATGAAGCTTTTGAGCCATTCTTAGAACGCTTGCGGCAGCGTTTCCCTGAAGTGGATATTCAGTATGTACAAAGCAATATTGAAGGGGAATTGATTGACGCGATACAAAAAGCGGGATTTGAAGCCGATGCCATCATCCTGAACCCCGGCGGTTACACGCATACTTCCGTGGCTATTGGCGATGCCATTGCAGCGGTGAAAGCGCCGGTTATCGAAGTGCATATCAGCAATATATTCGCGCGCGAGGAATTCAGGAAGCATTCTTATGTGTCGGCCAAAGCGGTTGGCGTTATTTCGGGCCTCGGGTTAAAGGGGTACGAAATGGCTCTGTCATACTTCCTATAATTTCCATTTGCGCTGTAAAGAGCGGGTTTCTTTTTTTAATTGGTCGAGTGCGGCCAACTGGTCTTTGATAAAGCTATTGTCTTCAAAACGGCCCAGTACTTTTTGCATCTCTTCGTTATTGTCATAGGCCATTTTCCGGAAAGCATTGCTGTAATCTTTTTCCCTCGATTGATAAATGCCCTGTACCATCCATTCCGTTGTGTCAACCGCTTCTTTCAGCAACCCTGAAAATATTTCCGGGCTGAATTGTTTTCCGGTGATCTGTAATATTTCGAGTAAACTGGTATATGCATGTAAAAGTTTGTCTGCTGCATACGTCTTTCCTTCTGAAACATAAAACTGGTGTATGTCATCCCAGTTCTTGAATTTGCCCGCTTTCACCTGTTTTTTTAAGAATGCGATCCTCTCAGTTCGGATCAACTGACCACCCACATTCATCCATTCGCTCCGGCTGATCCTGGAGGGCATGGTTGATTTGAAAGATGTGAAGTCACTGAATTTATTAACCCTGATATGTTGCAGCAATTGTGTGATGCCGTAATACCGGATCATTCGCCTGAACACTTCGGATGATTGCGCCAGTTTGGTGATCACTACCGGCCTTGCATTGTTCTCCCAACCCTGTACCAGTGCTTCTCCTTTTTCATTCACCTGCAATGTAGAGAACAAAGCCAGGCTGTCGAACATGGCATTGATGGTATCCGGTGCCAGGTAATCGTATTCAATGTGCTGGATCTTAACGGTGCGGTTGTCGCGGTCCTGGTATTTCCATGCATTCCTCGCCAGCGCGTACATGTTATACATGAACCAATAGGCGGGCATGACCACAAGCCTGTTGTTTGATACGTCGTTACTCACCAGTGAAAAAGGGACCGGTATGTTTAGCTCATACATGTAATCGCCTTTGGCCAATATGGTAAAGGCCGCGAATTTTGAATTATGTTTGAGGCTGACGCATAATCCTGGCCAGAAACCACGCTCCGCGATAATTTCCCCGTCGGCGCTCCGGCTGTTATGGTTGCTGCCAAGCGTAGCGCCCGCTGCAATATTGCTCTGGCCCATCAGCAAAGCGGCACAGAGGAATGAATTGTTGTGGTGTTGCTCATGCGATGGGAAAATCAATGAGTTGAGTACTTCGCAACAGGAGATGGTGGAGTTGTTTCCAAGGTATGAGTTGATGAGCCTTGCCCCGTATTTTAATTGGGAATGTGAGGCTGTGATAAAACGCACGGCTTTCACGCCATAAAAAATCCTGCATCCGAAACCAATGATGCCATTTACCAATTCGCATCCTTCGCCAATTTGTGATTGCCTGTCGGCATCACTGTTGATGGTCAGGTTCTTGAGTTTGTTGGCGCCTTTGATGTATGCGTCGCTGCCAATATTTACATCTTTAATGATGCGGCAGTTTTTGATGATGGTACTTTCCCCAATGCGTCCGTAATATCCTCTTTGCGGGTCTGATTGAAGTTGCGCGAATTCCAGGAATTTATTGAGTAAGGCCTCATCATCCCGGTATTTGCTCCAGAGATAGGCATCTCCGGCAAGCATGCCATCAAACGGGACGATTGACCTGCCACCGTTTTCGTTGCATACTTCAATGCGTACGCGTTGTTTTTCCACTTCACCGTTTTTTAACACACCGATTCCGAATTTGGCTTTATCGGTGCAGGCCAGTTCGTTGATATTGGCCAGCATCACATCGTTGCCAATGATATAATGGCTGAGGTAGTTTACATTATCGATGCAGACATTATCACCAATATCCGAACTGATGATGGTGCTGTTGTATAAACCTACCGGCATGCGCAGGTTATGGTATTCCCTGTACAAAGGCTCCAATTTCCCGATACGCACCAGTCCGAAAAATTTGCAGTTGCGCACAAGGTTTGCATTGAAATCTTTGGAGACCAGAATGTGCTTCCAGTTATCGGAACTGTTGCGGTTCAGGGTGAGCGTTTCTATTTCCGCAGAACTCAGTTCCCTGTATTTTATGTTTGATCCACATTGCTGAAAGCGCAGGTAGTATTCATTTTTTCCTTTGGGAAGGTATTTGGCCTCAATAAAATGATAGCCGAGTTCCTCAACCGGGTGAGAGTGTATGATATTCATGAATGCATCTCGTTAGGATAAAAGATCATGGCCATCCTACCGGAACCCGGTGCGAATGGCCATCATATCAAATGGGTAATAAATATACGGTTTTAAGCCTGAATAGCGTCAACCGTCTTTTTTATTCAACAGTAACACTTTTTGCAAGGTTCCTGGGCTTATCCACATCCAGCCCCTTGGCAGTACCTACATAATAGGAAAGCAACTGGAGGGGCACAACGGAAAGGATGGGCGCGATGATTTCATCAGCCGGGGGAATGGAGAAGTAATGGTCGCTCAATGGCGGCGTTACTTCATCACCTTCGGTAATGATGGAAATGATTTTACCTTTACGGGCTTTGATTTCCTGCATATTGCTCACGATTTTTTCGTGATAGGGGTCTTTGGTGGCGATGAACACCACGGGCAGGGTTTCACTGACCAGCGCGATCGGGCCATGTTTCATTTCCGCGGCGGGATAGCCCTCAGCATGTATATAGGAAATTTCTTTCAGTTTGAGGGCGCCTTCCAGCGCGATAGGGAAATTGTATCCCCTTCCCAGGAACAGGAAGTCGGATGCATCCTTGTACACGTCCGCGATTTTCTTGACTTCCTCCGCGTTTTTGAGGATGCTGTCAATTTTTTCAGGTACTTCTTCCAGTTCGAGGAGGAGTTTTTTATATCGGTCTTCTGAAATCGTGCCTTTGGCATGCGCGATATTCAATGCCATCATGCAGAGCACGGCCAATTGGCCTGTAAAGGCTTTGGTGGAAGCCACGCCAATTTCAGGACCGGCATGTGTGTAAGCTCCGGCATGGGAAAGGCGGGCGATGGATGAACCCACAACATTGACGATGCCAAAAATAAAAGCGCCGTTTTCCTTGGCCCTTTCCAATGCAACCAGGGTATCGGCTGTTTCACCGCTCTGCGATACCGCTATGATCACGTCCCCTTTATTGATGATGGGGTTCCTGTACCGGAATTCAGATGCGTATTCCACTTCCACCGGTATGCGGCAGAGTTCTTCAATGATGTATTCAGCTACAAGGCCAGCATGCCAACTGGTGCCGCAAGCCACGATCATGATGCGGTTGGCGTTTTTGAGCTGTTCGATATTTTTATCGATACCGCTCATGCGGATGGTGCCCGCATTTGCGTCTAACCGTCCCCGTAAGCAATCGTAAATCGTGCTCGGTTGCTCAAAAATCTCTTTGAGCATGAAATGGTCATAGCCGCCTTTTTCAATGGCCGCGAGTTCCATGTCGAGCTTGGTGATATATGGGGTGATTTTTTCGTTGCCAAGGTTTTTCAGGATCAGTTCATCCGGCTTCACTATCGCCAGTTCATAGTCATTTACATATACCACTTCTTTGGTGTACTCAATGATAGGTGAGGCATCGCTGGCCAGGAAATGTTCGCCCTTTCCAATCCCGATCACCAATGGGCTGCCTTTGCGGGCCGCGATGATGGTATGCGGGTCGTCCTGGTCAATCAGCAAAATACAATAAGCCCCGGTTACCCTTTTCAAGGCGATGCGGATGGCTTCTTCGAGGCTACTGTTATTATTGTTGCGGATATCCTCAATGAAATTCAGGAGCACTTCCGTGTCTGTATCACTGCTGAACTGGTATCCTTTCTTAACCAATTCCTGTTTGATCTGCGCATAGTTTTCAATGATCCCGTTATGGATCATCGCCAATCTGCCGCTGGCTGATGAATGCGGGTGCGCGTTCCGGTCGCTGGGTTCACCATGGGTGGCCCAACGGGTATGGCCTATGCCGATATTGGCTTCAATGTCCTTCCCGATCAGGTGCTCTTCCAGGTCAGCTACCTTGCCCTTCTTTTTATACACGCTGAGGTTGCCGTTTTTGAGCAATGCCACACCGGCACTGTCATAGCCCCTGTATTCCAGGCGTTTCAATCCTTTTAATACCACCGGAAAAGCCTGCCGGGGGCCGGTATATCCAACTATTCCACACATAATTTTAAGAGTTAATTTATAAGTGCATCAAAATCAAAGTGAAGATCCCATGGAGTACATCATTTCGGTTGATACCGGCTAATAACGTAACCGCTTGATTTCTATTGCAGCGCAAATTACTGATTTTGTTTAATATCTGTTGAATTTTGCGTACTTGTCAAGGGTTTACAACAGCAGGCCTTTCAGGAAGAAATAAGCTACCGAAAAGTAGATCACGATCCCGGTTACATCCACCAATGTTGCCACAAACGGAGCGGAGGAAGCTGCGGGGTCTAATTTCAGCCTTTTGAGGATTATGGGCAGCATGGATCCCATCAAACTGCCCCAAAGCACAATGCCGGTCAGCGAGCAGAATATGGTGGCGCCCACCAGGCTCCAGTATTCACCGTAATTAAAAATGTGCAGGTTTTGCCAGAGCATGATGCGCAGGTAACCGATGCTTCCCAATATCAGTCCAAGCAAAAGCCCGGTGATCAATTCCCGTTTCATCACTTTCCACCAGTCTGCAATGGTTAATTCACCCAGTGCCATGGCCTGTATGATCAGCGTGGATGCCTGTGAGCCGCTATTGCCCCCGCTGCTCATGATCAGGGGAATGAATAAAGCCAGTACCGTGGCTGTTTCAATTTCGTCCTGGAAAAACTGCATGGCTGATGCCGTGAGCATTTCACCGAGGAACAAGAGGATCAGCCACCCAGCCCTTTTCTTGAGTAGTTTGATGATGTTGATATCGAGATATGGTTCTTCCAGCGCTTCTGTACCGCCAATTTTCTGGATGTCTTCGCTGAACTCTTCGCTGGCTACCCAAAGCACGTCGTCGATGGTGACGATCCCCAGTAATATATTCTGGTCATCGGTAACGGGAAGGGCTACCCGATTATTCATCTTAAACACTTCATTGGCCACTTCCTGGTCATCATTCACATTCAAAGCGATAAACCTTTCGTCCATCAGTTCCGAAACCAATACATCCGGTGAGGCAAGGATGAAATCCCTGATGCGGATATCGTCTAATAATTCCCCTTTTTGATTGATCACATAAATCACATCAATCGTTTCTGTATTGGTGCCAAAACGACGGATGGTTTGAAATGCCTGTTCTACCGTATTGTTTTCATATACATACACGTAGTTGGGGTTCATCAGGCGGCCTACGGAATTTTCGGGGTAGCCGAGTAATTCCAGCGTCACTTTTCTTTCGTGGGGGTCCAGTGTTTTCAGCAGGTCGCGCACCGTGCTGTTGGGCAGTTCCTCCAAAAAGGAAACCCGGTCATCCGCCGGCAATTCATTCAGCAGTTCGGCTGATTTGAAGGGAGGGAGGTTTTTGATGATGCGCTTCTGTTCGCCTACTTCCAGGATTTTAAATACACCCGCGGCCCTGTGTATGGACAGGTGCGAGATGATCTGTGTTTCAAAGTCGGGGTTTTCATATATCAGGTCGGCCACATCACTGATGTTCTGGTCATTCAGGAACTCCTTGATGGCCAGTTTATCCTCCGAAGCGATGACGTCTTCGAACTGTTGTTGCAGCGATATTTCTTCCATATCCAAAGCCATCTCCTGATTTTGCCTAATTTCGATTTTGTAGGTTGCAAGTTAATTCTTTTGATTCTTACTCTCATGTTATGATTAGGTCTTGTTTATACATCGATCAGGCACCCGGCAAGGGCAGGGCCGTGTTCACTTCCGAAGACCTGGATGCCGAAATTGTGATCGAACATTCCCCCGTAATTGTGATGGCAGGAACAGACAGGCAGCACCTCGATAAAACCCTGCTGCACGATTATATTTTTGAATGGGGGCCAAAAAAAGATCAGTGCGCCATGGCCCTGGGGTTTGTGCCCATGTACAACCACAGCTACCAAAGTAATTGCGAATATTTTATGGATTTTGAGGATGGGTCCATTTTTGTAAAAACCGTCCGCCCCGTAAAAGCCGGCGAAGAACTCACCATCAATTATAATGGTGATTGGGATGATACAAGCCCGGTATGGTTTTCAGATATTACAAGTGAAAAATGATTTTTTATCTTAGGAAAATGTAATAGATTTATTACACAATTTGATTAGTCCGCCCTTTCATTTTTTAAAACCTAACTGCATGTTGTTCCACTTTTTTTCAAAGGGACGGGCGGCCCTTCCTGCCTTGTTTCTGTGCTTTTGTTCGGTTGTAGTTTATGCACAGACTGACGATCCTGTCAGCGACGCCGAATATTATGCACGCAAATTCAAAGACGATGATGTGATGTGCCTTAGCTCAAAACGCTATTTCACATTCGACAAAGGCAAAAACAGCCTGAATGATAAAGTGGTGGTCATCCAGGAAGATGGCGAATATCAATTTCTTGGTTTGAGGAAATTCGCCGGGTTGATGTTCTATGAATTTTATAACAAGTTCATAGAATTGAAATCTTTTAAAAGGTACGACCGCATCGCCGGAAAATACATCGCGGTTGACCGCGTTGGTGTTGACAGAAGCGTAACCGATGACAATATTTTCTTTGATGACAGCCGCATCAAATACTTTCCCATCCGGTTCAACAATAAAGGCGCGCTGGTGAAAGTCAATGTCCGAAAGGAATACAATGATGGCCGTTTCCTTACGCGCTTATTTTTTCATTCCTCGTATCCCATCGGCGAACAGGTTTTTGAGTTTAAGGTACCTGATTGGTTGACCGTGGATTTCAAGCAAATGAACTTTGAAGGGCATAAAGTGGATGTGCAGCAACAGAAAAAAGGAGGCTACACGTATTATACTTTCAAAATGAACAATATCCCCGCTTACAAATCTGAGTACCGTCGATTGGGCAGGGCTTATTCCGATCCCCACATCGTATTACAAATCAGGAGTTTTAAAGCCAAAGGCGAGCAGATCAATGGTTTCGATAAAGTGGATGATGTTTATGCATGGAATAACAGGATGTACCTGATGGCCGGAAATGAAACATCTTCATTAAAACCACAACTGGCAAAAATCACACAGCAGGCAAAAACCGATGAAGAAAAAATTAAAGCCATTTATTATTGGGTCCAGGATAATATCCGTTACATCGCTTATGAAGACGGTTATTCAGGTTATATACCCGCTTCGGCCCAGGATGTGCTGGCAAAGAAATACGGCGATTGTAAAGGTATGGCCAACCTGCTGACCGAATTCCTCAAGCTTGCCGGATATGATGCCCGATTTTCTTGGATTGGTACCAGGCAACTGCCCTATCCGCAATCATTACCGGCACTCTGTGTGAATAATCATGCCATTACCGCCTTATATTTCAAGGGTAAAACATATTTCCTGGATGCCACTGAAGATTATGGCCCGTTTGGGGAAGATGCTTTCAGGCTCCAGGGTAAAGAAGTGATGGTGTCTAACGGAGAATCGTTTGACATTGTACCTGTTCCTGATATGAAAGCGGAAGACAGTAAACTGCAAACAAAAGCAAGTTTCAGCCTTGATGGTAATAATTTAAAAGGTCCGGTTACGGTAACACTTACGGGAAATCAACGAACAGGTTTCCACCAAAGGTATCATGACCTGCCAAGCACGGAGAAAGAAGATTTCTTGTCTGAATACCTTGAGTTCGGCAGCAGCGACATACAGGTCAAACAGGTAAAAACATCAGATTTGAACGACCGGGATAAAACCGTTGAATTAAAAGGACAGGTGCAAGTGGGCAACAGTGTGCATGAAATCAATAAGGATTATTATGTCAGCATAGATTTCTTTCCAAAATCTTTGGAGCGGTTTATTCCGGATGAAAAAAGAATTGAAGGTTACGATCTGGGTGAATCCATACTATTTGATGACGAAATTTCATTAACTATTGGCCCTAACCAATCGTTTTCAGATTTGCCAGAACCGGTCAATATCAACCAGGAAGGCTATTCATTTAAAGGGGAATATACAGTGAATGGAAATGTTCTGTCATTAAGAAAGACATTGCATATCAAAAACCCCATGATCCGTAAATCGGATTTTGCCAATTGGAAACAATTCATTCACTCATTACGGGATTTTAACCAAAACCTGATCCGCGTGGTCAACAAATAATTTGCACATGAAGGCATTACATATATACCGGTATCTCCTGTCTTGGACTGTACTTTTTTTCCTGTCCATGCCTGTTATTCATGCACAGGATTTTATTGATGAAGATTTCCTGGAAAAAATTGAATCCAATGCGCAACCGCTCTGGAACGAATCTGTGCCTGCTTTTACCAACAACCAGGTGCCTGCTAAATATGAGAAAGAATCAGCGGTGGTAATGGGTTACAGGCGTATGGTGAATATTGATAAACAATCCAGGCTTAATTTCTGGAAAGGTGTGCAATCAAACCTGGTTTTCATTGAGAACGTCCGTTTCAAAATTCGTATGCATGATAAGAATGCCGTTGAAGTGTTCTCGACTATTTATTTCAGGTACCGCGATAAAACGGATGGCTTTAGTGCCAGGCTGATCAAATCGAATGGGGAAAAGGTGAATATTTCGCTGAACGAAGCTGTGCAGATAGATGCATCAACTTCCATACCTGAATTCTTTCAAAGTTTCTTTGACCAGGAACTGGGGACGCAGGGCCAGTATTACAAGGTAGCCATACCGGACCTTGAGCCTGGAGATATCCTCGAATACGTAACAAGTACCAGGAATAAACTGGATGTGAGCCGGTCCGGATACATCGAATTTTCCCCGCAATATGAAGTTTGCTCAAAAGGTTACCCTGTTTTATTCAACCAGATCATCATGGAAACCGACAGCAAGTCGTATTTCAAATCTATGTCGTTCAGCGGCGCGCCGGAATTTAAGCAGGAAAATTCAAATGAAGAGGGAATCTATCGGTATGTATTTACGGATACCGACAGGGCAACGGAAAAAGATGTTCATTTTATCAATGCCTACACGCATTACCCATTGGTTAAATTCCAGGTGATTTATTCAAATTCGGATAACGTGAAAGGTGCTTTAATTGGTTCCAAGGGCCAAATCAAAACCGGTTTCAGCATGGAAGAACTGGCAAAGAGGGCCTGGGAAGATTTTATGCAGGAAGGGCGCCAAATGTATTCACAATATACGACCGTGAATAAAATGGGGGAGATGTTATGGAACGAAATGAAAAGGTCAGGCGCTAAGGATTGGTCGGAGCAGGAATTTATTGAGAAGTCTTATTACAAAGTAAGGCACCTTGTAGTGATGCGCGATTCTTATTTTTCAGATATCAGGGCCGCATACCTGTTTCGGTATTTGTTGATGGAGAGGGATGTGAAATCAGATTTGTGCATCAGCATTTCCAACAAGGTCGGCACCATCAAAGATGTGCTCTTTGACCAGGAAATTAAGTATATCGTGAAGATCAATGATAAACTCTATTTCAACAGCACCGATCACAGCAATCCCGGCGAACTGGTAGAATCATTGTTGGGTTGTGAAGCGTATATCATCAATGCGCCGGATAAAAAAGGTAACCAGGAAATCATCCCTTACAAATTACCTTCTTCCAGTCCGGAGCAAAACCTTTCCTCATACGATATTACGGCATCACTCATGCCAGATAAAAAAACTTTGGCTGTGAAGCGCGTATCCACTTATAAAGGCATCAACAAGAACCGCGCCATCGACGATGCATTGCGGTATACTACGTATATGCTGGATGATTATAAAAATTATGGAGGAGAATCGCCGGGTGAAAATCTTACCGGATTGGCTGAAGAAAATTTTGATAATACCATTCGAACCCTTAAGGAGTTTTATAAAAAAGAAAAGCCTGAATTTGTAAAACGGCAACTGCAAGGCGATTATGGCCAATCGGTTAAAAGCAAGTCTTTTACTTTGCAAAGCGGGGGGCGCAGCCGCAAAAACCCCGATCTTGTTTTTACCGAAGAGTTTGAATTGGGCAATAGGGTACGGAAAGCCGGAAAACGATTGCTGGTAAACATCAATAGCCTTGTGGGCGGGCAATTGCACATTAAAAAAGATGAAAATGAACGCCAGCACGATATTTCACTTGGCTATCCAAGGACCCTGCAATGGGTGATCAGGTTTGCGATTCCGGATGGGTATGATGTACAAGGCATATCAGAATTGAATCAGAATATCGACAATGAAGCAGGCGTATTTAATTTGGTTGCCGAGCAAAAGGGCCAGCTTGTTGAAATAACCATTCGGAAAATATATAAACAAAAAGACCTGCCTAAATCATCCTGGAATAACCTGGTATCATTTGTAGATGCCGCATATAAGAGCGCGTTCAAATATATTTTGCTTGTTCCCAAAGCCTGATCAATGACTCATTTCACTGAACATAAGCGCATAAAAAAAGTCCCGGTTTTTCCGGGACTTTCTGTTTTTATTCTTGCAATATATTAATTGTTGGCTGCAAAATCGCGGCGGATGATATTTAAAGCGGCGCCGGCTTTGAACCACTCAATTTGCTGTTCATTGTATGAATGGTTCACACTGATTTCATCAGTACTGCCGTCTTTATGATGCAATACCAATGTCAGTGCTTTACCGGGGGTGAAGCTGGTCAGTCCGATGATATCAATATTGTCATCTTCCTGTATTTTATCATAGTCCGACTTGTTGTCGAAAGTCAAAGCCAGCATGCCTTGTTTTTTTAGGTTGGTTTCGTGTATGCGTGCGAATGATTTCACCAACACCGCGCGAACGCCCAGGTGACGGGGTTCCATGGCCGCGTGTTCGCGTGATGATCCTTCGCCATAGTTTTCGTCGCCTACCACGATGCTGCCAATGCCTGCGGCTTTGTAAGCACGTTGTGTGGCGGGCACCGGCCCGTATTCACCATTGAGCTGGTTTTTAACCGAATCTGTTTTTTCGTTGAAATAATTCACCGCTCCGATCAACAGGTTGTTGCTGATATTATCGAGGTGGCCACGGAATTTCAGCCAAGGGCCGGCCATAGAGATATGGTCGGTTGTACATTTTCCTTTGGCTTTGATCAGGAGTTTTAAGCCTTTGAGGTCAGTGCCTTCCCATGCCGGGAATGGTTCGAGTAATTGGAGGCGCTTGCTGTCGGGCGCTACTTTTACCTGTACCTGGCTGCCATCTGCTGCCGGGGCCTGGTAACCGGGGTCTTCCACTGCAAAACCGCGGGGAGGGAGTTCATCTCCGGTAGGAGGATCTAATTTTACCTGCTCGCCTTTGTTATTGGTTAAGGTATCTGTCAGCGGGTTGAAATCGAGTGAACCGGCAATAGCCATGGCCGTTACCATCTCAGGGGATCCCACAAACGCGAATGTATTGGGGTTACCATCGGCCCTTTTGGCAAAGTTGCGGTTGAAACTGTGTACAATCGTATTTCGTTCCTGTTTTTCAGCGCCCATCCTCGCCCACATACCAATGCAGGGGCCGCAGGCATTTGCGAAAACAGTGGCGCCGATCTTATCAAACACATCTAAAAAACCGTCCCTTTCAATGGTGTAACGCACCTGCTCGGATCCCGGTGTGATGGTGAATTCAGATTGAATAGTCAGCCCTTTTTCAGCAACCTGCTTAGCCAGGCTTACGGCCCTGCTGATGTCTTCATACGATGAGTTGGTACAGGATCCAATCAGTCCGACTTCAATTTTGGTAGGCCAGTTATTGGCCGCCGCAGCTTCTTTCATTTTCGAAATCGGTGTAGCCAGGTCTGGCGTGAACGGGCCATTCAGGTGTGGTTCCAGTTCACTCAGGTTGATCTCGATAATCTGATCAAAATAGGCGGAAGGGTTTGCATACACTTCTGGATCGCCTGTCAGGTGTTCCCTGATGGCATCGGCCATGTCGGCGATGTCGGCACGGCCTGTGGCCTTGAGGTAACGGCTCATGCTTTCGTCATATCCAAAAGTGGAAGTGGTAGCGCCAATTTCGGCACCCATATTACAGATGGTTCCTTTACCTGTGCAACTCATGCTGGTGGCGCCTTCGCCAAAATATTCCACCACGGCGCCTGTACCGCCTTTTACAGTCAGGATGCCGGCAACTTTCAGGATCACATCCTTGGGAGATGTCCAGCCATTCAGTTTTCCGGTCAGTTTCACGCCAATCAGTTTTGGCATTTTCAGTTCCCAGGGCAGGCCAGCCATGACATCACATGCATCCGCCCCACCCACACCAATCGCGATCATGCCCAATCCGCCCGCGTTAACCGTATGGCTGTCTGTGCCAATCATCATACCACCGGGGAAAGCGTAATTTTCCAACACAACCTGGTGGATGATACCGGCACCCGGTTTCCAGAAGCCAATGCCATATTTATTTGATACGGAAGAAAGGAAATCATAAACTTCGCTGCTCTCGTTAACGGCACGCTGAAGGTCTGTTTTGCTGTCAACCTTTGCTTCAATGAGGTGGTCGCAGTGCACAGTACTGGGTACGGCCACTTTGTCCCTGCCTGATTGCATGAACTGCAACAAAGCCATCTGGGCCGTAGCGTCCTGCATAGCAACCCTGTCTGGCGCGAAATCAACATAGGAACCGCCCCTGTTGTACACTTCGGTGGGATTACCTTGCCAAAGATGCGCATAGAGGATTTTTTCGGTCAGGGTCAGCGGGCGGCCAACAACCGTGCGGGCAGCCTGCACGCGCGAAGGAAAGTTTTCATAAACCTTCTTGATCATCTCAATGTCGAATGCCATAATGTGAATTTAGCGATTTGAAAATGTGTATTGGAACTGCTGCCAGGCCGTATCAGACAATAAAGCCCGGAAAGGCGTGCAAATTTACTTAAAATGAGCACAGGATATATCGAAAAATGAGTAATTTTAACTTTAAGATAGTTCGAACCGATTACCGTATGAACCGATTCAAACATTTTGTGGAATGGCATGTATTTGGCGTTTGTGCGGCCATAGGGGAGAAGATGGGCATTGCCACAGCCACCATCCGTAAATATTTCATCTATATCACTTTCATGACCATGGGCTCGCCCCTGGTGGTTTATATGTTTATCGCGTTCTGGATGAATATCAAACGCTACATCACCAATGCCAGGCGCAACCCCGTCCGTTACTGGTAATTATTCAATAACCGCTTCCCGCAGCCTGACCAGTTTTTCCAGTAATCCTTCCAATAAATCAAGCCTGAGCATATTGGCCCCATCGCTTTTGGCAATGGATGGGTTAGGATGTGTTTCTATAAATAACCCGTCGGTGCCTGTGGCAATAGCTGCCTTGGCGATGGTTTCAATCAGTTCGGGGTTGCCGCCGGTTACCCCGCTGGTCTGGTTGGGCTGTTGCAGTGAATGGGTGCAATCCATGACAACGGGCACCTGGTGCGCTTTCATCCAGGGGATATTCCGGTAATCCACCACAAGGTCTGTATACCCGAAACTATTGCCCCTTTCGGTCAGCCAAATTTTCTCATTTCCTGCCTGCCTGATTTTTTGCACGGCAAAAGCCATGGACGGACCGCTGAGGAATTGGCCTTTTTTTACATTGACCAGTTTGCCGGTCTCCGCGGCTGCAATCAGCAAGTCGGTCTGCCGGCATAAGAAAGCGGGTATCTGCAATACGTCAACATAACGGGCAGCCATAGACGCTTCCAGCGCCGCATGGATATCCGTGGTTACCGGTACGCCATATTTTTTACCGGCCGCTTGTATCAATTCCAGCGCCGCTTCATCACCAATGCCTGTAAATGAACCGGCGCTGGTCCGGTTAGCTTTACGGTATGAAGCCTTGAAAATGTATGGTATCTGAAATTGTTTGCAGAGGCTGCTGACTGTTGAAGTGATCTCATCAACCATCTCGGCGTTTTCCACAACACAAGGCCCCGCGATCAGGAAAAATGATCGGGGATTGTAATTCTGTCCGGAAAAAAGTTCCTGCGTATATGCATTCATGGCGCAAAGGTAATTAATTAATCCGCGCAGGTATGGCGTGGCGGTTGCGCATTGCTTATTTTCCCTTTATTTTACAGCCTAAACGATTGCCCCATGGTCAAAGAAAAAATCCTGGTAATTGGCGCCAGCGGACAAATTGGAGTGGAATTAACCCTTGCCCTGCGCAAGATCTATGGCGAAGCCAATGTGATAGCTTCCGATTTGAGGGAAGAGAACCCATTGTTGAGAGGAACCGGCCCCTATGTGAGCCTGGATGTAATGAACAAAGAAATGTTGCATGTGCAGGTGATCCGGCAGGGCATCACCCAAATCTACCTGCTCGCGGCCATCCTTTCTGCAACCGGAGAAAAAAATCCGAACCTGGCCTGGAGCCTGAATATGCAAAGCCTGCTGAATGTGCTGGATATTGCCAAGGAGGAGCACCTGCATAAAGTGTATTGGCCCAGCAGCATCGCGGTGTTTGGCCCCACTTCACCCAAACAAAATTGCCCGCAGCAAACCATCATAGAACCTTCCACCGTATATGGCATCAGCAAATATGCCGGCGAATTCTGGTGCAACTATTATTACCACAGGTACCAGGTAGATGTACGCAGTTTGCGTTACCCTGGTTTGATCAGTTATAAGAGCAATCCCGGTGGGGGTACCACCGATTACGCGGTGGAGATATTCCATTCGGCAAAGGCGGGCGAAACCTATGAATGCTTTTTGAAAGAGGATACATACCTGCCCATGATGTATATGCCGGATGCCATTCGCGCAACGATTGAGTTGATGGAATCAGATGCGGCGCGCATCTCCGTGCGCACATCTTATAATTTGTCGGGTATGAGTTTTTCGCCCAAAGAAATCACGGCATCCATTGAAAAGATTGTTCCCGGCTTCCGGTCAACGTATCAGCCCGATTACCGCCAGGCCATTGCCGATAGTTGGCCGCAAAGCATTGATGACAGCGTGGCCAGAAGGGATTGGGGCTGGAAGGAAGAATACCAGTTGGATGATATGGTGAAAGATATGCTGATGAACCTCTGAACTTTGCAGGTTTGTTGATAAGTTCGTGCATGGGGCAATGGTAAATCGCTTAATTTAAGGAATCCAAAAACGAAAATGCATATCATGAAAAAAATCACATTCCTGGTCACATTGATGGCCATGACTTTTCAATTGTCTGCTTTCTCGGTAAAGCCTGTTCATACCGAACCAAAGGTTAAAGCCTCGGCTGTGATGATCCCGGTGGGGAAGAAGGGCGAAGCCATTTCATTGTATGATTTATCCGTCATATCCAAAGCTGACCTTGAGCGTATGACTGGCCAGAAGATGTCGCTCCCGCAGCGCCTGGCATTTAAAGGCGCGCAAAAGAAATTGAAAAAATCTATTGATGAGCAAGGGTATATCAAGTCAAAAAAATTACAAAAGTATTTCTCCAATGCGCAACAGTCGAAGGGTGGGGAGTTTGACGGTACAACCGGATTTCACCTCGGTGGTTTCGCGCTTGGTTTTTTGCTGGGTTTGATCGGTGTGATCATCGCATACATCATCAACGATGATAAGAAATCAAACCGGGTAAAATGGTCATGGCTTGGGTTTGCCATCTGGATTGGCATCCTCCTGATTGCCGTTGTCCTTTAATGAATAGCACTAACAATTGTTTTTAATAATCCACCATGCCCTGGTGGATTATTTTTGTTTACGTAACCAATCACGACATGAATACCCCCAACTTGTTCAAATACTCCATCATCCTGTCCCTTTTTTTTGCAACGCTGCAAACCCATGCGCAGGATCAAAAAAAATACGCGTATCAAAAAGCTGATTTCATGCTGATGGCCGGGCATGGCATTGGCAATATCTGGAAGACCTATCTCAAACAAGTAGTGAACCTGCCGGGTATCACATATGACGTGCGCTCTGCAGGCCCGTATTCACTGGCTGTTGAGTATGCTGTCAGCAACCGGGTCAGTGCGGGTATCCATGCCGGTTATTCACGTATTACGGGTAAGTATGAAGGTTATGGCGATAGTTTTACAGACAGGCTCACGATATTTTCTTTATTGGCAAGGGCCAATATTCATTTCCTTCGCCATGAAAAATGGGATTTGTACGCGGGCGGGGGTGTCGGGTATGTATCATCCAAATATGCAAACACTGATAGCGACAGCAGGGATAAACCGGGCAAGTTCGGGTACTCGGGGCAGTTAGGAGCCCGTTATTTATGGTCATCACACTGGGGGGTATACGCAGAAGCGGGTTATGTGGGGGGATCCTTTTTTCAGCTAGGTATGACCGTTAGGTTATAATAATCAATGAGTTATGAAGGAATCCGGGTTGCCGTTTATCATTGAAAATCAACCTTCAACAAAAAATACCGGGCTCACGGTATGGTATATATGCAAAAAAATCTATTTCTTTGTGTCGCAAATATGAATGAATGAAAATTTATTCATACCTTGCGCCACATTTCTAAACCAAAAATACGTAACATGAAAAAACTATTTTTTATCGTAGCCCTGACTACTGCCTCTTTCGCAGGTTTCGCACAAGACAAATCTGCTGAAACAAAAAAACTGAACTTCAGCGTTGGTGTTGAAGCTCAACTGCCTATCGGTGATTTCGCTGATGGTTATGGTTTCGGTATCGGTGGTACCGTACAGGCTGACTACCGCGTTGCTGACCAAATCGATCTGACCCTGAACGCAGGTTACATCACTTTCAGTGGTAAGACCATCGATCTGGGTGTGATCAGCTTCAAGAACGACGCCCTGGGTCTGATCCCTGTTCTGGCTGGTGCTAAGTACCATTTCTCAGACAACATCTACGCTTCTGCTCAACTGGGTCTGTCTTTCGCTTCAGGTTCTGGTAGCGGCAGCAACTTTACCTATGCTCCTGGCATCGGTTTCAAGTTCAGCAAAATCGACGTGCTGGCTAAGTACACTGGTATCTCTGCCACTGGTGGTTCTCTGAACACAGTAGGTGTACGTGCTGCTTACACTTTCTAATTCATCAGCATTAAGTAATACAAAGGGCTGTTCTTTACGGAACAGCCCTTATTGTTTTAAGAAGTTTTGAAATCCTATACAAGGTTGTGCTCATAAGCATACTTGATCAATCCCAAAACACTGGAGGTTTTTGTTTTGCGCAGGATGTTCTTTCGGTGCGTTTCAATGGTGCGCTCACTGAGGAATAATGCTTCCGCAATCATCTTATTGCTGTATTCTTTTTCAATCAGCCGGATGATCTCCATTTCACGCTGCGTGAGTTTGGCTTCCTCCAAATCGGTTTTTCGCTCTGCGTCACGTAGCATTTCCTGCATGACTTCATCGCTGAAATACACACCGCCTTCAGCTACCTTTTCAAGCGCGGTTAATAATTCCTGGCGACTGATATTTTTGAGGATATAACCCGAAATGTTGCTTTCATTGATCATCTGGTTCACCAGGTTGCCTTCGCCGTTCATCGACAATGCCATGATGCGGATATCCGGATGGATTTCCCGCACTTTACGCGCCAGTTCTAACCCGGTCATGCCGGGCATCATGATGTCCGTGATTAATATATCAACCTTTTGTTGCCCGATTTTTGAGAGGAGTATGGCTGGATCATTTGATTCCAGCGCCAATTCAAAACGGGGGTGGCCTTTAATCAGGGTTTTCAATCCATCCAGTACAATCTGGTGGTCGTCAACCATGGCGATATGGAATTTATCTGCGCTCATCTTTCAGTTAGCGCTTAAAACTACAGAAATCCCCGAACATTCAGTTGTGTAAATTATGCACCCGGGATGTGAATAGCCACGAGGGTACCCTGGCCGGGAGAACTGTCAAACTCAACAGTGCCTTTTAAAAACTGCACCCTTGACCGGATATTTTTCACACCGATACCTTCGGCATCCTTGATTTTAGATGCATCGAAGCCTTTGCCGTTGTCTTCTATGGTCACCGATATCCCATCCGTGTCTTTGATCAGCGATATGTCTAACCTCGACGCCTGTGCATGTTTCAGTACATTATTCACGCATTCCTGTATTACCCGGTACAATACCGTTTCCGTATTGGCATCCAGTTTTTCACGTAATCCTTCGGCATGGAGGGATACCTGTATGACGCGGTGGTCAATCCGGTCAATAAATTCCCGGATGGCATCGGCCAGGCCTTTTTTCAACAGGGCATTGGGCATCATCTGGTGACTGACACTGCGCACTTCCTTGCAACTCAAGTCTACCAGGTTGATGACATTTTCAAAAGATTTTTTTTGTGCGTCATCCGCAAACGGGAGTTCCGATTCAAAAACGGAAAGGTTCATTTTCGCGGCGCTCATCATTTGTCCAACCCCATCATGCAACTCAGCGGCGATGCGCTTTCGCTCATTTTCCTCCGCTTCTATTACCGCCCTGGCGGCTTTTTCCTGTTCGATGTTGATGGTTTCCTGTAAGGCGAGTTTATTCTGCACCTGTTTCCGGCGGTATATGCTTAAGCCGGCAATGATAAGAAGCAGGCCACCCAGTGAAATGCCAAAGATTAATATATTTTTCCGGCTAAGCTGTGCTTCCTGCAATTGTAACTGTTGTTCTTTTTTCTCTGTTTCATATTTTGTATTCAACTCCTCAATCTGCTTGACTTTTTCAGCATTGAACAGGGAGTCTTTTAAAGCGCCGAACCGTTTCATATACATCAGCGCCTGTCCCGGCTTGTCGCGCTTCTCTTCCAGTTCAGCCATGGTCCTGTAATTTTCCAGCAATAACTGAGGATAGCGCATGGCTTCGGCAAAGGCATTGCTAAGGCTGAAATAATCAATCGATTGATCGAATTGACCCATGTCTTTATACATAACGCCCATATCCGATAGTGTAAGGATAATAGCGAAACTGTCTTTTAGTTTTTTGCGGATCTCTAATGCATACTCATGATGCTTCTTTGCATTGTCAAAATCCTTTTGCAAATTATATACGCCGCCCAGGAAACTGTAGCTGTAAGAAATGCCCAAACTGTCGTTCATCTTTTCCCGGATCGCCAATGATTCCTTATACCTCGAAATTGCTTCGGGGTAATCACCTTTGTATTCAAACACAACACCTGATTCATTCAGGATTGTGGCAATACCATCCTCATTTTTCAGGTTCCTGTAAATATTGAGCGCTTCATCGTAATATGAAAGTGACCTGTCGAGGTCTTTTGTTTTCCGGTATAGCCTCCCGATATCATTGAGCAACCCGGCAAGCGCTTTCAGGTCACCTGTTGCCCGTGTTTTGGCTAAAGAGCGCTGGTAAAGTACCGCGGCGCTGTCGTACGAGCCTTTGAAATAATAAGCCACACCGGCAATATTATCAAAATACGCCAGGGCGGCGCTGTCCTTGAACCTTGCGGCCAGTTTGCGTCCGTCATTAACTAGTTCCAGGCATTCATCAAAGTTTTTGGTTGATTGTATATTGGTCAATGCTGTATAGGCCTTGATTTTTTCCCTTGTTTCAACATTGCTGTTGATGATGAGATAGAGGCTGTCGGTTTGATTCGACTGTGCAAATGTTCCCCCGAAATAAACATGGGATACCAGGAAAAAAAATAAAATATGCTTCAGGTTTTTCATATTAAATGCCCAATACATCTTTCATGCTGTAAATACCTTTCTTTCCAAGAATAAATTCCGCAGCAAGTACCGCGCCTGTGGCAAAGCCCTTCCGGTTGTGCGCTGTATGCCTGATTTCGATACTGTCAATGTCCGAATCATACTGAACAGTATGCGTTCCCGGTGCCGGATCAATTCGTTTGCTCGTTATCGTTAGATCGTTCTTGTTGCCGGTATTTTCAGTTGTCCATTGTTGTTTGATGGGATGTTGTTGGATGATGTCTTCAGCCAGGGTGATAGCTGTTCCGCTGGGCGCGTCTTTTTTCTGGGTGTGGTGTATCTCTTCAATATGCACATCATAATTAGGTTGCCTTGCCATCAGTTTGGCAAGCTGCCTGTTGATTTCGAAAAATATATTGACGCCAACACTGAAATTACTGGCATATATCATGCTCCCGTTATGGTCATGGCAAAAGCGTTGCACTGCATCCCATTCATGCAGCCACCCCGTGCTGCCCGATATAACGGGAATGCCTGTACGCAGGCAGGCCATGATATTTCCCACAGCGCTGTGCGGGCCCGTAAATTCAATGGCTACATCACAGGCCGACAAGTTACCGGGCGTACATTCACCTGTGTTACCGGAATGGATTTTAAGGGGGACTTCATGCCCCCTCGAGAGGGCGATTTCTTCAATGGCATGGCCCATCTTGCCATACCCAATCAATGCGATCTTCATAAAGGAAAGGTACTACTTCGCTGGTTTCTGACCAAGGTCGAATACCAGGCTGATACCACTGGTGCGGGCCATCGGACTGAAACCGGGTTTGACCCGTAAACTGAGGTTATCGCTTACGTCAAAGGCTTTCAGGTGCGCGTCCACCGCTGCATCGGCAACATTCAGGCCCCAGAATACGATAAAAAACAACACACAGTAATCCACATTCTGCCTCACCTGGTTCCGGAATGTCCTGATCCGCTCCGGTTGGTCTTTCACCGCGTAATAGGGTTGTTTGATCTGCTCATCATTTAATGGATCCGAATCTGTGGCAAGCCTGTACGCGTCGCTGGCGTCATTGAACTGGCGAAGGTTCCTGAAAAACAATGCTGATGTAGTGCCAAGGGCGCCGTAAACAAGTGGGATCTTCCAGTATTTTTTGTTGTAAGCCTGTCCCCAACCCGGTATAATGGCAGACCGTATGACGGCTTTGCGCGGGCTGAAAGCTTTGTCTTGTAAGGTTTGGGTGGAAAGGGGTACTGACGGGGTGCTGTCGGCAAAAGCGACAGTTTTTCGCATAGCCGTATCCGTTTGCGCCGCAAGTGGGTTATAGACCCAGCATGCCATAACAATAAGAAGGCTCCGCAATACCTTGTTCATGTGTTTCAACTTACCTGAACTTTCAGTTTGTCGAGCAAACTGTTCAGTTCTTCCAGGGAATAATATTCGAACAAGATGCTGCCCTGGCCTTTTTTAGAATGGCTCATTTTCACCCTTGTTCCGAATTGAGATGCTAAGGTATCTTCAATCTTCCTAAAGGCAGGCGGCAACTGGCTTTTTACCGTGTTTTTAACATCCGGTGAGGAGGTGTACATTTTCCGTACAAGGTCTTCTGTTTGCCGCACAGACAATCCCTTCTGGCGGATCTCATTGAAAATATACAGTTGCTTGTCTACCACGTCCACATTAATCAATGCACGTGCATGGCCCATGCTCAGGTCGCCATTGCGCACTGCCACCTGGATGTCGGGCGGGAGTTTCAGGAGGCGGATATAATTGGTTACCGTGCTGCGGTCTTTGCCCATGCGTTCGGCCACCTGCTCCTGTGTATAATCCAACTCATCCATTAATCTTTTATAACTCAGCGCGATTTCTATCGCGTTCAGGTTTTCGCGTTGCAGGTTTTCGAGCAAAGCCAGTTCCAGCATGTGGCTGTCGTTCAATTGCCTCACAAAAACAGGGACCTCTTTCAAGCCCGCGATTTTTGAGGCCCGGTACCTGCGTTCACCCGCGATCAGCCTGTATTTTCCACTGCCCGTATGCGTTACCGTGAGTGGCTGGATCAATCCATGTAATTTAATGGAAGTCGCCAGTTCGCTGAGGGCCGTTTCATCAAAATCCTTCCTTGGCTGGTGCGGGTTCACTTCAACCTGGTCTATGGAAACCGTCATCACACCGGTGGATTTTTCCACCACATCCGGTTTCAGGTTGCCGGCAGCGGTTTTCAGGTCAGCGTCTATATTCTGAAGCAGGCTGCGGATGCCTTTGCCCAGTGCGTCTTTTTTTTGCGAAGTACTCATGTGGATGCATTTTAGTCCGGATATCCGCCGGACAAAGCAGGGTTATTGAATGATCTTTTCCTCCTGGCTGATGCGGGTCATATTATTTTTCTGCAGGATCTCTTTGGCCAGGTTCAGGTAATTAACGGCGCCTTTACTGTCTGAATCATAGAGTATTACCGGCTTGCCTACGCTCGGGGCCTCGCTCAAACGCGTATTTCGGTGGATGATGCTGCTGAAAACCATATCGTCAAAATGGCGCCTGACTTCACTGACCACCTGGTTGCACAAGCGGAGCCTTCCATCATACATGGTCATCAATATGCCTTCAATCTTCAGGTCAACATTCAACCTGTTTTGTACAATTTTTACCGTGTTCAGGAGTTTACCCAAGCCTTCCAGTGCAAAGAATTCCGTTTGTACGGGCACCACCACGCTGTCTGCGGCCACCAGGGCATTCACGGTAATCAATCCCAGTGAAGGGGAGCAGTCGATCACAATGAAATCATAATCGTCCCTGACAGGTTCTAATATCTTTTTTAACACGGATTCCCGGTTAGGGTAATTGATCATTTCAATTTCTGCACCCACCAGGTCGATGTGCGAAGGGAGCAGGTCGAGGTAGGGAAGGGATGTTTTCAGGATCACATCCTTTGCGGGCGCTTCATTCACCATGCAGTCGTACAAACTCCGGGTTACATTGTGCAGGTCGAAGCCCACACCGGTGGTGCTGTTTGCCTGAGGGTCGGCATCCACCAGCAAAGTGCGGTATTCCAATATGGCAAAACTTGCAGCCAGGTTAATGGCTGTCGTGGTCTTTCCAACGCCTCCTTTTTGATTTGCAACGCCTATGATTCTTGCCATAAATATCTTAATCCTTATTTAATGCTGTGTCAGCCAGTCTATTTTGAGGTTTCTGACAAACCAAATTCCTGCCGGTCATTGGGGCCGAGGTACACGGTTTTTGACAGATTGGCAAATGTACTCATTCGGCATAAAATTGGGAACAATATATACACACATTTGTTGTATTACTGCATAGCAATCAAAATATATCAAATTAGACTAATGGTTACAGTTATTTCAGCCAGCAACCGGGAAGACAATAATACCCGGAAAGTTGCCCAATCATACCAGGACCTGCTCACCCGTAAAGGAGTAGACAGCAGGCTGTTATCTCTTGACGAAGTACAGGTTTTTGAGCGAAATGCCGCATTTCTGGATGTAGAGAAAGAATACCTCGTCCCGGCCGACAAATTCATCATCGTCATGCCCGAATACAATGGTTCTTACCCGGGCATACTCAAACTCATGATTGATAACTCGGATATCAACCGTTCCTGGAAACACAAAAAAGTGCTCCTCACAGGGGTTTCCACCGGCAGGGCCGGGAACCTCAGGGGTATGGAACACCTGACGGGATCGCTCATGCATATGAATATGATCGTGCACCCGAACCGCTTACCCATCAGCCGGGTGGATACACTTTTAGATGAAAATGATGAGATCATGGACCCCGGTACCATAAAAGCCGTAGATAAACAGGTGGAAGAATTCCTGGCTTTTTAACTTTGTACCTTAAATAACGCTTCATGCGATCGCCCCTCCCGGTTTTAATATTTCTTTCTGTCATGATCCTGCTTGACAGCTATTTTTTTCAGGCCGTGAAAACCGTAACGCAGGGTTTGACGCCCAAAGCCAAAACACTGGTGAATATCCTGTATTGGTCCGTAACGGTGATCTGTATCCTGGGCTTCCTGTTTTTTGTCATGACAGACGAGCACCTGATTGGAAAGCGCAACCGGATTTATCTTTTTTCCATCATCATTGGTTTATTCCTCGCAAAATCAACGGCCATTGTTTTTTTATTGGCCGATGACCTCAGGAGGGGTGTGCAATGGGCTTCCGGGAAATTTTTCATGGATGCTGCAAAGGCGCAAACGGCCAATGGCGACGGCATCAGCAGGTCTGTTTTCCTAAGCTGGCTGGGCATTTCGGCCGGCACTACCTTGTTTGGCAGTTTGTTGTATGGTTTCGGCAATAAGTACAAGTACCAGGTGATCCGGAAACAAATCGTTTTCCCCAATCTTCCGGAATCATTCAAAGGCACGCGTATTGTGCATATCAGTGATATCCATGCCGGAAGTTTTACTGATAAGAAAGCAGTGGAAAGGGGTATCCGGGAAATCATGAAGCAGGAGCCAGACATGGTCTTTTTTACCGGCGACTTGGTAAACGACCGGGCCCTGGAAATGGAGCCATTCATGGATGTGTTCCGGCAGGTGAAAGCCCCGATGGGCGTGTATTCTACATTGGGCAACCACGATTATGGCGATTATGCCCGTTGGCCACATAAGGGGATTTCAAAAAATGAAAACCTCGACAGGTTGAAAAAAGTGCACGCCGATCTGGGTTGGCGTTTGCTGATGAACGAACATGCGGTGATTGAAAAAGGCAGTGAAAAAATTGCGGTGTTAGGTATTGAAAACTGGAGCGCCAGGGGAAGGTTTCCGAAGTATGGGAAGATGGCGGAAGCACACGCGCAGACAGAATCTTATCCATTTAAGATTTTGCTGAGCCATGACCCTAGCCATTGGCGCGAAGAGGTGTTACCCAATTACCCCAAGGTTGACCTGATGTTGAGCGGTCATACCCATGGTATGCAGTTTGGTGTGGAAATTCCCGGGTTTAAGTGGAGCCCGGTGCAGTATATGTATAAAGAGTGGGCCGGACTCTATGAATCCGGCCCACAAAAATTATATGTCAACAGGGGGTTTGGCTTTATCGGCTATCCCGGCCGTGTAGGCATACTGCCCGAAATTACAGTGATAGAACTGGTTTGATCCTGATGATGGATGCGCGCCTGACTTTTTTCTCATCATTCATTCAACCAGGTTCATCTATTTCTTAGCCACTTTAACCCCTTGGCCCTTTCGCGCCCCTGGCACTCTTGAATCCGCCATCAGCTTCATTCATACGGATGATGCGGTTATTATACTTTTTGCCATCTAGTGCTTTGATCATTCTGCCGGCTTCCATCTTATCAATTTCCACCCAGCTATTCATTTCCCTTAAATCGATTTTTCCCAAGGCGTCTTTTTTTAAATTGCTTTCATCCAAAATAAATTGCAGGAAACTCGCTTTGTAAAAGCCATCTTTCGTGCCTACATTAATGAAGAGGCGGGTATAGCCATTGTCCCTTCTCGCGAAGCCGCGGGATCCTTTATTGGAATCCCTGCTTTCCATTGCCCCCACCCTTGAACCGCGCTCATGTATGCGTGTATTCAGGTCTTCAGCGTTTTCGTAATACTTCAGGAAATGGTTGAATTCGAGTGCGGCCACACGTTTCAGGATGTCTTCCTTCGACATGTCTTCAAACTTCTCCATCAGCGCGGGGATGTAAGTTTCGTATTCGCCATGAGAGATATCTGCTGCTATGAGCTTATCCATGAAATGGAAAAACTGTTTGCGGCACACATCTTTTCCGCTGGGGATGTCGAGCCTGTTGAAACGCGCATTGGTCATCTTTTCGAGCTGCTTGATCTTGTATGTTTCACGTACATGGCAGATCGAAATACAAATCCCGCTTTTGCCCGCGCGCGCCGTGCGGCCGCTTCGGTGCGTATATACTTCAATGTCATCGGGCAACTCATAATTGATCACGTGCGTGATGCCATCAACGTCGATACCCCTGGCTGCTACATCCGTAGCAATCAGGAGTTGCAAAGATTTGCTCCTGAAACGGCCCATCACTTTATCGCGTTGTTGTTGCGTGAGGTCGCCGTGCAATGCTTCGATATCATATCCGGCCTTCGATAATTTTTCACTAATGTCTTGTGCATCGGCTTTTGTGCGGGTGAAGATGATGCCGTACATGCCCGGGTTGAAGTCGATCAGCCTTTTCAACGTTTCATAACGCTGATGTGCTGGGGCCACAAAGTATTGATGGTCAATGTTTACGTTTCCGCTGTTCACCTTACCTACCGTTACTTCCTTGGGAGATGACATGTAGTTGCGTGAAATGGCGCGCACTTCCGGTGGCATGGTCGCGCTGAATAACCAGATGCTGTCGCGGTTTACGGTATTCTTCAGTACAAAATCAATATCGTCCCTGAATCCCATATTCAGCATTTCGTCGGCCTCGTCAAGCACCACATAACTCACTTTACTCAGGTCGATGGCTTTGCGTTCAATGAGGTCGATCAGGCGGCCAGGGGTAGCTACTACAATATGCACGCCTTTGTGCAGGTTGCGGATTTGCATGGTGATGGAAGCGCCCCCGTAAACGGCTTCCACTTTCAGTGATTTCATGTATTTCGCGAAATCCTGCAGGTCAGATGTGATTTGCAGGCAGAGTTCCCTGGTTGGGCATACAATCAATGCCTGGGGGTATTTATTGTGTACCTCAATCAGGTTGTGCAATGGCAGGCCAAAGGCCGCGGTTTTACCCGTACCGGTTTGCGCCAGTCCTACAAAGTCCTTTGTGCCGGCAATCAATACCGGGATGGCTTTTTCCTGGATGGGTGTGGGGGTGCTGAAACCCAGGTCGGTTACGGCCTTTACGGTTTCTTCCTTTAATCCTAATAATTCAAATGCGTTCGTCATTGTTGATGTCAGTTTACATAACGGCCCCGGATATGCGAAGCATATCGGTTTGGCCAGTGTTTAAAAATAATGGACACATGTTATGTTACTGGCCGTTGGAGAAGAACATCAACTGAGAAGGGGGAATTCAGGGAGCCTGTTTTCAACAGCAACTGAACATGTCATGTATTTTCCATGTTGCGTTTGCGCCGCAAAGGTATAAATAAAATCTGAAAATAAGCGCATTTACAGATAATTAACATGAAGCGCCTTTGCCATAGTTAAACTTATCAGCCCCATGTATGTCTGAACATACAGATATTTCACAGGCCGGCATTTGTCTAAAAGCTGTTAAATGTTGGTTGCGGCAGGTTGGCTGAATACAATGGCACTTATATTGCATGAATTGATAAAAATCATCTGTATGAACCGCTTACTGATTTATGTGGGTATTGCACTGCTGACTTCAGTCAATAGCCAGGCGCAATCTTTCAGCATTGGCGTAAAAGCCGGTGCGGATATGCATAAACTTGATGGACAATCGTTTTCCGATAATTTTAGTTTCGGGTATCATGCGGGTGTCTTCGCGCGTATTGGCATCACACCCAAACTGGGCATTCAACCCGAACTGCTGTTTAGCCAGGTGAACGTGGATACCAGCGACCGTTTTAGCGATATCTACCGTTTCAGGTCATTATCGCAGGTAAAACTTCAATACCTGCGGATACCCATATTGCTGGATTACAAGATTGTACCAGCTTTATCCTTGCAGGCAGGCCCGCATTTCGCGGTTCTAATGGATCAGAATTTGAACCTCGTGCAGAATGGCAAAAAAGCGTTTAGCCGACATGATGTGGGATTGCTAGCCGGTGTTCAGGTCCGCTTGTCGAAACTACGGATATATGGCAGGTACATACTCGGTGTCAGCAATATGAATGATATCGATGATAAAGAAAGGTGGAATAACCAAACCATTCAGTTGGGCGTTGGGTTGGCTTTTTAAATGATGCTAAGGCTTTGCTGAATCATGGGAGTGGGGGAACTGTTTGCAAGACATCGTCATTGTTGATGCCGTAGCCGCATCGAAAATGTTTTTGCGGGCAAGCCTGGTGCCCATGCCAGCCGCAAGGCCTGCATGAAAGCGCTTCTTTGGTTTCCACAATAAATGATGTGTCTGATAAAGGTGTGTATCCCAGTACGGGCGCGGTTGAACAGAATATCGCAGTCACGGGCGCGTTCACGGCCGATGCGAAATGCAACGGGCCGCTGTCGTTCACATAATTCATCGCCGCATGCCTCATTAAGGCCGCCGATTGCAGGAAACTGAGTTTGCCCGCGAGTATGTCAACATGTGGATGATTAACGCTGTTTTTTAACTGCGTACACTCGTCAACGTTATCTTTTCCTCCCAACAGGTAAATGGTATATCCTTTAGGCATCCGGTTGATACAGTCGGTCCATTTTTCCAAAGGGAATTTTTTGGTGAACCAAACGCTCGATGGTGATATGCAGATATAAGGTTTGCCGGTATACAGACTGATCGATTTTTCATCTTCGGCAGATGTGTAGAGCGCGGGCCTGGTAAATGTGTCATCCGTAAAATGACGGATGAGGTCGTTATTGCGTTGAACCTCGTGCCTGACATTTTGAGGATCAAAATGATGCGGGACCTTTCTGCTGAATAAAATACTCAGCGGGTTTTTATCGAATCCAATCGTCTCGCCCGCACCCGAAAAAGCTGTCAGCATACCGGTGGCAAAGAAGCGCTGCAGGTTTATGACTTTATCGTATTTCGATTTCCTGATTTTGCGCAACAGGGCAAAGAGGTTGGGTATTTTTTTCTGCTTCTTATCCCATATCAATACTTCCCGGATATGCGGGTTGTTTTGCAGCAGCCCTTCGTTCCCTTTTCGCACCAAAAAATCTATCTCCGCGCCCGGGAAAAAGCTATGCAGTTTTTCCACGACTGCTGTAGACAGCACCACATCGCCGATAAACGCAGTTTGTATGACCAGGAAGGAAGGCATTCAGGCAAAGGTATTAATTAAAAATGCTTCGCAGGTTATCCCTGAACCGGTACATTTGCGTAAAATTCAGCATTATGGAATTGCGTTCTCTGGTTCAGGAAGCATGGGCCGACAGGTCATTGTTGCAAAATCATACATACGCCCAGGCAGTACGGGATGTGATTGAGGAAGTGGATAAAGGCCGTCTTCGTACAGCCGAGCCGGTTAGTACGGGATGGCAGGTGAATGAGTGGGTAAAACAAGCCATCCTCATGTATTTTTCCATTCAGCAAATGGAAACACATGAGTTGCCCCCTTTTGAGTTTTATGATAAGATGAAATTGAAATCTGGTTACCGCGAATTGGGTGTAAGGGCCGTTCCCCATGCAGTGGCGCGTTACGGGGCATACCTGGCAAAAAATGTTGTGTTGATGCCGTCTTATGTAAACATCGGGGCTTTTGTGGATGAAGGGACAATGGTTGATACCTGGGCCACGGTGGGCAGTTGCGCGCAAATTGGCAAGCATGTGCACCTGAGCGGAGGGGTAGGCATTGGGGGTGTATTGGAGCCATTGCAAGCCAGCCCGGTGATTATTGAAGACGGTTGTTTTATCGGCAGCCGCTGTATTGTAGTAGAAGGTGTTCGGGTTGAGAAGGAGGCGGTACTTGGGGCCAATGTGGTTCTGACACAGTCTACAAAAATTATTGATGTGAGCGGGCCTGAACCTGTGGAGATGAAGGGTGTGGTGCCGGCACGCAGTGTGGTGATACCGGGGACTTATACTAAGAAATTCCCGGCAGGTGAGTTTGGAGTGGGCTGCGCCCTGATTATCGGGCAACGCAAGGCCAGCACAGATTTAAAAACCAGCCTGAACGATGCTTTACGGGATTTTAATGTGGCTGTTTAGCCTCTTGTTTTGGGCATTTTTGGTGCTTATTTTTTCTTATTTGCATGTTGGATGTTGATTTTTTTCCTACTTTTGCCATCCGCTAAAAACGGGATGATGCCCAGATGGCGAAATTGGTAGACGCACCGTCTTCAGGTGGCGGCGCCGCGAGGTGTGCTGGTTCGAATCCAGTTCTGGGCACAACAAAAATTGATAGGCCCTGACGAGAGTCAGGGCTTTTTTTATTTTGTGTAAGATGGCGAAATGGGTATCCCGGCGATGCTGCGGGGATTCAGGTGGCGGCGCCGCGA
>DDTB01000030.1:0-41930 GCA_002343985.1 Chitinophagaceae bacterium UBA2375 | reverse complement strand
TGTCGGGATGCAGACAGTATCGTCAGCATTCGAATCCAGTTCTGGGCACAACAAAAATTGAGAGGCCTTAATGAGTGCCAGTGCCAAAATCTATTATTTTGTAAAAACTTTTGTGCAGGTAGCGTGAGAAATAAATCAACATTTCTTTTCACAATGATGAACAAAATAACAACTCATTTTTACTTTGCAATAGTAATTTTTCTGTTATTAGTTAGTTGCAAGCTACCAAAAGAAAAAACAGAAATAGCAAAGCTAAAAATGAGCATTACTTTTAACGTAGTACCCGAAGACTATGAAAGGAATCTGTATTATGTTGAATGGGAAGATACCCTGGGTCAATCAGAAAGTTATACAGGCGACAAACAACTCAATAGGCCAACAGAGGTGTGGTGTGTTATAACAAATGACCGCAAGGACACATTAGGCAATTATCAAGGACTTGGCACAGCAAGGACTTTTACCGGATTTCAAACCAAAGAAGACACAACCGTTACATTGCACTTTATGATCAGGTTAAATATGTTTACAGATAAATTTGACAAGGGACAAAGCCTGTCAGAACAATATAAAGCCGCCCAAGATTATGCCTATAAGAATAAATTACCGGTCATGTTTAAACCTATTCAAATAAATCTTAAGACAGACTTGCGTAAGAAGCATACCATTGAACTTGAAGAGCAGTGAGTTTCGTCCTCAAAAAGAAAAAAATTTAGCCAATTGCTTTCAAAATTGATACATAGGCCCTGGCGGCTTGGATTTATGAACGAAAGTCACTTTCATTTATGAATAACATTGGCATTGGATTACAGTATGGCAAACTGCTGTCCCTTATATTAGCTGATTTTCAATTTTTGCAGAGGTAGGTTATAGATTATTTATACTCAAAGCCAATTGCTTTATAATTTGGCCTTTGACAGAAACTGTCTAAGTTCATTTTTTTATAATATGATTTAAAATACCTTTGATTATAAACTTATACATTTATGAAGAAGATTTTACTCCTGGTTTTCATCGGATCTTTATCCTTCCAATCTCAAGCGCAAAAAATCAATGCCGGCTTAAAGGCGGGCACCAACATCAGTAATTTCTTTGGAAGTTCATTTGATGATGTGTCCAAAAAAGCGCTTGTAGGGTATCATGTTGGCGGTTACCTCAATTTTTCCCTGGCGGGTCTGAGCATTCAGCCGGAGCTTTTACTTTCATCTGCAGGCGCTAAATTTAAAAATTCTGTTACGAACAGTTTCGAAAGCGTGAAGCTGACTTATATCACCGTGCCAGTTATGGTTAAGTTTAATTTATCAAGCGGGCTTTATGCGGAAGCGGGTCCGCAAGTTGGCTTTAAAATCAGTGAAGATTTTGGGGACCAGTCGATTGAAGATTTCGCGAAAGGACTTGACCTGTCTGTGGGCGCTGGCTTAGGTTATCAAACAAAATCCGGGTTTGGTGTTGGTGCCCGTTATTTAATTGGCCTCTCAAAAGTGGGGGATTTTGATGCTTCCTCTGGATTTGACAATGATTTCAAAAATGGCATCATCCAGGTTGGATTATTTTACACCATTAAATCTGGCAACAAGAAATAAGAAGTTCAAAAATGTAATTATAGCCCCCGATTATTCGGGGGTTTTTTGTTCTCTGATAGTGTAACATTTGTGACCATTCATCTTGTTGATAATACCCAATTTTGCCATTGAAATTTTAAAATATGGAAATCTTAGGATATGTTTTAGCAGCATTGGTTGGCATTTCACTTGGTTTAATTGGCAGCGGCGGGTCAATTTTAACGGTTCCAATTTTAGTTTATGTTATGGGCGTTAACCCGGTGCTTGCTACAGCTTATTCCTTGTTTATTGTTGGCTCAACCGCCCTGGTAGGTGGCGTGCAAAGCGCGATGCAAAAAAGGGTAGATTTTAAGACAGTGCTGATTTTTGGCATCCCGTCGATTGCTGCTGTTTACGCAACCAGGATGTGGCTGGTTCCCATGATACCTGCAGAATTATTCTCCATTGGCTCATTGACCATTACCAAGCCGATCGCATTGATGTTGTTATTTGCCGTAGTTATGATTCTGGCTTCGGTAAGCATGATCCGTACAGGTAAGAAAAAAGAAGTTTCAGATGATACGCCTATGTCGTACAACTATCCAATGATCTTATTGGAGGGTACTGTAGTAGGGGTTCTCACGGGGCTTGTTGGGGCCGGTGGCGGATTCCTGATTATTCCTGCCCTGGTGCTGCTCGCACGCATGCCCATGAAACTCGCGGTTGGAACATCTTTGTTCATCATTGCGGCAAAGTCCCTGATTGGATTTATTGGCGACATTCAAGTGACTAAAAATATTGATTGGTCTTTATTGGGCATGTTCACTGCTTTCGCAGTTGTTGGAATTTTTATAGGCATCCTGCTATCGAAAAAAATCTCCGGAGAAAAATTAAAAAAGGCTTTTGGCTGGTTTGTACTGATAATGGGCATCTACATTATTGTAAAGGAATTGTTTTTCCCTTCCGGCGCATCGCATTAATACATCATTGAAAACTGTCATGGCCGTTGCTAACAAAACACCAGGCATGAGGCTATAACTGACCCGGTCATTTGACCGGGTTTATTTTTTTCAAATCAAAATCTGGATGCTGCTTTTTGTAATAGATGTTACACAAATTTGTGTTGTCAGGTTGGATATTTGTACCCTAAATAATTTTACAATGGAACAAGCAATTTATTCAATGCCAAGGATTGGCGATAAAGCCCCGGACTTTGAAGCCATAACTACCATCGGCCCGGTGAAATTTTCTGAATACAACAAAGGAAGTTGGGTGATATTGTTTTCACACCCCGCCGATTTCACTCCGGTATGTACTACAGAAATGAGCGGCTTCGCCAATGAACTGGATTTCTTCCAACAGCATCAAACCAAATTGATGGGGTTGAGCATCGACAGCATCCATTCGCATATTGCCTGGGTGAATGCCGTACAGGAAAAGACAGGAGTTTTATTTGATTTTCCGATTATAGCGGATATAGACATGAAAGTATCGAAACTCTACGGCATGTTGCAGCCAGGTGAAAGTGAAACGGCCGCTGTTCGGGCAGTCTTTATCATTGATCCAATGGGTAAGGTACGTTTGATCATGTATTATCCGCTGAATGTTGGTCGTAATATGGATGAAATAAAACGGACATTACTTGCCTTGCAAACATCCGATCTTCATAAAGTGGCATTGCCGCTGAACTGGGTTCCGGGTGAAAAAGTAATTGTGCCGGCCCCGAAAACCCTGGAAGGTTTGGCGGAACGGAAAAAAAGTAACCTTGAGATGGTCGATTGGTACCTGGCTAAAAAACAACTTTCATAATAGATGTTTTTGATGTGAAAAGATGGTCGCTCCAGGGCGGCCATTTTTATTTTCTGCAGGAACTGACGATTGTCAATTCAGGAACTGATTACAATCAGTTTGCCTGGTAACAATTGTGACCAAAACCGCATACAGGACTATCGATCTTTGGAGGGTTAAAACACATTCTAAACTCATAAAAATATCAACATGAAAGTAGAACAAATTTACACCGGCTGTTTAGCGCATGCGGCTTATTACATTGTCAGCAATGGTGAAGCTGCCATCTTTGACCCGTTAAGGGAGGTTCAACCGTATATTGACCGTGCGGAAAAAGATAATGCAAAGGTCAAGTATGTTTTTGAAACCCATTTTCATGCTGATTTTGTCAGTGGTCACCTCGACCTGATGAAAAAGACGGGTGCATCCATTGTCTTTGGCCCTACGGCAAAACCTGCTTACGATGCCATCATTGCAACAGATGGCCAAATTTTTAAAGTAGGTGATTGCCAGGTAAAAGCCATTCATACACCGGGCCATACCATGGAAAGTACCACATACCTCCTGATTGATGAGGAAGGTAAAGAACATGGCATCATCACCGGTGATACATTGTTTATTGGTGATGTGGGCCGCCCTGACCTTGCACAACATGTGATAGCTGACCTCACAGAAGAAAAGCTGGCCGGGCATTTATATGATTCGCTCAGGAACAAAATCATGCCTTTGAGTGATGACCTGATTGTGTATCCGAACCATGGGGCTGGCAGCGCCTGTGGAAAGATGATGAGTAAAGAAACTACAGATACACTTGGCCATCAGAAGCAGGTGAATTACGCGCTGAATCCGAATATGACTAAGGATGAATTTATTAAGGCGCTGCTCACCGGATTGACTACGCCTCCCGGATATTTCCCTCAAAATGTATTGATGAATATTCAGGGATACGAAAGCCTGGATACCATCATGGAGAAAGGGAAACGGGCTTTGTCGGTTGATGAATTTGAAGCAGCTGCCAACGAAACACATGCCCTCATTCTCGATACCCGTGACGCTGCCGTTTTTGCCAAAGGCTTTATCCCCAATAGCGTGAACATCGGTATTGATGGTAGTTTCGCGCAATGGGTAGGAGAAATGATCCCCGATGTGAAGCAGGAGATATTATTGGTGACCGACGAAGGCCGCGAAGATGAATGCATCATACGTTTGTCCCGCGTGGGATATGACCATACCATCGGGTACCTGAAGGGAGGCTTCGCCGCATGGGATAAATCGGGTAAGGAAACGGATACAGTCCATCGCATCAGTGCACAGGAGTTTGAGAAGCAAGTCAATGAACAAAAACCATTGGTGATTGATGTGCGCAAAAAGAGCGAGTATGATTCGGAACACCTGGTGGATGCCATCAATATACCATTGAATCAAATCAACCAGCATTTATCAGAAATTCCAAAAGACAAACCTTTTGTGTTGCATTGTGCAGGGGGCTATCGCAGCATGATCGCGGCATCAATATTGAAGCAACGCGGTTGGGACCTGCTGGCCGATGTGGAAGGTGGTTTCGCAAAGATTAAGGAAACCGGCTTGAAGGTTACAGATTACGTCTGTCCAACTACTTTGTTATAAGGCTTTGGTCCATTCATTCATACCTTGCCCGGTTCATTTGAGCCGGGCTTTTTGTTAACTTTATGAAGCGTGATTTGTTACAATAATGCCGCATGCATCTGCATGGCATAAATGCAACAAAAGTTACCATTTATCAACGTGGAGATGCTGAAATTTGCATACATAAAAACAAAATTATTTTATGAAAGTAGAACAAATTTATACCGGTTGTTTGGCACAAGGTGCTTACTACATCAGCAGCAATGGCGAAGCCGCTATCATTGACCCGTTGAGGGAAGTTCAACCTTATATTGAAAGGGCGGAGAAGGAAGGCGCAACCATTAAGTACATTTTTGAAACGCATTTTCATGCCGATTTTGTGAGCGGCCATCTGGACCTGAGTAAGAAAACAGGCGCTCCCATTGTATATGGCCCTAACGCCAATCCGGAGTTTGATTGCATTGTAGCAAAGGATGGACAGGAGTTCAAAATCGGTGACCTGACCATTAAAGTTTTGCACACGCCTGGCCATACCATGGAAAGTACCACCTACCTGTTAAAGGATGCTAACGGTAAGGATTATGCGATTTTCTCAGGCGACACCTTGTTCCTGGGTGATGTAGGCCGCCCCGACCTGGCGCAGAAAGCCGCGAACCTCACGCAGGAAGACCTGGCAGGTTTGCTGTACGACAGCCTCATGAATAAAATTATGCCTTTGGCGGATGATGTGATCGTATATCCGGCCCATGGTGCAGGAAGCGCGTGCGGAAAGAACATGATGAAAGAAACAGTGGATACCCTGGGCAATCAGAAAAAGATGAACTATGCCCTGAACCAGCCCAATAAAGAAGCTTTCATTAGCGCGGTAACAGAAGGTTTGACGCCACCACCCGGTTATTTTGGTATGAACGTGGCTATGAACAAAAAGGGCTATGAATCATTTGACAATGTGTTGAACCAGGGTATGCGTGCGTTTAGCCCGGATGAATTTGAAGCGGCCGCTGAAGAAACCGGCGCATTGATCCTGGATACCAGGAACAATAAGGAATTTTATAAAGGGTTTATCCCGCAATCAGTAAACATTGGCATTGATGGTGATTTTGCACCATGGGTTGGCGCGATGATTGTGGATGTAAAACAACCCATCCTCCTGGTAACAGATTCCGGTAGGGAGGAAGAAGCAGTAACCAGGCTGAGCCGTGTAGGATTTGATAATGTGCTCGGCCATTTGAAAGGCGGATTTGCATCATGGATGCAAAGCGGCAAAGAAGCGGACAGCATTGACAGGATCAGCGCGGATCAGTTTGCACATACTGTGAATACAGCAACAGATAAAGTGGTTGATGTACGAAAAGAGTCTGAATACGCTGCTGAACATGTGGACAATGCCTACAATAAACCATTAGCGTATATCAATGAATGGATCAGGGATATTAACCCGGCCGAGCATTTTTACCTGCACTGCGCCGGTGGCTACCGCAGCATGATCGCAGCTTCGATCCTGCAGGCAAGGGGATTCCGGAATTTTACGGAGGTTGAAGGTGGCTTTGGCGCCATCAGTAAGACGAATGTCCCAAAAACTGATTTCGTTTGCCAGAGTAAGTTGATGAAAGCTTAATTACATTAAAGCAATTCAAAGCCGGGCCTGTATCAGGTCCGGCTTTTTTTGTGATCAGGCTCATTAATGATTGTCATCAGTTTACCGGATTATGTAACAAAAGTATCATTGTGCAGTCTCTCATCTGAATAGATTTGTATGGAATGATTTTCTCATACATCGGTTTGGTATGGCCATTACCCATTCAAATCCGGGTTAAAAATGAATGATATGGAAAAGAAAAAAGTATTGATAGTCGGTGGTGGAAACGCCGGTTTATCCGTAGCAGCTCAATTGCTGCGAAAAAATAAATCACTTGACGTTCAAGTGATTGAGCCATCAGATAAACATTATTATCAGCCTGCATGGACGCTGGTTGGGGCGGGTATATTTGATATCCGTAAAACAGTGCGCAATGAAGCGGATGTGATCCCGGCGGGTGTAAAATGGATCCGGGATGCCATCACGGAATTTGAACCGGAACATAACAGGGTTAAAGGCAAATCGGGTGAATCATATACATACGATGTTATGGTAGTTGCACCAGGCATTCAACTCGACTGGCAAAAGGTTAAGGGCCTTCGGGAAAACCTTGGCAAAAACCAGGTGAGCAGTAATTACTCTTTTGATCATGCCACGTATACCTGGGATATGATTAAGAATTTTACGGGTGGCGTTGCGGTCTTTACAAATCCTTCCACACCCATTAAATGCGGTGGCGCACCGCATAAAATCATGTACCTCGCCTGCGATTACTGGCGGAAAAAAGGGATACTGGATAAATGTGAAGTCCATTATATCAGTGGGGGTTCTGTATTATTTGGCGTGAAGGAATACCTCGCCACTTTGCAGAAGGTGGTAGAAAAGAATAATATCCACTTGCACCTTGGCGCGAATGCCGTTGAAGTGGATGGCATCAACCATATTTTATATTATGAAGAAAAATCTGCCGATGGCCAACCGGTGCGTAAGGACATCCATTTTGATATCCTGCATGCCGTGCCACCTCAATCTGCACCGGATTTCATAAAAAATAGTCCATTGGCAGATCCGAAGAACCCTCATGGATATGTAGAGGTCGACAAATTCACTTTGCAGCATACACGATATGCCAATATATTTTCCCTGGGAGACAGCAGCAATGCGCCATGCAGTAAAACCGGCGCGGCGATCCGTAAGCAGGCGCCTGTTGTAGTTGAAAACATCATCTCATTCTTCAATCAGCAGAAATTGGAAAAAGAATATCATGGGTATAGCGCCTGCCCGATTCCCACGCAATATGGCAAACTGATGCTGGCGGAATTTGATTACAGCAATAAACCCACCATGACATTCCCATTTGACCAGGCCAAACCCCGCTGGACCATGTGGATGTTGAAGAAATACATTTTGCCCTGGTTGTATTGGAATAAGATTTTGAAGGGAACCGCATAATAAACCTGTTTACATTTTATTGAAGTAATTTATATGAGATCAGTCATTCTGGGCATTTTGATTTTATTCAATGGAATCAATACTAATGCACAAGAGCAATTTTCTGTATTATTGGAGCCATATAGTATTCCTGGTATCCCGGGACTACAATCTTTTAGTGCGGCTCAATATGATGGCAAGTGGGTCTTAGTTGGGGGAAGAACCGAAGGTTTGCATTTGAGGCAACCATTTAGTTCTTTTTCAAGCGTGAATAATAACACCAGTATTTATGTAGTGGACCCCGTTAGTAGGCAGGTTTGGTCATCTTCCGTTCTGACATTTCCCGCATCTGTTTCAGAGCAATTGCAATCAACCAATATGTCGTTCTGGTCAGATGCTGATAAATTCTATATTGCAGGAGGGTATGGTTTCAGTTCTACCCTAGGTAATCATAAAACTTATCCATATTTAACCGTCATTGACCTTGCGGGTTTAATTCAGAATATACAACAAGGTATTTCTCCTGTTAATCATATACGTCAGATAGAGGACACGTTATTTGCCATTACCGGGGGGCAAATGGGGAAAATTGGGGACATGTTTATTCTTGCGGGTGGGCAAAAATTTAATGGCAGGTACAATCCCAATAATGGCCCATCATTCACACAGGAATACAGCAACCAAATCAGGAAATTCAAGATTTTGGATAATGGTACAAATATTCAAGTGGTTTTCAGGGAGGTAAGTACCGATGTCATTCAATTGCATCGAAGGGATTATAATATGGCGCCCCAGGTTTTTCCAGACAGGCGTCATGGATACACCATGTTTTCTGGTGTATTTCAACAGAATGCGAATTTACCCTTTTTGAATTCTGTCGACCTGGATACCATAAGTTATCAGCCTAATTACAATTTTAATCAGTATTTAAATCACTATCATTCAGCAAAGCTTTCTGTATATGATTCACTGGCCAATCAAATGCATACAATTTTCTTTGGTGGTATGGCGCAATATTATTACGATGCAGGCGGAGCGCTTGTTCAGGATAATGAAGTGCCATTTGTAACAACAATTGGGAAGGTTACCAGGTTGCCCAATGGGCAAATGCAGGAAAATAAAATCGGCGATATGCCCGGATTGATGGGCTCTGGGGCCGAGTTTATCATAAATAAGCAGGTACCTCATTACCGGCATGAAGTATTCAAGTTAAATGAGATTTTATCTGACACCACAAATATTGGGTATTTAGTAGGAGGTATTACAAGCACCGCACCTAATATTTTCTTTGTAAATACCGGAAGCCAAAGCGCAGCATCCAATCTGGTTTATAAAGTGATATTGGTCAAATCTTCCCCTGTTCCTGCTTTTTTATTAGATTTTAATGTTACTGGTACTGTAAAAGGAAATAAGCTCAACTGGAAAACCACAATTGAACAATCTGTAGAATCATACCAGATTGAGCATTCTTTTGATGGTCGGAATTTTCAGCTGATTGGCGCGATGACACCTTCAGGCAATACAGGCAGCATGAATGAATATTCTTATTTACATGAGAATCCTGGGTATGGTGTTCATTACTACCGGTTGAAAATTATAGACACAGACGGGGCTTATAGTTATAGCCATGTCGTTAGGGTTGTTTTCAATCTGAATGGGCAAGAAATCAAGATTTACCCTAATCCTTCAACTGATTATATTCACGTTGATTTACCAAGAAACATCACAGGTAGCCTTCGTGTAACGATCCGGCAGGTTAATGGGGCTTTAGTTTATGATTATACAAAACAATTTAATGGGCAAACATTTTTCATGAATACCGGTAATCTGAAGCCTGCTGTTTATGAGATAAAGCTTTTTGTTAAGAAAGAATATTTTCAAGGTGTTTTTGTGAAAAACTAGGTCGTGATTAGATCGTTTTCAAAGCCTGTTCAATATCATCTATCAGGTCTCGGTGATGTTCTATCCCCACACTCAGCCTGATCATATTTTCCGTTAACCCGAGCCTGTTTTTTTCTTCAGTGGGTACATCGGCATGTGTCATGCTAAATGGGTGTTCTGCCAGGCTTTCTGTGCCGCCAAGGCTTACTGCCAGTTTTATATGTTTCAGGTTGTTTAAAAATTGAAATGCTTCTTTTTCGCCACCATATACATCAAAGCTCAACATGGCTCCGAAACTCAGGTATTGTTTTTTTACCAGGTCGGCCTGGGCCGGGTTATTCTTTTCCGTATATCCCAGGTAATATACTTTGGTAACCTTAGGGTGATTGGATAAATACTCAGCGATCACCGCTGCGTTTTGAGCTGCCGCTTCCATCCGTATTTTCAATGTTTCCAGGCTCCTCATCAACAACCAACTCGTATGAGGGTCAATCATCGTACCAAATACAGTACGGCTTTTTTTAATTGTTTTAATAATTTCCCTGCTGCCAACCGCTGCACCTGCGATCAGGTCGCTATGGCCACCAATATATTTGGTTGCGGAGTACAGCACTATATCTGCCCCATGTTTTAAAGGATGCGCCCATAATGGACCCATATAAGTATTATCTACCGCTACATAAACTTTTTTCTCCGCGTTGGAGAAATGTTCCGCGATATCCCGGCACATACCAATATCAATCAGATCGTTGGTGGGATTGGCAGGTGTTTCCACATAAATCATGCGCAGTGCGTCTCCGGCATTTTCCTGCCTGATCATATCAATGATTTTCTCTTTACTGTCGCCCGCATTAAACCCAATAGGAGTTACACCCCAGTTGCGCAACATGAAATGGATGAATTTGTGCGTGCCGCCATATATCGGGTTACTGAATAGCAAAACATCCCCGGGTTTCAGGAAACTAACCAACGAAGTGGCAATAGCGCTCATGCCGCTCGAAAATGCCGCTGCCGCTTCACCGCCATCCCAAAGTTTTAAGCGCTCTTCCAGGATTTCCATATCCGGATTATTGATCCGGCTGTAAATCAATCCCATTTCCCTTCCTTCATTTCCGGGTTTACCGTGGGCCATTTCAAAAAAGGCTTTTCCTTCTTCCGCCGTTTTAAAAACAAATGTGGATGTCTGGAAAACCGGGCATTTTACGGCGCCCTCGCTTAATTCGGGTTTGTACCCATAACCCATCATGAGGGTTTCTGGTGAGTAATTCGACTGGCTCATTTTACTAAGTTTTGCCAAAGGTTTGGCTTTTTCCTTCCCTAAACAATGACTTTTGTTACTTATTGTTAAAATCCGGAAAGTATTTTTAAGGTTTTGGCCCCGCTATTTGTAACCAATGTTACCATGGCAGCCTCTTGGCATAAGTAATTTTGGGTGGTAAAGGAGATTAAAGCTTTACACATCAGATGAAACAAACGATATTATCAGGTTGGAATCTTTTCAGGGTTTTGAGGCTGGTCCTTGGATTAATGGTCGTTGTACAATCCATCATCCTGAAAGATGTATTTTTTGGATTGATGGGGTTGTTGCTGAGCGGCCTTGCCATTCTCAATATAGGATGTTGCGGGGTTGGTGGCTGCCAGGTCAATACCCGTGGAAATCATGAACATAAAACAACAGATATCTCTTATGAAGAAGTTACTGACCGAAAATAAATTATACATCATCGGAGCCATTGCCGGTGCCGCGGCCGGGTATGCCTACTGGTATTATGTTGGATGTGCTTCCGGTACATGCGGGATTACATCAAAGCCTCTGAACAGTACGCTGTATGGCGCTTTGATGGGTTCTTTATTCTTTGGTTTATTTAAGAAAAACAAAGTTCAGGAACAAACCAATAAAAACAATTAAACATGACATTTCAGGAAATCATACAATCAGAGAAACCGGTGCTGGTCGACTTTTTTGCAGAATGGTGTGGCCCATGTAAAATGATGGCACCCATCCTTCAGGATGTCAAGGCGGAAGTAGGCGATGATGCCACGATTATTAAAATTGACGTCGATAAATATCCTCAGGCGGCACAGGCATTTCAAATTCAGGGGGTACCTACATTGATGCTGTTTAAGAATGGCGAAGCATTATGGCGCCAGAGTGGCGTAGTGCCCAAGGCGGGCCTGGTAGGAGTGATCCGCAAGTTTTCGTAAGCAATCAATAAAATATTTTAAAACTGTAAAGACATAACCATGAGTTTCCTTTCTTCATTTTTCGGAACAGCCCCAAAGGTTGACTTGTCGGGCATTATTAAAGACGATGCCTTTTTGGTTGACGTGCGCACGCCCGGTGAATATGCCGAAGGGCATGTAAAGGGTTCGGTAAATATCCCGCTGGATCAGATCCCTCAGAAAATTGCCAGTTTCAAAAATAAAAAGCACGTCGTTGTTTTTTGCAGAAGTGGCAACCGCAGCGCACAGGCAAAGGCCTTCCTGGATGCCAATGGCATTAAAAATGTTATTAACGGCGGTACCTGGCAGCAGGTGAAACAATACGTATCATGAAACCCCTTTTCATCCTGATTGCATTGGCATTTTTCTGGGGTGGATTGATGTCATGTCATCAATCGCCACCTGAAAACATTCCTGTAAACAGCACCGAAGAGGCAACAGTGAAAGAAAGCCCAACGGGAAAAAAGCAAATCATTGTTGATGTTCGCACGGTGGAGGAGTGGAATGAAGATGGCCATGCCCAGTGTACAATAAACATGCCTTTAGATGAAATCGATAAGCATGTAGCTGAATTAAAAGGATATGATGAAGTAGTTCTTGTGTGCAGGTCCGGAAACCGTGCGGAAACCGCGAAGTCTATTTTGCAACAGGAAGGCATCACACATATTACAAATAAAGGAAGTTGGAGAAATATTAATTGTTCACCATAAATATCAATAACCAAATCAAGTTATGAATTTCATTGAATGGATCAAGCAGCCCTGGCCATGGTATGTGGCGGGGCCATTAATCGGGTTAACGGTTCCCATATTGTTGATTATTGGAAATAAATCGTTTGGTATCAGTTCATCACTGCGCCATGTTTGCGCGGCATGTGTCCCTTCCAAAATCCCTTTCTTTCATTATGACTGGAAAAAGGAAGTATGGAACCTGTTTTTCGTAGCCGGTATTTTCTTTGGAGGGATCATCGCGGCGCAATTGCTGGCAAACCCTGAACCTGTATTGGTTAATGCAAAGCTTGCTGAAGAATTATCCGGCTATGGCATTACAAATTATTCAGGATTGGTTCCGGTTGATATTTTCAACTGGCCCGCGCTATTGTCTGCCAAAGGCCTGATCATGATGGTGGCTGGTGGTTTCCTGGTTGGTTTTGGTACCCGCTATGCCGGTGGTTGCACCAGCGGCCATGCCATTATGGGATTGTCCACATTGCAGTGGCCTTCATTGGTAGCTACCTGCTGTTTCATGGTTGGCGGTTTTATCATGGCTAACCTGGTTTTGCCATTCATCTTATCTCTTTAATCATTTTAATACATAGGATTTATATGAAAGATACAAATACAGTCATGCCTAATACGGATTTTGAAGTACGCTCATTAGATACCATGTGCGTTAATGCAGAGAATCGTCCCGCGAAGTGGTATGCAAACTTGAAATATCTCGTTGTTGGTATCGCCTTCGGTATTGTTTTTGTAAAAGCTGAAGTGATCAGTTGGTTCCGTATCCAGGAAATGTTCCGCCTTCAATCATTTCATATGTATGGTATCATCGGCAGCGCGGTAGTGGTGGGTATGATCTCCGTTTGGCTGATTAAAAAATTCAACATCAAAACCATTCATGGCGAAACCATTGAGTTTCATCCAAAGAAATTCAATAAAGGCCAGATTTATGGCGGATTGATATTCGGTTTTGGCTGGGCCATAACCGGGGCTTGTCCCGGCCCTTTATTCGCGCAAATTGGAACAGGCGCCACCGTTGTTGCCGTTACACTGCTGAGCGCTATTGCAGGAACCTGGGTCTATGGTTATTTCAGGGAAAAACTTCCTCATTAAAACATTTTCACCGCCGGAAAAAATCCAGTTATGCAAACTCAAACAAGCACATCCAATAGTTCCGGGTTATACCAGGTGATCAATAAACTGATGTGGGTTATTGTGGTATTGATTCTTGGATTAATTGCCATACCACTGGTCATGGTATTTTATAAAGGGCCCAAGCCTGCTGCTGAACCAGGTGTGGAAGCGGTTGCTGCAGGTAGCAACGGTCAGGCAGCATCCCCGGTACCGGACAATGGAAAAACTTCGTCTTACTGGACGGCACCTGATCTTAACGGGATAGCTGACGCCAACAAGAAAGAACTGGTTGAGTATGGTAAAGAGTTGATCGCGCATACGGCAAAATACCTGGGGCCAAAGGGATCGGTAATGGCTATCAGCAATGGTATGAATTGCCAGAATTGTCATTTACAGGCAGGGACTGCCGTTTTTGGCAATAATTATGGGTCAGTAGCTTCTACTTATCCCAAATTCAGGGCAAGAAGCGGTACTAAAGAAGATATCCCGAAAAGGGTCAACGATTGTTTCGAGCGAAGCCTGAATGGCAAGCCGCTTGATGAGGAAAGCAAGGAAATGAAATCCATTGTGGCTTATATTGAATACATAGGAAGCAATGTTCCAAAAGGTGAAAAAGCTGCAGGATCAGGATTAAAGGAACTGGCATATTTAGACAGGGCCGCTGACCCGGAGAAAGGCAAGTTGGTCTATGCCTCAAAATGTGCCAGTTGCCATCAGCCCGATGGCGCCGGGTTGGCCATGGGCGAAGAATATTCATTTCCACCCTTATGGGGTAAAAATAGTTATAATGACGCGGCAGGCTTGTTCAGGTTGAGCAATTTTGCGCGTTATGTAAAATACAATATGCCGCAGGGGGCTACGCACGAAAACCCTATGCTGACTGATGATGAAGCCTGGGATGTGGCTGCATATGTGAATTCGCAGCAAAGGCCACATAAGAATACTCCAAAAGACTGGCCCGATATTTCCAAAAAACCTATTGATCATCCATTTGGGCCTTATGCTGATCAGTTTACTGCAAAGCAACATAAATACGGGCCATTTAAGCCAATAGAAAGCGCAACATCCAAACCTAAATCGTAGTTCCCTAAAACCTATGATTCTTCATCAATAAACTTTTTGTATGACAAACAACCGGAGGGGATTTTTAAGGAAATTGGGACTGGCCGGTGCTGCATCATTGGTGAACCCGGTATTGTCAACGCTATCCGCACAAACTGGTGCATCAACAGGTGAACAAGATTCTGTTGATAAAAGCCATGAAAACCCGGATGGATCATTCACCGTCTCGATTTTACAAACAACAGATGTGCACTGCCAGGTGCATCCGCACGATGAATTGTTCTGGGAAAATGGTAAGTCTGTATTCCGCAAAACCGGTGGATATGCGCATTTAGACAGTTACTTTAAAAAAATCAGGAAGAAAAATCCGCATACGTTCATTATTGATACCGGTGATATGTTCCAGGGGAGCGAGCTCTCGGTGAAAACTACCGGGCAAGCCATGGTGCCCATCCTTAATGAGCTTGGGTATGACCTGTACCTGCCGGGCAACTGGGAAGTGATTTATTATAAAAAAGCCATGCAAACATTATTAGGCTCGTTGCATGGGCCAAAAGTTTGCGCCAATATGTATCATGACCTTGGTGATGGGAAAAAAGGCGAGTTGATTTTTCCCCCATATCATATATGGCAGGTAAATGGGGTCAAGATTGGATTTATCGGGTACACTGACCCGTTAGTCCCCTTGCGCCAGTCGCCCAATTACAGTAAAGGGATCATCTATACCAAACCTGAAGAAAACCTTCCGCACTTTGTGGATGTGTTGCGCAACCAGGAACAATGTGCATACGTGCTGGTTGTTGCCCATTTGGGTTTATCCCAGCAAATTGCCCTTGCTAATATGGAAGCATGTAAGGGTGTTGATTATATCCTTGGCGGCGATACCCATGAAAGGGTACGCAAGCCAATTCAGTGTACATACTCAAAAGTAGTGGAGCCCGGTGCATTTGGTTCTTTTGTTGGGAAACTTGACCTGACCATCAAAGATGGAAAGGTACAAAGCGATCGTTATGAACTGGTTGAAATTGGGGCGTCACAATATCCTGCATCCAAAGAAATGGAGCGTTTGATCCAGGCTAATGAGAAACCTTTTAAAAAGGATATCTATGAAGTCATAGGGTATAGTACCATACCGTTGTACCGGTACTTTGTTGTTGAGAATCCTATTGATACCATGATCCTTGACGCGTTGTCGTGGAAATTGCCGGAAATAGATATTATCCTGTCTAATGGCTTCAGGTTTTGTCCACCCAATACAAGCCCCGATCATACGGGCAATATCCCCATCAGTAACGGGTATATTTATGATATGTTGCCGGTTGACAGTACAGTAAGGACAGCAACGGTAACAGGTAAACAAATTATGAATTGGCTGGAAAAGGAATTGAACAACGTATTTGCAAAAAATGCCGCTGAGCGTTTTGGCGGATGGGTGATCAAGTTTAAGGGCATGAAAGTTTCCTTCAATGCTTTCGCTGAAAATGGGAAACGTGTGCAGGAAGTCATGATAAAAGGCCAAAAACTTGATCCTGATAAAATATACAGCATCGCCGCTTGTGAACGTGATGGCGACCCGGCTGATATGCTTTGCCGTATACGTCAGGTTACAAATGCCAGGAACAGCAATTATACTTTGCATTCTGTTATGCGTGAATATTTGCAAAAGAATTCACCCGTAACTCCTGTCCCGCCTCAAAATGCCGTGGTCTTAGACGCTCCCCAAACACTGCTAACGCAGGTAACAGGCGTCGACTATCAATTCCATTAATAAAATGCATATGAAAAAATTTTTCTCTTTGCTGATGTTGGCTATTTCCGGGTTTTCAGTAGCTACAGCCCAGCAATCACAAACAGAAACTGCCGCTAAGACAAGAGTGCATCAAATCGTTTTTCAGTTAACAACGGATGATACACTGGCACATAAGGCGCTGATGAAGCAGTTAAATAATATTACTTCAGTTTCTCCCGGTACCAAAATCGATGTGATCTGCCACGGCCCCGGGTTATCGATGCTGATGACAAAAAAGACAGTTGTTCACGATAAACTTAAGGACATTCAATCGAGGAAATCTGTTCGTTTTTATGCTTGCGAATTTTCACTGAAGGAAAGGCATGTCAGTAAAGAGGAGATCATTCCTGAATCGGGATATGTAGAAGCAGGCATCATTGCCATTGTTGAAAGACAGGAACAAGGTTGGACATATATAAAATCAGGATTTTAGTATGAATGACATAAAAAAGGTTATTGTAGTTTTTTTTAGTGTATTATCTTTTAAGGTTTTTGCGCAACACCAGGAAGTGATTGAGAAGCCAGGTATGTGGAAAGGCAGGCAGCAAACACCTGTTGATACCAGTTCGTTGTTGTATGCCTTCAAAAATGGCACGGTAAACGGGCATTTCAGATATTTTTTTATGGCAACCGATAACAGGTACCGAATGCGCGATTATATAGCCAACGCGGCGGGTGGAGGCATCCGTTATGAAACGGCAAAATTCCATGGTTTTCAGTTCGCGGTAAGCGGGTTCTATATTTTTAATATCGGATCTCCCGGTTTGGGTAAAACGGATAGCCTCACCGGTCAGCCAAACCGGTATGAGGTTGCACTTTTTGATGTGGAAGACCCTGGTAATAAAACGGATATTGACAGGCTTGAGGAACTCTACATAAAATACAATTGGAAGCAATCCCATATTATATTTGGTAAGCAACTGATCAACACGCCATTCATCAACCTTCAGGATGGCAGGATGAGGCCTACCGGAGTTGAAGGGGTATATCTTGAACTAAATGAGGGGAAACGGTTTAAACTGGATGCTGCCTGGTTATATGCCATATCGCCCCGCGGAACAACGGAATGGTATGATGTAGGTGAATCAATCGGGATATATCCGGTTGGCGTGAATGAATCAGGCACGAAATCAGATTATAAAGATAACCTTGAGAGCAAGGGAATATTTTTGGTTGGTGCCCATTATGCGGCAACAAAGCGTACTAAATTCCATGCATGGAACCTGTTTACTGAAAATATTTTTAACAGCGCATTATTACAGGTTGACCATTCCATTCCGGTTACTGAAAAAAAATCTTTGCTTGCATCAGTCCAGTTGATCAGGCAGGATGCTGTAAATGATGGGGGCCATCTGGATCCTGAGAAAGCGTATATGGCTAAAGGAAGCCGCTCGCTGAGCTTCGGTGTACGTGCAGGGTATAATTCGGGTAATTGGGACCTGAATTTGAATTATACACGTATCACAAAGGATGGCAGGTACCTGATGCCAAGGGAATGGGGAAGGGACCCCTTCTTCACATTCATGCCGAGGGAAAGGAATGAAGGTTTTGGTGATGTACATGCCATCACTGCGAACGGCAGCTATAAATGGCCAAAATCAGGTTGGAGAACCGCTTTATCAGCCGGTTATTTTGATCTTCCAGGTGTAAACAATTATCGCCTGAATAAATATGGGATGCCTTCTTATGTACAGGTTAACCTTGATGTCAGGTATCCGTTTAAAGGATTGTTGAAAGGAATGGAAGCCCAATTGCTGGTTGCTTCAAAATTCCGTGCAAGTAGTGAATTGCCCGCACTCAAATATGTTTTCAATAAAGTTGACGTAATCAATTATAACTTCGTACTCAACTATCATTTTTGATTATGACAAACCTGGATTCATTATCCGGCATCCTGGAGCCGGCGCTGATTAAGGAAATCGGACAGTTTGGGATCTTTCAGCAATTTCGGGAGGGTGACCTGATCATGGATTACGGTAAATATATCCGGATGATGCCCATTGTGCTTAAGGGCACCGTCAAGGTGATGAGGAAGGATGAGGATGGCCGTGAAATTCTGCTCTATTACCTGTCGAGCAGCGAAAGTTGCTCCATGGCTTATAGTTGCTGCGTGGAAGCGAAGAAGAGCGAAGTGCGCGCTGTTGCAGAAGATGATGTGGAATTAATCGCGATACCGCATGTTAAACTTGATGAATGGCTCTGCACCTATCCCAGTTGGAAGAATTATATTTTCCGAAGCTTTAACGATCGTTTTATTGAACTTTTAAAGTCCATTGAAAGCATCGCGTTTCATAAATTGGATGAGCGCCTGGTGGCTTACCTGAAAGAAAAACAAAAACATACAGGATCAAGTGTCATAAAAGTATCACATTACCAGATTGCTGATGAGATGGCCACATCGAGGGTAGTGATATCCAGGTTACTCAAACAACTCGAAAACGATAAACGCATCATCCTGTATCGCAATGAGATCAAGCTGCTGAAGGATTTGTAAACTCAAAGCCTTAGCACATGGCCATTGCCACTGATCTGCACATCTAAAACAGGGTTCCCGCTGTAACGTACTATCCCATTTCCATATATCCGGGCTTTCAGGTTATCGCTGCATTGCAATGCAATATCTCCATTGCCATGTATAACCAGTGAGGCATTTAAGGTTTGCAAATCCCGGCAATTGATTTTCCCATTTCCATTTACATCCATCAATGCCAGATCATAAACGGATGACCGTACTGTTATATCAGCGTTTCCGTTAACCTTTAACGACAATGAGTCGCCGCCTGTGAAATTGGAAATCTGCATATCGCCATTCCCATGCATGGTACCTGCCTTGATATTGGGTAAGATGATATTAACCACAACATTGCTGTTGATCACATTCCGGATATTGTCCGAAAACTTGATGCGCAGTAAACCATTTTTAACTTCAGTTTCCGTAACCGCTAACAGGTTTTCAAAACCGGTTATACTTATATCTTCTTGGTTGCCTTGAACAATCCTCACCCTGATGTCGCCAAATGTTTCCACTGCATCGAAGGAAGGCAGGTTTTTTTGAACTGTTATGGTATTGCCTTGTCCGTATATGCTGATTTTCTCGCAAGAGCTGAAAATAGCGGACAAACTTAAAATCAATAAGTATGAAACCAGGTGCCGCTTCGAAATAATTACAAAATTCATGTTGGATATTTTATTGAGTTGACCGTTTATTTTTCATGGAAGGATTAGAGAATGTGGGTGATATTGGTATCTTCCCATTCTTCTTCTCCGGATAACATGATTAGGCATACAAAGAAGCGGTCCATGAGTCCCCAAAATGATGACATAGGTATAGAGTTTATCAGTTGATTAATAAGGTTTCTTGCAGTATCGTTTACGTACTGCTGCATGTTACAGGTTATGCTGCCTTCATGTGGTTTCCTGTCAGGATAACTTTTCCTGAAGGATTTGATGGCAGGATGCCTCCATGTCTGTTGTTTGATGTTTGTGTCGCGGATTTGATCCCGCCAGCATGGTTCTTGCTGCTTCGGACAACGATCAGGAGTTGCGTGGTGATGAATTTCTTATTCATGGCTTTACTTTTTTAAGGGGTTTTACAATTTGATTCGTTAGGTTCTACGTGTTGCTGAGTCATTTTGTTACTGTATGTTTGCAACTGTTATTTTACTTCCGAATCACAATGCAAATATCAGCCGCTTTCAGTGCCTCCGCAATCGCATAATCGTGTGAAAAATTCCTCCAAACCTTTGCTGTTTCAGGGTTTTTATCACATGGTCATGCTAATTGACCGTTTATCACATGCCCATATCCGTCTATCCGGGCATGGCTCACATAAATATGTGGTTTTATGCAGACCGGCTGTAAATGCCAATCCATTGATTAGATTTGTATCCGATGATTCGCTTCGTTCGATATGCTTTCGCATTGCTGCTGTTATTAGCCGGCATGAAATCCGATGCACAGCAGTTTCAGGGCTTTGCCTTTAACCGCATTTCCACCAATGATGGAAAGGGCCTGGCCAGTAACCAGGTCAGCAGCCTGCACCAGGACCAGAAAGGGTATATATGGATAGGTACCGCCAATGGGTTGCAACGATTTGATGGCAGTAAATTCGTGAGTTTTAAGGTGAATAAATTGGGAAGCGATGAACTGCCGCATGCCCCTGTTAGCCAGATCATCGGACTGGATAGCGTAAACCTCTTACTGAGTTTCCCGACATTACGGGAGTTTGGTATTTTTAATACGGTTGACCTCAATTACAAAAAAATCAGGCTCAACAACAAAGCCCGGTTCCCGCCAAGGGCTGAGTTTTATTTATGGAAAGATAAGGCAGGACAGGTTTTTTTAAATGTCAACCGCTACGGGATCCTTCATTTTAATTTGTTGAAATGGTCATTTGAGGAAGATGGTTTTATCGCGCTCCCCAATGGCTGGCTACCCGTTGCCAATGGGGTTTTTAGTGATGAACAAAAGGACCAGTATTGGATACCCTGCGATAGCGGCCTGGTTATATTTAATAAATCAACCCGTGAGAGTTGGAGTAAGATCAGTAATCCCCGTCAGCTTGCCATTTTGAATAATGAATATGTGCAGGATGGTATGTCAAAAGTGTTTATTGACCAAAAACGCAGGATTTGGATTTCGGCATGGCCACAAAAAATCAAGGGCGGCGGACAAGTTGTGCACTGCCTCGATAGCAGTGGTATGCCCGCACCGGCTGCTGATACGGCAGGATACGGGAATCGGCCTCCGGGCTATCGGGAACTCCATCATTTTTTTGAATCATCAAAAGGAGGTTTCTGGATATATGGTGGTGATATGCTCTATAATTTCGATAGAAATATGGGGCAGTTTGTTTTTGTGTCAAGCGGATCCGATCAAATCGGTATCAATTATGAATTGGTTTACCAGATGATGGAAGACCGTGATGGTAACATCTGGTTTGCCACAGACCGCGGCTTGTATTTTACCGCATCTGGTAATGAGGCTTATACCTTGGTAAACCTGATTTTCAGCAACAAGAATCAACCCACTGCCATCACCGATATCATGGAAATGCCCAATGAAGATATCTGGTTGGCTTCATGGGGGAGTGGTGTACGCATCCTCGACAAACAGCTCAGGATGAAAGAAAGCCAGTTATATAAAAATCCCCCTCCAGCCAACTGGCTTCCCGAATGGAAGAATGCTGTTAGGCTAACATGGGCCATGTGCCGGCAAAGCGCTACTGGTTTGGTTTGGATTGGATGTAATGGTGGGATCATACTCCTGCACGATCCCGAAAAAGGCACCACGCAATATATGAGGCCTGATGTATGTAATGGCAGCACTATACGTTTTATAGAGGAAGATAAAAAAGGTACAATATGGTTTGGGACCCAATCAGGTAAACTCATTAAATATGAAAATGGAGTGTTCCAGGTTGTGTATGAAATTGGCACCATTATTTATAAAATTTTCATTGATCAGTCGGGCGTGGTCTGGCTGGCCACCCATGAAAAAGGATTGTATGCCATCAATGGCGCCACCGGTCAGGTCATCAGTCACCTGATGGCGGGGCCAAGGGGAAAAGGTTTGTACAGCAATACGGGTTTTGATATCGAACAATTGAATGACAGTACCATCATTTATGGAGCCGGTGTATTGAATTTTATTAATAAACGGAATTGGTCTGTGCGTTGGTTAACTTTTGATGATGGACTGCCTGCCAATAACGTGTACAGGTTGAGGATGGATAAGAAAGGGTTCCTCTGGATCATCACATCGAATGGTATTTCAAAGTACAACCCGCTCAATCACCACATCACACCATACGGGCGTAAGGATGGCATTATTGTATCTGAACAAACAAAAGATGCTGATCTCGTGACATCGAAAGGGTTGCTCTTGTTTGGCGGAAGTAATAGCCTGCTTATTCTTGACCCTGCCGTTTACTCCAGCGTAAAGCCGCCGCTGAATGTGACGATCACTGATTTTAAAATTTTCAACCAGTTTTATCCGGTCGATTCCTTGTTGGCCCGGCCATTCATCAGGCTCCCGCATAACCAAAATTCCATTAGTATTTATTTCGCATCGCTGAGTTACACCGAGCGCGATAAACTCACATATTATTATCGCCTCAAAGGCATACAGAACAATTGGGTGAAATCTGACCAGGGGTTCTTTGCGAATTATTCATTATTGCCCCCGGGTAAGTACCAGTTCGAAGTTTATTGCGAAGACCTGGAAGGGCTCAGGTCTCCCGGGATCACTTCGTTTACGATCGTCATCATGAACCCTTTCTGGCGATCAGGCTGGTTCCTCAGCAGCCTGGCATTTATATTATTGCTGGTTATTTACAATTTTCACAGGGCAAGGGTGAACAGGTTGCTGGCCGTAGAAAAACTGCGGAATAAAGTGGCGAGGGACTTGCATGATGATATGGGCAGTACGCTTAGTACCATCAATATCCTCGCGTCGATGGCGAAAACAAAGATGGGTACCGATGTGGTGAAGACCTCGGAATATTTAGGTAAGATCAGCGAGAACAGCCAGCGTATGATGGAAGCGATGGATGATATTGTTTGGAGCATCAAGCCTTCCAACGACAACATGCAGCGTATTACCGCCCGCATGAGGGAATATGCCATTCAAACACTGGAGCCAAAAGATATGCTGCTGGATTTCCAGGTGGATGAAACCGTGCAGGATTCCAAGCTGGATATGGAAATGCGCCGCGATTTCTTTTTAGTGTTTAAGGAAGCTGTTAATAATGCGGCAAAATATTCAAAGGCATCTCGTGTGTCCGTTCGCGTGAGTTTGCAGGGCAGAAGGATTGTGTTGTCGGTAAAAGATGACGGGCATGGCTTTGATACGACAAAGCAGCCCATTTCAGCCACTGGTGGCAATGGATTGGGTAATATGCAAAAACGTGCAGAATCAATGAATGGAAAATTAGTGATCATATCATCGCCTGGAAAAGGTACCGAGCTCTTGTTAAAAGTGCCCGTCAAATAATTAGTTATCATTATGACGCGATTCTTAAGCCAGAAACTGCGGTTTTATTCCTTTATCTGCATTTCCCTGCTCCTGTTTGTGCATGGGTATAATTTAAATGAAACATACCTGCAGCCCTTCAGCCTGGTGAATGAACCAACTACTTTCACTACGTTTTTTGAATATTATATTGCCAACGGAGTCCTGAGGTTCAGGATCCCCTTGCTGTTTATCATTTCCGGGTATATTTTTTCCTTGCAGGACAGCCGGCCATATTTGAGCCGGATCAAAAAGCGCTTTCATTCATTAGTTATCCCGTTTCTGATCTGGAGCGCCTTTGGTTTATTGATCACATTCGCTTTGCAGCAAAACGCGTTTACGGCTAAAATTGTATATGACGCGCAACTGGATCAATTGGGTGATAACAGGCCATACACACAGTTTGGTTTTTGGGATATGGTTACGAGGTGGTTATTAACACCCGTATCCTTTCAGCTATGGTTCATCAGGAGTTTGTTTATCTATAATCTGTTGTACCCGGTTTTAAAAAAGCTGGTACTGAAATACCCTATTATCTGGTTTGCCATCATGTTTATCTTGATGGTTATAAAAGCAGGTTTCTTTTTTATTGAGGCGCAGGGTATGTTCTTTTTTACTTTAGGCATATGGCTGTCGAAGGCAAGGTTCCCGGTCGACAGGGTGCCTGAATGGTTCAGCCATTACCTGAGCTGGCTTTTTTTCCTTGGTTTGGCGTTCATAAAAACATGGATGGCATTTGAGTTTGAGGAACAAAATTTCACAGTGGCTTTTTGTATGTCTTTGCTGCATTATGTTTCTGTAATTGCCGGTGTGATGGCGGTTTGGTACAGCGGCGATCAATTGGTTGCCTGGTGCATGAACAGGAAATGGTTTGTTTGGCTAACATCATTCTCTTTCATTATTTACGCCATGCATGTTCCCATTTTACCGTATATGACCCGTTTGTTTTACATGTACCTCGATCAGTTTCAGTATTACCGGCTCGCTACGTTTTTCATCGTGCCCTTCCTTGTTTTCATATTGTGTGTGCTGGCAGGGGCATTATGGAAAAAGCTTTCGCCTGCTTCATACAGCGTTGCTACCGGTGGAAGGGGCTTTTAGCCGCTGGTAACATGTTTATGCGATTGATTTGCGGTTGGGCAAGCATTATCTTTGTTTCATCATTGATCACCTCTAATAATAATATGTCATGATAAAAATTTTGATTTATGAAGATAACCCGCAACTCCGTGAGGGATTAACCATGTTGATCAATGGATCGGATGGGTTTGATGTTTTGGCATCATACCCTAATTGCAATAACGTGGTGGACGAGGTGCAGGCATTTAAACCTGATGTGGTTTTGATGGATATTGACATGCCGGGTGTCAATGGCATTGAAGGCTTAAAGAAAATCCGTGAAGTGAATACTGATGTTAAAATCCTGATGCTAACAGTATTTGACGACAATAAGAATATCTTCCAGGCCATCAGCCATGGCGCCAATGGGTATATCCTTAAAAAGACCCCGCCGGCAAGGCTACTTGAATATATTGCAGAAGCACAGACAGGCGGCGCGCCTATGACAGCTTCCGTTGCCACACAGGTATTAAAGATGTTCTCTTCCATGAACAATGAAAAAGGGGAGGATTATAACCTGTCTGAAAGGGAAAAACATGTACTGCAATTACTGGTGGATGGCTACAGTTATAAAATGATTGCCAGCGAAATGTTTATTTCCATAGATACCGTAAGGAGCCATATCAAGAAGATTTATGAGAAACTGCATGTCAACAGCAAGAGTGAAGCCGTTGCCAAGGCTTTTAAGGATAAGATTGTGTAAGTTGTTCATTAACAAATAGTTGCACAACTTTCGCGGGTCTGGCAATTTTCACATATTTATGTGATTGTATGTAACTGGAAATAAAAATAGTTTTGGGATATTAAAAACTGTGTTATGAAGAAAGAGATGAATTGGCTGTTTATGATGTTGTTGCTGTGTAACCTCGCGGCACAGGCTGTCAGCCTGACCGCACCGGGCAAAAAGGTACAGCCCAAACAAAAAAAGATTACCGGGGCCGTACAGCCTAAAGCAAAGCCTACCGACAAACAGGTTGACGGCAGGCATTGGGTTTTGAATGCTTTGTTTAAAATCGGGCAGTAATTAAATCCGAATACCTGCTGTAACATAAAAGTTCCTGGCATCGGCTGGTAATAATCCTGGCCCCGGATATCCCCCCGCTCTCCTCGTAAAATACCTCTTATCCCCTACGTTATTTATACCTGCACGGAACGTGTATTTATCTTTTATCCGGTAGGTTCCTGAAATATCTACAACCGTAAAAGCCGGTATCAATCCGTTTTGTCCGTTTGCCGAAGGCGTGGCGGTATTGTTGGCATCTGTAAACATTTTACTGGTATGGCTGACCTGGGTAGTGAGTGAAAAACTTTTCAGATAATAGGTCAACCCGGTACGTATGATGTGTTCAGGCGCGTTTTCCACGCGGTTGTTTTTCAGGTTCGTTTCCACCAGGTCGTTTCCCTGCTTGCTGATCACAAGAAAATCTTCATAACGGGCATCTGTATACGCATAAGAAGCGAATATGCTTACGCTGCCATAGCGGCTCTTTTTAGCCCAGGCCAGAACGGGGTTGAACTCAACCATGGTTTCTATGCCCCGGCTCCGGCTGTCAGCTACATTGGTCCTGTATAAATAACTGCTGCCGTCGGGCCTTAATTGTGTGATGCTGCCGATGCGGTTATTGTATTGCAACCAGAAAATACCGGCATCGAACTGCAGGTAATTTTTCCATTTACCCCTGAAACCCGCTTCCAGGCTGTATCCTTTTGAATCAGATAAATCCGGGTCGATCACATCAGTGGTAGGAGAAGCCGTCAGGTCAGAAAATAGCATGGGCCTGTACGACTGAGTGGCATTGGCATAAATTTCCGTTGTCTTACTGGTATGGTATTCCGCTCCAATACCAAATAACATGAAGTTCCTTGTCCGGCTTTCGCGGTTGATTCGGATTTCGGAATTATCGGGGTTAAATCCCAACCTCCCATCAGCACTGGTTTTCAGGTGTTCCACACGGAACCCGGGTACCACAACCAACTTATCGGTAATCCTGAACAGGTTTTCCGCGAAAAATGCGAGATTGTCGGATACGAGTGCCAGGTCTGTTGGATATGCTTTATTGGCCGACATGTTGTAATCCGAACCTGTACTGCCCACACCGTTCCTCAGCCTTTCTGTTTCCCCTTTGAAATAGCGGATGCCGGCTGATAAATGAGAAGTTTGGCGGCCTGTCTTATACTCAACCAGGTACCTGGCTTCCGCACCCCAGTTGCGGTAACGGTCAATATCCAGTTGCCTGTTATTGAATGTTCCGGTTGCAAGGTTGATGGAATCGGGGAGGAGGATGCTTTTCATAAAGCCCACACTGTTCCTGTCGCCCGTTAAATGAAATGCCTTAAAATCTAAGGTCTGCTTTTCACTGATTTGGTAAAGTGCGGTTACAGCGATCGTATTCCAGTCGATATCAAACCAGTTCCTCGACCTGTAACTTTTTTGTGCATCTTCTTGAAACTGTTTATCGGTAAGTCCGCCGGGTTGCTGGCTGCGCATGTTCCAGCGCATGACTTCTACACCCAGTTTCAGTTTGGGGTTGAGCTGGTAATTCACCGTGGCAAATCCTGTGTTGACACGGTATCGGCTGTTTTCGCGCCATCCGTCCGCATTTCTATGGTCGTAAAAAGCATAGTAGTGAAGGTTTTTTGATTTACCTCCGAGCGCGGTGTAGCTATTGAAGAGCCCAAAGCTTCCGGCTGTATTTTGTGATTCCAGTTCGAGGGGCTTTTGGATATCGCTGCCATCACGCAAAATAAAATTCAGCATGCCGCCAAACTGTGGCCCATATTGCAATGCACCGGCGCCACGCACCACTTGCAACCTTTGCACAGCTTGCAACTGTGGCGTATAATACGCTTCAGGGTAACCGAATGGGTCGGATGAAATATCATAGCCGTTTTGGCGCACATTGAATTCCCAACTGCGGTTGGGGCTCAGTCCGCGTGCGGCAACACCAATCTGGATGCCGCTTCCATCGCTTTCCCAGCTATGGATACCCGGAATTTTCGCCATCACCTGGCGCATATTATTGGTAACGATATTCGCGTTCAGGTTATCAATGACAATGAGTGAATTTTTCTTTCCGGCAAAAATACTGGTGCCTACAATTTCAGGCATCTGGTGTATATCCATCCGGCTGTTCTTACCCACCAGGGTGATTTCTTTCAGGTAGATATGTTTGGGCTGGCTGCTGTCGGAACTATTTTGAGCTTTAGTGTATATGGAAGAAATTGATCCGGCAATGAGTAGGCCGGCAAAGCAGATGATGCGGGATTTTTTCATGCCGCAAAACTCAGGCAGACAGGCTGAACAGGAAATCTGGATCGGGAAAAAAAGTTACGGGATGAGAAAAACCTAATCAGGAAGGATCAGGACAAGCTTTCGCGGATTTTGCCGGTCAGGTCGGTTTCGATCATACGTCCTGCAATGCGTATCATATTTTTAAACGCGGTGGCATGGGAGATGCCATGGCCAATGATCACGGGTTTCGACACACCCAAAACCGGCACACCGCCATAAGATTCAAAATTGAACCTGTCAAAATGTTCATCCTTTATATTCCGGCGGCTCACAATGTCGTAAATGCTTTCCGCGAATTTAAGCACCACGTTACCCGTGAAGCCATCACAGACGATCACATCCGATTTATCCAGCAGCACATCGCGTCCTTCGATATTGCCAATAAAATTAATTTGGCTGTTCTCTTTTAATAATGGGAAAGCGGCTTGCGCGAGTAAATTTCCTTTTCCTTCTTCTTCGCCGATATTCAGTAAACCCACTTTCGGGTTTTCAATATTCAGGATATGCCTGGCGAAGAGTGATCCCAGTATCGCGAACTGGTTCAGGTTTTCGGGTTTGCAATCAGAGTTCAGTCCAACGTCGACCAACAAGCCCAATGAACCGTTTTCACGGGGCATGTAGGCACCAATCGTAGGCCTGGCGATACCTTCAATGGATTTAATGCTGTACAAAGCGCCAACCATCATTGCTCCTGTGTTTCCAGCACTGATGAAGGCATCAATTTTTCCGCCGGCGAGGAGTTGGAAACCTATGGATATGGATGATTGGGGTTTTTCTTTCAGAGCACGGGTAGGGTGTTCGTGCATTTCAATCACCTGGGGCGCATGGATGACGCGGTAACGGTTTTCGGGTAATGGATGCGCAGTCAAATGGTTTTTGATGGCAACTTCATCACCTATCAGGTGCAGACAAATATCAGCATGATTTTCGCGCAAAAAATCTTCCGCGCCCCGGATGGCTTCCAGGGGAGCAAAGTCACCGCCCATTGCATCAAGCCCGATATGTATCATAGACAGGTTGAGATTGAAAAATGAAAAATTCCAAAACCCGAACCGTCAAGCGATCCTGGATCTTGGAATCCTGAATTTTCCGGAATAATACTAGGCTTTCAATGGCGCTTTTTCAGCAACCAGTTTGCCTTTATAGTATAATTTACCTTCGCTGACATGGGCCCTGTGGCGTACGTGGATTTCTCCTGTAGCCGCGTCAGTGCTCAATGTCGCCGCGGTGGCTTTGTAATGCGTCCTTCTTTTCGCGCTGCGCTGCTGGGAGTGGCGCCTTTTGGGATTTGGCATATGATCAGTATTTAATTGTTATAATTTGTTGCGGCCAAATAGCCGATTGTTTAATTTTCCTTGAATTTATCAAGCCCTTTCCACAAAGCCTGGGCGTTTTGTTCCTGTGCCCTGGCTTCCATTTCCTTCAATTTTTGCAACACTTCGAGGTTGCATTGAGGGCCACCCATTTCCGATTCGCTGCACATGCGCTGCATTGGCACGCTGAGCATCACGAAATCATAGATCCAGTCTGATACATCAATATGGCTTTCATGCCTTGAGATGTACACCACATCCGGGTCTTCCTCGGTTTCATTCATTTCCTCCGGGTTTTCCACCAGCTTTACCAGCATGTTAAATTCATCCCAAAGGTCCAGTTTGAGCGGGTTCCCGCAACGGTCGCAGGTTACTTCCGCCTGGCCCCCGACTTCAAACTTCAGCAGCATAAAACCACTGTGTTTTTCGAGGTTGAGCTTCACATGGGCCTTGGCGTTGGCAAAGTCAATGGCCCCTTTTTCAACAAAGAACTTATCGTCCAGATCGTATTCAAACTGATGATTGCCAGGCTTTAATCCGACAAACGGAATTTCAAATTGACGTTTGTTCGCCATGGCGTTCAGTTTAAAAGGAGGGCAAAGGTAGTATTTTTTTATGATTTTTCACGGGCTGGGCTGCATTTTTCAGCAGTTTCATGGTATGGGGCCCGCTTTCCTTAATTTTAGGCCCATGAGATATCCGTCTGCCCCGGTCAGGGCCCTGACATTAACCGGGATTTGCATCCTCATTCACATATATGCCAGAAACCCGGAAAGGGTGGAATCGGGGTATTCCACACAATTTTACCCCCTTTTTGGCAGTTTTTTGCGCCAAATAACAGGTTTTGTTCCATTTAGTATTGGGGATATTTTTTATGCTATGTTGATTGGATGGCTTTTATATGCCCTCATGAAAAAATTGTTCCGGTTGTTCCGGAAAAAGGAAAAGGAGACAAGCGAGGCGCGTTGGTATTGGATTTGGTTAAGCAGGCTCGCGATAGTATATATTGTTTTTAACCTTTTTTGGGGCGTCAATTATAACCGTACGGGCGCTGCAGGCCAATTGGGCATTACCGTACGGGATTACACGGTTGAAGAACTGAAAGACCTGAATTGCGTGCTGTTGGATAGCATGAACCATAACCGGGCTGCGATGGCAGTATCCGGGAACCGGAAAAAATCAAAAAAAGAGATGTTTGAGCACGTATCGGTCACCTACCAGGCCTTACAAAAAAAATACCCTTTCCTGGGCTACCAAAACCCTTCCATAAAATCCTCTTTTTGGGGGTGGTTTGGGAATTATGCTGGATTCACTGGCTATTATAACCCTTTCACCGGCGAGGCACAGGTGAATACCACGGTCCCTGATTTTCTACAGCCATTTATTGCCTGCCATGAAGTGGCTCATCAATTGGGTTATGCCCGAGAAAACGAAGCCAATTTTGTTGGGTTCCTGGCTGCCCGTGCGTCACCTGATCCATCGTTCAGGTACTCTGCTTATCTCGACCTGTTTACGTATGCAAACAGGAGTTTGTACGCGCTGGATTCAATTGCCGCGGAATTGGTGAGGCGTGATATGAGCCGTGATGTAAAAAATGATATTGCTGAATGGGTTCGGTTTAGCAGGAAACACCGCAATCCCATTGAGCCACTGATCCGTTGGGCTTATGGAAAATACCTTGAAGGCAACCAGCAACCCAAAGGCATTTTCAGTTACGATGAAGTAACGGCCTACCTGGTTGCTTACAGGAAAAAGTTTGGCAATTTGTAAATTTCGTTTATCCTACACCGTGATTAGTTAAAAGCTATTCTTCCACATCATGCTTTCCACGGGCATATTAGGTTGCCCGCTGTATTTGGCATTCTTTTTCGCGTTGTATTTCACTTCAATCTCACCTTCAACCGGGAAATAAATCAATTGCCCGATGGGCATGCCTTTATACACCCTCACCGGTTGTTTAACGGAAATCTCCAGCGTCCAGTTGCCGCAAAAGCCAACATCGCCTTTGCCGGCAGTGGCATGGATATCAATACCAAGGCGGCCGGTTGACGATTTGCCTTCGAGGAAGGGCACATGGGCATGGGTTTCTGTATATTCTTCCGTAACACCGAGATAGAATACGTGCGGCATCAGCACAATGCCTTCATCCGGGATTTCAAAGTGGCGTATGGTATTGTGTTTTTTCGCGTCGAGTTCAGCATCAACATATGTGGCCAGGTATTTTCCAAGATGCACATCGTAACTATTACTGCCCAGGCAATCGCGGTCATATGGTTGTATCAGGATCGTTCCCTTCTGCATTTCCTCGAGGATCCTTTTATCACTTAATATCATAGGTAATCTTTGTTATTCGTTAATTTGTAAAAATATCATTTTCCTTTTTTCCAGACTTGAACGCCTTTCAGCTATGCCATTGGTTTATCAACAAGATATCAACGATGAATGCCGTCTCGGCGTTTGGCAAATCAGCGAAGCTGAAGATTTCTTTTTGCAAAAAGTGGCTCCGATCAGGCAAATCAGCCATCCGCATAAACGCATCCAGCACCTGGCCGGCCGTTACCTGCTGCTGGAACTGTTCCCTGATTTCCCGATTGACCTCGTGATGCTGGCCGATACCCGGAGGCCTTTTTTGCCGGGCGGCCCTTTCCATTTTTCTGTGTCGCATGGCGGGGATTTTGCGGCGGCACTGGTTAGCCGGAAGTTCCGCGCAGGTGTGGATGTGGAATTGATCGGGCCGCGTATCCAGTCATTGCAACATAAATTTTTAAGCAATCATGAGTCCCTGCTGCTGGATCAATGGCCCTGCAGCCGGATGCAGGCGCTTACCATGGCCTGGAGTATGAAGGAGTCCATGTTTAAATGGAATGCAGGTTCTGGTATTGATTTCCGCCAACATCTTCAGTTAAAGGAACTGCATCATGTTAATGGTTATTACAAAGCTGACGCGGTTTTGAAGAAGGATGCGCCCAGGCATTTGCCATTACATGGCTTGTTATTCCCCGGTTTCGCGTTGACATGGGTACTTGCCAACGGGTAACAGTTACTTTACTGGTTTTATTTCTATCGTCCATTCGTTACCGTTAGCTATGCCATGTTTTTTCGCAAAATCACCTTCGTTAATGGCCAACGACAAGTTCAACAGGCTGTTCAGGTAAGCAATGGGTTGCCCGGGGCTTACTGAACCAAAAGTGTTCCCATATGTCATTTGCTCTTTTATGACGCGCTTTCCCTTGTTAAAAATGCTGGCTTCGATCAATGAATTTTGTTTGATTCCGGCCTGTTCAAGCATGGTTGAAGGAATGTTCGTCCATACGTTACCGTATTGCACATCAATGATTGGAATAAAACCTTTGATGATGCCATCCTGTATCAAGGCTTTCTGATAAGGCAGGGTATATACTTTTGGGGCCCGAAACGGGCCAACGCCGCTAAATGAAATCTTGCCGGAAGCGAGCCTTGCCGCTGTGTAGGCATACACATCACGCCCATGAAATGTATAGGATGCCGCGGAACCCTGCCTTCTGTTGATGGATTCATCTATTTGGCGTAAGCTGTCGATGCCAAGCGATTCGGCTATAAGCGTGAGTGTGCCGTTGTCGGGCGTTACAATAAAATGCCCTGTTTTTGTTTTCATGACCACCGATGGCCTATCGGTACCAACACCCGGGTCAACTACAGATACAAAAACAGTGCCTGCAGGCCAGTACGGAACGGTTTGTTCCAACCTGTATGCCGCATCCCAGATCTTATACGCCGGTATTTCATGTGTGAGGTCAAATAAACGCAGATTCTCGTCCACGCCCATGGCTACACCTTTCATAGCGGATACGGCGCCGTCTTTCAATCCGAAATCAGATTGAAAGACAATCATGCCATTTTGAGCCTGCATGGTTTTGTGCCCTAAAATGAAAATAAAATGGAGCAGTAGGATGGCCTTATGTATGGTAAACAGTTTCATATTTTGTAATACTTGATCTGCATAAAGATACTGGAATGGCATAAAAAAGCCGGCCTGTAATAAGGCCGGCTTGTATGTTTTAACATGCGTTCCATTAAAACTGTATGGCCAGCCTGGCGAAGAGCCTGCGGCCATTGTAACCCATCTGAACGGGCTCCCAGGCACCGCCGGCTTCATTATCGAAGGCCTGGTAACGGGCAAGGGTAACCGCAGCAAAATTCGGGTGAACATTAAATACGTTGTCTGCACCAATAAAGATGCTCGTCCTTTTTGACATCTTAAATGATGTATAGAAATCAACGGTTACTTTAGGGTCGTAGCGGAAAACCTCAGGCAGTACATTTACGCCATCGCTGAAACCGTCTATATCTACATATGGATCAATGCCGGTAAAGCTTCCGGAGATTTCAGGATCGCCGGGGCCACCTGTGCCTGCGGCGCTGGCAAGGCCTGTCCAGCCAAAGCCAAGTGAACGTTGCTCACCGAAGTAATTCAGGCGTGCGCCGAATGTCCAGCGCTTGATGCCGTATTCAATATTCATGGTGCCTTTGCTCCTTGGCGCTGAAGCGAGCAGGAATGCTTCTTCACGGTCGCTGAAGAATGTCTTGCGGTGCCTGTAGCTGTCGTCGAGCGAAACAGGTACGTTTACTTTATCAACTTCCATTTGCTGGAAGTTGGCAGCTATCATAAATTTAAACCTTTCGTTCCTCCAGCGCGTGCTGTAATCAATCACCACATCCACACCTTTGTTGGTGGTGTTTACTGAGTTCGCGAAGAATTGAGCGGTTTGAACGCCGATTTCTTCCAGTTTGGATGTAAATGCAAGCGGCAGGGTATTATCATCTTTATTAAATAATCCGGATAATACAATCCTGTCTTTTACCTGCACCCAATATCCGTCAACGGTAATGGTCAAACCTTTAATGGGCTTGTATGCAAAACCTACAGACGCGTTGGTGGAAGTTTCTTCTTTCAGTTTAGGGATGCCTGCGGCCTGTGTGATTTCATCACCATTGCGCGCAATGCGTGATTGCACCAGTTGCCCCGCACTGAATGAAGTGAGCGTATTGCTGAAATTAATCTGTTGCAGGGAAGGTGCCCTGAAACCGGTGCTCACAGAACCGCGGAGGTTAAACTCTTTATTGATCAGGTATCGGGTGGCAAACTTATATGTTGCCAGGGAACCAAAGTCAGAATAGTTTTCAAAGCGGATGGCAGCATTGGCCAGCCATGATTTTGTGATGTTTAGTTCAGCGTCGATATAAGCGCCCAAGTTTGACCTGGATTTTTTGATTTCATCTGCCGGACTGAAACCCGGGAAACCCTGTGCACCCGGAGCCTGGCCAAAACTATTCGGATAGCCTGCGTATGAAGCTTCTTCGCCTTTGTAGATAGTATAATATTCATACCTGAATTCCGTGCCAAAACCAATATTCAGGCCTTGTGCAATATGGGGGAATGATTTACTGATATCGAGGTTGAGTGTGTTTTGTAAAAAGTTAAAACCACCGTCATCAAAATTGGTTTGCCTTTTGGTATTGTTGGTGATGATGGATGACGCGTTGAATGTGCGTTTTCCATAGTAATGGAAATCGTTTCTTCCAAAAGTATTGCTGATATCCCAATTCCAGTTTCTCTTCAGTGTGCCTTTGACGCCGGCAGACATGGATACATCCTGGATCACTGATTGAATGATAGGATTGTAATAAATTTCTCCGTCAACCGCCACTTTCATGATCGAAGGGTCAAATACCATTTCGCCATTCGCGTCGATAGGGAAGCGGTCGGGCCTTGCACTCAGGTTCCTCGAGTACGCGTAAGCGTCAGATTGTTTGTAGTTGTATCCGCCGAATGCATACACTATGGTGCGTTTATTTCGTGATGGTATTTCCATGTTGATCATCGCGCCAAATTTATCCAACGACGCGTCGCCAAAAGCACGGCGGCTGACATTCAATGGAAGTGCCTGGTAACTGGTCGATACATTGGTATCCGCTACCTGGCGGAATGTTTTTGCTTGTTTGAGGTATTCGAGTGAGAAATTGATAAAGCCTCCGTTCTTTCCGATCGGCAAACCGTTATTTGCTGTTAATGAAACGGTACCTCCATCTATCGGCTGGCTGTAAACATACTGGTTGGTTTTGCGGGTGCGGTACGCGTTAAATTTATCGTCATAATAACCTGCCCATCCCGTTGTGATACTCCAACGGTTTACATCCCTGCGCAACATAATATTCATCACACCAGCCATGGCATCTGAACCATACTGAGCCGAAGCGCCATCGCGGAGAATTTCAATGCGGTCTACTGCTGATTGCGGGAAGGCGTTTAAGTCAGCGCCGGAATTGCCACGTCCCCTGGTACCGAATAAAGCTACAAAGGCTGTTTGGTGCCGGCGTTTACCGTTAATCAATACAAGTGTTTGGTCGGGGCCAAGTCCGCGCAATGTACCAAGGTCAATATGGTCTGCACCGTCTGCGCCGGTCTGCCTGTTGTAATTAAATGAAGGTGCTGCCATGTTCAGGATTGAGGTCATGTCCATACGTGCGGTTGGCATGCCGGTGCTGTTGACGTGGATCACATCAACGGGTACGGCCGTCTCCAGTTTCGCCCTTGCTGCGCCTCGGGTTCCCACCATTACCACGTCACCCATATTTACCGAACTGCTTTGCAGGGTAACGGTTACATTACCGCTGAAACCCAGTTTTATAGTAGTTGGCTGGTATCCTACCGACGAGATTTCCACCAGGTCGTCGGCATTTGCCTGGATTTGAATCAGGCCTTCGGCGTTTCCGGCCACACCTTTTTTGCCCGGTTTGATGCGGGCGGAAGGGTTGGCCACCGGCTTACCGTTTGTGGCATCGGTTACCGTGATGGTATATTGTTTTTGGGCCATGAGCGTGAGGCCCAGGAATAGCATGCTCAATAAAAGGAGCGACTTCTTCATATGCTTAATTTTTCAAATAAGGGCGCAAAGATAGGTATGATAGGGTATCATTGATAAAAAAAGAATGGGTATCCAGGCCGGCTTAAAGGCTATATATGTAGTAATCATTTCCTACGGTCGTTAACCCGGAAGTGCATCATGGTCAAGGCAACATTAATTCCGCATAAATGGCAAAATGATCTGATGCAAACCGGCCCTGCCAGGTTTGGGATAATGCTGCATGTTGCAATACCGTCCATTTCCCTTTCAAAAAAATGAAATCAATGGGTTCTTCCATTTGTTCACGTGGGCCAAATCCATTGAAGCTGCCATTTGGGCCGTAATGCCCGCCGGCAGACAATTGCCTGCTATCCGTTAAGTGAAGCGGATTTTTTTGGTCGGTTATGATTTGTACAGGTTCATCGGAAGGCGTGGCATTAAAATCACCCATTATTATGGCTGGTGAGGATCCTGAAATCTGCTGGACTTGTTTCAAAATCATCCTGGCGCTTTCCGCGCGGGCCTTCTTGCCCATATGGTCAAAATGTGTATTGAAAACAAAAAACACTTGCGATCCATTGATGGTTTGTAATGCCACCCAACTCAGCATCCTGGGTAATGATGCATCCCATCCTTTGCTGCCTGCCAATTCCGGGGTTTCAGACAGCCATAAATGGCCGGCATCCAGTTTACGGTATAAACTGCTGTCATAAAAAATGCTGCATGATTCCCCTTTCCATTTTCCGTCATCGCGCCCGGCACCAATATAAGCATAGGTGGGTAGGCGGGATGACAGGTCGAGTACCTGCTGATGAAGGGCTTCCTGCACACCCAGTATGCCCGCGCGGTGAAAGCGCACCTGCGATGCAACAAGGTCTTTGCGCAAAGGCCACGCATTCAAACTATCGCCGGGGTTGTCGTACCGGATATTGAAGCTCATTGCCTTATGCACCTGTTGCGAAAAAGTTGTTGAAAAACAGGCTGTGGCGATGATGAACATGCTCCATCGCGGTATTGTTTTATGAACCCGGTGGTTAATCATTGTCCGGTATTTTTTGGTTATGATTCCGGCAGCGTTTCTGATGCCTGGTCTTCAATCTGCATATTGATGCTGTCTTGCCCGGCAATGCCTTCAATGGATCCTGAAATATGCAGAGAGTTTTGAATGATGAGTTCAATTTGTTTTTCCTTCTTCTTAAAATTCTTTTCGAAATCCTCACGTTCTTTTTGCAGCATCGACCTGAGTTGCCTGAAGCCTTCACGGATGGCATTCCAATTGCCAATGAATTCGGGTCCGGTCAGGTAATCGTACAGGGCAACCATTTTATCGCCTTTGTTTTCCTGGCTTTTGCGGAGTTCGCTCATTTTCAGGATGGCATTGCGCAGAACAGTAGCCAGGCTTTTTACTTCTGCAAAACTGCAGATATACACGCCATCGCGTTCACCAAACTGGTGCATGTCTTTTGGCATGGCTTTGCTGACGATTACGGCGATGTCTGCCTTTTGTGAAAGCATGTCTTTTTTGAGCTTATCTATCCAGTCGGCGCCAAAACTCTCCGTACGCTTGCTCTCGAAAATAATTTTGCCGCATTCCTGTCCCAGTCTATTCCTTACCGTTAGTATACAATCTGCGCCACGCACCCCTTTGCCAACTTCCGAAACCAGGTCGAACGGAAAGCTGCTGCGCAACAATTCTTCAAGTGCCAGTTCCTGTACTTCGCCTTGTAATTGCATAGAGCCCTGTTCGGCCTTGCGCTTCATTTCATCGGCCAGTTTTTTCTGGTCTTCGAGTTGTTTTTCCAGCTCCTTCATTTTTAATATCAACTCGCCCTCTTTGAGTTGTGTCCTTTCCTGTTCCTGCCGGCGGATGTTTTCCGTGAGCGTGTTTCGCTCTTCAGCCAGTTTTTTCTGCAGGATGATATCCAGTTCCTGCTCCTTATTTTTCAGTTCCTGTTCTTTCTTCAGGTACTCCAGTTCTTTGCCGCGGGCTTGCTTCAGTTTCTCTTCATTTTCCGCATTGTTCTGTTCAAGCAGCCTTAATTTATTTTCAAAATCAGCGGCTATTTTTTTCTGCAACTGCGTCTGCAATTCAGATTCCATTTTTTGTTTTTCCTGCTGCAGTTTCTGCTGGAAAATTTCATTCTCCCTTTTTCTTTTTTCCTCAAAATCCTTTTGGGCCTGCTCCAGCGCAAACTTATCCTGCTCCACTTTTTGCAGCGACTGGTTCAGTTTTTCCTGGTACTCGAGTTTTAGTTTCTGTTCTATATCTGCCGTCAGTACATCCTCTACGTCAAATTCAAACTGGCAGTTCGGGCATTTAATATGATTATTCGCCATGGATCGGTTGGTTTGCGTCAAAATTAAAAATAAAAAAAAGCCCCTTCATTTCGAAGGGGCTTGTGCGGCAAAGGAGATTCGAACTCCCACACCCTTTCGGGCGCTACCACCTCAAAGTAGTGCGTCTACCAATTTCGCCATCGCCGCATGTGGAGTGCAAAAGTAGTATAAAAAGATGAATTTTCAGGAACAACGCCGGCTATTTTCTCAGTATTATCCGGAAAGTAGTGCCTTTTCCCGGCTCGCTGGATTTTACAAAAATCTCCCCTTTATGGTATTGTTCAATAATGCGTTTACTTAAGGAAAGGCCGAGTCCCCAACCCCTTTTTTTGGTGGTGAAACCGGGTTTGAATACGCTCGCGATATGCTTTTTGCTGATCCCTTTGCCCGTGTCGCTGACATCAATCAGTACCCGTACATTTTCATTCTGAACATGTACTTTAATATGCCCTTGCCCGTCCATGGCATCCAGTGCATTTTTTAGCAGGTTTTCCACCACCCAGTCAAATAAGGGTGGATTGATCATGGCAATAACATCATCATCTCCGCTATGCGTGAGTGTGAAACTCACCTTATCCGTAGAGCGCCGTTTCATATAAGTAATCATTTGCTCCACCTGCCTGAGGATATTTGATTCTTCGAGTTGCGGTGTGCTGCCGATTTTTCCAAAACGGTCGCTGACTAAAATCAACCTTTCCACATCCTTACTCATTTCGGCCGCGATGCGTTCATTGCCGGGTGATTCTTTCAGCATTTCCACCCAGCCCTGCAGGGAGCTGAGCGGCGTGCCCAACTGGTGCGCGGTTTCTTTGGCCATTCCCGCCCAGACCTGATTTTGCGTGCTTTTGTTCCGGGTGCTGATGGTGATTAACGTGATAATGATAAAAAGGGCAACAATGAAAAGTTGTATGATCGGAAAGTACCGGATTTGTTTCAGCAACACAGATTCGCCATAATACACCAGGTTGTTCTGGGTACTGTCGTATGGGTTTTTCCAAACAATCGGCGGGTATGTTTTTTTAAATTCCTTCAGTTTGCGCTCAAGATAATGGCGGTCTTTTTTGATTTGAACGCTGTCTAAATTGTAATGATCAAGGATGCTGTCGTTTTCCGTGACCGTGATCATCGGTATGTCGCGGCTGTTCTCACTCAGGATTTTACTGGCAAGGTTTGTGGAACTGGTGCTGTTGTTATTGATTTCCGTGACGGCATGCAACCACTGTTCGATATTGGTTTTTTCTTCGGTCGCGATTTTTCGCGCGAGAAAATTTGAGTAAAAGATCGTACCGGTTACGATGGCAATCGCAACAAGGGCCAGTAAACTTCTCCAGTTCAGGAACTGTGAAAACATGGGTAAAAATAGGGAATTACACGGTAAGGGTTCCCTTCAATTAACTTAAGTTTGTGCCGAAGCTCAGCCTATGTTAGCAGTGAATCAACCCGGACAAATGACTTACGCATCACCAGAGGGATTGCCATCAGTGGCTGTGGTCATATTAAATTATAATGGCAGGGCTTACCTGGAAAAGTTTTTGCCGTCCGTCATGGCGTCCACTTACCCGAACATGCATGTTGTGGTGGCTGATAATGATTCTTCTGATGATTCCGTTTCTTTTTTGTCGAAATACCCAAGGATCAGGGTGATCAGGCTGATCAAAAACTTTGGGTTTGCGAAAGGTTACAATGAGGCATTAAAAGAGGTTAGGGCCGATTATTATGTGCTGCTGAACAGTGATGTGGAAGTAAGCCCTGGGTGGATTGAGCCGGTGCTGGAATTGATGAAAACCAATCCGGATATAGCGGCCTGTCAGCCCAAAATCCTTTCGTATCATCAACAGCACCTCTTTGAGTATGCCGGCGCCTGCGGTGGATGGATCGATCGATACGGATATCCTTTTTCGAGGGGGAGGGTTTTTGAGCATAGTGAGGAAGATAAAGGCCAGTATGAAGATCCGGGGCCCTGTTTCTGGGCCAGCGGTGCTGCTATGTTTATCAGGGCGGAAAAGTTTCATGCCCTTGGTGGTTTTGATGAACATTTTTTTGCGCACCAGGAAGAGATCGATCTCTGTTGGCGTTTACAGTTAACCGGTAGTTTGGTGTATGTACAACCAGGGTCTGTCGTGTATCATGTTGGTGGGGGTACTTTGCCCAGGGGCAACAGCCTCAAAACATTTCTCAATTTCAGGAATAACCTATGGATGCTGTATAAGAACCTGCCATGGCCTGCGATGTTCTGGCTGATCCCGTTCCGGATGGGGCTCGACGCGCTGGCAGCCTGGAAAGCTTTATTGGGCGGTGACCCCGGGTATTTTACGGCTGTTGCCCGTGCGCATATTCATGCGCTCCTTGGATTAAGGAAACTCAGCAGGAGCAAACCTGTATCCCCGGGGCGAAAACTGAAAGGTTGGTACAATGGATCGGTTGTATGGGATTATTTCATCCGCAAGCGACGTGAATTTTCACAAATTGTATTGCACAAATAGTTTTTTTATCTGGAAGGCCTTATTTTTGCCCTGAAAACAGAATGGATATGCATAAAGAAGTTATCGATAATTCACACCAGGATTTTGCGCACAATTGGGTGTCATCATCCCGCTTTCTTTTTTATTGCCAGGTGTTCCTGGTGCTGGCGTTTGTATTGGGCGGATGCTATAATTTATACACGCACAGGTACAAAGGAAAGCCAAAAGTGAATGTGCCGGAAAGCACATTGTACAGTCCGAAATACAAATAAATTTTGTTTGTTTTCATCAACTTCCCTTATTTTTGCAATCCTTTTTAAGGAATAGTTCTTATCAACAAGCGGAAGTAGCTCATTTGGTAGAGCACGACCTTGCCAAGGTCGGGGTGGCCGGTTCGAGCCCGGTCTTCCGCTCAAGATCCCGTCCGGTTTCGGCCGGGATTTTTTTTTGAAAATGTTCTTTGAGCTGTAGTCCCGGTTACATCGGGATTCGCATCAATGCCCAACCGGAAAAAAATAAGGGGCGTAAGGTTTGCAGGGATTGAAATAACTAAGTTACCCGGGTGGTGGAATTGGTAGACAGGTCCCGATTAAATCGGGATTCGCATCAATGCCCAACCGGAAAAAATAAGAGGCGAAAGATTAGCAGGGATTGAGAAACTAAGTTACCCGGGTGGTGGAATTGGTAGACACGTCCCGATTTAATCGGGATTTGCAGCAATGCCCAACCGGAAAAATATGAGGCGAAAGATTAGCAGGGATTG
>DDTB01000026.1 GCA_002343985.1 Chitinophagaceae bacterium UBA2375 | reverse complement strand
CCTTCACCCTTCAATATGAACATTGTGTTCCTGTTATTGAGTTTATAAATGAATTAAAAGAGTTAGGAAAAAACGGGGAGCATATCAATATTGTCATGGATGATGTAATTGAAATTGGCGAGGGTGCTATCTCAATGCTTTTATCAGTTATAAATGAATTAGGAAACAACGCCATTCTTGTCCGTGGCACAAAACCAAAAAATGCATCTGCAAATGCAACTCTTGAAAAATCAGGTTTCTTCAAATACATAACAACAATTCTTTCTGCTGAAAACCTTAATACAAAAAATAATATTTTAAGAACAGGCGACAACAAAACACCAAGTTCAGAACTTGCAGCAGAGGTTCGTAAATCAATGGAAACGGTTTGGGGAGTTCATTCAAGGTGTCCCCGTTTGTTTGGTGGTGTTATTGAAATGGTTCGTAACAGTTGCGACCATGCTTTTAAAACAGAAGAAGGAATCACTTGGCATTTCGGCTTATCTCATTTTGAAGAAGCCAAACTTGTAAAATTTTCATTTGTTGATAATGGTAAAGGCATCATTAAAACTTTTATTTCAGGGTTACTCAAACGGTTTGTAAATTTATTTCAAGACAACACCGATATTTTAACTACGGCATTCCGTGACGGTATTGAAAGCAGAACAGGTTTGAGTTGGAGGGGTAAAGGATTGCCTACAATTTTTGAATTAAGTTCAGACAAAATAGTGTCCCGTTTAGTGGTAATAACCAATGACGTTTACATTGATTTTGATAGAAATATTAAAGTAACTTTGCCAGTGAGTTATTCAGGCACTTACTACTATTGGGAAGTTGACAGTAATTGTGTTAAATCTTACTTTACATAACATGAGAACAATAAACATAGCACAACAGTTTACTCTTACTCCTGGAGCAAGGTATTACACAGATGGTCCAAAATCAGGGCAAGAGTTTTATGATGTACTTCTTAAAAAAAGTTTCATTCAATCACTTGAAGAAGGAGTAAAACTAAAAGTCATTCTTGATGGAACAGATGGTTATGCTAGTTCTTTTTTAAATGAAGCATTTAGTCTTTTAGGCAATGAGTTTGGTGATGATAAAGTTTGGAATAACCTTATTATTATTTCTGAGGAAGTTCCTAAGTATATTGATAAAGTAAAGAAGTCAGTATATGAAAAAAGGAAATAAACTTTGGTTTAATGTAATTTGGTTTTTAGCAGGTTCTTTTACTTGCTATATTACTTTGCAATACACCTTTTTTGAAATTGATGCAAAACTTAATATCCCCGAAACTCTTATTAGCATAGGCACGGCTATAATTGGTTTATACATTGCAAATACAATTCAAAAGCGTCTAACAAAAAACCAAAATCAATACACCTATGTTGAAGGTAAGTTAGATGCTATTTGGGCAGGGTTTAATAATTTTTCACAAGGTGTTTTATACAATGATAGTATTGAAGTTAATGTTCTATCAAAATATTCTAAAGAGGCAATTCATTCAATAGGTTTTGTAAAAAGCATTCTTATTTCTTATGAGTTAAATGTTACTTGTGTTTCGGAACTTGAGACAGAATTAGAAAGTTTTGAAGCATATTTATTGAGCCTTCCCATTTCTGCAAATATTATTTCAACAATTCAAAGCAAATCTGATGTTGAAGGTAAAATTGTTAGTCTAAATCAGTGTTTCGCTAAAGTACTAAAATTGATACACAACATTTAATCAGATACATGAATAAGATATTTCTACTTATCACTTCAATTTGCCTTTGGCAAATTTCATTTTCACAAACAGTTCCGGTTGACAGTGTAAAATTTTATGAGGGAAAAGAAATTACTGTTTGTTCAAAAGTGATAGACACTTATGTTTCAAAAACAAACGAAGGAACAACTTTTGTAAACTTTGGCAAACCTTATCCTAAAAGCACTTTTACTATTGTAATTTTTGAAGCTGATTTGCGAAATTTTAAATACACACCTTCGTTGTATTTGAAAGATAAAAATGTATGCATCACAGGCAAGGTAAAAATCTACAAAGGCAAGCCTGAGATGATAGTAAACAAAGAAGAACAAATAAAAGTTGAATAAAAAAGGGGCTTTTCAGCCCCTTCGTTTTTTAAGTATTCAAGAGTATATTATCTCTATTTACTTATGTTCTTTCGTCACACCTTTAAAAGGTTTGCTATCAGATTTACCATCTATAAACTGTCCATTGTTGGTATCACGTTTTACCCAAGTTTCAGTTTTAGTGTTAAAGGTCTGACTACGTTCCTTTATTGCTCCATTGCGGTGTCCATCTCCAACTTTTCCATTTTTTGCCATAACTATAAAGTTTTAATTGTAATTAAATTGTAGTGTCCTCAATATTTGCAATAGGGGCATTTCTTTTTACAGAAGCGATGCCATTTTCACACCCTTGTGCAGTTTGATACATTTCACTTTTACCGAGTTCCTCATAATTACCTGCAATCTGTAAAAAATAGTATTGTCCGTTTGTTGCTCTTAACCTTTTAAAATTGCTATCAGCAACATTTTTCTTACTACTTGCAATACTGGTTTGACACCCTTGCTTGGCATTATACTGCTCACTACTTGTCAAAATTGGTTCAACGTTTGATGCATACAAAACCCAATAAAATTGGTTGTTGATGCTTTTTTTAATTTGATACTTAGGAAAATTTACCATCTTTTTAAATTGATTAAATTAGTTCACCCACAGAAAACCTGTATCGGCAGGGTAAACAGTTTGTGCCGGGAGCTGGCTCAAAATGGTAATACAACCTTTTGTAATTTCAGTTAGAAGTTATATTTTTGCATTTCAAACCAAAAAGGATAAATGAGCAAGGGTGACAAGCCCTGCTATCGGTGTGACCAACAACGATTTATATCCTAAAAGCCGATAAGTGCTTCCAACACTAATCGGCTTTGTTGTTTTTTTATGTCGGCATTTCTTTTTTCTTCTTTTTTATTTCTCTTCTTAACATTTTTATTATTGGTTTTCCTTCATACTCACTTTTTACCAAGTCGTAAATAACCTTTGTGTTTTTATAATCTATGCCAATTGCATCAAAAAGGTTTTTTGTATTTACATAATAATAATCCCCCGCCTTACTAATTCTAAATGCCCCTTCTTGTGTGCTTTCATAAATAACAGCATAAAGATTTAGGTCATTTTCATCTTCCTCATTTTGGGCAAATTGTATTGTTTTTTGCTCTGTAAGTTGCAGAAAATCAATTGCATCAGCCGAAAAACCAAGCTTTCCAGTTGTGTGTACAGTCGCTTTTGCATTATGCTCTGTATCTTCCGCCTTAATGAATTTTAGTTTCATAAGAGCAAATGTACCAATTTTCTTTTAAATGCCTTATATCATCCCTTTTATTTTTTATCAACATTCTGTTGATAGCATTTTCCTTTTGCTTTCCTTTTCATTTTCTAATACTTTTCTTTAAAAATATTTTCAATGCTTAATTTTTCTGTTTTAAATACTTTGGCATTTCCCTTTGGGTCGGGCTTTACGTTACAATCTTTTTTGAAACAAAAAAGGATTTCCACTTCAATCCCTAATGCAGGAAGTGGTGTGGCAAAGCCACGAATCTATTTGCACCCACCCAACCCAAACACAGGAACGGCTTGTGCAGTAGCTCATATCACAAAGCCAACGCTTCACTGCACTTGTAGTGTTGCCGTCATTTTTAACTGTCATACTTTTTGTAGCTATGCAGCAAAGCCATTTGGCACATTGCCAATTCCACTTCGTTCCATAGTCAAAGAGCCAAGCCAACACACGGCATATCTACAAAAAGACGGGCTGCCCCAAAGCCCCTTCGCAGCCCTTATGCCAGTATAAAAATGCCGGAAGCATACTTAAACATAATGCGGCATTATAGGTTCGCTACGCATAGCCATCCTACGCTTATGTAAACATGCCACCGCAATGGCTATCCTATAATACGCCATTATGTTAAGTAGCCAACACCACATCCCCATAAAGCAATGCTCACACACAAAACCCATGTAATTGCTTTATGTGGTAAGCCGTTCCTTTTGCCATTGCACCCACCCTGAAAACCCCACACACCCCAACCACCCTTTCAATGGTGCAGCAAAAAATAAAGCATGTATCTATTTATTTGCCATGTGCTTGCGGTAGGTTCATTCTCTTCATTCACTTGTTCCGCTACATTCCGTTTCACTGCATTCCGCTACACCCGTTCATTGCGTTCATTTCACCAACCTCAGCACCGCACAGCAAAAGCAATTCCTTCCCTTCATTCCACAAACCTGCACACAGGCTTTCCGTGTCCTGGCATCCCGATTGCCTGCACACATAACCCTTACACATTCGGGATTGCTCATGCCACTACAAGCTACCCTATACATTTGCTCCATTGCGTTCAGTCATTGCATTTGCTTTTACCATCCGCACAAGAGCATTTGTATGCTTTATTTTTTTCTGCGGCATATTACCCCAGCCAGCACACAAATACAACAGTACGTTTCATAACTAAATGATTTTTCCATTTCAGTATTGCAATCCTATCTTTACTAATAATATTAGCAATGCCTTTCTATCGGATAACTATATGGTTAAAGAATAAACGAAAGCCCGTTTCGGGCATCCGTTTTATAGAACAATCCAATATTGATATTGTCAATATCCAAATGCAGAAACAAGCAAGGCTTCATTACAATGATTCTTTGATAGTTGATGTTGAAGTAGCCATGTTATCTAAAAACAGTAAGGCAGTTAAGCAACATCAAAAAGAGATTTTAGGTAAGTCAGGAAAAACATAAATCCCTTTCTCTTTTTTAAAATTCCGTTTCACATACAAATAAAAAAATGCAGCAAAGTTAGTTGGCTGGCACAGCCCCATGCTTTAAAAAAAACAAGGAACTACGGCATAAACACAGCCCCATCGCACAAGGCCATCATTTATTCCGTTCCTCCTTGTTTTTTTAGCCACGCCACCTGATAAAATTGCTTTCTTTTTTCTTTTTTTTTTCGGTTTTTTTTCTTTTTTCTTTTGGGTTATGTATAGGCGGAGCGTAGCGGAGCGATAATTAAATGCTCATACTATGCACAGTCCAAAGTTTCAAACATTCAGCGTAAAAAATCAAAGCACACAATTTGAATTTTACATTCTTTGCAAGGGTTTAAATAGTGGGAAGCCGCTTGATAAACCTTGCCCAAATTCCTATGTGTGTATCTGCAAAAATCAGGATGAAAAAGATTTTTATTTCTGGTTGCTGTTCGGTTTATGGAAGGCAAAACATTTCCACCAATTACTAACAGGTTCGGTTATCCCATTTATCCGCATTGATGAATTTAAAAAGGAAGTTGCGACACAGGCAGAGCATGTAAGCAAACAACGTACAGCCTACGCAAAAACTATTGATAAAATAAAACTGCTGGAGCAAAAGGAAAAGCAATTGCAGCAATATCTGGCAGTCATACAAGATGTGAAAAGGGCAACGATATACCGCTACCTGAAAAGGTAAAAACAAAATCCTGCTTTTGAAATACGCAGCTTGTGCAGTAAAAAATTTTTATACGCAAAAATAGCAAGGGCGGGCAACCGCACAGACCCGACAAAAAAAACAAAAAGACTACGGCATAAACACAGCCCCAACACACAGCCCCATCTTTTATTCCGTTTCCTTTTGGTTTTTTAATCCGCCCTTGCTGAGAGAGGCGTATAAAATTTTTACTTATGCACAAGCAGCTTCGTATCATTTCCAGCAGGCGTTTATCAGTTTGTCCTTTCAGTAGGTCATTCTTTCCGCCATCAGTTCCCATTTCGCCTCTTGCGTTCAGTCGTCATGCCAGGCGTTTGCCGGTTCATTACCATCCGCTTCCGGGTGTTGCAGTTTATCACATGCCTTGCGGTGGTTGGCTTTGGTGTTTTCCATCAGGTCGCCGTCAGTTATCAGCATTACCCTTTTAGGGGTAGTGCTTTTTTCTTTTGATGGTAAGCTACCAGCTTACAGGGTTCCGACCCTGTAAAGCCTTTATTTGACCTTACACACAGGATTTGAAACACAGCTTGACAGCAATTTATTCCCTACATATTTCCGATATGAGCCGTATATGATTGCACCATTTTGGAAAAAAAATGCAAAGCAAAGCAACGAATTACAGTGAAATTTAGCGATGATTGCTGCATGATTGCAGGGTAAGCAGCGAGGGGATAAGGCATAAAAAAAGCCCCACCTTTACGGTAAGGGCATTTTTTGCAGTGGAAAATATTTAGAAAACTTCATCAACTCTTAACGCATTACCTGAAGCAAAGAGGTAATAGTTTGAACCTACTTGCTGATAAAATTCGATGCCTATACAATTTAAAACGCTTACTGTTGCGGTCATTGTTGGCGAGCCTGGCAATGTAGTGGTTACGGTTGTTGCAGCAGTTACAGCGTTTAAATCAAGATAACCTGAATACTGAACGTCTGCAAGCTCATTCAATGCAATATCGGTTGGCTCATACTTTCCGGTAGTGTCATTATAAACCCAATCAGAAACGACAGCAATCGCATTTACCAAACGGAAGTGTGTTGCACCTGCCGGAGCATTTACAAGGTTGGCAGGGTTGAAAGCAGGAATAGTAAATGTTGCACTATCACGGGCAACTGTATTTGAAAGTGAATAGGGAGCATTGAACAAACCCGATAAACTCAAATTTGCATCAAACTCCAAGCCTTCCAAATACTGGCGTTGTGTTGAAATTTCAATAGCCCTTTTACCCCTTGCTTCTGTTTGGTCTTCCAGATTTATCTGTTTCATAATAGCCGTAAGACGGCCAGTTAAACGAGGGTCTGAAAACTGTTTGATGATTTGGGAAAGTGCAACCCTCACGGATTTTGCAGCAGCGGCAGAGCCACCAAATTCATTCATGTTTTCACGAGTTCTAATAAACGCCGGGTCGTTGTTTATTTGCTCCGCAGATGGCCCACCGGCCATGCCTGCAAAGTCACCTGCAAGCCCTTTGATTTTGAAATGACGAACACCACCCATAGTGCCGTTGTATTTTACTAAGCCTGTTTGCCGTGCCATAACTATAAAAATTTAGTTGTTTGAAATTGAAAAATTTTACAGTACAAAAATAAATCTAACTTCGTTATAAGTATTTGAATATCAATAGGTAAAGCAATGCAATTTGATGCTATCGCACCATATTTAATAGAAACACATTGTAAAATCACCAGGGTTTTAGATGGCGACAGCTTTATGGTACAAAACATCTTTTCAAAAGATGAAAAAGAAATTCGTTTATACGGCCTTGATGCACCAGAGAATAAAAGAAATAGAAAGCTGATTGAAGATGAAAGGAAAGCGAGGGTAGCAGGTGAATTTTTAATTCAGTTAGGAAGAAAATCAACAGACTTTGTTTTAACGATTGCACCACCCGGCACAAACATTACATTGATAACAGAAGAGAAATATTTTTATGATTTTTACAAGAGGCAATTAGCATACATTATTTTACCTGATGGAAGTTGCTTGAATGAAACACTAATAACAGAAGGCTATGCAAAAGCATTGGATGAATACTATTGTTCCAATCTTTCAAAATATCAGCAGTTGAATTTTTTAGCGAAGCAATCTGCAAAGGGTTTGTATGCTTTTACAGGCATATTTTGAATTGTTTACCCTATGTTTACCCCGATATGAAAAAAGGCTTGCAAATCATTGATTTACAAGCCTTTAGACTTTTTAAAAGCGGACCGGACGGGACTCGAACCCGCGACCTCTGCCGTGACAGGGCAGCATTCTAACCGACTGAACTACCGATCCTTATTTTAAAAAAAACCTTTATAATCCATTCCGTTCCCTTTGGAACCGGATGATATTGAATTCATTATCAGAACTTCGCAAAAACCACCCAAAATCGTATCGTTTTTACGGGGAGCAAAGATAAGGGAAATTGACAGTCAAAAACAAAACTTTTCAAAAAAAGATCCTTCCCCTATTTTTACAGATTATCTTGCCATTTATTATACATTACAGACCAACACTATAACAGGAACCCATGCCGCAACTTCAAAACAGGCAATTCCTCGACTTCGAAAAACCGATCAAGGAATTGTACGACCAGATCGAACAGTTGAAGGTTACCCAGGAAAAATCAAAAACCGATATGAGCGGGGCCATCGCCCAACTCGAAGAAAAGGTCATTGAAACCAAAAAGAACCTGACCCAAAACCTTACCCCCTGGCACCGTGTACAACTGAGCAGGCACCCAGACAGGCCCTATACCCTGAAGTATATTGAAAAAATGTGCAGCCAGTTTATAGAACTCCACGGCGACCGCAACGTACGCGACGATAAAGCCATGGTCGGCGGCTTCGCTGAAATTGATGGCATGACCGTAATGGTCATCGGCCAGCAAAAAGGCCATAATACCAAAACAAGGCAACTCCGCAATTTTGGAATGGCAAACCCGGAAGGCTACCGCAAGGCCCTCCGCCTCATGAAACTGGCGGAGAAATTCAATAAACCCATAGTCACCCTGATCGACACGCCCGGAGCGTACCCTGGACTCGAAGCGGAAGAACGCGGACAGGGTGAAGCCATCGCCCGCAACATCTACGAAATGCTCAGCCTGCGCGTACCCGTGATCTGCGTGATCATCGGCGAAGGCGCCAGCGGCGGGGCACTCGGCATCGGTGTTGGCGACAAAGTGGTGATGATGGAAAACACCTGGTACACCGTGATCTCCCCGGAAAGCTGCAGCTCGATTTTATGGAGGAGCTGGGATAAAAAAGAAATCGCGGCGGAACAACTTCGTCTAACCGCCACCGATATGTTGAAATTCGGACTGGTGGATGACGTCATCCCCGAACCACTCGGCGGCGCGCACTGGGATTATGACGAAGCCGGTAACATTTTGAAGGACTACCTGACTAAAACCATCCGCGAATTGCAGGACATTCCGGCCGACAAACGCATACAAGACAGGATTGAAAAATTCGGGCGCATGGGCTTCTGGGAAGAAGCGGATTTTCCGCACAGCTCCCATGAATCCCATTGATCAAGCACCAAATTAAACAGCACAGGAACATGCTCCATATAGCAGTATTCGGCGCCGGGCACCTCGGTAAATACCACCTGAACAACTGGCAGGAAATAGACCAGGTGAACATTGTAGGCTTCTTTGACCCCGACGACCAGAACGCAAAACTCGTAGAGGATAAATACAAGATCAAAAGATATACGGATCCTGAAGCATTGATGGATGCCTGCGACGCGGCAGACATCGTGGCGCCCACCATCCATCACTATACCCTTTGTGAGATGGCCATGCGCAAGGGCAAACATGTGTTCGTGGAAAAGCCTTTGGCGAATACCATGGATGAAGCCCGCGACCTGATGAAACTGGCCCGTGAATCGAATGTGAAATTCCAGGTTGGCCATGTGGAACGGTTCAACCCCGCTTTCCTAGCATTGAAATCGTACGCGTTGAACCCCATGTTCATTGAAGTGCACCGCCTGGCCCAATTCAACCCTAGGGGTACCGATGTAAGTGTGATCCTCGACCTGATGATCCATGACATCGACATCATCCTGAGCCTCGTGAAAAGCAATGTGAGTTATATCTCCGCCAATGGCGTCGCGGTGATGAGCGATACGCCGGATATCGCCAACGTGAGGATTGAATTCGACAATGGCTGCGTAGCCAACCTCACCAGCAGCCGGATTTCGATGAAGAAGATGCGCAAGATGAGGCTGTTCCAGAAAGACGCATATATTGGCATTGATTTCCTGGATAAGAAAGCGGATGTGATCCGGCTCGACGCGCCGGGCGATAAAAACATGTTTACATTCGATATCGAAACCAACCATGGCAAAAAAACCATTGCCATCGCCAACCCGCCCATTGAAGATGTGAACGCGATCAAAATGGAACTGGAAGCATTCCGAGACGCGATCCTGAACAATGAAGACACACCGGTTACCGTACAGGATGGGCTTGCAGCCATGGAAGTGGCACACCTCATCCTCGATAAAATACATCAACAACAACAGCATTAAGGTTGCCCCACCTGCATGCACAAACATTGAAACAACCCAGGATACATACCCGCTGGTACTTACTGGCCGACCTGCTGGTTTGCCTGCTGACATGGGTGCTGTTTTATTATCTCCGCACGTTATTTTATACATACCCTTTCAGCATGCCGCCCGGGTTCTACCTGGGTTTGGCGCTATATACGGGAGGATGGATTTTTTTGCATTACCTGAGCGGCGCCTATAAATCGGTATACCTCAAATCGAGGTTTGGGGAAGTGGTGCGCAGTTTTACCGTAAGCCTTTTGGGCAGCTTCTTTCTCCTATTTGTTTTCATCCTCAAAAACCCGCAGGAAAACAACAGGCAGTATTATGTGGAATTCTTCAGTATCCTCATCCCGGTATTTGTCTGCACCACGCTCACCAGGCTTTGGATCATCGCGCTTGCGCAACAACAATTGCGTAAAGGACAGGTGTATTTCAATACCATTTTAATCGGGTCCGACGCGCGCGCTTATCCTTTTTACCAGGATTTTCAGCAGAATGCTGCTGATTCGGGGTTCCGCATCACCGCGTTTTTCAATACTAACGGTGAAGCACACTCGAATTGGCCGGATGGCGTGAAACGATTCCAGGGGCTTGACCAGCTTACAGCGTTCATCGACAGTTCCGGTGTGGAAGAAGTAATCATCACCGTAGATAAACAAGAGCGTGACCTCATCATCCGCATATTGCAAAAACTGAGCGACAGGGAAGTCAATATCAAAATCACGCCCGACATGATCGACATCATCAGCGGGGCCCTCCACACACATAATGTGATGGGCACACCCCTGATTGATATCCATTCGGGTATTTTGCCTGATTGGCAACAGCAAATCAAGAGGGTGATGGATGTTTGTCTCAGCTTTGCAGGTTTGATTATGCTATCGCCGCTGATGCTCTACAGCATGATCCGTGTCGCCTTCTCGTCTCCCGGGCCTGTACTCTTCAGGCAGGAAAGGATTGGCTATAAAGGCCGCCCCTTCTACATGTATAAACTGAGGTCAATGTATGTTGATGCCGAAAAAGACGGCCCGAGGCTCAGTCATGACCACGACGAACGCATCACCAACTGGGGCAAAACCATGCGCAAATGGAGGCTTGATGAATTGCCGCAACTGTGGAATATCATCCGGGGCGAGATGAGCCTGGTGGGCCCCAGGCCGGAACGGAAATTTTATATTGACCAGATTGTACCCCTGCACCCCGAGTATAAGTTCCTGTTTAAAGTAAAACCCGGCATCACCAGCTGGGGCATGGTTAAATACGGTTACGCGTCATCGGTGGATGAAATGATCCGCCGCATGCCCTATGATTTGCTCTATGTGGAGAATGTATCCCTCGGACTGGACATTAAGATCATGTTTTACAGCATCCGGATCATCTTATCGGGCAAAGGGAAATAAGGACGGTTAATTCGTATTTTTGATAAAACCGGGACCATTGAAGATTTTATCCATTCTGATTATTGTCTTTTTCTTTACCGCCAGCGCCTCCGCGCAAAACCGGGGCTATTGGCAGCAAAGGGTTGATTATACCTTGCGCGTTTCCCTGAACGACAGCGCGAAAAGCCTCGAAGGATCGGCCCGGATCACCTATTACAATCAATCGCCCGACACGCTCAACTATATTTGGTTCCACTTATGGCCAAACGCGTATGCCAACGACCGGACCGCTTTCAGTGAGCAATTGCTGCAAAATGGCCGCACTGATTTTTACTTTGCACGCGAATCGGAAAGGGGTTATATCAGCGGGCTCGAATTCAGGTCTGATGACAAATCCCTCGACACGGAAGCCCATCCCCTTCATCCCGATATCAGGAAAATCTACCTGCCTGAACCTTTACTACCGGGGACGCATATACGCATCCAAACGCCCTTCTTTGTTCGCCTGCCTAAATATGTTTCGCGTAGCGGATACATCGATTCCCTTTTTTGTATAACGCAATGGTACCCGAAGCCCGCTGTGTACGATAAGTATGGCTGGCATGAGATGCCATACCTGGACCAGGGTGAATTTTACAGTGATTTTGGACAGTTTGATGTAAACATCAGTGTTCCGGAAACTTTTGCCCTTGCAGGTTCGGGCCGCTTGATGGATAAAAGTCAGGCTGACGGCAGGGCCAGTTACCATTTTGTGCAGGACAGCATTCATGATTTTGCCTGGTTCGCGGCAAAGGATTGGGTGTTGACGGAAGACAGCATGCGATTGGGTAACCGCGACATCAGGCTGGGAATGCTGGTAAGCAGGTCAAAACAAAAAGCATGGACCAATGCCATGACATACCTTAAACGCGCGATCCGTACAAAAAGCGAATGGATCGGTGAATACCCTTACGACCAGATGACACTGGTGGAGAACCCATCGAAAGATGCGGATGGCGGTATGGAATACCCCTGCATCACCCTAATCGCCCATACCGGGAACGAACCCATGCTTGATTACCTGGTCAACCATGAAACCGGCCATAACTGGTTTTACGGTATACTTGCCAGTGAAGAAAGAAAGTACCCGTGGATGGATGAAGGCATGAACAGCTACTACGACAAACGATACATTGCCGAATTTTACAAAACACATCCCCTTTTTGGCGGGATGCCGAAATCTTCGTTTATACGTAACCGTTTGCCCAAAGACCCGGAACGCTGGTTAACCGAAACCATGATCTCCCTGCGGGAAGACCAGCCCATCAACACAGCCTCTGAACGGTTTAACGACATGAATTACGGGCTTATCCCCTATGGAAAAGCAGCCGACTGGTTGCAGATACTGGAACAAAAAATGGGCAAAGCGAAGTTCGACAGCCTGATGCGCATATACTACCGTCGTTGGGCTTTCCGTCATCCATACCCGGAAGATTTTCGTATGTTGGCGGATAGTATTTTCGGGCAATCATTGTCGGATCACTTCGCATTACTCGATCAAAAAGGGTCTTTGCACAAGCAATCCCGTAAGAAAATAAAATTGTCTGCCTTTTTTAATTTCAGCGAAACGGAGAAATACCATTACATCCATGTGCTGCCGGCTGCAGGTTATAACATGTACGACCGCGCCATGATCGGGGCCATCATACACAATTACAATTTACCGGTGAGCAGGTTCAGGTTTTTAGTTGCCCCCTTGTATGGCAGTGGCAGCCAATCATTCAACGGGCTTGGCCGTGCGTCGTACCATATACCCGGCAGGCGCACGGGTGAGGAATGGTCCGTGTCGGTTGCAGGCGCACGCTTTACGGCAGATGATTTTACTGATGACAAAGGAAAAACCTACCGGCAGCCTTTCAGCAAGTTTGTACCTTCCATCCGATACAATTTTGGCAGGCGCGATCCCCGCAGCTCGGCCAGGGCTTACATACAATGGAAAACATTTTTATTCAGGGAAACTGGTTTGTCGTTTCGCATCGATACGTCCAGCGGGGCCAGTGAAATAGGTTTGCCGGAACGCAACAGGTACCTGAACCAACTGAGGTTCCATTGGGAAGACAACCGGGCCTTGTATCCTTATGAAGCCGTACTGGATGCCGAACAGGGAAAAGGATTTGTACGGCTGGCATTTACAGGACAGTATTTTTTCAATTACGGGAAAGAAGGCGGGTTGCAGGCCAGGGTTTTCGCAGGTAAATTTATTTATACCGGTGACCGAACCTTTTTATCAAGATTTGAAACAGACAGGTACCACCTGAACATGACCGGGCCCAAGGGCTATGAAGATTATACCTATGCGAATTATTTTATTGGCAGAAATGAATTTGAAGGATTGGCCAATCAGCAAATCATGATGCGTGACGGAGGATTCAAAGTGCGTACAGACCTCCTGAGTAATAAAGTGGGAAAAACAGATGACTGGCTTGCGGCCATTAACCTCAGCAGCAGCATACCCAAACAAATCAATCCACTAACGGTGTTGCCTATACGCATTCCGGTCAGGGTTTTCGCGGATATTGGCACTTATGCCGAAGCATGGGATTCCAAATCAGGCAATAGCCGCTTCCTGTACAACGCGGGATTTCAATTATCCTTATTTAAAAATGTGCTGCAGGTTTATGTACCGGTACTGTATAGTAAAGTGTACCGTGACTATATCCGTTCCACCATACCGGATAAAAAGTTTTTGCGCAATATCTCTTTCAGCATCGATATACAGCAACTGCAATCCCTGCCCTTTTTTCGTTACAATGCATTCTAATGCCAGTCATCCGGTTCATACCATATGAAGAAATCGACAAAACGAAATGGGACAATGCCATACGTTCCTCATCGAACAGCCTGATCTACGCGGAATCAAGCTACCTGGATGCCATGGCTGACCGTTGGGATGCGCTGATATCGGATGAATACCAATTATTAATGCCCATTTGCAGCCGTGAAAAATTTGGGATCAGGTACATCTATCAACCAGCATTCATTCAGCAATTGGGGATATTCGGACAAGATCAAAACATTTCCGCATACACCCATTCATTCCTGGAAGCCATTCCCGGAACATATCGCCTGGTAGAAACTACCCTGAACGCCTCGAATGTCGTGCAGGATTTGCCTAATGGCTGGCAGGTTCAATACCGAACCAACTTTCTGCGTTCGCTCAACAACGGGTACCGGACAACCCGGCAGGGATATGACGCTTACCTCCGGCAACGCGTCAACAGGGCCGGCAGGCAGGGCCTGGAATACCGGGATAGCCAGGATATTGGTTTTGCCATAAAAGCCTACCGTGATTTATACCGGTTACGCATACCCGATTTTTCAGACCGCGATTATACCCAATTCGGTTTATTGTGCGGCCTGCTGCAGGAATCAGGCAGGCTTATCATCAGGCAGGCCGTGGATAGCACTAGCGGACAGGTATATGCGCTAATATTGCTGCTAAAAGATGACAGAAGATTATACAATATGATTTCCTGCATCTGGCCGGAAGGAAAAAAGAAAGGCGCGAATTATTTCTTGTTTGACCAGGTCATCAGGGAATTTTCCGGAAGCCCGCTCAGCTTAGACTTTGAAGGCTCTGATGTACCGGGCATCGCTTATTTCTATGAAAAATTTTCGGATAAAAAAGAAATATACCCGTTTATACGGCTAAACAGGTTGCCCTGGCTTTTACGAATATTGAAGCCTTAAGCCGGTTTTGTGACCAGGAGGAAACATTCTTCCGGTTGCTGGGCCACATCGGATAAACGAAGGAGTTCACCCGGTTGTACCACTTTTACATGAAATCCTGCTTCCTCCAATCTAAACATATAGTCATCCAATGCATAAATGCGCACATGGTCTTCCTGTCCATACATAGCCGATTGCCAGCAGGGATCAGAAATACCGGCGGATTCAATTGTATCTGAAAGCTTAGTCGAATAAGGGACCTGCAATACAGCCCTGCCGCCGGGTTTCAGCACCCTGAATATTTCCAGCATCGCGTCGCGGTCGTTGGAGATATGTTCGAGCACATGGTTCGCGATAACCAGGTCGAACTGCCCGTTCGAAAAATCCATTTTAGTCAGGTCAACCATTTGCACGGAAGGATCGATATCTCTATAAAACCCAGGTTGAAGGTCTGCAGAGAAAACATCTGCTACCGACCGCAGGTAAGGACTCAGCTTTCGTTCAGGGGATATATGCAGGATTTTTTTTCCTGCGGGATGTATAAAATGATCGAGGCATAGCCTGGCAAGCCTTTCCCTTGCGGTAGACTGGCAATTGGGGCAAATGATATTGGCGCCATATCCTGCAATAACATGGTGCTTCTCGATCGCCGCCGCGTTTTCAGGAGCAGGAAAAGATGGAATAAATTTCCCGAATCGTTGGTTACAGAAATTGCAGGCATGTCCTTTACCCGATTTTCCCCGATATTGTATTCGGTACCAGGTTCCGGATAAGGACCGCAACGCAGCCCGGTAGGCTGATTGCAGCGGGTGGTACAGGCCCAATTTTTTGAGTGGCCTGGTTAAGGCTTTCTTCATGTATGGTTAACCGTTAGTCGGTTGCGGGTTATGAACTGGCCAACATCCTGCGGGCGGCTTCCAGGTCTGCCACAGTGGTGATCTTGATGTTCTGTTCCTCACCTTCTACCAGGTGAACCGATTGGCCAATGGCTTCCACAACGGTCGCTTCATCGGTAAAGGCGTCCCGGTAAGGAGCCTGGAAAGCGGGAAGCAAAACACTTCCCCTGAACACCTGCGGCGTTTGCACCAGTTTCAGTGTATTGCGGTCAACGGGCATATTTCCTGTTTCGGTCAGCATCCGCACGCTGTCTTTCACCGGAACCACAGGAATGGCTGAACCATTTGCGAGGGCTTCATCATAACAGCGAAGGATAAGTGCAGTTGACAACAGGCACCTTACTGCATCATGCACAAATATCATACCATCCTGCTGTACAAGGGAAAGACCGTTTCGCACCGACTCAAAACGGGTGGAGCCCCCTTCTGTAATGGAGATATCCGCCTGGGGGAAATAGGTATGTATGATGGCCTTGCCTGTATCAATATGGCTGGCAGGCAATACCAGTATGATGGAGATATCCGGCATGGCTTCGAGGAACCGTTGCACGGTGTAATAGATAACGGGCTTTTGACCAATCAGCAGGAACTGCTTGGGCGTGGGGTTGTTCATCCGGGTGCCTGAGCCACCCGCTACAATAACGGCATATTTTTTCATGGAGGATGTTGCTGGCCAAAAATAAACTTTTTGCGCCACTAACTATTGTAAATGCCAATGGCATAAGCCCCATTGCTATGCTTCATGGCCCGGTACATGCCCGCGCTGTTAAAGACCATTGCTGTATTGCCATCGGCATCCACGCCAATCATCCCGCCTTCCCCTTGCAGGTCAACCAGTTTGTGTTTCACCACTTCCTCCATCGCTTCCTGAAGGCTCAGGCCTTTGTATTCCATAAGGCAGCTCACATCGTAGGCTGCAACTGCCCGGATGAAAATTTCTCCATGGCCAGTGCAACTGATGGCGCAGGTATTATTATTGGCATAGGTGCCGGCCCCGATCAGCGGGCTATCGCCGATGCGGCCGTATTTCTTGTTGGTCATGCCGCCGGTACTGGTGGCCGCCGCGATGTTTCCAAAACCATCACAAGCCACAGCGCCTACTGTACCAAATTTTTTATCTTTCATCAACTCCTCCAAACCCTGGTGGGTGTGGTCGAGGGAGTAATTATCGCTGTCGCGGATTTGCTTCCACTGATCGTACCTGAACTGGGAAAAGAAATATTCATCTGGCTCCAGTTTTACACCCTGCTTGATCGCGAAATCATTGGCGCCTTTTCCGCTTAGGAACACATGGTTGCTGTTGGTCATCACTTCAGCAGCCAGTTCAATCGGGTTGCGCACGTTTCGCACACCGGCCACAGAGCCCGCGGCTAATGATTTACCATCCATGATAGCCGCGTCCATTTCCTGAACACCTTTCTTGGTAAACACAGAACCCCTGCCCGCGTTGAACAATAGGTTGTCTTCCAATACCACAACCGCCGCCTTTACGGCATTGGTGGCCGTTCCGCCTTCTTCAAGAACGGCAAAGCCTGCCCTCAGGGCTTCATCGAGACCTTCCATATAGGCTTTTTCAAGTTCAGGGGTCATATCCTCTTTCAGGATGGTACCCGCGCCGCCATGAATGACAAGGGAATAAGGTTGCATTGCAGTATTGGTTTGGCGCCAAAATTATTTAATTATACCGCAAACAGTTTCAAAACTTTTGGGCGAATGCTTAAACAGGATACAAGCCCGGGGCTTATCTGTTTAACAGATACGAATCCGGTACCTGGAGGGTTTTCCCGGATCAGAGCAAACGATGGCATTCTGCCAGCAGTTTATCCCTGTTGATGGCTACAGTACCTACTTCTTCGCAAACCAATCCGCCAGCGATATTTGCGATATCCGCCATCAGGTGAACATTCCGGGTGATGCAGTAAATCAGGGATGCTACGGCAATAACCGTATCGCCGGCGCCGCTCACATCCGCGATGTTGCGCACATGGGTGGGTATGAGCGCCTTGACGTTACCCGACTGGTAAAAAACACCTTTCTCTGATAAGGTAATGAATGATACACGATGCTGCAGGCGCTGATGCAATGCTTCGTGTATGCGTGACAGTGAGTTTTCAGACACTTCTACCTGCAAGAGATTTAAAGCCTCCCTGGCTTCCTGCAGGTTTGGCTTGAATATATCCGCATGCTGATACGCGAAGAAATTTTTTCTTTTGGGGTCAACAGCAGTAAGGATACCCTTTTCCCGGCAAATAGTCAATATAGCTTCAATGACATGCGCTGTCAGTACGCCCTTATTATAATCTTCCAAAATTACCAACTGCGGCTGAACCTCATCCACATATTTTTGAAAAGCGCTGATCAATGCCTTTTCTTCCGCTTCATCAATATCACGGGTTATTTCCGCGTCAAGCCGCATCATTTGCTGGTTCCGGCTGATGATCCTGATTTTATTGGTGGTCACGCGTTGCCCGCTGCGCACGAGGTATGCCGATTCAATATTATGCAGGGTAAACAACTGCTGCAACTGCATGGCATCATCATCCTCGCCCAGCACACTCAATACATGCACTGTGGCGCCCAATGCCCGCACGTTGAGTGCCACATTGCCCGCGCCGCCAATCCTTTGTTCACGGTTACTCACCGCCACTACGGGAACCGGGGCTTCAGGTGAAATGCGTTCCACCTTTCCCCACCAGTATGTATCAAGCATCACATCGCCTACAACTGCTACTTTTAATTGAGATAGCTGATCAAATATCTCCTCTATTTGTACCTTACTCATATCATTGTTTGTTTCGCCTGCCGGCGGATGCCATGTAATACACCGGGATGCCGATCAGGGTGATGATCAATCCGGGCCAGGTAAATTGCGGCTTGTACGCGATGAGGAGCCCGCAAAAACTCAAACCCATCAGGATATACAATACCGGTAAAACCGGGTAGCCAAAGGCTTTGTAAGGCCTTTCTCTTTCCGGTTGTTTTTTCCTGAGGATGAAAATCCCCGCGATGGTCAGCATATAAAATAACACCACGACAAATGAAATCATGTCGAGCAACTGGCCATATTTACCGCTGATGCTCCATAAGCAAGCAATCACACATTGTACCCAAAGGCTCCATTCCGGTACGGCAAAATTATTCAAATCACCGGCCTTCCTGAAAAACAATCCGTCTTTGGCCATCGTATAATACACCCTGGCCCCGGCCAGGATTAATCCGTTATTGCAACCAAAGGTTGATACCATGATCATCAGCGCGATGATGATGGTACCGGATGACCCGAATATTTCGTTTGATGCGGCAACGGCCACCCGGTCTTTGTCCGCCGAAGCGATTTCCTGCAAGGGGAGCACGGCCGTGTACATTACATTCGCCAACACATAAATGATGGTCACCAGCAATGTGCCTAAAAACAAGCTCAATCCAATATTCCTGCTTGGGTTTTTGATTTCTCCTGCGATGAATGTCACGTTGTTCCACGCATCGCTGCTGAAGATGGAACCCACCATAGCCGCGGCGATAGCGCCTAAAGCGGCAATCATCGTATACCCGCCAACGTTACCATATGCGGTGAGCGATTGTAATTGCCAGGGGTCGCTCCAGTTGGCCGACCATACCCCAGGTTTCAGGTAAATGAGCCCGAAAATGATCAGCCCAAACAAACTGATCAGCTTGGTAACCGTAAATGTGGTTTGAATCAGTTTTCCCTCCTTAACGCCTCTTGTATTGATATACGTGAGCAGAACAATTAAACCAATCGACACCAATTGCGCGGGTGATATTTTCAGAAATCCCAAATCAAAGGCAACCAGGTCTTCGCTCACCGCGGGCAGCAGGTAAGCAAGGAATTTTGAAAATGCCACACCAACAGCCGCGATGGTAGCGGTTTGTATCACCGTGAAAAAACTCCAGCCATATAAAAACCCGAGCAATGGGTTATAGGCCTCTTTCAGGTACACATATTGCCCACCCGCTTTGGGGTACATGCCACTGAGTTCCCCATAGCTTACGGCCGCGATCAGTGTCATCAAACCCGTGATCAGCCAAACGGCAACCAGCCATCCGGCGCTGCCCACATTTCGGGTGATATCCGCGCTTACAATAAAAATTCCTGAGCCAATCATCGAACCTGCCACCACCATCGTGGCATCAAGCAGGCCCAGGCTGGCTTTGAATTGTTGGGTTTGTTCAGACATGCAGTTGGTTTAAATAAAAATCCCGTTATGGTTGATAACGGGATTGAAGTTATATAATTATGCGACATTAAGGTTTCTTCTCGGCTTTCATTTTTTCATTCATGCCGTTCACCACATCGTCGGTGATATTGAGCGTAGAATCTTTATACACCAGGTAATCGAGGCCGGTTCCCGTGGTGAGGATGTACTGATAGTTTTTATCGGCATTGTATTCCTGCAAAAACTCTTTCAGTCGTTTCTGCATGTCATCCATAAACTTGTAGCTCTTTTCACCCAGTTTTTGCGTAGCATTTTGCTTGCGGCCATCCACTTCCTGCTGCTGGCGGTATAAACTTTCCTGGAATGCTTCCGCCTCCTGTTGCGTTATTGACTCTCCTTTCTTCAGGAAATTATTCTTTTGTGTTTCCAACCCGCGGTAACCGTTTTCCCATTCCGTTTCAATGGCTTTTTGTTCTGTTTCGAGTTCCTTCCGCTTGTTGCGGATATAATCAATTTTTTCGTTGAGGGAATCAAGGTCAACATAGGCAATCAGGGTTTGTCCGCCAGGCTGTGCAGCAGAGGCTGATGCGGCGGGTGAATTGGATTTTTTTACCTGCGCGGTTGATTTGCCGGAAGAAAAATGCAGGTAATACAAAATGGCAACAGCCAGTAAGAGAATCACATTTAATGCTACGGAAAATTGTTTCATGATCAGCAATTTGATTGGCGGCAAGTTAACTAAAAGCCTGTTGTTTCATGCAGCCTGTTTGGATAATTATGAAAGGGTTAACGCATAATGGGTTTGTATAAAAAAAGGAACAGGCATAAACCTGTTCCTTAATTTCATATGTAATAAGTCACTTATTCTTCTTCGTCGAAACTCATGGCTTCTTTAGTGGTCATCAGCAATTCATATTCTTCCTTGCTGCCCACGATCATGTTTTCGAACTCCCTCAAACCTGTACCGGCAGGGATGTGGTGACCGGTGATCACGTTTTCCTTCAGGCCAAGCATATCATCGGTTTTACCCTGGATAGCGGCTGAACTGAGCACCTTGGTGGTTTCCTGGAAGGAAGCGGCAGAAATCCAGCTATGCGTTCCGAGTGAAGCCTTGGTGATACCGAGCAGGAGCGGTGAAGAAGTGGCCGGACGGGCGTCGCGGTATTCTACCAGCTTTTTGTCGGCCCTGCGCAGCAATGAATTTTCTTCACGCAGGTCGCGGAGCGTAACAATCTGTCCCGGTTTCAACTTCGTGCTTTCACCGGCATCAGTGATCACTTTTTTGTCGTAGATGAAATCGTTCTCCATGTTGAAGTCGATGCGGTCTTCGGTATCCCCTTCGAGGAAGCGCGTATCACCGGCGTCTTCGATGGTTACCTTACGCATCATCTGGCGAACAATCACTTCGATGTGCTTATCATTGATTTTTACACCTTGCAAACGGTATACTTCCTGGATCTCATTCACCACATACTCTTGTACGGCAAACGGTCCTTTGATTGACAGGATATCGGCAGGTGCGATTTGTCCGTCAGACAGCGGCGCGCCGGCTTTCACAAAGTCACCGTCCTGAACCAGGATCTGGCGGCTCAATGGCACCAGGTACTTGCGCACCACACCATCCTTGGCTTCCACGATGATCTCGCGGTTACCCCGTTTGATCGCGCCAAAAGCAACCACACCGTCAATCTCACAAACCACAGCGGGGTTGCTTGGGTTACGTGCTTCAAAGAGTTCCGTAACGCGGGGCAGACCACCGGTGATATCTTTCAGTTTGCTGAGGATCCTTGGGATCTTCACCAACACCTGTCCGCTCCTTACCTCATCACCTTCTTCCACCACGATGTGCGAACCCACCGGCAGGTTGTATGATTTCTTTTCTTTGCCTTCTACCAATATAGAAGGGATCTTGGTTTTATCCTTGGTTTCGATGACCACTTTCTCGCGGTGGCCTGTTTGTTCGTCAGCCTCATCGCGGTATGTAACACCTTCGATCACAGATTCAAACTTCACGGTACCATTGCCTTCAGCTACGATTACGTTGTTGAACGGATCCCATGTGCAGATCACATCACCTTTGGAAATTTTCTGTCCGTCCTTCACATTCAGGATGGCACCGTATGGGATGTGCATGGTGTTCAGGAGACGGTCCGACTTCACGTCGATGTTCCTGATTTCACCGGTACGGCCGATAACCACCTGAATTTTCTTACCATCATTTGTTTCAGTTGAAACGGTACGCAATCCGTCGAACTGCAATGTACCATCGAACTTGGCGGTCAGCGATGACTCTACGGAAGCTGAGCCGGCCACACCACCTACGTGGAAGGTACGGAGTGTCAACTGTGTACCGGGTTCACCGATCGACTGTGCTGCGATGATACCCACGGCGTCGCCGCGCTGGGCCAGTATGCCTGATGCGAGGTTCTTGCCATAGCATTTCACGCACACACCGCGTTTGCTTTCGCAGGTCAGCACGGAACGGATTTCCACGCTTTCGATGCCCGCTTCGTCAATTTTCTTAGCGATGTCGGCTGAAATTTCTTCACCGGCATTGATGATCAGCTCATCGGTTACCGGGTTATAAATATCGTGCAGCGATGTGCGTCCTTCGATACGGTCGCTCAGTGGCTCGATGATGTCTTCATTGTCTTTCAATGCCTGTGTGGCAATACCCCTGAGGGTTCCGCAATCTTCTTCATTGATCACCACATCCTGGGCAACGTCAACCAGCCTGCGGGTCAGGTAACCGGCGTCGGCCGTTTTCAGAGCCGTATCGGCCAGACCCTTACGGGCACCGTGGGTAGAGATGAAGTATTCCAATACGCTCAGGCCGTCTTTAAAGTTAGCCAGGATCGGGTTTTCGATGATCTCGCTGCCTGATGAACCAGACTTTCGGGGCTTCGCCATCAATCCCCTCAAACCGGCAAGCTGCTTGATCTGCTGCTTACTACCACGGGCGCCGGAATCAAGCATCATGAATACGGAATTGAAACCTTGTTTGTCGGCAGACAATTCGCGTATAAGCGTTTCCGTTACCTTGGTATCTACGCGGCTCCAGATATCGATGATCTGGTTGTAACGTTCGTTGTTGGTGATCAAGCCCATATTGTAGCTATCCCAAACTTCAGCCACTTCAGACTGCGCGCTTTCCACCAGTTCCGATTTCACGGCCGGGATGATCAGGTCGTTGATGTTGAACGACAATCCACCACGGAAGGCCATGCGGTATCCGAGTGTTTTGATATCGTCGAGGAATTTAGCGGTTGCAGGGATGCTCGTCCATTTGATGATATCGCCAATGATTTCACGCAAAGCTTTTTTGGTCAGCAGGGCGTTCACAAAACCAACTTCTTTAGGAACAAACTGGTTAAAGATGACGCGGCCTACAGTAGTGTCAATCAGCTTTTTCACGAGGCTGCCGTCGGCCTGGCGCACATCCGCTTTTACGCGGATATTGGCGTGCAGGTCAATCTGTTTTTCATTATAAGCGATGATCACTTCTTCTGCGGAATAAAAGGCTTTGCCTTCTCCCCTCACCACATCATTACCCATGGTTTTCTTACCCTTGGTGATGTAGTAAAGTCCGAGTACCATGTCCTGCGATGGCAGGGTGATTGGCGTACCGTTTTGCGGGTTGAGGATGTTGTGCGAAGACAGCATCAGCAACTGCGCTTCCAGGATAGCGGCATTGCTCAATGGAACGTGCACGGCCATCTGGTCACCGTCAAAGTCGGCGTTGAAGGCTGTGGTTACCAATGGGTGCAACTGGATCGCTTTTCCTTCAATCAGCTTTGGCTGGAAGGCCTGGATTGACAAGCGGTGCAGGGTCGGGGCACGGTTCAGGAGAACCGGGTGCCCCTTCAATATGTTTTCGAGGATATCCCAAATGATCGCCTCTTTTTTATCAACAAGTTTGCGGGCGCTCTTCACTGTCTTCACAATACCCCTTTCAATCAGCTTGCGGATGATGAATGGCTTAAACAGTTCGGCGGCCATGTCTTTTGGCAGTCCGCATTCGTGCATTTTCAATTCAGGGCCAACCACAATTACGGAACGGCCTGAGTAGTCAACACGCTTACCCAACAGGTTTTGGCGGAAACGGCCCTGCTTACCTTTCAGCACATCGCTGAGTGATTTCAATGCACGTCCGCCTTCGGCTTTCACCGCGTTTGATTTACGGCTGTTATCGAACAGCGAGTCGATCGCTTCCTGCAACATACGTTTTTCGTTACGCAGGATCACTTCAGGCGCCTTGATTTCGAGCAGGCGCTTCAGTCGGTTGTTGCGGATGATCACCCTGCGGTAGAGGTCGTTCAGGTCAGATGACGCGAAACGGCCACCATCCAGGGGAACGAGCGGCCTCAGTTCCGGTGGGATCACCGGTATGTATTGCATCACCATCCATTCCGGACGGTTGACGATCCGCGCGTTGGCTTCACGGAAGCTTTCCACCACGCTCAAACGCTTCAGAGCATCTGCCTTGCGTTGCTGGGATGTTTCGTTGGCGGCGGCATTCCTCAATTCAAAACTCAGTTGATCCAGGTCGATGCGCTCCAGCATGGCATGAACCGCTTCGGCGCCCATCTTCGCGATGAACTTATTAGGATCTTCATCAGGTAACACCTGGTTGTCTTTTGGCAAAGCATCCAGGATATCGAGGTATTCTTCTTCTGTCAGCAGGTCGCCATAGTTCTGGCCCTTATCTGCGCGGATACCGGGCTGTATCACCACGAAACGTTCGTAGTAAATAATGGTTTCGAGTTTCTTTGAACTCGTACCCAGCAGGTAGCCGATCTTATTTGGCAGTGACTTGAAGTACCAGATATGCACTACAGGTACAACCAGCTTGATATGCCCCATACGTTCGCGGCGCACTTTCTTTTCAGTTACTTCCACACCGCAGCGGTCGCATACGATGCCTTTGTAACGAATGCGTTTGTATTTACCGCAAGCACATTCATAATCTTTCACCGGACCAAAAATCCTTTCGCAAAACAAACCATCGCGTTCAGGTTTGTATGTGCGGTAGTTGATGGTTTCGGGTTTCAGCACTTCACCGTAACTCCTTTCAAGGATGCTGTCAGGCGAAGCCAGGCTGATGGTGATTTTAGAAAATGTTGCTTTGGGGCGATTTTCTTTTTTGAATGCCATATGTAAAAAATAGATAGTTGTTATAATTATTGAACCCGCTTACTTGTTAAGATGGGTGATGCATCATGAACCTTTGTCCTTATTCGAACTTCAGGTCGAGGCCCAATCCCCTCAATTCATGTACAAGTACATTGAATGATTCAGGGATTCCCGCCCTTGGGATGTTGTCACCTTTCACAATCGCTTCGTAAGTTTTGGCCCTTCCAATGATATCATCCGATTTCAGTGTCAGCAGCTCCTGCAGGATGTTGGAAGCGCCGTAAGCTTCGAGGGCCCACACTTCCATCTCACCGAAACGCTGTCCACCAAACTGCGCTTTACCACCCAATGGTTGCTGCGTGATGAGGCTGTACGGTCCGATAGAACGGGCGTGCATTTTATCATCCACCATGTGGTGCAGTTTGATCATATAAATGATACCAACTGTTGCTTTCTGATCGAAACGCTCACCGGTTTCACCATCAAACAAGAATGTATGGCCAAACTTAGGCAGACCGGCTTTTTCAATATTATCAGCGATCTCATCTACGGTAGCGCCATCAAAGATGGGCGTAGCGAAGCGGACACCGAGCTTCTCTCCGGCCCAACCCAGGGCTGTTTCATAGATCTGTCCGAGGTTCATACGGCTTGGTACGCCCAGCGGGTTGAGTACAATGTCAACCGGGGTACCGTCGTCGAGGAACGGCATATCTTCCTGGCGAACGATCTTGGCCACAATACCTTTGTTGCCGTGGCGGCCGGCCATCTTATCACCCACTTTCAGTTTCCGCTTCACAGCGAGATAAACTTTAGCGAGTTTCAATACACCGGCTGGCAATTCATCACCAATTGAGATGTTGAATTTCTCACGCTTGTAGCGGCCCAGTTCCTCGTTGTATTTGATGTTGTAATTATGCAGCAAGGTGTTGATCTGGTCATCCGTTTTGGCATCGCCGCTCCATCCCAAAGGATTTACGTTTTGATAATCGATACCTGCCAGGTTTTTGGCATTAAACTTAGCGCCTTTGCCGATCAGCACTTCACCGAAATTGTTACTGACGCCCTGGCTGGTTTTGTCTTTCAGCAGTGTCTGCAACTTACTCAGCAACAGTTCAAGCAAATCCGCTTCGTTCTTTTCGTGTGTCTTCTCAATCTTTTCCAGGAGCGCTTTCTCACGCACTTTCGCGTTCTTGTCTTTTTTGGCGCGCTGAAAGAGTTTCTTATCTATCACCACACCTTCAGTACCGCTTGGCGCTTTGAGTGATGCGTCTTTCGCGTCACCGGCCTTATCACCGAAGATGGCGCGGAGCAGCTTTTCTTCAGGGGTAGGATCGCTCTCACCTTTTGGTGTGATCTTACCAATGATGATGTCGCCTTCCTTGATGCTGGCACCGATGCGGATGATGCCATTCTGATCGAGGTCCTTAGTAGCTTCCTCGCTTACGTTTGGAATATCCGGTGTCAGTTCTTCTTCACCCAGTTTGGTATCGCGCACTTCAGTTTCAAACTCACTGATATGGATAGACGTAAACAAGTCTTCCTTCACCACTTTTTCGCTGATCACGATGGCATCCTCGAAATTGTAACCTTTCCATGGCATGAATGCCACTTTCAGGTTGCGGCCCAGCGCCAGTTCTCCGTCCTTGGTAGCATAACCTTCGGTGAGGAAATCTCCTTCGTTTACTTTCTGACCCTTTGTTACGGCAGGACGAAGGTTGATGCAGGTTTCCTGGTTGGTGCGCACAAACTTGGTAAGCCTGTACACCGTCAGGTCGTCTTCGAAACTCACCAGTTTATCGGACTCGCTCCTTTTATAACGAACATGTATTTCGTTGGCGTCAACATATTCCACCACACCATCGCCTGTAGCATGTATCTGGATACGCGCGTCGCGGGCGGCTTTGCCTTCAAGACCGGTTCCCACAATGGGGACTTCCGGACGAAGCAGCGGCACCGCCTGGCGTTGCATGTTTGATCCCATCAGGGCACGGTTGGCGTCATCATGCTCCAGGAATGGAATCAAAGAGGCGCTCAAGCCCACAATTTGGTTGGGGGCCACGTCCATGAATTCCACTTCTCCTTTATCCAGGATCGGGAAATCGCCTGTTTGGCGAGACTTAATCCTGTCTTCCACGAAGTTTCCTTTCTCATCAATTTCCACATTCGCCTGGGCAATCTTGGCGGTATCTTCCTCCTCAGCGCTGAGGTAAGTAATTTTCTTGGTATCTACTTTACCGTTTTCCACCTTGCGGTATGGCGTTTCGATAAAGCCCATCTCGTTGATCTTGGCGTGCACACAAAGCGTGGAGATCAAACCGATGTTCGGACCTTCCGGTGTTTCAATGGTACACAGGCGACCATAATGTGAGTAGTGTACGTCACGAACCTCGAAGCCGGCGCGTTCGCGGCTCAAACCACCGGGGCCGAGGGCGGAGATCCTGCGCTTGTGCGTGATCTCACTCAGCGGGTTCGTCTGGTCGAGGAACTGCGACAACTGTGATGTACCGAAGAATGAATTGATCACGGAAGACAGTGTCCTCGCATTAATCAGGTCAACCGGGGTAAATACTTCATTGTCGCGTACGTTCATGCGCTCGCGGATGGTACGTGCCATACGGGCCAGGCCTACGCCAAACTGGGCGTAGAGTTGCTCCCCTACGGTGCGCACACGGCGGTTGCTCAGGTGATCGATATCATCTACCTCGCTCTTGCCATTGGTCAGCATTACGAGATATTTGATGATGGAAATGATATCGTCTTTTGTCAATACTTTTTTGTCAAGCGGGAAGTTCAGTCCCAGGCGGCGGTTGATTTTATAACGGCCAACTTCACCAAGGTCGTAGCGCTTATCGCTGAAGAATAATTTATCGATGATGCCGCGGGCGGTTTCATCATCCGGGGCGTCTGCGCCACGGAGTTGCTTATAAATATGCTGAACTGCTTCGAGCTCTGAGTTTGAAGTATCCTTGTTCAGGGTATTATAGATGATGGCATAATCGCCGCTTACTTCTTCTTTCTGGATGAATACGCTTTTCGCACCCATTTCCAGGATCATGTCCATGTTTTCTTCATCCAGTACGGTATCCCTTTCGAGGATCACTTCATTACGTTCGATGGAAACCACTTCACCGGTATCCTCATCCACAAAATCTTCCACCCATGTGCGGAGTACGCGGGCGGCCAGGCGTTTGCCGATATGCTTTTCTAGGGTCTTCTTATCAGCCTTCACTTCATCGGCCATACCGAAGAGTTCGAGGATGTCTTTATCCGTTTCAAAGCCAATAGACCTCAGTAATGTTGTTACCGGGAACTTCTTCTTACGGTCGATGTACGCGTACATCACGTTGTTGATATCGGTAGCAAATTCCATCCATGCGCCTTTGAAAGGAATCACACGCGCGGAATAAATTTTTGTACCGTTCGGGTGAACAGACTGTCCGAAGAACACACCTGGGGAACGGTGCAACTGGCTTACCACAACACGTTCGGCGCCGTTGATCACGAATGTGCCACGCGGGGTCATGTAAGGGATATTGCCGAGGAACACATCCTGCACGATGGTCTGGAAATCCACATGCTCCTCATCGTTACAACTCAGGCGCAGCTTGGCTTTCAGCGGAACAGCGTAGGTCAGTCCGCGTTCGATACACTCCTCAATGGTATAGCGTGGCGGGTCAACAAAATAATCCAGGAATTCCAGCACGAAGATGTTGCGCGTGTCCGTGATGGGAAAGTTTTCCTTGAACACGCGGAACAAACCTTCGTTGTTACGTTTGTCGGGAGTAGTTTCTAACTGGAAGAAGTCTTTGAAAGATTGAATCTGGATTCCGAGTAAATCGGGTTGCTCTGCTAAATGGTCAATTTTTCCGAAATTCACCCTTTTAGCAGCAGTTGATTTTGTTGCAGACATATCTTAATTAAAACGTTTTAATGTGCGAAGGCCCCCGGTCGTTTCGAGTGTGCAGGACATGCAAATGCCACTAACCCGAAATTAAAGGAGGGCAAAGGTAAGAATTTATTTTGGAATTAGTCAGAAAAGCTGTTAAATTGTTAGGTTTGGTAGGATTTTTGCTTAACGGCAAACCCATTATGTCATTAAAATACATAAGCCGGTGATAATCACCGGCTTATGAAAGATGTCGAAATATACCGATTAGGCGATTTCCACTTCAGCCCCAGCTTCAGTCAGCTTAGCTTTCAGGTCTTCAGCAGTTGCTTTATCAACGCCTTCTTTGATTGGTTTAGGAGCGCCGTCAACCAGGTCTTTGGCTTCTTTCAGTCCCAGGCCAGTCAGGTCTTTCACGATCTTCACAACGGCCAGCTTGTTAGCGCCACCGCTCTTCAGGATTACGTTGAAAGATGTTTTCTCTTCAGCGGCAGCTGCGCCACCGCCGTCGCCGGCGCTTACAACTACTGCAGCAGCAGCTGGTTCGATACCGTACTCGGTTTTCAGGAATTCAGCGAGTTCCTGTACTTCTTTTACTGTTAAGCCTACGAGGCTTTCTGCTAATGATTTTACGTCTGCCATGTTTGTTTAATTTTTTCCCCCTTCATTTTCGCCTGGCGAATCCGGAGGAAGGTTTAAAAAAATTGTGTACAATGTATGATGGCTATCCCACCGCGGCGGGAATAGTTCATGCAAAAATTTACTCAGCGGCCGGTGTTTCAGCCGCATCAGCCGATGCTTCCGGAGCGGCGGGCGCTTCCGGTGCTGCCGGTGTTTCAGCGGCCGGTGCTGCTTCTGCTGCAGGGGCAGCTTCCGCAACCGGGGCTTCTTCCACCTTGCCTTTGGCGTTCTCTTTGTTTTCGAGGGCGCCCAAAACACGCTGGATAGGTGATTGCAACAATCCGATCACTTCGCCAATCAATTCGTTCTTCGTCTTGATTTGGGTCAGCGCCTTCAGTTGGTTATCGCCTACAAATACATCACCGTTGATGAACGCGGCCTTCAGTACCGGGCGCTCAGCGTTTTTCTCCTTGCGGAAGCTGCTGATGATCAGGGCAGGGTCCTTAGGGTTTTCGCTGAACATCAGGGCGGTTACCTTGTGCAGCGAATCGTACACAGCCGCGTACTTTTCGGCATCCAGGCTTTCCAGCGCTTTTTTGATCAGGGTGTTCTTGGCCACTTTCATTTCAACCTGCTTGCTGAAGCAAACACGCCTGAGCTTGCTGACGTCGGCCACAGTCAGGCTCTCTGTATCGGTTACATAGAAGTTGTTGTACTGGGCGAACTTGCCTTTCAGCACTTCAATCACTTCGTTTTTCTCTTGTTTTGTCATAACAAATATTTTATACCCCGGGCGTCAGCCCGAAGCCATTTGCATTTAGTTTAAAAAAGATTTGGTATCCACCATAATGCCCGGGCTCATGGTGCTGGCCATGCTCACGCCTTTCAGGTAAGTACCTTTGGCGGTAGATGGTTTCAGCCTGATGATGGCATTGATGAGTTCCTGAACATTCTCGGCGATTTTGTCGGCCGGGAAGCTCACCCTTCCGATAGACGCGTGGATGATACCAACTTTATCTACCTTAAATGCGATTTTACCACCTTTCAGGTCAGTGACTGCGGCAGCCACATCGTTTGTTACCGTACCGGTTTTAGGGTTTGGCATCAGGTTACGGGGACCCAGCACTTTACCGAGTTTACCAATTTTTGGCATCACGGATGGAGTGGCTACGATCACATCGATATCGGTCCAGCCAGATTCGATTTTGCTGATGAATTCATCCAGTCCTACGTGGTCGGCGCCGGCTGCTTTAGCTTCTGCTTCCTTATCGGGCGTGCAGAGTACCAGCACGCGCTTCGTTTTACCGGTACCGTGAGGAAGGGAAACGGTTCCGCGGATTGCCTGGTCGGCTTTCTTTGGATCAACGCCCAAACGTACGTGTACGTCAACGGAACTGTCGAATTTAGTGGTATTGACTTCTTTTACTAAAGTAGCTGCTTCTTTCAGCGTATAAGCCTTATTAGCGTCAACCTTAGCGTTTGCTATTTTTCTTTTTTTAGTAATCATGGTTAAAAAAGTTTAGAAAAGCTCCGCGGTTGCGGAACAGGTTGACGATTAGTTATTTTCCCAGGGCGCTGTACCTTCCACATTGAGGCCCATGCTGCGTGCGGTGCCTGCAACCATGGTCATGGCGCTTTTCAGGGTGAATGCGTTTAAATCTTCCATTTTGTCTTTTGCGATCTCTTCAATCTGAGACCAGGTAACCTTACCCACTTTAGCGCGGTTTGGCTCCTTACTGCCTTTGGAGATTTTGGCTGCATCCATCAACTGAACGGCCGCTGGTGCGGTTTTGATGATGAAGTCGAATGATTTGTCTGCATAAACGGTGATCAACACTGGTAAAACCTTACCTGGTTTGTCCTGCGTGCGCGCATTGAACTGCTTGCAGAACTCCATGATGTTGATACCCTTGGAGCCGAGCGCCGGCCCGATGGGGGGAGCTGGATTGGCTTGTCCTCCTTTGCACTGGAGCTTGACATAGCCGGTGATTTCTTTTGCCATAAAATTGTTTTTTGGTGTTAACGTCCCGCCTGTGGCGAAACTCCCAAACCGATCCCGCCTGAAGCGGGAATGAGCTCTAAAGAACTAATTGGGGACGCAAAGGTAAGGTATTTTTTAATGATACAAACAAAAAACCGGGCGGAAAATTCGGCCCGGTTTGAATGCGTTGATATTGATTGGGTTATGAGATTTTCTCTACCTGCATGTAGCTGAGTTCCACCGGGGTGGCGCGTCCGAAAATCTTTACCTGTACTTTCAGTTTTTTCTTTTCATCGTTTACCTCCTCAATCACGCCATTGAAGTCGTTGAATGGACCATCTATGATTTTGATGGTTTCCCCGATAATGAATGGTTCGCTCATGGTTACGCCACCGATATCCGTCATTTCATCAACCTTGCCCAGCATTTTATTCACCTCCGCTTTGCGCAAGGAAATGATATTTCCTTTTGACCCCTTGCCATCCGTCAGGAAATGCATGACGTTGCTGATATTGCTGATGTGCTGGATCATGTCATCGTTCAGCTTATTGTCGGCCACTTCAATCATGATATAACCGGGATAGAAATTCCTTTCCCTCATGACCTTTTTGCCATTGAGCACTTTGTATACTTTTTCTACAGGGAGGAAAATTTGCTTCACGACTTTATCCCATCCGTTCCGCACGATATCCTTATCGAGGTATTCCTTTACTTTACGCTCCTTGCCACTGACTACGCGCAAAACATACCATTTGCTTTCCTTCTCCGCCTTTTCCACAGATGCCGGTGTTGTTTCTTGCATGATTATTCAAATAAAGAGTAAATAAATTTCATGGAGCCGTTAGCGATGAAGTCCATCAACGCCACAATCGCCGTGATGAAAAGGGTCGCGCCCAGTACAATCATGGTAGATTGCTGCAATTGGTCCCATTTCGGCCAGGTCACTTTTTCCATGAGTTCCTGGTAGGACTCCTTCACAAATGTTGAGATTTTGTTCATATCAATGAGTTTACAAAAAACCTTGCACGGGCACTAGGATTCGAACCCAGATCAAAGGTTTTGGAGACCCGTATGCTACCATTGCACCATGCCCGTAATTTAGCTAATTAGTCCCGCATGGGTAGCGGGACTAATCAGCTTAAAATATGTCAAAGATAACTTTGATTACTTGATGATCTCAGTAACCTGTCCGGCACCTACGGTACGGCCACCTTCGCGGATCGCGAATTTCAGACCTTTTTCCATGGCGATCGGTTGAATCAGGGTAACAGTCATGCTGGTGTTATCGCCAGGCATAACCATTTCAGTACCTGCGTTCAAAGTTACTTCACCTGTTACGTCAGTTGTACGGAAGTAGAACTGAGGACGGTATTTGTTGAAGAACGGCGTGTGACGGCCACCTTCTTCCTTGCTCAGTACGTAAACTTCGCACTTGAACTGGGTGTGCGGAGTGATAGAACCTGGTTTGCAAAGTACCATACCACGACGGATTTGGTTCTTTTCAATACCGCGGAGCAGCAGACCTGCGTTGTCACCAGCTTCACCTTCGTCGAGAAGTTTTTTGAACATCTCTACACCAGTACAAGTGGTAGCCAGTGGTTTTTCCTGCAGACCAACGATTTCCATTGCCTCACCAACTTTGATACGGCCACGCTCGATACGGCCTGTAGCTACAGTACCACGACCAGTGATGGAGAATACGTCTTCCACACTCATCAGGAAAGGCTGATCAACCAGGCGTGGAGGCAGCGGGATGTAAGAGTCAACAGCGCTCATCAATTCATTGATGGCAGCCACCCACTTCTCTTCACCAGCCAGGGCGCCGGTAGCAGAACCTTTGATGATAGGTGTGTTATCACCATCGAAACCGTATGAAGTCAGCAATTCGCGGATCTCCATTTCAACCAGTTCCAACAGTTCAGGATCATCAACAAGGTCAACTTTGTTCATGAATACCACGATACGGGGTACACCTACCTGGCGGGCCAGCAGGATGTGCTCCTTGGTTTGTGGCATTGGGCCGTCTGTAGCGGCTACCACCAGGATCGCACCGTCCATCTGGGCGGCACCGGTAATCATGTTTTTCACATAGTCGGCGTGACCAGGGCAATCTACGTGTGCGTAGTGGCGCGTGTCAGTTGCATACTCTACGTGAGCGGTATTAATTGTGATACCCCTTTCTTTTTCTTCAGGAGCACCATCAATATCGTCATAGTTTTTCTTCTCCGCCAAACCTTTTTTTGACAAAACATCGGTTATAGCGGCGGTGAGTGTTGTCTTACCATGGTCAACGTGACCGATGGTACCAACGTTCAGGTGGGGTTTATCCCTTTTGAATGATTCTTTTGCCATTGTTGTACTTTTTAAAAGTGTGTTTGTGTAAAAATGTTTGGCTGCTGTTTATGTCTGCTGCCTTTGACAATGTATTAAAACCGATGTCTGTAAAATCCACCACAGACGACCAGGCTAAAAAAACCTCCGAACACCGCGGCTTTCCGGGCCTGATCTTAGAGCCATGGGTGAGAATTGAACTCACGACCCCTTCCCTACCAAGGAAGTGCTCTACCCCTGAGCTACCACGGCGTTTAGTCGGAAACTCCCTCCCAACTACGGGGTATCTTCAAAAAACTGAGCGGAAGACCGGGCTCGAACCGGCTACCTGAAGCTTGGAAGGCTACCGCTCTACCAAATGAGCTACTTCCGCGTTTGTTACAGCGAGGGTTTTAGTTAAAAGTGTTCATCACCCTTAATCTTCATCCCCTCACTCAAAGAACTGTGGGCAGTGGTGGATTCGAACCACCGAAGTCGAAAGACAGCGGATTTACAGTCCGCCCCATTTGGCCGCTCTGGAAACTGCCCTTGTTTGTCCAGATACTGAGCCGAAGAAGGGAGTCGAACCCCCGACCTACTGATTACAAATCAGTTGCTCTACCAACTGAGCTACTTCGGCTTTTAGGCAAATCCATCCAATCACCGGGGCCGCTTTCTCAAGCATGGTACCGGGCAACGAATCTGATGTGCATTGATAAGAACTTTCCCAAACAGGCGGTATCGCCTATTTTTTGGGAAGGCAAAGGTAAGAGAAATTGCTTAATCCCAAAATTTTGTAAATTATTTTTTTTGATGCCCGGATAAAAAAATCCCCCGTCTCCGGGGGATCAATGTTTTCAGGCGCTTAAACAGATAATCAGGCTGCTAACCGCTCCTTCTTTCTCTTGATCTGGTTGATCACGGAATCCATCGCCACATCAAAACTTTCCTCAAATGATTTGGATGTCTGTTTCACAAAAAACTCATGCCGCGGGATATTCACCTTGATTTCGGCAATTTTATCTTTTATGTTGTGTACCACGTTGTCCAGTTTCAAATACACATCCACTTTCGTAATCCGGTCATGAAACTGTGTGAGTTTGACTATTTTTTTTTCGATATACGCAATCAATTTGGAGTCTGCGTCAAAATGCACAGTTTGAATGTTTACGTTCATGATTCATGAATTTTAAGTGTGAGAAATTTACGTTAAGGGGTAAAAAAAATCACATAGGCAAAGCATTTATACCGGGCCTATGAAATTACGATAATGAACGTTTTTTCCAAAATAAAATTATGTGAAAATGGATGGAGGGATGAAATCAGGCCTTCGGGTGCGCCCTTTTGTACACTTCCTTTAATTTTTCAATATGATTGTGCGTGTACACCTGCGTAGATGCCAGGCTGCTGTGCCCCAATAACTCCTTCACGGCATTCAAATCGGCGCCACTGTTCATCAGATGCGTGGCAAAAGTATGCCGGAGGATATGCGGGCTCCTTTGCTCAATGGTGGTGATGGCAGAGAGGTATTTTTTAACGGTCTGGTAAACAAAACCCGGACTTAACTTCTTACCGTCACGGTTAACGAGCAAACAAGACTGGTCTGCCCCTGGAAAGCTTGTATGCTTTTCGGTAATATAGGCTTTCAAAGCTTTCATCAGGTCGGGGTTCATGGGGATGATACGTTCCTTGCTGCCCTTTCCCAATACTTTGATCTGCCCCTGGTAAACATCAATACTGGATTCCTTCAGGCCAATCAGCTCAGCGCGGCGCATGCCCGTTTCGTACAATAACCTGAACAATAAACGCTGCGTCAGGCCCGTCCAGTTATTGGGAAACTCCAGGTGATCAAACAATACCTGCATCTGCCCTTCTTCCACAAACATAGGCAGGCGTTTATTGAGCTTCGGCGTAACAATGGTTGCCATGGGATTGGAATCCGCGAGGCCTTCCTTGCGCAGGTATTTATATAATGATTTAAGTGCGGAAATTTTTCGGCTGATGGTACGCGATTCCATGCCTGCATCCTTCAGCGATGCCAGCCAGGTGCGGATCATGGCAGGCCTTACCTGCAACAGGTCGGCCTCTTCGTATTGGTCATGTACAAAACGACAAAAATCTGATAGGTCTTTTTCGTAAGATGTCAGGGTATGCGCCGAATAGCGCTTCACAAAACGCAGGTGGTCGAGGAACGACTGTGTATGGCTGGTGGAAGGTACAGGCATAAAAAACCGGTATCCAAAGGTAATGATTCACCCGGATACCGGTTAAGATGGTATGAATGTCAGGCTGGCTTATGCCTCCAGTTTACCGGAAGCGATCTGCTGCTTGTAGACGGCTTTCAGGACCTGAGTGCGGCGCTTAACGGAAGGCTTTGTAAACGACTGCCTTTCCCTTAATTGCATCAACGTACGGCTTTTTTCAAACTTCTTCTTATACTTCTTCAGCGCCTTGTCGATATTTTCGCAATCTTTTGAATCGATGATTAACATGATAATAATACCTCCTTTTGTGAAAAAATAGTGCTGCTGCCAGCGGGGCGCAAAGATAGGAATTTTTATGAAAAAAATATATTTCAACGCCCTTTTCCGAAATTTGGCAAATGTTTACAGGAATCATTGAATCTGTCGGGGAAATCATCGCCATTGAAGAATCTGGCAGTAACCGGATTTTCCAGGTATCGTCCAGCCTCGCGCCGGAACTAAAAATAGACCAGAGCCTCAGCCATAACGGCGTATGCCTCACCGTTGAAAAAATATCCGGCAAAACCCACCAGGTTACAGCCGTGCAGGAAACCCTCGATAAAACCAACCTGGGGGCCTGGAAACCCGGCACCCTAGTGAACCTCGAACGTTGTATGGCCATGAATGGCAGGCTCGACGGGCATATTGTCCAGGGGCATGTAGACGGTACAGGTACATGCCTGTCTGTTTCAGACCAGGGCGGAAGCTGGCTGTTTCGGTTTCAAACCGACCCCTCTTTTGCCCCATTGATGATTGAAAAAGGCTCCATTTCATTGAACGGGATCAGCCTGACCATTTTCGATGTGGCCAGTAACGCCTTTTCTGTGGCCATCATCCCTTATACTTTCGAACACACCAATATGAAAAGCCTGCAAGCCGGCGACCGGGTTAACCTGGAGTTCGATATGATCGGAAAATATGTGCACCGGCTGGCTACGCTGCGCGGTTGACCCGCAATTACCATATAATTAACTAATTTTCAGCCGAATCAAGCTGCATGAACCCAACCCGGTTGACCATCCTCCTGCCGTATTTCAATGATGCCGATTCATTGACACGTTTATTGGCAGATATCGATGCCACAATCCCCGCGGATTTGGGGGCGCGCATCCTGCTGGTGGATGATGGTTCAACTGAGCCACTGCCTTCCCGTTTACCTGCACGCATCCCAATTGATTGTATACGTCTTGTTCGAAACCTGGGGCACCAAAAGGCCATTGCCGTAGGTTTAAGCTATATCCATCAGCATATACCCTGCACCCATGTGTTGGTGATGGATAGCGATGGTGAAGATATCCCTGCCGATATCCATAAGCTTGTTGCTGCTCAAAGTAAAGAAGGCGACAAAATCATCTTCTCCACAAGGGGCAAACGCAGGAATGGACTAAGGTTTAAATTGGGTTATGTTGTTTACCGGATGGCCTTCCGGTGGCTGACAGGCAGAAAGATTTCATTTGGAAATTTTTCCTGCATACCGGCTTCCATGTTGGGACGTTTAATATACTACCCCGAACTATGGAGCCATTATCCCGGCACGGTGATCCGGTCAGGCTTGCCTTATCATACCATTCCGCTCGACAGGGGCCAACGGTACGCGGGAACTTCTAAAATGTCGTTTACCCAATTGGTGCTGCACGGGCTGGGCGCCATGTCGGTATTCCTTGAAAAAATCATCACCCGGTTGGCCATCGGTTCATTCCTGCTAATGTGCCTGGCACTGCTTTCCATAGCAGGGATATTTTTTACGCGATTCGCCACCGACCTGGCCATCCCCGGCTGGGCATCAACGCTAAGCAGCTCTATGCTGATCATCCTGCTGGTCAGTTTCCTGATATCACTGATGGCGGTATTTTTTTACCTCGCTGCGCAAACACAGCAAAAAATTATCCCCGCCGTCCATTACCGGGATTATATCCTGACACATGAAAAGCTGAACCATGAAGGATAACGGTTACGCATACCCGGGGAATGAGCTGGAACTTTTTGCACAGGCCCGAAACTGGAAATCCTACATGGCCGCATTGCTCAAACCTTATATCAGCGGCAATGTATTGGAAGTGGGCGCCGGGTTGGCAACCAATACCGGGTACCTCATGTGCCCAGATGTGAAAAGCTGGACCCTGCTGGAACCGGATCAAAAAATGGCGGGCCGGCTGGATGAAGCGTTAAAAAAATCTGCACTTCCACCGGCCTGCCAGGTCATTTGCGCGGATACAGGCCAATTGCCCCGTGTGCCCGCTTACGACTGCATTTTGTATATTGATGTACTGGAACATATTCTAAACGATAAAGAAGAGCTGGAAACCGCATCCGCATTGTTGAAGCCCGGCGGGAAATTACTGGTACTGGCGCCTGCGCATCCATACCTCATGAGCCCATTTGACATAGCCATTGGCCATTACAGGAGGTATACTATAAATGCGTTACGTGAACTCACACCCAAGGATACCCGAAAATTAAGGTTTTTTTACGCGGATTCAGCGGGACTTTGTGCGTCACTGTCCAATAAATGGATGCTCAGGCAATCGATGCCCACCGAAAAACAAATCAGGTTTTGGGACCGTTTTCTCGTACCGGCATCCAAAATACTGGATAAGGTTCTTTTTCACGGCGCAGGAAAATCAGTCATTGCTATTTGGGAAAAAAACCAACCGGCATCATGATCAAGCAGGCACATCCACATTTACCGTTGAAACGGGAAACAGGCATTCCGGTGAAACATGCCATTTGTCTTCTGTTGATATGCGTGATTGGCTACTGGCCCTTGAGTACGGGTTTATTCAGCCTGAAAAACGACGCCTTTGTCTATTTCCTCCCCAACCGTTTTATGGCCAGCGATGCCATTCGCCAGGGCATGCTCCCATACTGGTCGCCATACTTTTATATGGGCTATCCTTTACATGGCGATATGCAATCGGGTGTGTGGAACCCGGTGGTTTGGATATTTTCTGCTATCTCAACTTATAACATGTACAGCCTGCATGCGGAAACTTTGCTGTACATGTTCCTGTCAGGTGTTGGCTTGTATAAATTACTGGGAACCGGTAACCATCATGCGTACACGAAGCTGGCGCTTGCGGTGGGTTTTATGTTCAGCGGCTTTATCATTGACACTGCACAGATCACTGTATGGACAGCCAGTGCGGCAGGAATTCCGTTTGTGATGCTGTATTTCCATCGCCTCATTTTTGAACCGGTTCGGCGATTGGGAAATGCCTGCAAGACAGCACTGGCCCTTTACTTTTTATTCAGTGCCGGGTACCCCTCATTCCTGATCATGACGGCTTACATTATGGCCGGCATGACCTTATTCGGGTTATTCAATCAGCATACATTACGGCAAGGCATACACGAAATCTGGAAAACCTTTCCTTTCATTATCATTGCGGGGGCAGGCTTCATCATACTGTCTTTACCGGCCCTGCTCTCTTACCTCGATTACCTGCCCAATTACCAGCGAGCATCCGGCTTAAGCATCGGGCAGGCACAGGAAAACCCATTTACCTGGTTTGGACTGATATCCGCGGTATTCCCTTTGAGCGTAACCCGGTCTCACGAATGGCTCATGAACAACCCTACAGCCAGGAGCATTTTTACGGGATTGTTTAGCATAGTGATGCTGGCAGGATGGATCAGGGCGAGGCCTGCAAAATCCACCTGGTGGATACTTTCAGGTACCATTTTTTTCTTTCTTTTTTCCGTTGGGGATGCCAGCCCGGTCCGGAAATTTTGTTACGATTATTTACCCGGCATGAACCTGTTCAGGCACCCCGGCACAATGCGTTTATTCGTTACCGTTAGCTTGTTGCTGCTGGCGGCAAAACCATTCGACGCATTCTGGTCAAATATATCATCGGGTAATACAGCATTGTATAAAAAAACCGCAATAGCTTTTATCGGAATGATCATGCTGTTTCTTTTATTCAACCTGAACGGGTACAAAACTGCCGGCGTCAATCAGTCTGCGGAAAGCTGGCGCGACCAATTAAAACTAACTTATGATTCCTTATCATTCCAACAGGCTGTTTGGATCGATGGTATCCTGCAATTATTTTTCTTAGCTATTTTCCTCTGGCTGCTCCGTTCCGGCAAACCCGTCAAATCAAGATTATTGCTCATGCTGTTTATTCTCAACAGTGTGATTTGTGCACAGGCCATCATTCCCTATACCATTGTGTCCCGCGTATCAACCCGTGAAATCAATGCATTCATTGATCAAAGCCCCAAAGGGTATCCATGCCCTTCAGGCAGCATCCCAATGGCTGTAAATAACCAACAGGAATCTTCCTATAACCGCGCTTACGGCTCCGCTTCCGTATACCAGAAACAAATTGCCTGGGTAAATGAAGTGGTGAACCCTTCACATCATAAATTACTCTTTGATCTGGCGGCTGCCGATTCCCTCAGGCGGCGCATATTCGGTTATCCGCCCTATTACATGGCAGATACGGCATACCGGTATTCAGACAGCCTTTTGGCCATTCCCTCATCGCAAAAAATACTGTTTGCGGATGATGTGCCGGGCTTGAAAAAAAATGATCAAGAGGGTCATGCTAGCCCGGGATATGTGCAATGTTCGGGATTCAGCAACCGTTCATGCTCATTTCAGACCAATGCCACTGCACCAGCTTACCTGTTGCTGACACAAGTCTATAATAAAAACTGGAAAGCGTTTATAGGTCACCGTGAGGTAAAAATCTACAGGGCCAACATGGCATTTATGTGCGTTATGGTACCACCGGGTAAACAGCATGTGAAGTTCCTCTATGAACCGGCCTACCTGGCCTGGTCTATCCCGGTCGCCCTTGGCGGATTACTTGTATTATTGGGATGCTTGTATTATGACAGGCGTAAAGCGCTTAAATTGTTTTTCCCTTCATGGCATGCGCGACGGCTTCATCCATGACGCGCTCAGCATAAGGCCTTGACACTTCATTCAATGCCTCGATCTTTTGCTGTATCAGGTCCTTGTCCGTCATCGTCAGCGATAATTGCAAAACCTGCATCGCGGATGCCGTTTGCAATAATTCTTCCTGCGTCAGCATATCAGCATTCTTTTGCAGGAACCTTTCAGTTGTCTTTAAAAGCTGTTCGCCTTCCGTGCGGGCTTCGGTCAGGGCGCGGGCCGACATATCATCACGGGCATGCGTAATCGAATCCATCAGCATTTGCTCAACCTGCTCGTCGGTTAATCCGTACTGTGGTTGCACTTCAATCTGTTGTTCCACGCCGCTGCGCAATTCCTTTGCCGTTACTGTTAATATGCCATCCGCATTAATCATGAAACCTATTTCCACTTTCGGTAAACCGGCAGGCATTCCCGGGATACCGGTCAGGTTGAATTCGGCTAGTTTGCGGTTATCCTTTACCAAATCGCGTTCACCCTGGTAAACGCTGATCCGCATACCCGATTGCCCGTCTATTTGTGTGGTGTACTGCCTCGATGCGCGGGATGGTATTTTTGAATTCCTGGGAATCAGCACATCCATCAATCCCCCCGCCGTTTCAATGCCAAGACTCAATGCGGTGATATCCAGCAAAAGCATCTCGCGGTTATTGCCGGCCAAAATATCAGCCTGCACAGCGGCGCCCAGTGCCACCACTTCATCCGGGTCAAGGGTATCATGCACGGGCTTTCCAAAAAATGCGCTGACCGTTTTTTTGATCAAAGGGATGCGGGTACTGCCCCCAACCATCAATACCGTATCAATATCAGCTGGCTTGAGGCCTGCATCTTTTAAAGCCTGTCGGCAACTTTGCATGGTGCGCTCCACCAATGGCGTGATCAGTTGTTCAAATGTGGCGCGGTCAATCTGAAGGGTATCGCCATTCAGTGTCATGCTGAAACTGTCGTTACCCGATAAATGCTTTTTAGCCTGCTCTGCCGCCAGCCTCAGCGATTGCGCCAAATTACTTTGTACTTCCATGTCATCTTTGCTGACTCCAGCCTGCCGCAACCAGTAATCAACAATGGCCCTGTCGGCATCATCACCGCCAAGGTATGTATCGCCATGGGTAGATAAAACATCAAAAACACCGCCGGCAATGCGCAACACAGACACATCAAATGTTCCACCGCCTAAATCATAAACGGCAATAATTTGATCTTCTTCGTTTGTTTTGGTACCAATGCCATAAGCCAGGCTGGCTGCTGTAGGTTCGTTGATGATACGGAGCACATCCAGGCCAGCGAGTTTCCCGGCATCACGTGTAGCCTGGCGCTGCGCATCATTAAAATATGCCGGCACCGTGATCACCGCTTTATTTACCGGCGTTTTTAAAATATGTTCCGCCCTTAGCTTAAGTTCCTTTAAAATGAACGATGATAATTCCACCGGCGAATAAAAACGGTCACCCACCTGCACTTTCACCAAACGGTCAGCATCATCGTCAATGATCTTGTACGCATAGTAGCTGGCATGATCCCGGATGTCTTTATAACTTTTCCCCATCAACCTTTTGGCGGAAAAAATGGTACGTGAGGGATCTGTAACCAGGTGTTTCATCGCTTCATCTCCTACAACTACCTGGCCGGATTCATCAAAATAAATTACGGATGGCACAAGGGAGCGGGATGATGTCCCTGTGGTAGACATCACATCCTTTAACGCAAGTGGTTGCCGCGTGTCTGGGTGCATGATAGCCACCAGGCTATTGGTGGTGCCCAGGTCGATGCCCACAATGATTTCATCCTGTTGTAAGCTGCCCGTCGCGATGTTAATGCCAATCTTTGCCATACCTGTTGAACAATTTGCTGCAAAAATACATACAAAAAAGGCTGCCCTTTAGTTGCAGCCTTTTTGATCATTTGCTAATTCCGAAAAAATATTATCGCATCAGGTACATCTTTCCATACCCTTTATTGAAGAATTTGTCGGTGTTATCGCCCTGCGCGCGGTATTTATCAAGCGATTTACCATTCAGGTTGGTCAATACCCTGTACAGGTAAACGCCGTTCGCGAGTTTCTGGCCATACATATCCGTGCCATCCCACTTAAACTCAGTGATATTGCGGCCGATATGTATCGGGCCCAATTCATCCTTCGTGATCTCCCTCACCACTTTACCCGTCACAGTCAGGATCTGTATGCGCATGTTTTGCGGCACTTCCGAGCCCGTAACCGTAAACACAAAGGCCGTGGATGTGGTGAATGGATTCGGATAGTTCAGGAGATTAGAGATCATGGGTTTGTTGATCACAGAGAACACCACGCGGTATTCGAGGTTGCCTGCCGTGTTTCCGGCTTCGTCGCGGCCAGTGACAATTAACTCATACTCCCCATCTTCAGGGAAATAAGGCCGAAGGTCGATGCTCGCCGTATTCTGGCCGGTAGCGAGGTTTGCTGGTGTAAACTGCATTGTATCACCGAATCGGAAATTATGCAATGTCTGATCAGGGTAACGCACCATTACTTTGATCAATGAGGTATCCCTGAGTTCTATAAACCTGCTCTCGTCTTTCAGCTTCACATGGATATGCGGCTTCGATGATACGATATCGCGGTTCAGGATATGCACGCCGTCAAATGTGATATCGAGCAGCGGATTGTACCTGTCTTCCCGCACATAAAAATCCTTGAACAAAACATTATTGTAATGATATTGCTCAGGCTGGTCGTTATCCGGGTTCACATCCACAAACAATGTATTGTTGCCCGGGTAATTCCTGGTATCAATGCTGTAGCGTATTTGCAATGTATCGCCCGACACCAGCGCTTTTCGCTTGGGTATGTCAATGGTATGTGGTACATTGTTCCTGTCGGTGATCACAAACTTCACTTTGATCATGCTGTCAAATGCAGTCTGGCTGATGTTCTTGAAAGCGAGCGCGAAATCAATTTTTTCACCTTGCTCCACTGTGTCGCGCATCTGGTACAATACCGCAGGAGCCACTGCACCTTCCGGCACCAGGTCCGCACTGATCATCCAGTACCGCAACTGATGTGGTGTGATGTTCACCTTGTCTTCATTTTTCATCCTCAGTTTTACATAAGGATATGTATTTGCGTTGATGAATGACAATGTGGTATCGGTAGCAGGAGCCACTGTGGCCAGCACATCGGTTGTTCCGTCGTTGCGCACACCCAATACATCTACTGCAAAATGATCATCCAGCGGGTTGCTGTCCTCTGTCCGGCCCCGCCAATGCAAAGCCGTCCAGCCTCGCGCGGGGCCAAATGCAGGAGACTCTATCAAACCATCCGTATTGGTGGTATTCAGCGTAAACGCCTGGTCAATATAACTCGAATCCTGTGCGCCCATCACCTGTACCGGTGTAAACCTGCTATCCCCTTTCCTGAAGAAATAAAGGAATGGCAGGTTGCGTGTAAAGCTGTCAATTTGCGTGAAGCCAATTGATTTCAATTTATGGTACAGCGAATTTCCAGATCCTAATGCCAGTGTATCATTCATCCATTGATTGATGAATGACGTGTTATTGGTTCGGCCCAAATTGGTGATGGCCACATACATGCCGTTAGGGATCAGGTCCAGGAAATCCATCGCGCTCTTGCGGAAGGTTGGGTTTGCATAAGGGAACTCAAAAAATGCACGCGTGGTATCATTCGGCGTCGCGCTGTTCTGGCATACGCGGAAACTTCCGTATAAGCCATTGGTTGCGCTTACATTCCTGTTCCTCCAGGGCCGCAGTGTAACGGTATCAAATACATATACCTGCATGTTGCTGTAAATGCAACCGTACAATTCCATTTGCTCAAAATCAAGGTTTACATTGATGCGGTCGTAATTATAGTATGGGAATAATCCTGTACGGATGATCAGGTTCCTCGGCACTTCCTGGTATTTGAAGACACGGTTGTCTTCCAGCGTCATATTTGTCAGCGCTGATTTTTTATGCTGGTAGAAATGCGATTGATTAAACCCGGTGGAACTGTTTGAGATGAATACAAATGATGAGTTGTTCCAGATATAATCAGCAGTACCCGTAGGCACCATGGCCACACGCCAATAATATACGGTGCTGTCTGTATAACTGATGTTATTGGGCGTGAATTGTACAATACCACCCGGCCCGCTCGTGTTATACACTTTGCGGAAAGGTGAATTAAACAATTCTGTTGTGTCCACTTCCATCACAAATTGCCTGTCGCCACTCAATGGGTTCGCCGTACTGGCCACAAATGTGATGGGCGATTGATTGACAATGGAAAAATTATACGGGAATGAAGGCCTGAGCTCATCCTCAAACACATAAAACTCTTTGGTTACACTGTTGTTGTTTTCAAAGAGTTCATCAACCAGGTTGGTTTCATCCAGCGTTACATTGATGCGGTTAAGGCCCTTATCGGTGGTTGGGTTGATGGGAACCGTGAGGTCCAGTGAATCCTGGTTGCGGATACCGCGGATGAGTTGACGGTACAGCACACGCACGGTGTCGTTTGGTAGTGTACGCTTCACCGTTACCCAAATGGAGTCATTGGTGGCACGGCCCAGGTTCTGCATCCTGACCTTCACATTAAAATTATTATCAGCCACCGAGATGATGTTGGGGCTGATCCTAACCAATGGGTCTTCCACCACATAATCGGGCTTTTCAAAATGGTTGATGCGTACCGCGGGGTCCCCGTGTAGGTTCACTTCTTCGAGGTGGATGCGGGTGTAATAATCAATAGTTGTGGTGTTACCTCCAAGCCTTTGAATCACATGGCGCATCTGGTTCCCGATGGTATTGCCGTACATCGTCCGGCCAAAAGCATTATATAATTCGGTGTTATAAAAATTGAGGAATGGCGGGATGCCAAAATGCGTATCTGCCAAAAATCCGATACTGCCCCGGTTTGGCGCCAGCACATAACTTTCCGAAATGGTTTTATTGCTCGTCATCCGCAACGGATCAAAAGTGTAAAAGTTACCGGCGCTGCAACCGCTCACATTAAAGAATGGATATTTGCCGGGGTTATTGTACACTTCAGGGTTGCTGAGGTTAAACTCGAAAGTGTTTGCCGATGAGTGCCCGAAATACCCGATAAAACCAACACCCCTGTTGATCAACTCTTCAATCCTGCGCGTATTGGCCTGCTGAACAACACCTGCCGATGTTTTGGTGAACGTCTCTACCCTGCCACCATATAAAGTGTCTTCAGCAATCACTTTATAGGCATTCATGTATGTGCGGAAAGTTTCATTCTCGGCGCTGTCCTTTCCACCTGCCACATGGATCATCTCTTTCATCCAACTCTTTCCGTTCACGCTGGAACCCGGCGTTTGTTGTGCCTGCTCATATTCAATCAGTTTTTGCAGGTAGCTATTTACTTCCGCACCGCTGACCGCAGCGATACGGCCAATAGGTATCGTTGGGAATGTCAGTCCCGGCTCTGATGCAAGCAAAACATCTGATGGTGGCCATCCAAATGTGGTCACCAGGTTCAGCCGCTCCGTTAACGGGTTGGCATCATGCTGCTTCTGGTCAATATAACTCATGCCTCGCCCAATGATGAGCGCGTATTGGGGCGGACTGCTGAAACGGCTGTTGGCATACCGGATGAAATCACGAATGGCACCGGGATGGTGACGGATTCCAAATCCAAACTGATCCGTTAATTCAAGGATATCATAAATTTTTGCATTGTACCCGCCGCCTGTTGCCGAACTCCTGTACTGGCGGTATTGATCAACATAATTATTGCCGCTGCCGTCATTGAACAAGGCAGGATGACTAATGATCAGGAAATCGCCCTGGTTGGATGAACCTGCGTAATCCACAAAATTCCTGGTTGACATCGAACCAATGATCTGCACTGTTTCCTGGTTCATAAGAATGAAACGGCGCACCGGCTCATTCGATGCCGGCAACACAAATTTTACTTTACCCGGTGTAGAAGCAATCTCGCCCACATAGCGCGCGCCGCTTGTCATATCATACAAAATTGGCGCGACCGATCCATAGTTCACATTATCAATCACCAGGTAATTTCCCGTTGTACTGGGACCCAGGTCAAAACGGAAATACCGCTGGTTGTTAAAGTTGAATGTCGCAGGGTACGTGATCCCAACAGTAGCTACCACAATGCGGTCAAGCGCATTGGAGGATGTGCTGTTCACATACACGGGCAAATAAGAAGGGCTTTGCAAAAGGCTTATCGGCAGGTTTTGCAAATTCACTTTCTGGTAGCTAAAGAATGGCATGTTGATGGCGTTGCCAAACGGCGCGGCGGTTACATCATTCTGGAATAATTTGATGCGAAGGTTCCGGTTGTTTGGCGCTGAACCAAATGCGTTCACGCGCACGGAAAGGCTGTTGGCGGGCCCGGCAGTGTACACATTCAGATTAAATATTTCCTGGACGAGGTCGCAGCATGGCGCGACGGTATTGCTCGACCAACCCTCACCAATATCATACGATGACGAATACACATACTCACCCACAATATTCGCAAAACCACGGCTGATCTGGTTCTTATAATGAAAATCAATATTGCGCATGAAGTACGCGTCCGGTGTTGCATTGCTGGGTGCCGTGTTCACGGCCGACTGGTACCTGAGGTTTCCACCGGCCGGGTTGACCGTTAAAAAATATGCGGCCGTATCGGTTTCCAAACTGAATTTGTCTGATAATTGAAAATCAGGGTTCCGGTATAACTGGTTATCCGGCTTTCCGTCATTCATCTGTCCCCAAAACTCTATAAAATCGGATGTGCCCAGCGGCGCGTTACTAACGGAAGTGAATAAACGAACTTCTTCCCCGTTCCGCCACAACTGAAAATGGTCGGCATTCACCGACCCAAGTCCGGCCGCTGCCAGTGTGGATTGCGGGATCCGGCAAAGGGTATCCTTCGCGATGCGGAACTTGAAATATGTTTTGCTGTAATCAATCCAACTATTGTTCAACTGAGCCTGCCCCAGTACCGATATGAGTAGGAACAGGGGCAGCAGCAATTTTTTGACGATGGATGGGAAAGGCAGTTTAGTTGTCATTTTTCCGGATAAAATTTATTCTCAGAGAAAATACATGTGTGTATAATGGGTTTTGCTGATTCGCGAGGTTTGAAAACGCGTAATCAAGCGTCACGTTGTTGATGCGGAAACCCGCGCCCAGGCTGGGCTGGTATATCCACACTTTTTTCTGGTTCAGGGTATCTTCATCGGCCAGCGCCCTTTGAAAATTGGTGATGCCCGCACGAATGAAAAACTGGTCGCGGAATGAAGCTTCCAGGCCCAGGTTGGGGTCCACGCTCATGGGGTCTGAACTGATCACCGTGTTGCGCTTTCCGTCAAATGTGAGGCTGGCATTGGCTTCGGCCATGAGTTTGAGTTGCTTGCCCAGGTCAAAAGAATATGCCCCGCCCAACACGAGCCGGGGCGCGGTCAGTTCCGTAGAGCGAACAGGAATATCGTTATTGGTGAGGTATAACACTTCTTTCTCCCTTTCGGTGAATTTAAACGACCAGGCATTGAAGGTTGTGCTAATGTCGCGGGCCATCACACCCAGCCTCCATTTATCGCCCTTCATTTGAATACCCGCATCGAGGCCAAAACCCCAGGCCGTGGCAAATTTTCCCACCTTACGGTAAATCACCTTGGCATTGGCGCCAATGCTGATGCTCTTTTTTTCTGTTTGCTTCAGGTGTTGCGCATAGGAAAATAAAAATGCGTAGTCGGCCGATGAAAAGGTCTGGATATTATTATAATTGATGCTTCCATCAGGTTCCACCAGGAATAATGTGTTGGGGATATCATCAACTGCGAAACGCAGGATTGAAAAGCCCAGTGTTCGCTGGTTATCCTGCACCGGCAAGGCTATCGAGGCGTAATCATATTTGGCAATGCCGGCAAAATATTCGGCATGCATAACACTGACGGATGGATGATCCTTCACCCCCACCAAACCCGCAGGGTTCCAATATCCGGCCGTGGCATCAGATACGGAAGCCACTTGCGCGCTTCCCATGGCCAAACCGCGGGCACCGGCGCCGATATTTAAAAATTCGTTTGAGTATTTCCGGAACTGTCCCATGGTCAGCAACGGACACAATAATACCCATAGGGATACAAGCTGGTAACGTTTCATATAATATTGCATCTATTCGGTCCTGTTAGTCACAGGAACCAACAGTGGAAAACGCCCGAAACCGGTCTAAATTGTGCCAACCCTCCGATAACAGGCCCATTCTTTTCAAATGTACAACGAAACAGGCATGCGAAAGCCATCCGGTACAGGGAATTCCACCATAATTACCATGAGCCCTTCCACAGAAATTTAGCTGCTTCGTGCATGTCCACCATGATGGATTGGCATCATTTCTCCTTTTTTTTGCCCATTTTTGCAGCCGGCCGCATACGCGGAACGGAATATTATGAACAATTTGATACAGGAATTGCAATGGAGGGGGATGATCCAGGATATCATGCCCGGAACGGAAGAACAGTTAAACAAGGAACTGACCAGCGGCTACGTAGGCTTCGACCCCACGGCCGACAGCCTGCATATCGGTAGCCTCGTACCTATACTCCTGCTCGTGCACCTGCAAAGGGCGGGGCATAAACCCATCGCGCTGGTGGGTGGCGCCACGGGCATGATCGGCGACCCAACAGGCCGCAGCGAAGAAAGGAACCTGTTGAGCGTGGATGTGCTGAATAAAAATGTGGCAGGTATCCGCAGGCAATTGGAAAAATACCTTGACTTTGACCCTTCCCTGCCCAACGCCGCCGAACTGGTCAATAATTACGACTGGTTCGCAGGTATCGGATTCCTTGATTTCATCCGCGATGCCGGAAAACATATCACGGTGAATTATATGATGGCGAAGGATTCCGTGAAAAAAAGACTGGAATCGGAAAACGGCATGTCCTTTACCGAATTTACATACCAACTGATACAGGGCTACGATTTTTACTGGCTGCACCAGCATAAAAACTGCAAACTGCAAATGGGTGGCAGCGACCAATGGGGAAATATCGTAACCGGCACCGAACTGATCCGGCGCAAATCGGGCGGCGAGGCTTTTGCATTCACCTGTCCGCTCATCCGAAAAGCCGATGGCGGCAAATTCGGTAAAACCGAAAAAGGAAATATTTGGCTCGATCCGGAAAAGACAAGCCCTTACCAGTTTTATCAATTTTGGCTGAATGCATCCGATTCTGATGCCGAAGGCTGGATACGCATTTTCACATTCCTGACACGCCAGGAGATTGAACAATTGATACAGGAACAACGCGCCAAACCTTCTGCAAGGGCATTGCAAAAAAAACTGGCGGAAGAGCTCACCAGGTTTGTGCACGGACAGGAAGAATTAGAGAAAGCCATCGAAACCACGCATAAATTATTCAGTGCGCAAGCCACGCCCATTGAAGAGATGACGGAAGCCGATTTGAATGCCATCGAAGGCATTGTTACCGCCCGATTCCCGGCAAACACATATCATGCCGGCGTTGACCTGGTCAGCCTCCTGGCCGACACGGCTGTATTCCCAAGCAAAGGCGAAGCGAGAAAAATGATACAAAACGGAGGGCTCAGCATCAACCGGAAAAAAATCGAACAGCCGTCAACCTTTATGGACGCTTCGATGCTTCTGCATGGCAAATACCTGTTGGTGCAGAAAGGAAAGAAAAATTACTACCTGTTGATTGTAGAGTAAGATGTTTATACCAGGGAAAGATTCCCGGTTTGAAACTGCAGGCGGAAAGTAAATTCATAGATGCGCCAGCCGAATCCATGTTTCATCAAGCGGATATCGTAAGTACCTGTAAACTGGCGTGTCTGGCCATTTGCAGCCGACGCCTTGTAATGAGTGGCAGTACCATACAACAACACTGTAGCCGTATGATCCTGGATGTCCACCAAGTGGTTTGAACTTGCATGGTGCACTACGTCAATGCCTGCAAAATCTGATTCCCATATTTTACAAATGTCCGCGGCCCTCATTTCTTCGGAAGGCCCCTGCATCGACGACATATCCATAAATACCAGGTCTGAAAACACTTCGGCCTGCAATAAATCCCATGACCGCTGATCGGTGTACCAGAATAATTTATGGATGATCTCCAACACTTCATCGCGCTCAGAACGAATAACCATTGCCTAGATATTTTTACCGGTAAATAATGAAGACTACAAAGGTCCTAAACCAGGCAAAAGTTAGTTGAAAAAAATCAGAATTCATGAAATCAGGATTCGCGCATTGCATGTAACTACCTGCATGCTGCCACCAGACAGGATATTACCTCAGTCTGTTACTACAAAAAAAGCCACGTAAATAAATACGTGGCTTGAAAGAAATTTATTTGATCAAAACGCTTACCTGAACGGATCGCTCCATTTCCTGTCGTTGTACACATTTGTTCCGGATAGCGTCCTCAGAAAAGCCAGCATATTATTGATCTCATTGGCCGTCAGGTTCAGGCGCTGGGGATTGCCCCCTGGCGTAAGCCTCGGGTCTAAATTAGTATTGATGGGATTGATGTTGATATTATTGTTGTAATGGGCGATGGCTGCTCGCAAATCGGGGATCACGCCTGTATGCATGAGCGGCCCGTTGATGACACCGTCAAAGCGCACGATATCCCTTAATGTTGGCGAACGTGTCACCGCGATATCGTTGCCCACACCGGATGCTGTGCCGATGATGCCGTTATTTCGGGAGTTCGGGTCAATATCAAATTCCGGCGGACGGTGGCAACCGGCGCAACCGGCGCCGCCACCGGTCCGTACACCGTTAGGCCCAAACTGCGGAGGCGCGAGGAACAACTGTTTACCCTGGTTTTCTTCGGGCGAGAAATTTGGAAAAGGTTGCGGGTCATTGGCCACCAAGGCACGGCCCGCGTCAAATTTTGTATCAAAAGATTGTATGCTGCGAACAAACTGCGACAAACATTCCTGCAGGCGTTGTTCAGTCACAGCCACATCGCCATACACAAACCGGAACAATTCCTGGTAATAATCCACTGCCGCGAGTTTTCGCAAAAGCGAATCCAGTCCGGGCCTTCCACCCTGCGCGCTAAAACCCATTTCGGCATGGTCCTGGATCGGCCTGGTGGTTTGTTGTTCCAGGCTGGCAGCCCTTTCATCCCAGAAAAATCTTGTTTCCGCACTAAAACGGGCATTGATCAGCCTCATGGAATGACGGGCAGTGATGCCGCCTTCAACACCCAAACTAACTTTGGCCGTATCACTGAAAGCGAATGCCTGCTTATGGCAACTGGCGCAGGAAATGGTATTGTTGATGCTGAGGCGCTTGTCGTAAAACAACACCCGGCCCAATGTGGCTTTGGCATTTGTAATGGGGTTTGCCCCTCCATTGTCGCGGATGATATAAGCCGGACGAACCTGCCCGGAATAATTTTCGAGGTTGTTGGGGTCAATATTGGCGCCGAAAGTAGCCCGTATGGCCGCATAAGGATCCGGCTCAATGGTCGCGGGATCTGATTTGGAACAACTGATGGCCAGTAATACACTGAAAACCAACAGTGACATGACCACTGGTATTTGCCTCATAAACGGTCGTTTTGGGGTTTGACCGTTCAATCTACGAAAGGTTTAATAGGTTGAAAAAAATAATTAAAAAAAACTGCACCATTATTCTACATCCACCTGCTTTTTCACCACCGAGCCTGTCTGCACTTCAGGCATGAAAATCCTTTCACGCACCTTGTACCCATTGCCCTTCTCGCAGAAATGCACTTTGAGGTTTTCCATGGAGATCGGGTTACCGTCGGGGATGTCTGCAATATTGCTGTGGCGGATATCATGGCCATCAATAATCATAACCAGTCCGCTGCCTATGGCTTCCATCTGGTTGCCTTCCGTTATCAGCATGCCGGTGTCTTCGCCAAGCCCGATGCCAATGCATGATGGGTTGCTGGCCACTGCCTGGGCGAGCCTTCCGAAACGGCCCCGCTTTTCAAAATGTGAATCAAAAATAACGTCATTCATGAACCCCAGTCCCGTGGTGATCTTCACCTCACCTTTCAAATGGGCGCGGGTGGCATTGCCTTCATAAATCATGGTATTGCTCATCGCCATAGCGCCGGCGGATGTACCCGCCACCACAAAACCATCCTCATTGCGGTACCTGTCCATGAGGATATCCAAAAACCGGGTGCCGCCAAATGTGCTGGTGAGCCGCATCTGGTTGCCACCGCTGAACATCAGGGCATCGCAAGCCTGTATGCGCTCGATATACGCTTCATGCGCGGCATCGGCGCGGTTGCGGATATGCATCACGCCCACATTATTGCAACCTATTTTACCAAAAGCGCTGAGGTAATTGTCTCCCACTTCATGCGGTATCATGCTGGCGGTAGTCACCACTTCAATGCGAGACGACTTTCCGCCCGTTTCTTCTACAATCCTGCGGAGGATGCCCAGTTCGAAAAAGTTGAGGTTGTTGCGGTGGATTTGGCCGGTTTCAAGATCGGTGCCCTTGTCTTCGGCGCCACCGATGGCGATCAGTTTTCCTTTGACGGATCCCATGTGTTTTTCTTTTGCGTAGCTGCAAAAATAGGGGAAATCATCAGGCCAATGCCCCCGGATCTTTTACAGGTATGTGGATTTATCGCATGCAGACCATTCATGTCAACTCCTATTTTGTGGATCAAGATCATTTGATTAATTTACTTGCCCGGCTTCCAAAAATCCTTCGATCATAACCAACAGGCCCCGCATACAGGGTCACTGTATTCATGCATATATAAATATATTCACCGCAGATAACCGTTTATGAAGATTATTGAAATCAAAGTCTTAAAAGGCCCGAATTACTGGAGCGTCCGCCGCACCAAGTTGATCCAGATGAAACTCGACCTGGAGGAAAAAGAACAAATGCCCACCAATGCCATACCCGGGTTCCGGGGCCGGCTGGAATCCCTGCTGCCATCACTCGTGGAACACCGCTGCAGTGTGGGCGAAAGGGGCGGTTTTTTTCAACGCGTAGACGAAGGTACATGGATGGGCCATGTCATCGAGCATATCGCCCTCGAAATACAAACACTGGCCGGCATGGATACCGGCTTTGGCCGTACCCGAAGCACGGGCAAGGAAGGGGAATACTATGTGGTATTCAGTTATATGGAAGAAGATGCTGGCGTATATGCCGCCAAAGCTGCTGTAAATATTGCGCATGCTTTGATTTTCGATGAACCATATAACCTCGACGAAGACATCCAGAAACTCCGGGAAATACGTGAAGACACCCGGCTTGGGCCCAGCACAGGCTGCATCGTGGAAGAAGCGGCCCGCAGGGGTATCCCGTATATCAGGCTAAATAAACAATCCCTGGTGCAATTAGGCTACGGCGTACACCAAAAGCGCATCCGCGCGACCATTGCCAGCACCACGAGCAATATCGCGGTAGACATCGCCTGTGATAAAGAAGAAACTAAAAACCTGCTTGGAGCCGCCGAAATACCCGTACCCAAAGGGGACGTGGTGCGCACGCTCGAAGGGCTTGAATCCGTGGTCAGGCGCATTGGTTACCCCATCGTGATTAAACCCATTGATGGCAACCATGGTAAAGGCAATACTACCAATATCATTAACTGGGAACAAGCGGTCAAAGCTTTTGAGGCTGCAAAAAATTATAGCCGCAGCGTGATTGTGGAGAGATATATCACCGGTTTTGATTTCAGGGTACTGGTGATCAATTACAAATTTATCTGCGCGGCGCTTCGTACACCCGCTTCCGTTACAGGAGACGGAAGGCAAACCATTCAGCAACTGATTGATGAAACCAACCGCGATCCGCGCAGGGGATATGGGCACGAAAAAGTGCTGACGCAAATCACGGTTGACCAGTTTACACAAAAGATGCTGGATGAAAAAGGCTATACACTTGAAACTATTGCACCTGCCGGTGAACTGGTATTGCTGAAACCCACCGCCAACCTGTCTACTGGTGGCACCAGCACGGATGTTACCGATGAAGTGCACCCCGCCAATATCACCATGTGCGAACGCATCGCTAAAATCATCGGGCTCGATATTTGCGGCATTGATATCATGGCCACCGACTTACGGACACCCGTAACCGAAAATGGGGGCGCCATCCTCGAAGTGAACGCGGCCCCGGGTTTCCGTATGCATATCGAACCTTCCGTCGGACTGCCGCGCAATGTGGCTGAACCGGTGGTTGATATGCTTTTTCCCAAAGGCAGTGTGGGTAAAATCCCCATCATAGCCATCACGGGCACCAATGGCAAAACCACTACTACCCGGCTGACCGCGCATATCGCCAAAACAGCAGGCTTCAAAGTGGGGTACACCACCAGTGATGGCGTGTACATCCAAAACCAGTTGATGATGAAGGGTGATTGCACCGGGCCCGTTTCTTCCCAATTTGTATTAAAAGACCCTACAGTTGATTTCGCCGTATTGGAATGCGCACGCGGGGGTATCCTGAAAAGTGGCCTTGCATTTCAAAATTGCGATGTGGCCATTGTCACCAATATCAGCGCCGACCATATTGGATTGGGCGGCATCGACAATATGGAACAGATGGCCAAGGTAAAATCTGTTGTGCCGGAAACGGTATTCCCGCATGGTTACGCGATATTGAATGCAGATGACGACCTGGTGTTTAATATGCAAAAGACCCTGAAATGTAATATTGCATTGTTCAGCATGGATGAGTTTAACCCAAGGATTGTTGAGCATTGCAAGAAAGGAGGTTATGCCGCTGTATTCGAAAACGGGTACATCAGCATCATGAAAGGCACCTGGAAGATCCGGGTGATTAAGGTAACGGAAGTGCCGGTGACTTACGGCGGAAAAGCACTGCACAATGTGATGAACTGTTTGCCCGCTGTGTTGAGCACCTATTTCTGGAGGGATATCAGCATCGAAGACATCCGGCTGGCCCTTCAAACTTTTGTACCGTCGGCATCGCAAACACCGGGCAGGCTCAATATGTTCCAGTTCAAACATTTCCGGTTCCTGGTTGATTTCGCGCATAACCCGGCAGGACTGGAGTTGTTATGTGATTTTGTCAGCAAGCTGGAAGGCGAACCCAAAGTGGGCATTATCAGCGGAACCGGCGACAGAAGGGATGAGGATATTAAAGAACTTGGGCGCATCTCTGGCAGGTCGTTCGACGAGATCATCATCCGCCAGGATAAAAACTTACGGGGACGCACAGCCGAAGAAATCGTGAACCTGCTGGTGGAAGGCATTAACGAAACAAAAACAAGGGATATACCCATCGAGATCATTTACAATGAAAAGGAAGCCATCATGTTCGCGTACAACAACGCGAAACCCGGCTCACTGATCACCATCATGTGCGATGTGGTTGCCGAAGCGCTGGACCTGATCAAGGGATTGAAAGAGAAAGAAGATGCGGAGGAGATGAAAGTGAATAGTTGAACATAGGTCGTTTAATTACGTGTACCAACAAGCCCTGCATAACTGGCCAGCCGATTCACAACTGGTTGGCTTTATGATGCCATCATTTTTTTTGATCATCATTCAATACAAACAATGAAAAACAGGTGGTTGAAAAGGATTTTGATTGGTTTATTGGTTGCGTCCGTGCTGGTTTACCTGGTATTTACATTCAGCCCATGGCCAAAGGCATTGATTATTCGCGCCGCCTTTAACAAGGAAGCCGATAAAACCAACGAACGATTAGCCAGGTACCTGACTGGAAGTTTACATAGTTTCCTGGATGAATCATTTGATGATGCCAATAAAAATGCACGCCTTGATGTGTATATCCCAGACTCCGCCTACAAACAGCAAAAAAAATTACCGGCCATCATATGGATTCACGGCGGAGGCTTGATTTCCGGGAACAAAAAACAGGTTTCCAATTACGCGCAGATACTTGCGGCAAAGGGATTTACCGTAATAGCCATTGATTATTCCATCGCGCCGGAATCGAATTACCCCCAACCCGTAAAAGAAAGCCTTGATGCGCTTGCCTATATTGTGCGGCATGCGGAGAGGTTTTGCGTGGATACCTCAACGCTGGTCCTGGCTGGCGACTCCGGCGGCGCTCATGTTGCCGCGCAGGTTGCCGCCATTGTCACTGATGCACAGTATGCCAATCTGGTAAAACTTAAACCAAAAGTAAGCCCCTCGCAATTGATTGGCTTAGTGTTGTATTGCGGGCCGTACAACCTCGACCAGATGAATGGCAATGGCAGTTTCAGCGGGTTTATCCAAACTGTCATGTGGGCTTACAGTGGGAAAAAAAATTTCTCAGCGGATCCATATTTTCAAACGGCTTCCATCCTGAATTACCTTGGCCCACATTTTCCGGCAAGTTTTATTTCTGCCGGAAATAAGGACCCTTTGCTTAGCCATTCTTTGTCACTCTCCAGGAAATTAGTTTCACTTGGCGTACCAACAGACAGCCTGTTTTTTCCAGCAAACCATGAACCGGGGCTCCCGCATGAATACCAATTCAACCTTGATCTGAAAGAAGGGCAACTTGCTTTGGAGAAATCGGTGCTGTTCATTCAGCAATTGGTCAAAAAAAGACAATCCTCTATGTAAAGGATTGTAACATGAATGGCAAGTTCAAATTACGATTATATTAACATTCCGTCACGAAAATACAGCCACCCATTTCACGGCTGATCGCCTGCCTTGACCTGTTGATACTGATTTCCATCATGCCATCAAATGCACTGCGGTCAACCAGCCTGATCCTGGCCCCGATTTTTAAACCTGATTTTATCACCTGCTGTAAAAAAACCGGGGAATTATCCTGCACCGCAAGAACCTTATAGACCTGCCCTACAGTTGCTTCCGTTAAGGCTGTCCTAACCTGTTTAGGCCATTCACCCCTGGCATTGGGGATCACATCGCCATGAGGGTCAACCCGTGGGTAACCCAGGAATTTATCCAATCGCTCAATCAGTTTGGCAGACCGAATATGTTCGAGCTGTTCAGCCACTTCATGGATTTCATCCCAGTTAAACCCAAGCTTATCATACAAAAACGTCTCCCACAAACGGTGCTTGCGGATCACTTCCACCGCCCGGTTCCTGCCCGAGGTGGTTAAACTGATTTTCCCATATTTCTCATACTCCACCAGTTTCTTTTCCTTGAGTTTTTTCAGCATGTCATGCACACTGGCAGGTTTAACCGACAGATGCTCTGCCAGTTCCGAAGTGCCTGCTTCGCGCTTGCCCCCTTGCCCTGCACTCAGGTGAAACAGGGCTTTCAGGTAATTTTCTTCCGTCAGCGATATCATGCATCAAAAATACATAGTTTGCCGATATTTAATTTTTAGGCTTACCTAAATTATATATTTTTGCTTTTCAAACTTAATATATATGGGCAGACTGATATCCTGGGTGGCGGCGGTGCTTTTATGGGCTAATCCATTCTATGTGATGGGCCAGCAAGACAGCCTGCGCAGGGATCAGCCTGATTCCATCCACAACCATCAGGGAACCACTTTACATGAAGTGGTGGTATCCGGAACCATGAGGCCGATGTCGAGGGCGGAAAGCCCCGTCCAGGTGGAATTGTACCACACATCATTTCTCAGGCAGCAACCAGCCCCTTCGATATTTGAATCACTCGGGCTGATCAACGGTGTACGGCCTGCCATATCCTGCAATGTGTGCAATACGGGAGGCATCCATATCAATGGTTTAGACGGTCCGTATACGCTGGTTATGATTGATGGCATGCCTGTTGTGAGCGGGCTCGCCACCGTGTACGGTTTGCATGGCATCCCCCAGTCATTGATTGAACGGATTGAAGTGGTGAAAGGCCCCGCCTCCGCTTTATATGGTTCTGAAGCTGTCGCTGGACTGATCAATATCATCACCAAATCGCCCGACAAGGCCCCGGCATTTTCGCTGGAAACCTTTTCCAGCAATTGGAAAGACCTGAATATTGACCTGGGTGTACGCTGGAAAGCCGGAAAGAAAATCCGTGGGTTGCTTGGCATGAACCATTTTCATTACCAGGACCCGAAAGACAGGAACGGGGATGGATTCACAGATATCAGCCTGCAAAAAAGATTGTCTGTGTTCAACAGTTGGAAAATGCAAAGGAAATATAACAGGGATTTTACCTGGGCCGCCAGGTATGTGTATGAAGACAGGTGGGGAGGGGAAATGAACTGGGACAAGCGGTTCAGGGGCGGCGATAGCATTTACGGGGAAAGCATATATACAAACCGCTGGGAAATGATGGCCAACTACCAGTTACCCGTACACGAAAAAATATACCTGCAGGCCAGTCTGAACCGGCATGACCAAAACAGCGTCTATGGGCAAACCGTTTATATAGCCCGTCAATGGATCGGTTTCGCGCAACTCAGTTGGCATAAAAACATTGGGAAGCACCAGGGCCTGCTCGGGCTTGGGTACAGGTATACCTGGTATGACGACAACACACCCGCCACTTCCGCAATGCAGCAAAACCAGTGGTTGAATATGCCGGCCATAACAGCTTTGCCCGGGCTCTTTGTTCAGGATGATATCCGCATTAACAAACAACACAGGTTGCTATTGGGCCTTCGCCTCGACCGTCATCCCTTGCACGGAGCGGTTAGTTCCGTACGGGCAAATTATAAATGGACATCCACACATGAAAAAACCGTATTGCGCATTGGCGCGGGCAACGGTTTCCGTGTGGCGAATGTATTTACGGAAGACCATGCCGCCCTTACGGGGGCGCGTACCCTTCAATTTGAAGAAACCCTGAAACCGGAACGGTCATGGAATGTGCAGGCCAACCTGCAGCAGAAGCTCAACCTGGGCAATGATCACGCGTTGATGCTTGAAGCAGGGTTGTTTTATACCTACTTCAACAACAGGATACTGCCGGATTATTTAACCGACCCAAATAAAATCATTTACAGAAATATCAGGCAGGCCGCGGTATCAAGGGGCGCGAACCTGAATATCACAGCAACGGGTATACGAAGGCTATCGCTAAATGCGGGAATCACCCTGCTGGATGTATCTGTATCTAAAAACGGGAACCGCGAAAGGGTACCGCTAACCGAACAATATTCGGCTACCTGGATGATGAGTTACCACCTGCACCGCCTGAACCTGCATATTGATTATAACGGCAACCTGACAGGCCCTATGATATTACCCTTGCTTGGCCCGCTGGATGACCGGCCCGGCAGGTCGCCTGCCTGGAGCAACCAAAGCATCCAGTTGAGGTATGGCTTCGGAATAGGGTTCGAATGTTTCGGAGGCATCAAAAATTTGCTCAACAGCTTGCCGCCGGCCAATAGCATTGCACGCGCCCACGACCCATTTGACAAACTCGTACAGTTTGACGGCAATGGACAGGTGGTGGCCACCCCTGAAAACCCAAGGGCCCTGACTTTTGATCCAACCTATGCCTATGCACCCAACCAGGGCATCAGGGGCTTTATCGGGTTGCGTTACACAAAAAAATAGTTGTAAATCATTTATTATATGGCCGGAAATAGGCCTAAAAATCATTTGGAGTTTTTTTGAACAACCCTTATTTTTGCACTCCCATTGAGAAATCTTTGATTGGGTTATGGTGTAACGGCAGCACTACAGATTTTGATTCTGTCTGTCTAGGTTCGAATCCTAGTAACCCAACTTTCTCATCTTCCGCTTGATTTCCCCATTATTTTTTGGATGTATTGATTGATGCCAGGGATTTTAATGCTCAGAAAATTTTCTTCTTGTGTGGACGTTGCGTCTTATGCTTAGTATCCAATCTGAATATGATTACCCTATCGCCAAAATAATACGACCCCTCCGGGGTCGGCGTTGCTTGTATGCATCGTTTGCTATAATCATGTGACCCCTCCGGGGTCGTCATACAGCATGATACAGGCAGAAAATATGGCAGACCGTACATCACACATCATACATCACACATCATACATCACACATCATACATCACACATCACACATCACACATCCAAATATCAAACCTACTCCAATCCCTCCAGCACCTTCCCGATGCTTGCCGGGGGCATTTGAATGCGCAGGAGGTAAGCCAGTGTAGGCGCTATATCCGTCATGTACACCGTTTTGCCTGACCGTCCCTTTTTAATATTCCATCCATACCAGACAAGGGGGATATGTGTGTCATACGTATACCATGACCCGTGCTCCGCGCCCGTCATGCGCGCATCCGACACATAAGGCCTGTAAAAAAACTGGATATCGCCGCTGCGCTTTTCATTGTATCCGCTTACAAATTGCTCTTTCAATGCTTGGGGCAATACCAGGTCATCCATATCCGAATAAGAAAAAGCCGTCACAATTTCATCCCTCGTTTTCAGATAGCGTATAACCATCTCCGTGATATCATCTTTCTTCGCCTCCAGGCTGTCCAATAAAATATGGTTCAGGTACACCTGGTACTCCACAATCCCGCGAACAGCTTTAGGTATGCCTGTTTTAGATTCGACATACGCGTTAATGTCTTTGGCCAGTTGCGATGATTGCAATGCGCCGGTAGCGATGCGGTGATCTTCCAAAAAAGCAGGTGTATTAGACACGCCATGGTCCGCGGTCAGGAAAAGCAGGTACTTCCCTTCCCCTATCTCCCTATCCAAAAATGTCAGGAAGGAAGCCAGGTCCTGGTCAAGCCTGAGGTACAAGTCCTGCATTTCTACCGAGTGGGTGCCAAACTGGTGACCGGCATAGTCGGGTGAAGACAAACTCAGGCAAATCATATCCGTTTGCCCCGATGCCCCCAATTTTTCATTCAGGATCAGTTCTTTCGCGAAATCGATGCTCAAAGTATTGCCATGGGGCGATTGGCGCAAAGCTTCATAGTTCTTCCCGATCTGGCTGGCCAGTTCATGCGGGAAAGTGACCGTTTTTTCATGCACAATGGTTTTCTCGTAGCGGTTATCATCTTCGGCACTTTGGTCGTATGCATCCTTAGGCAACAACAGGTTCCAGTTGCGCATCATCAGGGAGTCTGCTCGCCTGCTGCCGTTGAACCGGTTTACCCATTTCGGGAGTTCCTTCATATACCAGGTGCTGCTGATCCAGTTGCCTGATTCATCAAGCCAGTACGCGGCATTGCCGCTATATCCCGCAGGGAAAATCCCACCCCTGTCTTTTAAAGAAATACCATACACGCGGCTTCTGAAATTAGTTGCCAGCCTCAATTCATCCGATATCGTCGGCACCTGCATATTTCGCGGGCTCATCTTACCCGCCTTGCTTTGGGTGCCCACACCTGCAACCAGGGTATCCTCCGAGCAATACACCGAACGGTTGCTGCGCTTGTCTATCCAGTAATTGGAAATTATCCCGTGAAAAGCCGGTACTGTGCCCGTATAAATACTGGTATGGCCCGCTGCAGTAACAGAAGGCGTATAAGGTATCAGGGCATGCTCATAACTAAAACCCTTATTGAGGAGGCGGTTAAACCCATCTTTGCCATATTGGTGCTGGTAGCGGTAGAGGTAATCCCAGCGCATCTGGTCAACAACAAGTCCAACCACCAGCCGCGGCCGCTCAACCCCGTTATTGACGGACTTTTTAGGAGATGAAGTTGATGATTGGCCTGCCTGGGCTACAGCAGTTTGGCCTACTTGCCAGAAGGCCAACAGTAAAAACAAAAATCTCATGCTCGAATTTTTAACAAAGATACCACAACCCTGCAGCCGGCAAGCGTGCATACATGAAGCGAATGTTAACAGTTTCAGGCTAATCCTGTATTTTTGCAGCCGGAAAACAGGCCTGCTAAGGCCATTTCAGTGGCTTCAGGCCCATCACAGATTAAACATTCATTATGGACGTATTTGAGAAACTGGTTAAAGACGGCGGCCCTATCGGACAGCACATGGACAGGGCGCATGGATATTTCGCTTTTCCGAAGCTTGAAGGCGAACTTGGCCCACGCATGACATTTCGCGGGAAAGACATGATTGTATGGAGCCTGAACAATTATCTCGGTTTGGTAAACCACCCGGAAGTGCGCAAGGTTGACGCTGAAGCGGCTGCCAAATATGGCATGGGTAACCCAATGGGCGCACGCATGATGAGTGGCAATACCAGCAAGCATGAAGAACTCGAAAAAGTGATCAGCGAATTTGTGAGCAGGGAAGATACCATGTTGCTCAATTTTGGTTACCAGGGCATCATGAGCTGCATCGACGCGCTGGTGAACCGCCGCGATGTCATTGTGTACGATGCCGAATCGCATGCCTGCATCGTTGACGGCGTTCGCCTGCACATGGGCCATCGCTACGCGTTCAAACATAATGATATTGCCGATTGCGAGAAACAATTACAAAGGGCCACGGAAATGGCCAATAAACAGGGCGGCGGCATCCTCCTGATTACGGAAGGTGTGTTTGGCATGGATGGCGAACAAGGCATCCTGAAAGAAATTGTAGCGTTAAAGGATAAATATGAATTCCGCATACTGATCGATGATGCGCATGGCTTTGGGTATATGGGCCCAACAGGCGCGGGTGCCGATGAGGCACAAGGTTGCCAGGCCGGCATTGATCTTTATTTCAGCACTTTCGTAAAGAGTATGGGCAGCATCGGCGCATTCATCAGCGGACCGAAAGCCGTGATCAAATACCTGCGATACAATACGCGTTCCCAGATATTCGCGAAGAGCCTGCCATTGCTGATTGTAGAAGGCATGCTGAAGCGGATGGAGATGGTAAAGACCATGCCCGAACTGCGCGAAAAACTCTGGAGCAATGTGCGCAAACTGCAGCAGGGGCTGAAAGACCGGGGCTTTGATATCGGCCATACCAATTCACCCGTTACGCCCATTTACATGAAAGGCGATGTGCCTGAAGCCACCCAAATGGTGATGGACTTGCGTGAAAATTATCACATTTTCTGCTCGATTGTGGTGTACCCGGTGATCCCTAAAGGAGATATCATCTACAGGATCATCCCAACAGCGGCGCACAGCGATGAAGATATTGAACTGACGCTGAAAGCTTTTGAGGAAACAAAACGCAAACTGGATGCCGGCGCCTACAAAGCGGCACAGATACCAGATATGGCGGAGAGCATATAATCAATGATCAAATCATGTTGAACATAAAAAAAGAGCCTTATGGCTCTTTTTTTATGTTACGCGGTATCATATTCACCCTTTTGGCCTGAAGGCCAGAAAAATGCTGAGGATATCCGCGGCCAGTCCATTGGAACGACTGTAATGCCCATACCTGATTTCAAGCGTCGGGAAACGCTTGTCGCCCAACAAGCCATTCATGGGATGATAGCGGAGACCCATACCCGAAAAAAAACTACTGAATCCGGAAAGGTCGAAATTGCTGCTGTAAAAGGCTTCTTTGCTGTCATGCTCCCTGTACCCGGCAAAATACCTGATACCGGATTGATGGTGCAGCCGGCCAAACGGCGATACCGATAAAAATGGGGTAAGCTTTACCGTTAGTTCCATCTCGGCGGTATGGGCACGCATGCCCCAATCATCGAGGTAGAACCTGTAAAAGGGCCTAACGATAAACTTGTCGCCAGCAAACCATGAAGCCCGGAAACCAAGAGGCAGTTTAAACCTGTTGCGGGGTAATTTTTCCGTGGATAAAACCCCGTTCGTAAAATAAATGCGGTGAAAAGGCAGACCCAGGAACCCACTTTGAAATGAAGGATCGACTGTGGCAGACCACTGCAAACGTTTATGCACAATGGCCGACCAGGCAAAAGTACCCTGCCATGTATGCCTTCTCCGCCAGGGATAATCATACTGGTTGGGGGCGTCGGGTAAACCTCCTGTTTCGAGTGTGCGGAGTTCTATCGGCAGGATGATCTTGACCTGGTCGAAATAAACCCTCAACCTTGCCGAAACCCGGGTGTTCCTGTCCTGTGATTGCCAGCCCCATCCAGCCAGGATGCCATGCGACCGGTAATCAGATTCATGTGAATAGGATATCCCTGTTTGCAAGCTATAACCCGTTGAATCATTCACTGTTTCCCTAACCACCGAAGGGTAAATGCGAAGGTCCCTTGAAGAGGCAGATGAAATGGAGTAAGGATTGATTTTATCAGATGAAGCGGATGTGTAATAGTCGACCCCCAAACCTGCTTCCCAGTTAACCCTGCGTCCTTTCCGGTTGTACTGGTGGAAAACAAATTCAAACTGGTTTGAAAAGTCAGTAAGTTTTTCCGTGCCAACACCTCCTGTCACAGCGCTGTTATCCCCATCCTGCTTATAATAACTGCTGACCAGGTTCACTTCATCCAGTTGAAGTTTGCGGGAACGATATGTACCCGTATCTGCTGGCTGGGCCAGTAAGCCGAATGAAAACAGCAGTTTTGACAGGAGGAACAAACAAGTTTTCTTCATCTGAATGATCAGGGCTTTTTAATCCTGACATGCATGCTGATGATATTTGCCGACAAATCATTGCTCCTTGTATAATGGCCGTATCTGAGTTCAACCATATTCCAGTGTTTGACGCCAAAAACACCGCCAACGGGAACATAACGGAAACCCATACCCGCAAAATGGCTATTGAAATCGCCCAGGTCGAAATTACTGGTAAAGAATTCTTCAGAAGTTTCATGTGCGGCGTAAGGCGCGAAATAATCAACAGCCGTTTGCCGGTAAAAACGATAAAATGGCGTGAGTGAAAATACAGGCGACAGCTTCAGGCTTGTTTCCAGCTCGGCGGTATGCGCCTGCAAACCCCAGCTATCCTGGTAAAACCGGTAGAAGCCCTTCAGCACCACCTTATCACCCAAAAAATAACTGGCCCGCAGCCCCAATGGCAGCTTCCACCTTGTAGAAGGCAGATGTTCCGCCCGCATGGAGAGGTCTTTAAAATATACCCTGTTGAAGGGCAGGCCCAGGAACCCTTCCTGTTGCACAAATTCAGCCACAAACAGCATCTGAAGGCGTTTGTTTACAACCTGCGACAAGGTCACGGAACCACTGTATGAATTTCGGGAAGCGCTGCCATAATTCTCATCATCCTCTCCACCCGGCCTGAGTTCAACCGGGCGGATCAATGTAACCTTATCCAAAAAAGCCTGCCCTTTAACCGTAATCTCCCGGTTCCTGTCTTTTGACTTCTGGCTGTAAGCCGCGCCGAAACCGATGGATTGATAATCATACTCCGTTGAAGTGGATGCAAAGAGGTTCAGGCTCCTGCCCTTCTGTTCATTCTCCATCGTCCATGACAATGAAGGATACACGCGGATATCACTTGACGATGCCGAGGAATTGGCCTTTGCATCGATGCGGTCTGATGAGGCGGAAGAATAATAATCTAGGCCCGCTTCGGCCACCAGGCTGTGCTTTCGGTACTTCTTATCGTAAAATACCAGCTTCAGGTCTATGACATTGGAGATATCTGATAGTTTCTGTGTGCCTATCCCGCCTTCCACCGCACTGTGTGAGCCATCCTGCTTGTAATAGCTGCTAACGAGGTTTATTTCCTCTATGCTGAGCTTACGCGATTTATATTGGGAACTATCTTTCGCCTGGGAAAATGCCTGTATGAATCCCAAGTAAAGGCCCAAAACCGATAAACAAATCTTTTTCATGCAACAACTTTAAAAATTAATTACAACCGCACCCGCCACCGGTTTTTCCGCCATTGGCGCCAGACGCACCTTCACGATAGGATTGAAAACTCAGTTCCGTTTTTTGCACCTTGCGCGTCGACAAATCCATCTCCGCGTCATTGATGCGGTTCTTCTGATACTCTTTAACGGTTGTACAACCCGACACGTATGAAACCAATCCGATAACGGCAACGATTAGACGAATTTTCATTTCAATGTATTTTTATGTTAGACGAAGTATACATATTGTTATGGTCATCAATGACGATGCAGGCGATATCCCTGACCTGGTTGATGAGGTCGAGGCCGGCCTTCACACCCATGATCATCACGGGCGTGGCCATCGCATCGGCGATTTCGGCGTTCGGACAAATGATGGTCACGCTTTTAATGCCCTGCACAGGTAAGCCGGTGCGGGGGTCGATGGTATGGGAATACTTCTTCCCCCCGATCCAGACAAATTTTTCGTAGTTACCCGAAGTGGCGACAGCCATATTGCTGACGGCCAGGTAAGAAAACGGCCAATCTTTGGCATCCGGGTGCGCGATCCCGATTGTCCAGGGTTTCCCATCGGGCTGAACACCCCATGTAACCAAATCTCCCGCTGCGTTGACAATACCCGACTCAATACCCCTTTGCCGGAGTACACGCCTGGCCATTTCCGCAGCATATCCTTTACCTATGCCACCGAACCCAATCCGCATGCCCGGCTCTTTCAGAAAAATAGTACAGGCTTCATCATCAAGGATGATATTCCTGTAATTGATAAGCTTCACCATTTGCCTGGCGGTTTCCGGATCAGGTAAAGCCGTCATTGTTTTATCAAAATTCCATAAACGCTTATCAATGGATCCATATGTGATATCGAACGCGCCCTGGGTTAATGATGACAGGCGTACAGACCGGGCCACAAGGTCAAAAAATTCCCTGTCAACCTGTACGGGCCTGATACCGGCCATGAGGTTGACTGCAATGGTTTGGCTATCCTCCCTGTATGTGGTCAGCAATTGTTCGATGCGCTGAATTTCTTCCACGGCAGCGTCAATGGCATGCTCCGCAAACTCCGTATCCTGCTCTGCGGCAACCACGCTGATCTCAAAGCGGTTGCCCATAAGTTTCAGAACCCTTTTATATATCGTTTGGGCAATTGTCATGGAAGTTTCGCCGCGGCGGATTGCAGGTCCTGTACAAAATCGGCCGGGCTGCTATCGGGGCATCCTTCCCAGGTCTTCAAGACCTTCCCTTCTGCATCTAACAGTAACGTGTAGGGGAATTTTCCATTTGGATTATACTGTTCGGCAAGCGCCTCATTATGCTTCTCCTGCTGAGCGTTCAATTTATTTTTAGTGCGACGTGGAAAGTCTGCATTCACAAGCACCAGGTGGGATCCGGCATAAGACTGGAATTCACCGGACGTAAAGAATTGCTTCTTCATCCGGATGCATGGCACACACCAATCTGAACCTGAAAAATTCAGCAGGATGGGTTGATGTTTTTCCTTTGCTTGCTTTTTTGCTTCTGTAAAATCGGTTAGCCAGGTGATGTCCGCCAAAAGCCAGGCGGCGCAACAGATAACCAATAGGGCTTTCATGCAGGTGTATTTACCCTAAAGGTACAGGTAAGGATTTGTATTCGGCAGTTTTCATCAAATGACTGTAATCATGTATGGAAAAATTAATGAAGATGAACAAATCCTTGGAGCTACACTATTTCCAGCTACCTCTAAAGTTTTTATTAAACTCAATGAAACTCATTGCCCTGAGCGAGGAATCCGCAAAGTACCGCAGGGGCGCTTCCAGCTCGCGGGCTTTCATGTAACCAAACAAGGCGGCGGGTTTCTCGCCGGGCGCCGGCAAAAACACCATGGCAGGGAATTCCAGTTGGCCATCTAGTAAATATTCGGCCAGCCTGTGCGCACGCGTGTCCATATTAAAACTAAACTGCCGGCCATTAAACAAAACCGTATCCGGTGATTCGGCGTTAAACTTTACAGGGTAAAAATTGGCGTTTATAAATTCCACAAGTTTAGGGTGCCGGAAACTCGTCCGGTCCATTTCCTTGCACCATCCGCACCAGTCGGTATACACATCTACAAAAATGGGTTTGGGCTTTGCATCATAAGCCTTCATCGCGTCCTGAACCGACATCCATTGAATAGCGGGTTTTGGCGGGTTTGAGACGGACAGAAGTATCAGCATCAGAAATAAAAAACCGACCAACCCTGTAACTTTTTGCATCCGGCAATGTTTAGTAGTTTCGACGAAATTAAATAAAATCCCATGCATAGAATTGTAGTGGCTATCACCGGGGCCAGCGGCTCTATTTACGCGCAACTGCTCCTGAAAAAACTCATCGCCATGAGGCAATCCGGGATTGAGCTTGAACTGGCCGTGGTTATGACTTCCAATGCCAGGGATGTGTGGCAAACGGAACTCGGCAACGCGGAATACCAGGATATGGACCTGCGCTATTATGAACCACAGGATTTTTTCGCGCCATTCGCTTCCGGTTCCGGCCTGTATCAAACCATGATCATCGTCCCCTGCAGTATGGGCACACTCGGCAGGATCGCGCAGGGCATTTCGAACGACCTGATCACCCGTGCAGCCGATGTGATCCTAAAGGAACGCAGAAAACTGATTTGCGTGGCGAGGGAAACACCCTATAATTTGGTGCATATCCGCAATATGGAAACCATCACACTGGCCGGGGGGATTATTTGCCCGGCAACACCTTCTTTCTACAGCCGCCCAACCAGCATAGAAGCGCTGGCCGGCACAGTGGTAGACCGGGTACTCGATCTCGCCGGTTTGCCGGTGAACACCTATCGGTGGGGAAACGATGCTTAAATTGAACATCCATCATGAACTTCTGCATATTAATATTGAGTTGAATTGCCTGCACAAAAAAACCGGATGCTCATCTTGCATCCGGCTACAAAGAAATACTTATATCATTGTCATTACCGCAGATCAACCACTTCCACCCCGGGATATTTTGCGGCATCGAACACAAATGTGGGATCTGCAATTGCGCCATTCGTAGCCATATTGCTGACACTGTATGTGTAACGGTTTCCTGATTTTTCAAACACTTTGGTGGTGTAAATCACCGACTTGTCGATATATAGCAGCACTTTATGAAATGCCTTAGTTTTATCAATGGGGGTGAGTTCGATTTCCTGCATGTTTTTGCCATTCATTTTCACCACGCCGTTCAGTTTATATAAAAAATCTTTGTCGTAAAAATTTGTAAACAGTTTTTGTGGTGTGATGGAATTGGCTGCCGGGTCAATGCGGCTGATCGTTACTTCATTGGATGACTTCTCGTAAGTCCAGACATTGTTGCCATCCGAAAAAATATCCTGTCCGGGCGCGCTGATGCGGTATTTGGTGCCCTTCATATACACCGTGCCATTCTTATTGCCCAGGTTCTTTCCGGCAGCATTTTCAATTTTCAGGATGAATTTGGCCTGCACTGATTTATAGGTTTTAAACTTCTGACTGACGGCATCCAGGATTTTCTTGGCTTCGGGATCGCTCTTACCCATCCCGGCCGGCGGCTGTGCCTGCACAGATAAACACGTGAATAATACCAGGAAGCTGCCGATAAGTTTCTTCATTATATGATAATTTTTATTAATGAGGCTTTTGCAGAAAGTGCAAATATAATTGATTAGATGGTTGCAGGGCGGTGGGGTTTAAACAGCGCTTCCTAATAAACTGTTAATCCGGCTTCTGTGAACCCAAATGGATATTGGCAGATGAACAGGTCAAAATAGTATTTTTGCCCGCTATGGCGAAACAGCGATCGGAAACTCCCCTGATGCAACAACACGCGGCCATCAAGGCGCGCTACCCGGATGCCATCCTGTTGTTCAGGGTAGGTGATTTTTATGAAACCTTCGGGCAGGACGCCATCCACAGCTCGAGGGTGCTGGGCATCACACTGACCAAACGCAATAATGGCAATGCCTCCGCCGAAGAGCTCGCGGGATTTCCGCACCACGCGCTCGATACCTACCTGCACAAACTGGTGAAAGCCGGATTCCGGGTAGCGATCTGCGACCAGTTGGAAGACCCTAAGGCCGCCAAAGGGATTGTGAAGCGTGGCGTGACCGAACTGGTTACGCCGGGAGTGGCCACCAACGATAAACTCCTCGACCATAACAACAATAATTTCCTGGCGGCCCTGCATGTAGAAGATCATAGTATCGGCATCGCGTTCCTGGATATTTCCACCGGGGAATTTTTCCTGGCGGAAGGCGACCCGGATTATGCCGACAAACTCCTGCAAAGTTTACAACCCGCGGAATTGATTTTTCAACGGAACAGGCAGAAATATGCCAGGGAAACCTTTGGCAACCAGTTTTTCACCTATTCACTGGACGAATGGATATTCCAGGAAGCCTATGCCACCGAAAGCCTGTTGAAACATTTCGGAACGCACAGCCTAAAGGGTTTTGGCGTGGAAAACATGCACGCGGGCATCATCGCCGCCGGCGCCATACTGCATTACCTCAAAGACACGGAACACCCCAACCTGCAGCACATCACATCGATCCAGCGCATCAACAGGGATGATCATTTATGGATGGACCGGTTTACGATCCGCAACCTGGAATTGATGAGCCATAACGAGCAGGCACAAACGCTGTATAAAACCATCAACCAAACCGTCTCCCCCATGGGCGCGCGCATGCTGAAACGCTGGATGCTCATGCCCCTTAATCAGTTGCAGGCCATACGGGAACGGTTAGACGCTGTGGAATACCTGATCCGCGAAACCGATACCCGGCAGGAGCTGATGCAGCATATCAAACAGGCCGGTGATATTGAACGATTGGCGGCAAAAGTGCCCTTAAAAAAAATCAATCCGAGGGAAGTGCTGCAACTCGCCAAATCCTTACAGCAAACGGAAGCCATCAAGCAAATCTGCGAAACTAACGGCAACGAATACCTGAAAAGATTGGGCGACTCCCTGAATGGATGTCCGTTCATACTGGATAAAATCCTCAGGGAAATCTCTGAAAACCCGCCGGCACAGGTGAACAAGGGTGGCGTGATCGCGAACGGCGTGAACAAAGAACTGGATGAGTTGAGGGAGATATCCAGCGGGGGAAAAAATTACCTCGTGGAATTACAGCAGAAAGAAGCGCAGCAAACGGGCATCAGCTCACTGAAGATCGGGTACAACAATGTGTTCGGGTATTACCTGGAAGTAACACATGTACATAAAGACAAAGTACCGGCAGACTGGATCCGAAAGCAAACATTGGCCAACGCCGAACGGTATATCACGCCGGAGCTGAAGCTCTATGAAGAGAAGATCATGGGCGCAGAAGATAAGATCCTGCAAATTGAGCTCGATATATTCCAGGCACTCTTACTGGAGTTGCAGGATTATATCACCCCCATGCAGGTGAACGGACAAGTGATGGCCACCATTGATTGCCTCACATGCTTTGCGCAAAATGCCATCAGGTATCAATATAAAAAACCGGAACTCCACGAAGGCTTTGAACTGGAACTCACCGAAAGCAGGCACCCGGTGATAGAAAGGCATTTGCCCGAAGGCGAATCATATATCAGCAATGATATCCGGTTAAACGACGCAGACCAGCAGATCATTATCCTCACCGGACCGAACATGAGTGGTAAGAGCGCCATCCTCAGGCAAACCGCTTTGATTACACTCATGGCGCATATGGGCAGTTTTGTGCCTGCGGATAAAGCCCGTGTGCCATTGACGGATAAGATTTTCACCAGGGTTGGCGCATCCGATAACCTGAGCGGCGGGGAAAGTACGTTTATGGTGGAGATGAATGAAACCGCCAGCATCATCAACAACCTCAGCGCCAGGAGCCTGATTTTACTGGATGAAATCGGAAGGGGTACATCAACTTACGATGGCATTTCCATTGCCTGGAGCATCGCGGAGTTTTTACACGACTCGCCGCATACACCCAAAACACTGTTTGCCACTCATTATCATGAACTCAATGAATTAGAGAACCAATACACACGGATCCGCAATTACCATGTCACCAACCGTGAAGTGGGCAATAAAGTCATCTTCCTGCGCAAGCTCGCGCCTGGTGGCAGTACACATAGTTTTGGTATCCATGTGGCCCGCATGGCAGGGATGCCGCCAAAGCTGATCGACAGGGCCAATGATATTTTAAAACAACTGGAAAGCAGCCGCGAACATAAAACAGGCCAGCCGGCACCAGATACCAGTAAGATCAGTCCGAAATTGCAACTCAATATTTTCGATGCCCATTCCGTCACTTTTGATGAGATCCGGAAATTATTGGAAGAAGTGGATATCAACCGCCTGACACCGGTGGAAGCCCTGCTCAAGTTGCAGGAGATCAAACAAAAAATTAGGTAAAAGCATGTTAAAATAGAGGGTGCTTTGCAGCGCGCTTTTATGCCGGGCCATCTTTATGTATTTTTACGCCCAGATGAAGCATTTTTCCTTAATCGTACTCATATCCTGGCTTAGTGTTCAGCAAAGCGCAAATGGACAAGCCTGCACAACCCTTGGCCAGAACCCTTCCACCGCTTTCCCAGTTTGTGGTACCAGCACATTTGTGCAAAACACCGTCCCCATTTGCGGGGTAAATAACCTGGTAGTACCCGGTTGCACCGGCAGCGGCACCGCCAATTACCAGGATAAAAATCCATTCTGGTACCGGTTTACCTGTTACCGCACCGGGACACTTGGTTTTGTGATTACGCCCAATGATTTAGGCGATGATTACGACTGGCAGTTGTACGATATCACCGGTCGTAACCCGAATGATGTGTACACGGTGCCTTCCTTAGTGGTCACTGGCAACTGGGCAGGTACTTATGGTGCCACAGGCGCATCCGCATCAGGGGTGAACTTCATTCAGTGCGCATCAGACCCCGCGGCCAATGAAAATTCATTCGCGCAAATGCCCACCATCATCGAAGGCCGGCAATACCTGCTGCTGGTGAGCCATTTTACCAATTCGCAGAGCGGATATACTTTATCCTTTGGCGGGGGCACGGCCAGCATCACCGACCCCACTGATCCCAAATTGGGAACCGCCACGGCCAATTGTGAAGGGAACTCCATCCATGTAACGCTCAACAAAAAAATGAAATGCCGGAGTTTGACCGGCACGGGCACCGAATTCAGTTTAAGCCCCGGACTGGCAACAGTGATTTCTGCAACGGGCACCGGCTGTAACAGCAGCTTCGACCTCGACGCGCTCACACTCACGCTCAGCAATCCATTGCCACCCGGCAATTACCAGTTGATCATCCGCAACGGCAGTGATGGGAATACTTTGCAAGACAACTGCGACCGGACCATACCGCAGGGCGATGCCATCCCACTCACTATTTTACCGATTCAACCCACACCTATGGACAGTCTGACCAAGATTGGCTGCGCACCGCAAACCCTGGAGCTTGTTTTCAGCAGGCCCATCCGTTGCAACAGCATTGACCCTTCGGGCAGGGACTTTTCCATCACCGGGACCTATCCCGTTACCATCAGCGGCGCAAGAGGCGAATGTGTAAACGGCGTCAGTTCTAAAATATTCATTGACCTGGCCACCCCCCTCTACCGGGCAGGAAATTTCCAGCTGAGGTTATTGCGCGGGCCTGATGGCAGCACCATCATCGACGAATGCGGCCAGGAAACACCCGCAGGCGCCAGCCTCCCATTCAGCACCAAGGACACAGTGAACGCCGATTTCGGGTACACGATATCGTTAGGATGCCAGCGCGACACCGTTCAATACATACATAACGGCGCAAACGGCGTGAATAGCTGGTTATGGACATTTGATTTTATCCGGACCAGCAACCAGCAAAACCCGCAGATTTTCTATGGCGTTTTTGGCGACCACTTAACAGAACTCATTGTAAGCAACGGGGTTTGCAGCGACACCAGTTCTCAAATGATATTCCTGCCCAACACATTAAAAGCCGGATTTGAAGCCACGCAACTGGTTTGTCCGAACGACCTTGCCAGGTTCCGCGATACCAGCATTGGCAATATTGTAAACTGGTCCTGGGATTTCGGGAACGGGCAGTTCAGCAACCAGCAGCAACCGCCTGCACAGGTTTACGGGTCTTCGCCCAACAACTACCAGGTACCTGTTACCCTGACCGTGACGAATGATATTGGTTGCACATCGAGCGCCACGGTCATGATCAATGTGCTGAACAATTGTTATATCGCCGTGCCATCTGCGTTTACGCCTAACGGTGATGGACTAAACGATTTCCTGTACCCGCTCAATGCCTATAAAGCGCGCGACCTCTCATTCAGTGTTTTCAACCGCCTGGGTGAAAGGGTGTTTTATACAAACGACTGGACGCGCAAATGGGATGGACGCCACAAGGGCCGTGATGCCGATATGGGTACATACGTTTGGATCCTCACATATACCAATACAGATACCAACAAAAGGATTGAGCAGAAAGGCAGTACCGTATTGATCCGTCAATAAATCCCGCCATCATTTTCAGAATATGACCGTGGCCTGTTTCTGCAACAGGCATATTCAGTATGTTTGCAGCAAACGAACCGCTATGGCATACCGCCCTGTTTACTATGGTGAATACCTCCAGTTAGAAAAAATCCTTGAAGCGCAGAGCCCCGTGAGCGATGAACCCGGTAATGAACATGCGCACGATGAAATGCTTTTTATTGTGATCCACCAGGCTTATGAGCTTTGGTTCAAACAGATTTTATTTGAAGTGAATTCGGTGGTGGAGATCATGAACAAGCCATCCATCAACGACAATTCTGCGGATTTACAAGCCATTGTTCACAGGCTACGCAGGGTAGTCACCATCATGCGTGTACTGGTGCAACAGATCGATATCCTCGAAACCATGACCCCAATGGATTTCCTGGAATTCAGGGATATGCTGCGCCCCGCATCCGGCTTTCAAAGCTGGCAGTTTAAAATCCTGGAAGCCAGGCTTGGCCTTCAGTTTGACGAAAGGCATGGACAGCAATATTATGTAAGCCAGCTCAATCAAAAGGAAATCGACCTGATCAGGGATGCGGAAAAAATGCCATCGGTGATGAACCTGCTGAACCAATGGCTGGAACGCATGCCATTTTTGGATGCCCAAGCTTTCTGGGGACAAGACCAGGGGGGACATGCGGACACACATCCATTTTGGGCAGAATATGAAAAAAGGTATAGCGACAGTCTCGCCGAAGCGGAGAAATCAAACCTGCAGGCATTCCGCCAAATATTTTACGGAGCGGAGCCGCAGGCACACCGAAGGTTAAGCCCACAAGCCTGCCGTTCAGCATTATTCATCATGCTCTACAGGGGATACCCTATGCTGGAATTGCCGTTTCAGTTACTGGAAGTGATGCTGGAAATCGATAATCAACTGGGCAGTTGGCGGTACCGCCACATCAATATGGTGCGGCGGATGATTGGTTCGAGGATTGGCACAGGGGGCAGTACGGGCGCAGGTTACCTGCAAGGGGCCATGGATAAACATTATATATTCCGTGAAATCGCGCAACTGAATAGTTTCCTGTTAGACAGGAGGAGGTTGCCCGCTTTACCATCATCATTGACAGGTAAGCTGGGATTCCAGTTTTAATCAAACAAAGATTCCAGGATCAGATAAGGTCTTTTAATTTCTCCACCACCTGGTCTATTTCCTCTTTTGTATTGTGCTTGCAGAAACTGAAGCGCACCGCTATCTGATTGGGGTTGTTATTGATGGCCCTGATCACATGGCTGCCCATTTCAGCTCCAGACGTGCAGGCACTGCCGCCACTTGCGCAGATCTGGTTGATATCAAGGTTGAAAAGGATAAGTTCTGATTTTTCAGTTTTCGGCATGCTGACATTCAGCACCGTATATAAACAATTTCCGAGTACATCGCCGTTAAATGACACCCCTGGTATGTGAGCGATCAGTTTATCGTGCATGTATTTTTTCAGGGAAAGGATATAGGCGCTGTCTTGCTCCATATTTTCCGTAGCGATTTCCAGCGCTTTGGCAAAACCGACAATGCCATAAGTATTTTCGGTGCCAGCACGCATATTGCGTTCTTGCCCGCCCCCGTAAATAAAGGGTTTCACCTGTATGTTTTCATTGATATACAACAGGCCAACGCCTTTTGGCCCATGGAATTTATGCGCGGAGCCAGTGATAAAATGCACAGGTGTTTCACGGAGGTTGATGGGGAAATGGCCTACTGTTTGCACTGTATCGCTATGAAAAAATGCTTTGTACTTCTTACACAGATTTCCCACCGACATGATATCGAGGATGTTGCCAATTTCATTGTTGGCATGCATCAGCGATACAAGGACACGATGCTTTGATTCGGCCAGTAATTTTTCGAGGTGGTTTAGGTCAATATGTCCGTTAGGCAGCAGGTTTACATAACTCACTTGTGTGTGCCCCTGTAATTGGAGATATTCTACAGTATGGGTGACCGCGTGATGTTCAATGGCTGATGTGATAATATGTTTGCAACCAAGGTCGCGTACAGCTGATTTTAAAACAGAATTATTGCTTTCGGTTCCGCCGCTGGTAAAAAATATTTCAGCGGGGTGCGCGTGCAGGATGCGGGCCACAGACTTACGGGCTGTTTCGAGCGCCATCCTGGTTTCGCGCCCATACGAATAAATGGAAGACGGGTTGCCAAATTTCTCGGTGAGGTAAGGCATCATCGATTCCAATACCGTAGGGTCAAGCGCTGTGGTCGCGGCGTTGTCGAGGTAAATACGGTTCATGATTGGTGCTGGTGTTTTTCGGTTGGTTATCTTACATCGCTTCCTGGATATCTTTCATCAGGCGCATAGCGATGTTATCGGCTGTTTTTTCGAAATTGCTCTCGGCATAAATCCTGATGATTGGTTCAGTATTACTGGAGCGCAGGTGCACCCAGTCATTTTCAAACTCAATCTTCAAGCCATCTTCCGTATTCAACGGCTGCCCTTTGTATTTCTTTTGTAATTTATCAAAAATCGCTTTCAGGTCGATGCCGTTGTCGAGCGTGATTTTGTTTTTGCTGATAAAATAATCCGGGTATGTGTTGCGCAGTTGTTTGATGCTTTTACCCGACAAAGCCAGGTGCGATAAGAAAAGCGCGATACCGGCCAGGGCATCGCGGCCATAATGCAATTCAGGAACGATGATGCCCCCATTGCCTTCGCCGCCGATAACTGCCTTTACAGCTTTCATTTTATTAACCACATTCACTTCACCTACTGCGCTGGCATGGTATTCGCCGCCATGCTTCATAGTGATATCCTTCAGTGCACGGGTTGATGACAGGTTGCTGACGGTATTACCTTTTGTATGGCTTAACACATAATCGGCCACGGCCACTAATGTGTACTCTTCGCCAAACATGGAGCCATCTTCACACACAAAACAAAGCCTGTCTACATCCGGGTCAACCGCGATACCCAGGGAGGCATTCGATTTCACAACGGTATGGCTGAGGGCCTGTAAATGCTCGGGTAATGGCTCGGGGTTGTGCGCGAAATCACCGGTGATGTCGCCATGGATCACCTGTACATCCTGTACGCCCAATTCCTTCAACAATGCCGGAACGGCGATTGCACCGGTGCTGTTCACAGGATCCAGCACAATTTTAAATTTGGCTTTTTCGATCGCTTTTTTATTAACGAGCGGATGTTTGAGGATGGCGTTGATATGTGCCTGGAGCATATCGTTGTTTACCGACAATTGTCCTAGTTTATCCACCTGAACAAATGGGAAATTGTCGGTCTCCGCGATTTCCAATATTTTTTTGCCTTCATCACCGCTGATGAATTCACCGGCGTTATTAAGCAACTTCAGCGCATTCCATTCTTTGGGGTTATGGCTGGCCGTAAGGATGATACCGCCATCGGCACCGAGAAATGTAACGGCCATTTCCACGGTAGGCGTGGTACTCCAGTCGAGATCGATAACGTCTATACCCAATGAAGTAAGCGTTGATGTAACCAGGTTTTTTACCATCGTTCCGCTGATGCGCCCATCGCGCCCAATCACTACTTTCTTCTTTTTGGCGGCTTTGGCGCCCGTTTGGCCTAGCAGCCAGGTGCCATAAGCAGCGGTGAATTTCACGATATCAACAGGCGTCAGGTTATCGCCGGGTTTGCCACCAATGGTACCACGGATACCTGAGATGCTCTTGATGAGGGACATAATTCTGTTTTTTGAGGCTGCAAAGATAATAAATTAACCCTGTCGGGGTTATAACCCCGACAGGGTTTGATAGACTAAAATTGTACCTTCGCGTCATGCAAACCTGGTTCGAGGAATGGTTCGATACCCCTTATTATCATGAATTGTATGCCGGGCGCGACAGCCAGGAGGCTTCCGCGTTTGTTGACCAATTGATACAATACCTGAAACCCGCCCCGGGGTCGGTAATGCTCGATGTTGCCTGCGGCACCGGCAGGCACGCCATTGAACTGGCCGACAAAGGTTTTGACGTAACCGGCATCGATCTTAGCCAACAATCCATTGAACAGGCGTTGGCCCATCAGCACGAACACCTGCATTTTTATGTGCACGATATGCGCCTGCCTTTCCGTATCAACTACTACCAGTACGCGTTTAATTTCTTTACCAGTTTCGGGTATTTCCGAACACAACGCGAACACGATAACGCCATCCGCACCATCGCGCAGTCATTGCAAAAAAATGGCATGTTTGTGATGGACTACCTGAACGTGCATTATGCCGAAGACCATTTACAGCACCAGTCTGAAAAAATGATCAACGGCAACCATTACCTGATCAGCAAATGGTACGACGAATCGCATTTCTACAAAAAAATCAGCATTGAGTCAGAAGGTATGGACCTGCCGCTTGTGTATACGGAAAAAGTGGCGAAGTTTTCATTGGGCGATTTCACTGATATGTTTGCGTACCAGGGCTTGCAGATAAGGGAGGTTTTTGGCGATTACAATTTTGCACGTTACGACATACGCCAATCGTCCAGGCTGATCATGATCGCTGAAAAAATCAGGTAATTATTTCTTTACATGATTGGGGTTATTCACCAGCATCCAACGTGCCGTTTCATATATACCGCTGGTGATTACTGATAATTTCTTTTTTACAGAATCTTCCGCCTGCTTGCTGAGTGGAGATAAACCCTCCCGGACCGGCACCAATTCGTCCTTTTTAATCCGGATATTTTTTCGGTAGAAATAATCATCGTTCACCACGCCAATCCATCCAGGGGCATGGTACATGATAAATGCCAGGTTTTCCTTTTTCAATGGGTTCAACAAGTCTCTTCCCAATGTGGTATTGAGGTATGGCATATCAATCAAACCGGCGATGGTAGGGAGTACATCTATTTGCGATACCACTTCTTTTCTCCACTGCGGGTTCAGCAAACCCGGCGCGTAAAATAACAAGGGTACATGCTCATCAGAAAGCCTTTGATCCGTCCAGGCTTTAGGATACATTTCAGACGCATTCCCTTCTACGCCATGGTCGCCCACAAACACAAAAATTGTGTTCTCATAATAGAGTTCCCTGGATGCAGCTTCCATGAATTTCCTGAAACAATAATCCGTGTATGCGAATGCGGTAAATTCTTTTTGTGATTCAAAGCCATATTTCATCAGTGTATCCGGGTGTACCTGCGGGGCCTGGAAAGCGCTGTCTTCCGCGGGGATATTGAAAGGCCTGTGGTTGTCGGCTGTTTGAATGATCGCGAAAAAGGGCTTTTGTTGTTTCTTCATTACATCATTCGCCTCGAGGAATAAGTTCTTATCGCTGATTCCCCAGACATTCACTTTTGGGGATTTGTAATCGCCTTCTTCATAAATATTCACCCCATGAATATTGCGCACCAATCCGCTGAAATTATTAAACTGGCTCCTGCCACCGATAAAGTAAAACTTATCATAGCCTTCAAACTCATTGATGATGGTGCGTTGATTAACCGCAGCTTCATTGCGCGTGGAAAATTTACCCAACTGTACATCGGGGATGCCTGTGAGTGTTGCAAATACGCCCCGGGCGGTTCCAAATGAAGGCGTAAAGCAACGTTCGAAGAAGATGCCCTTTCTGCACATATCAGCGAAATAGGGCGTGCTGTTCAGCGGGTTCCCGCTCATGCTGCTCTTATACATACTGAAGCTCTCGCAGATCACCAGTACAATATTGGGTTTGCATTCCAGCGCGCGGGTATCAGGTAATGCCAGCCGGCGGAAATCCATGGTTTGCCGGTTGGGATTGGCCATTCCGAGGAAATCCTTCATGAGCGGATAATAATCGTGTGCGCGTGTATGATAGTCTGGTTCCCGAAATCGAAGCGTAGTGAAAAAATTCTGCATCGGGTTTAACGCCAGGTTGCTCTTGAACTCGTCGTTTAAACTAAAAGCACGGAAAAAATTGAGGGGCTTGGCCGTCAGGAAACCATACATAAACCATCCCAATAACAAGATTGCCGCGAGGTGCCAGCGCCGGCGATAGCTGAACTTATGTATGTGCACATTCTTTCCTTCCACTTCCACATGTGTCCTTCTGAACATCCACACCATCATCATGACGGCTCCAATCAAGCCGACCAGTATCCAAATCACCGGGTAACTTTGCCAAACCATCTGCAGGCTTTCCTGCGGGTCTTCCGCGAAAATTAAAGCGTCGGCATTGAGACGGGCGTTCACATAAGCAAACTGGCCAAAATCGGCCCCGTAAAAAAACAATACCAGGAGTGTAATAACCCCCAGGTAATAAGTCCAGATCCTTTTGGGCAACTCCCCCTTAAATGGCGAGAACCTTGGGTAAACGGAGAAAATGGCGATGGGGAAAAGGATAAATGAAATCCAGCGGAGGTCGTATTTGAGCCCAAGCCAGAACGCCGGCAATAACTCCATGTATCCGGTAGTTGCCGGTTTAAACCATACCACGGTGGCTACACGAAACAACGTGAAGATGAACAAGTAAATAAAAAACAGCTTAACGATCCACTGTATGGTTTTTGGAACCCTCCATTTGATGAGCATGAGCAAATACAGCTTTGGTTTAGCGCGAAAGACACAAAGGTAGGGTCTGGAGCGGATTTGCTCAGTTCTTTTTCCGGTTATTGAGCAGCAGGTACCTCGATGTTTCATACCAGGCTTCGGTTAGGTATGCCATACGTCGGTGGATGCTGTCTGTTTCTTTTGTGGCTTGCACCGGGCGATCATTGATCATCGATACAAATTCCTTCTCTCCTGTCCGCAAATTACGCCCGTAATAATACCCGTTACCGGCGAGCGCGATGGTATGCAGGTCTGGGTCGGCGATAAACGCCATGGGTTCCGTTTTTCTGCTGCTGTCGAACAAGTCCCTTCCCAGGGTCGTATTCACATGGTTTCGTTTCAGTAATCCACCCAGCGTAGGCAGGATATCGAGCTGTGAGCAGACATCATGCACCCGGGCCGGCGGCAGCATACCCGGCGCATAAAAGAGCAATGGCACATGCTCCGCGTGTATACCTTGCCGTGAGTACACGGAAGGGAACCTGGTACCCGGGTTGCCCCTGAGCCCGTGATCACCTACAAATACAAATATGGTATTATCAAAATAAGCTTCATTTTTAGCGGCTTCCACAAATGTTTTAAAAGTGAAATCGGTGTAGCGGAACGCGTTATACTGCGCGTTGTTTTCAAAACCATTCGCCTTTAACTCGGCTTCAGGCAATGACAGTTTCTGAAAGGCCCCGATATCTTCTTCAGGAATGGTGTAGGGGCGATGGTTGTCGGCTGTTTGAATGATGGCAAAAAAAGGCTTGCGCTCAGCGGACAGTATTTTGTTCGCCTCCAGGAACAGGTTCTTGTCTGATATCCCCCAAACGTCCACTTTCTCCGCGCGGAAATGCTCTTCTTCGTAAATGCGCAGTCCCGCGATATTATTGTTCAGCAACCCCCGGATATTGGCCCAGGTTGTACTGCCGCCTAAAAAATACATTTTCTCATATCCATCCAAATCGTTGATGATCGTATGCTGGTCAACCGCGAGCGGGTTCCTGCTGGCTGTTTTGGGCTGTTCCACATCCGGGATGCCGGTGATCACCGCCCATACACCCCTTGCCGTTCCAAATGCCGGCGTGAAACAACGATCGAAAAATACACCCTGCCGGGTTAAACTGTCAAAATACGGCGTGCTGTTCAAAGGGTTCCAATACATGGAACTCATGTACGCGCTGAAACTTTCGCAGATCACCAGTACCACATTGGGCCGTTGATTGGATGCCGGGAATTCCCTTTTCCGGTCAAAGCGCATGGCCGTGCTATCCGGCCTGTCAACGCCCAGGTAATCCGACATAACGGGATAGTATAAACGCATTTTTGCAAGGTCATATCCCGATTTCCTGAAACTCAATGTGCTGAAAAAACTCTGGAATGGGTTCAGCGCCGTATGCGATTTAAATTCATCGCTGAATGAAAACGCATCGCTCCACCGCAGGGGGTACTGCCCCAGCCTTCCGAAGATGCCCACGCCAAATGAAACAACGAGTAAGAAATAGATGGCAAAGCGGTTATACTTTTTCAGGGGGTAAGGCTTGCTAAGTACAACCTTATGTAAAAAGCGCCTGTGCCAAAGCGCAAAGAGCCATAACACGAAGGCCAGGGCAAGGGTGATCCGTATCAAAGGATAGGTTTGCCACATCATGCCCGCAGAAATCGCCATGTCTTCCAGGAAATTCAGCACCGACGCGTTCAGCCTTTGTTTGAGGTAGTCGTAATGATAAAAATCTGCGCCATACAAAACCAGGAAGGCCAGGAAAATAATGGAGAGTATCCATGTCCAGCGCCTGATGGCCGCGGGCCGCAGAAAAGGGTTTAGCCAGCCTATACTGGTTAAGGTGACCATCAGCAAACCCAACACGGAAACAACCCTCAGGTCGTACCGAACGCCCAACCAAAAGGCCGAACCACTGAAAGGCCTGTTTTCGCCCCGGTAATGAAAGAAAAAGAATAAGCGGTAAGCAGACATGAGCAAAAGCAGGAGCAGGCAAACACCCAGGACCCATCTGATCAACCTCGGCAATCGTTTCATATCTGTTGTCGGTCTGAAAAAAATATGCGCTAAATTAGCAGATTAAATTGTAATGCTTGTCAAACCCCTACGCAAACCCGCATGGACTACCTCTTTGAAGCCGACCGGTTCCTGTTCAAGCACATAAACGGGGAATGGCATAACCGTTTTTTTGATGTCATCATGCCCTTTATCCGGAACTCTATGACCTGGGTACCCTTTTATCTTTTCATGATTTTGTTTGTATTCCGGAATTTCAAACAACAGGGATGGTGGTGGCTATTGTTTGCCATATGCACGCCCATGGTTACGGACCTTGTCTCCAGCGGACTCATTAAAAACCATGTGATGCGCACCAGGCCATGCAACGACCCTTCTTTGGCCGACAGCATGCGGTTCCTGCTAAATTACCGGCCGCAAAGCTCCAGTTTCACCTCCTCCCACGCGACCAATCATTTCGGGCTTGCCATGTACCTCTATGCCACCCTGCACCGCCATATCGGAAAATGGGCCTGGTTATTCTTTGCATGGGCATTCATTATTATATACGCGCAAGTGTATGTAGGTGTGCATTATCCGCTTGATGTAGCCGCAGGTGCGCTAATTGGTACGTTTTTCGGATATTTGTCATCCCGGATATACCATCGGTACCATATCCTGGCTTAAACCAACATAATGACGGAAGTTATCATATTGCTTATCCTGATCTTTGTCAATGCCCTGTTCGTGATGAGCGAGATTGCCCTCGTAAGCGCCCGCAGGGCCAGGCTGGAAGCACAGGCCAATAAAGGCGACGACCGTGCCCGTAAGGCCCTGGACCTCGTGGAAAACCCCGAGAAATTCCTTAGCACCGTTCAAATCGGCATTACCCTGATCTCCATCCTGACGGGTGTGTACTCCGGCGAGAAGTTCGGAAAGGACATGGCACCCTTTTTTGAGCAATTCAGCGCCCTGAAACCTTATGCCGATACCATTGCAACCACACTGGTGGTCATCATCGTTACATTCTTATCCATCCTGTTGGGGGAACTGATCCCAAAAAAAATCGGGCTGCTCAAGGCGGAAAAAATTTCCCGGATGGTGGCCGGGCCAATGAATTTCCTGTCCAGGCTGGTACACCCATTGGTTTGGCTGCTCACCAAACTCACCAATATCCTGTCAAAAATCCTGAATATCAGCAAGGCCGACGACAGTTCCATCACTGAAGAGGAAATCAAAGCCATGATCTCCGAAGGCAGCGAACACGGCACCATCGAAGAAGATGAAAAGGAAATTATTGAAAGGGTTTTCCACTTGAGCGACAGGAACATCACATCACTCATGACCCACCGAACCGATATGGTTTGGGTTGACCTGCAGGCAACGGTTAAGGATGTACTAAACGGGTTCAGTGAAATCGTGTACTCCACCTACCCAGCCTGCGAAGGCAGTATTGACTATGTAAAGGGTCTGGTGTATGTAAAAGATATGCTCAAAGTATCTCCGGAAACCAAAATGGAAACCCTGCTCAAACCGGCCATCTTTGTTCCCGAAAACAATACGCCTTACCAGGTACTCGAAAAATTCAAAGCCACCAAAATTCACAGTTGTTTTGTGGTGAATGAATACGGTACGCTCGAAGGTATGATCACCCTGAACGACATCATGGAAGCCATCATCGGCGATGTTCCGCAAACCGGACAGGAAGAATATGAGATCATGAAAAGGGAAGATGGAAGTTTCCTGGTTGACGCGCAAATACCTTTTTATGATTTCCTGAGTTATTTCAGCGTAACCGACTGGATGGATGCCGACGAAACCGATTTCGATACCGTTGCCGGTTTCACCCTCAACCTATTGGAACATATCCCCAATACCGGCGAAACCTTTGAATGGCGCGGATTCCGGTTCGAAGTCATTGATATGGATGGCCAGCGCATCGATAAAATCCTGGTCAATATCCCTGAAGATATCCGGGAGAAAATGGAAGAGGAATAATTAAAAGGAAACCGTCGCTTTTTTATCCGGGTTCAGCAAACGCAGGCTTTTTCGTTCACCCTTCACCGTTAGGTGCATGATCCCCATTTGCTCCTGCTTATACGTGTATAAAATATCGTTTTCAATATCGATCCTGCCGACAGACTCCACCGCATCCACCTGGTAATAACTGCTGATGGCTTCTTCCACTTCTTCGTACCCCAGGTAACGCAAACTGACAGGCTTCCCATTCACGCTCAGCTTCAGGTGGTCGCGAACATAACCCGATACATATTTTCCCATGGCCTCATGCAGGGCGGGGTTCAGTAAATCAATCTTCACGGGATATACTTCCCGCAGCGTTTTTTCAAAATCATCCGTAAAGATGCGGCAACTGATTTCCAGCGATTTCTCCGCGGCATTATGTTCGATCTCCACAACGCTCACATAGATCGGGTGCGCGGGCAGGGCAGGCTGCACCCATAAAAAATGAGCGGCCAGCAGCCATTTACATAATATTGATACCATTTAACCTCCTATTTTCGCAAACCCTGAAGGTATTCAGGATATTTGACCACAAAAATAAGGCCTGCAAGGCTCGCTGGATCGGCTATGAATGAATTTAGCTTTTATTTTAGTCTGGGCTGGGAACATATCATCAGCGCGGATGCTTTAGACCACCTGCTTTTCCTTATGGCATTAACCGCCATTTATGCGGTTTCAAAATGGAAGCAGGTACTGATTCTGGTCACCGCTTTTACCATAGGCCATTCGGCTACCCTGGTATTAAGCACATTAGACATCCTGCGGGTTGATTCCGCATGGGTGGAGTTCCTGATCCCGCTGACCATTGTGCTGACAGCATTGTTCAACCTGAGGAAGCCCGGTTTCAGCATCGGCGCGCAATACCTGAATTACAGCATTGCCCTCTTGATTGGCTTGATACATGGCATGGGCTTTGCGAACACCATCCGCATGACGCTGGCCAAAAGCCAGTCGATCTGGAAACCATTGCTGGGCTTTAATATCGGAGTGGAATTGGGGCAGATCCTCGTGGTAACTGTACTGCTCCTGCTGAACTGGATCCTGGTGGATAAACTGAAACTAAACCGAAATATATGGGTGATCAGCCTCTCCGTGATCGCGATGCTGGTGGCAGGATGGTTTTGCATAGAACGATGGCCCTTATCCGGTTCGTGAAATTTGCGTATTTTACAAAGCACATATAAATAAAATATCATGAGAAAACTGTTCATGTTACTGTCGGCGGCATGCTGCAGCCTTGGGTTGATGGCCCAGGACATCCGTAACAACCCGGGCAGCAACCACGGCAACCGTTTTGAGCAATTGGGCAGCATCCTTCCCACGCCGAATGAGTACCGCACGGCCAGCGGCGCGCCGGGCCCCAAGTACTGGCAACAGCGTTGCGACTACAATATCACTTGCGAACTGGATGAACCCAACCGCCGCCTGATCGGTAAAGAAACGATTACATACAGCAATAACTCGCCGGATGTACTGACATACCTCTGGCTGCAGTTGGATGAGAACCAGCATAGCAAAACCAATAACGCGGGATATGAAAACAGCAGCAGCATGAACAAAAACCTGACTGCGGAAGCCATTGACCGCATCCAGGGCAAATCAGATAAAGAATATGGGGTGAACATCCGCAAGGTGACAACCGCCACAGGAACCCCTTTGAAATATACCATCCAAAAAACCATGATGCGTGTTGACCTACCCCAGCCGCTGAAGCCCGGGCAGCGTTTTGTGTTTAATGTGGATTGGGATTATTACCTGGTTGACCGCATGAAGATGGGTGGCCGCGGGGGTTACGAATATTTCGCGGAAGACGGTAACGACCTGTACACCATCACACAATGGTACCCACGCCTTTGCGTGTACAGCGATAACCAGGGATGGCAGAACAAGCAGTTCACCGGCACAGGTGAGTTCGCGCTGACCTTTGGCAATTTCACGGTTAGCATGACAGTTCCCGCGGACCATGTGGTGATGTCGACCGGCCAGTGCCAGAACTACCAGCAGGTGCTTTCCCCCACTGAAATGAAGCGCTGGCAGCAGGCGCAGAACGCGAAAGACGTTGTGGAGATCGTAACCCTGGATGAAGCGAAAGAAAAAGAAAAACAAAAATCAACCCGCAAGAAGACCTGGGTTTTCAAGGCAGACATGGTGCGCGATTTTGCCTGGGGCAGCAGCCGCAAATTTATATGGGACGCGATGCCCGCGTATGTGGAAGGAAAGAAAGTGATGTGCATGAGCGCATATGGCAAGGAAGCGTATAACCTGTACCGTAAGTACAGCACAAAAGCCGTAGCGCATACCATCAAAGTTTATTCGCAGTTCACCATCCCCTACCCTTACCCGGTGGCGCAAAGCCTCGAAGCAGCTAACGGTATGGAGTACCCGATGATCTGTTTCAACTTCGGCCGTTGCGAAAAAGACGGCACTTACAGCGAAGGTACCAAGAACGGCATGCTCGGCGTGGTGATCCACGAAGTGGGCCACAACTTCTTCCCCATGATCATCAACAGCGATGAGCGCCAGTGGACCTGGATGGACGAAGGCCTGAACTCCTTTGTGGAATACCTCGCGGAAGAATTATGGGACAATAAATTCCCCGTAAGCAAGGGACCGGCATATAAGATTGTGGATTATATGAAACTGCCGAAAGACCAGCTTGAGCCGATCATGACGAACAGCGAAAACATCATCCAGTTTGGCCCCAACGCGTACAGCAAGCCCGCAACCGGTTTGAACATCCTCCGCGAAACGATCCTTGGCAGGGAATTGTTTGATTACGCATTTAAAGAGTACTCCCGCCGCTGGGCCTTTAAGCACCCGGCACCGGCCGATTTCTTCCGCACCATGGAAGACGCTACGGCGGAGGACCTAGACTGGTTCTGGCGCGGATGGTTTTACAACACCGACCCTTGCGATATCGCGCTCGACACCGTGAAATGGGCCATCCTCGATTCGGTGAAAGCGGAACCCCGAAAAACGGAGGTACGTACAATAACACAACCTGTGGGCAAACCTATTTTGAACAATTTTGAAGACATCTCAAAAATCCGCAACCGACAGGATCGCCGCATCCGGTTCGCCACCGATGCGGACACATCCCTGCGTGATTTTTACTGGAGGTACGCGCGTGGTTTGGCAAAGGTTGACAGCACGCCATTCCAGGTCAACATCCCCGAGTCTGTTACGGAAGCATATACCGAAGATGAAAGGCAGCACATTGCGGGAAATAAGTTCATGTATGAACTCACGTTCAGCAATAAAGGCGGTTTGGTGATGCCGATTATTGTAGAGTGGACTTATGTGGATGGCAGCAAGGAAACTGACAGAATACCGGTATATATCTGGCGCAAGAATGAAAACAAGGTCACAAAGGCATTCCTGAAAAACAAGCAGGTGGCATCCATCAAACTTGACCCGATGCGTGAAACCGCAGACATTAACGAGAAGAACAATACCTGGCCGAGCTTTGAGCAACCCAGCCGTTTCCAGTTGTTTAAGTCACGCAGCGATGAAGGCCCGCGCCGACGCAACGCCCCGCCCGGTGTGAACCCGATGCAAAAGGAAATCAAATAAACATCACCCGGTCCTACATATCAATCCCGTTCTTCAGAACGGGATTTTTTTTGATGGCCTGGCAGGACTTTGTTGCTGACATGGATCATATTCTTGAAACGTCCCTGCAAAACGACTGAGATTGAATAGTGAATGATACATTATCCATGCTTCTTATGCCCGGGTTCATATATCAGGCGAATGAAGGTACTAAACCTTTCGTTTGCCTTACTAATGGGAATGCCTGTAACAATCCCCACCAATAAATTATCTGTAATGCTAACACGCATCTGCGGTCTGATGGTCATATCAAACTGTTTACCCAACACAGTTTTATTCAATTCCACTCCGATAAAATTCCTTGTTCCTGTAATCATGTAATGGAAATTGCTGTTGATTTGCCAGCTTGTGGAAACACTATTGCTGGCAAAATGATGCATAACTGCAGGACCTGTGTACAGCAAAGTATGAAACTGGTTTCCCCACCTTTTTGCTGCTATAAAAAAAGGATTGTAGATATTTCCCCTGATTAAGACAGATTTACCATATTCCCTGAATTCCGGTAATTCAAATTCATGGATGTATCCAATGGCCATGCTCGTTTTATGTTTCTCAGACACATAAAATGAATATTGTCCGGCCAATTTAATGCTATTCAATTTACTACCCGGCGCTGAGGTTTGTCCTTTGGCCGGGTAATACATGGTAAATGGCAGTTCAATTTCGAGGCCAAGCCGGTTGATGGGGGCCCACTCATATTCAATCAGCGCGGTATATTTATCGTAATCATTGTTATCAGCCAGGCCAATAGCGACATTCCATTCCTTTTCCCCTTTCCTCGCGCCCAGGTCGCGGATCAGGTCAATGTATAAAGGTTCGGCATGCAATACTTTATCGGGCTCGCGTTTATCCTCCACTTCCACAATAAACAAACTATCTTGTATGCTTTTTAATTCTTTGTCTGTCTGCGCCGCCAGGTCCAAACCCAGAAAACCCAACAGCATTACCCAAAAACATTTTTTCATCATTGCATGATTTAGTGAACAATAAAAATGTCGTGATAATTCGCTGACTCCAATAAGCAAAGCCAGGCCAGCAGGGTAAAAATATATGAATGCAAGCGCCCAACCTTGTATGACGGCAATTTTTAAAATTCGTTTAACAGGTTTTTGTGAAAAGGGATGAATGGTGTATGGAATTCAATACCTGTTACTCAATTTGCAAAATTGAAAGAGGGTGATATGTAGACAACATTGCATGTTGTCGTTAACCGAAGCTAACCAAAAATTTGAAAGCAAATCACAACTGAGTAACAAATACGGCATCAGCTTCACGGGATGTTGGTAGCCGAAGCTAACCAAAAATTTGAAAGCAAATTATAATAAGCAAATCAGAAATAGCATATCATCCATTAAAATCATATCCATACACATATATCCGAAAGGGGTTTCCTCTTTAAATCCGGCACCCAACATTCATCCGCAGGGTAACCAACGGGTATCAATAAAAATGGCTTTTCATTAGCCGGTCGCTGTAATATCCCGGTTAAAAAATTCATAGGGCTTGGCGTGTGGGTTAATGCCACCAACCCTGCATGATGTATTGCAGCCAGTAAAAAACCACAAGCAATGCCGCAGCTTTCCGTTACATAATAATTCTGATGCTTTTTCCCATTATGATCGAATTCATAGCTCCTCTTAAAAACCACAATTAGATATGGAGCTATTTCCAAAAAAGGTTTATGCCAATCTGTTCCCAATGGCTTTAAATCATCAATCCATTCATCCGACATCCTGTTCTCGTAACTTTCCTTTTCCTCCGCTTCTGCCGCCAACCTGATCTGCTTTTTGATTTCAGGATCCTTAACCACACAGAATGTCCACGGTTGTTTGTGCGCGCCTGATGGCGCAGCTGAAGCCGTGCGAATTAAATTTTCAATCACTTCAGGCTCAATTGTTCTTTTTGAGAAATCCCGAACAGTCCTGCGTGTTTCCATCCACTGACTGAACTCTTCAGAGCGTTTGATCATCTCAATACTTGTATACGTCTGCTTTGTATATAACACATATGGAAAGCCGTCTTTGATTAGTTTAGACATTTTTCAAGTGATTACGGTAGTTAATAAAACAAAAGAGTCTGTGCACCAGATTAATTAAGCAGTTGATGGATATTCCAATAATAAAACATTTATTCAACCAATTCCTTAAGTTGGTCATAAATGTTTTAGTTCAGTATGCACTTCGATGCTTTTTAATTTGAAACAGATGAGATTAGCTTATCATCCTGGTAAACAGACGTCTTCAACAATAACCCTGTTTCTGAATATGTCTTCCAAACCCCTTCTTTTTTACCAGACAACCATAAGTTATCGTCCTTTAATTGACCGTTCATGTAATATGTCCTTGAAATACCTGTTGGAATATCCAAAACATAGGTTTCTTCGTAACGTAAAACCCCATTATCATAAAAGTATTGCCACAATCCGTGCCCCTTTCCCGCTTTCCAATACGCATTATATTTTAATTTGCCATTTTCAAACCATTCTTGCCATAAACCATCAGCCAAGCCGTTATTCACTGTGATCCAGGTTTTGGGGCTCCCATTTAAATAAGCTTCTGTAAGAAAACCTGTAAATGGTTTCCCTTCAAAAGTTGTGATTTCCATTCCCTTTTCAGTAATTTTTTTTGTTTTAGAAACATCGACTACATTTTGCCCTAAAGTGGTCATTGCAAAAAAAGAAAGGAGCGAAAAAATAAATAGTGCCTTCATTTTAATTTTTTTAATTTTTAAAAATTCCCTCAAAATCCAGGTATTCTGTTTCAACATAATAAATATTCCAAATTCCGTCCTGGCCCGGGGATTGCCGCACCTCCCGGGCAAAGAAAAAATATTTTCCATCAGGTGAAAACCTCGGACTGCTTTCCTCGGCTTTTGTATTAACCATTTTACCAATATTCTTTGCCCGTGTCCATCCATTTGATGATTTCCTGGCAATAAAAATATCCTCCCCCCCAACTCCATCTTCCGCCTCATATGAGTTAAAGAGCAAATATTGCCCGTCGGGCGATAATACTGCTGAATATTTCCATGATTTATCATTCCTAAAGAGACCTGATATCTTTTCAGGTTGACTGAATCCATTTCCTGTTTTAACCGTCTTGTAAATTTCAATAGTCTTGGAGCCGCGCAGCATTGTTGAATATATAAAATTTACATTATCAAGTGAAAAAATAAAGTTCTCATTTGACGATGGCCAGTCTTCATTTTCCGATTGAACAGCATTAATATTTTCACTTAATGGTTCGGGTTTACTCCATTCCTTATCGGTCCATTCTGCCTGCCAAATATTCATATCAAACTTCCCCTTACCTGGCCGGCCTTCAATTGGCCTTGCCGAACCAAAATAAAGTGTCTTTCCGTCTGAAGCGAAAAATGGCGTTTCATCTCTGTCCGTAGAAAAAGGCAATTTGACCGGATGGCTCCAATGTCCATCTTTAAATTTCGTTTGCCAAAGTTGTTGCTTTTCGTTGCCGGTTCTCCGGGTAAAAAATGCAGTTCTTCCGTTTGGTGTAAATGTTATATCAAATTCGCTATTCTCTTTTGTTGAGATAATACCTTCCGCAAAAATTTCAGGTTGACTGATCGTTTTATTTGAATACCTCAATCCAGACTTTGCAGGGATTTTACTTGTACAAGTGCAGAAAGACATTACCAATACCAATAAAATAATTTGTTTACTCATTTGTCAATTTTTACAGGACGTTTTTAAAAATATTCATGCGCTGGACAGATTTTTCATGCAGTCAGACGATTATCCCAAAAAATCACACCCACCCATCACAACTCCAAATCCTTTCTGACAAATTCAATCCAATCCTGTTGTGGTATGCCGTCCAGCAACACGTCGGGTTTACATCCTGTTTGGTCAATCGGGTTTGTATCCGTCCAGCTTGATTTTGTAATAGGTATGGTGAGGATATACTTATCATATAGCATAGGCGTTGGGTTCGACATACCTTCATAATCCATCATCCCGATTGTATTGATGCCATATGTTTTGGTCTTTTTGCTTTGCCTGGATATGAAGAAAAAATATTCAGTAGAACTGCCGCAAAAATCATCGACCATCAATGCAATTTTCTTTGGCCTCGCTAATACAGAATCTAAGGGAAATGTAACGCCCGGAATCGGATAAAAGACCTTTTTGGTCGTTGGCAGTTCCTGGTATGCCCGCTTGTATGCCGACAGCACTTGTTCCGGAAAATACTTTTTGTATTCATCCGGAATAGGATTTACTGCAAATGGTTCCAAATCTGCTAACTTGGATTGTACATTCTCTGCTGTCACCCTCAGGTAACTGTCGTGCTGAATGATGGGATTTGTCATGAAGTATGATAAAAATGACACCCAACCCGTATTCCCTCCCCCATTTCCCGTTAAATCAACAACCAGGTTATCACAGGTTTTGATCACCGGGTCGGCTTTTGCAACCAATTGCTGAATCTTGTCATCATTATTCCGGAATGTGGGTATTTTCAAATACGCCGTTTTTGATGACAGTTTCCTGAAATCAAGCCCGTTATTATTGCCCCTCCAGGTCTTCAACTCCTCCCTTTCCACATTTGATAATCCTGTGGGATAAACTTTACCAAACATGGCAAAGTTCCAGACTTGTAAAAGGTTCCCTTTTTGCTTAGCCGGTACATCTGTTGTGATAAATGAATCATGTTCTTTCACAAGATACCCACGTTCAGTAGCTGTCAATGTCATATATACCAGGCCTGCGGGAATGCTTATATCTGAGGATTCCAGCACTATTGCTTTATACATATTGTTCGGGAATTTCTGTATCGCCAATCTCATCGTGGAGTCAGCATTCACCCAAATACCTTCCAGTGCCGCAGCACCCTTTTTTACAAATTTATTTTTGAATGCTTCTTCAGTCAATACGACCCGCTCAATGTCATGATCATGAGGATTCACATAACTTAACATAAAATGTTTGTCGTCAAAAAATCGTATATATTTTTTCAGGATGTAGAAACAAGCCTTCGGATCGGTGACACCTGCAGCGTTACTTTTTAATGCCTGAATTAGTTTCTGATAATCTCCCTTATTGTCATTATGCACTTTATCCGGGAAGCCCGCATAGTTCTCTTCAGTTTTGCTGATCAGCTTATTGAGGTTATCTGAACACTGACAGCTATCCTTTTGTGCAAATAAATCGGTCGAGAAAACAAAAAAAAAACGAGTGTGATAATGTGTTGTTTCATACTTAGCTTGTCAAATATAAATTTACAGATGTAGATTCATTAACAAAAATGTCAAAACATTAGTTGCAAAAAACTGGTCTTCATTTTGTTCCGTTTGCGTTGCCACAGACCAAATCTAACCAAAAATTTTCAGCCATCGTCCCTACCGTTTCCCAACCGCATCTAATAATTCCTTTCGGCTGATGAAGCGGATGGGCGCCTTCTCGGCAGCATAAGCAAATATTTGAAGCCCACCCTCAAAAACTATATTCATGGATACTAATTTGTTACCCGGTATAATAGCCAACATAAAAAATTTGGCACCCCGGGTATTGGGTGCCAGTTCAAACCCATAACCATCCGTATACCGATCTACGCTATATGATCTGAAAGCGGTCATTTCATACTGCACCGTGTCGCCAATATACACATATGGATAGTTGACGCGGATCTTTGTGCCGGGTGAGTTGGGTATAAAACAATTTTCACAGTTGCTTACCGTATCCATCGGATATCCTGTAAACTCGATGGGTTGTTGCCCCGAGTTCAATCCTGCAATTACAAAATCCCTGTAGCTTACCAAACTGTCCTGCGCGGATGCGGTTTCCTGTTGAATACTGGCAATCGCAGCGATCAGGAATATTTTCAGATGTTTCATTTTTGATGATTTAAGTGTGTGATTGATTGTATGCATCCCTTTTTATTGCAAAGGCAAAGCCTTGCGCAAGGCCCTGAAATAGGCTGCATCGGGGCCTTCCGGCATGGGCCTGATGGCTTTTACAGCCGGGGCATTCAGCGGCAAGAGCCGGATGGTATTGCTTTGGATTTTATACATGCTGAACCGGTTCTCCCCATACCCCACCGAAAATGTGCTGAAGGGCAAACCCGCTCCGGAATAAAACTGGAGTTCCACCGGCACCCAGTTCTCATCCTCTCCGGTATATGTGACCCTTACATCCCCATCTTTATCCACATGGTATTCTATGATGGCATTGAACCTGTACATCATCCCATTACCAATACGGCATCCATTGGCGGATACCAGCAAATCCTGCCATTGGGCACTGTCCGGGCTGTTTTCTAATGAGCCAAAAGCATCAAAAGAAAGGACCTTAACCAAAAAAGGGCGCTCATCCGCTTTGATGGTCAGCGCGGGAATCTGGATCCACGATACCGTGGTATCTTTTCCCGCCTGGGCCCCTGCCCGGGGTAAGGCCATGAAAAAAAAGACTACCATAAAAAAAAGAAACCATGACGGCGTCTCCAACCCAGGCCTTGTCTTGGTTTGCATGAACCCTTCTCCTGGTAACAACATGGCAGTGCCCGAACCTCCACAGGGAGGATACCCATTTTTGTACAGCATGATGATCGATTTAGTGATGAATAATAAATGGGTAGCCTTGCTTACATAAGTTTTTGGTTGCTGCGCTAAATACTAACGGTTATGCACAAACGTATTTTGTCAAGCCTGATGATATTGCTAATCTAAATACCAAAAACCGGGTTCGCATCATCAGCCCTGTTAAAGTTTTGCTGTCCGGACAGCCTAACCCTGTATGACGGCCATTTTTAGGTTTGGTTTAACAGGTTTTACTTAAATGGGATGAACGGCAGGCCCCGGCTCAACCATTATGGCTTTTGTTTGTTATCTACGGTTCATGCAAGTTTTAGCACACAGCCATATGAAGTCGTTTTACCGTTTTACCCTGCTTGGTTTACTGCCCATTTTTACCTGTATTTTCCTCGCCGCAGCCCAGAACACGGGCGGGATCAGCGGCATTGTGCTCGATGCCCGCACCAAAAAGCCCCTGTCCGGCGCCACGGTGCTGGTTACTGAAGCCGGCCTGCAAAGCCTGGCCGATGAGGACGGAAGGTTCAGGATCAGGAATATCCGGCCCGGTTCTTACAGTGTAACGGTGAGCGCGACAGGCTATGAGCAGCAGGTTTCCTATAATATACCCATCAGCAGCGGCAACGAAAACGAATTGTCGTTTGAGCTTGAACCCTCCTACCGTTCCGGCTCCGAACTGGTTTTGCGTTCCGTGCGGCTGACCGCCAGGGCCGGGTCGCTGCAAACACCCCTGAGCGTGCAAAGGCTTACTTCCGAAGAAATCAAATCGAACCCGGGCGGCAATTTCGATATCAGCCGGGTGATCAATTCCCTGCCGGGCGTTGGCGGTTCATCAGGTACTGTCGGCGGTTTCCGCAACGATATCATCATCCGCGGCGGCGGCCCGGGTGAGAATGTATTTTACCTTGATGGCATCGAAGTGCCCGTGATCAACCACTTTGCCACACAGGGCAGCGGCGGCGGGCCTACCGGCATCCTCAATGTTTCTTTCATAGAAGATGTTCGCCTCTCTACCAGCGCTTTTGATGCCCGGTACGACAATGCCTTATCAAGCGTATTTGAATTCAAACAAAAGACCGGCAACAGCAGCCGCACCCAGGGCAATGTACGGCTGAGCGGCACCGAACTGGCCGGTACCCTCGAAGGCCCGATGAACAATAAAGGCAACCTTACGTATTTAGCGTCTATCCGACGCAGTTACCTGCAATTGCTGTTCTCCGCCATCGACCTCCCACTCCGGCCAAACTACTGGGACTTTCAATACAAGCTCACCTATAAACCCGATCAGAAATCAACCCTGACCTTCCTGGCCATCGGCGCGATTGATGAGTTTGGTTATGGGCCCGTGAAAGAAGCCACACAGGATAAATTATATACACTGGCGCAAGTACCTTCCATCGAACAGCGCAGCTATACCTTTGGCGCCAGCTATAACCGCAGCATCCGCGACGGTTTCCTGCGCGTGAGCCTGAGCCGCAATACCCTGATGAACCAAAATGAGAAGTATGATGAAAACGATGAGAGCGACCCAATGAACCTGCGCTTCCGCACGGATGCCCGAGAAACAGAAAATAAATTAAGGATCGATATCAACCAGAACAGGAAGGGCTGGACATACAGTTATGGATTGTCTGCTCAATACGCGGAATACGAAACAGACAACAACATCAGGCGCAGGGCTGCCGTGGGCGGACAGCCTGAAGACAGGATCCTTTTTTCCGGCGATATCAATTTTTTCCGCTTTGGCGCTTTTGCCCAGGCGGGGCGTACATTGTTCAATGACCTGTTGAGTGTAAACCTCGGCCTGCGCACCGATATCAATACGTTCAGCGATGACGGTACCAATCCCGGCAACGCTTTCTCGCCGCGCGTATCACTGAGTTATCAACTGGCAAACCGCTGGAAGCTGAATGCATCCGTGGGCCGATATGCCAGGCTGGCGCCTTACACCGTATTGGGCTTCCGCGACAATACGGGCAAACTGGTGAATACCAATAATGATTATATCCGGAACATCCATTACGTTGCAGGCGTAGAATTCCTGCCAAGGGCCACCACAAGGTTTACCGTTGAAGGATTCTTCAAAAAATATGATCGTGTACCCGTTACCGTTAATGACGGCATCAGCATCAATAACCTCGGCGCCGATTTCGCTACCGTGGGTAATGAAGCCGTAACACCTACCGGCACGGGCGAATCGTACGGTGTGGAATTTTTCGCGCAGCAAAAACTCAGCAAGCGCTTTTTCGGTATATTCAGTTATACGTATTTCGTGAGCCGCTTCAGTAACCGCGATGGGATACTGCGGGCCAGCGCCTGGGACAACCGACACCTGGTGAGCGCGACCCTGGGGTATAAGTTTCCCCGTAACTGGGAACTGGGCTTGAAATACCGGTACCAGGGCGGCGCGCCTTATACGCCGTTCGACATGGCGGCCAGCCAACTCAATTATCCCACACTGGCGCAGGGCATCCTTGATTATAGCCGTTTCAACAGCCTGCGACTGCGCTCATTCATGAGCAGTGATGTACGTATTGATAAGAAATGGAACCTCAGGGGCGTAACGATTGACCTCTACCTTGACGTGAGCAACTGGTTCCTCGCGAAATCGGTGGCTTACCCACAATTCAGTTTTGAGCGCGATCTAAGTACTGGCGCTTATAAAACCACGGATGGACTGCCTTTGAGGATGGATGGCAGCAACGGCGTTCCTATTGTGTTGAAAAATGATGACCCGGTGGTATTGCCTACGCTCGGGTTTATAGTAGAGTTCTAATGTATGTTTGATGCCGGGAAGTTAATATTCACAGCCCGGTTCGGCCATCCCGTAACGCGCCTTTCTTGCCACGGTTCTTTTTTTCCCACTCCAGCATCTCGGCGGTTTTAGGTACTTCTTTTGGCTTCTGGTATTTACCCAATGCCTGGTTATTGGATGGGTTCGTCAACACATTACGCTCCCATTTCTCCGTGCGGATCAATCGGCCTGTGCCCGGCTCATAAAATTTCCAATCGCCATCCTTGACACTATAGGGCTCGGCTTTTACAATTTTGTAATCAATGATTTCATTGCTGCCTTCGCCATACACCGCGATGGTGTCATAAGGCGCGTCGGGGTTATACCCTTTCCAAGACTGAACCTCGATCAGATCACCCAGTTCCGTAAAATACTGCTGCACCCCATCCTTTCCCCCAAGCTTATAATTTTCCATCGCTACCAGGTCGCCCTGCAGGCTATACCTTCGCCAGGGCCCGTCTTTCTGGCCTTTGCGGTACATACCTTCTTCTTCATACCCGGGGTTGCCGCGCAACTCATCTACCCTGATCACCCATTTGCCTTCCTTATCGCCGTTTTGCAAAATAGCATTGATGGTATCTCCTTTTGGACTGATTTTATAGGATTTAAAGCGGGACTGTGCATCCGAGTGGAGATAACCGGCAATGACAAGTAGTGTAGCAAGCAGTAATTTCCGGTAATTGCATTGGATGTTCATCGGTATTATGAATTATTATGCTCAAATTTACAAAATCCAATTGGGTAGGAAATGTGAAAATTATAAGCGATTGATTATGAAAGATTACAAGCAATACTACCTGGTGCCGGCCAGTCCCGATGAGCTATACCAGGCCCTGACCCGCGCCGAAACCATCCGCTTGTGGAGTGGCGCCCCTGCGATTATGGAAGCGGTGGAAGGAACTGAATTTTCGTTGTGGGATGACAGCATTTGCGGGCGCAATATCAGTTTCACACCCGGACAAAAAATTGTGCAGGAATGGTATTTCGGCGACCAGGAACCGGCATCCATTGTAACCATCATACTCCATCCGCATAAAAAAGGCTGCTCTGTCGAACTGAGGCATGTGCATATCCCTGATGAAGCTTATGACAATATTGTAGAAGGCTGGGATGAGCATTACTTCGGCGCACTGATCGATTTTTACTCAGGCAGCTAAATTAATTTCGTCTATACATTTATGTTAGTCAGCGCCATAGCCCGGTTGTCATTGCAACTTGCCCGCCAGCATTCGTTCCTGAAAAAAAACATGTATCCCGTATTGCAGGAAGCGAGGCTTGGGAACGACGGATCATTATCCGGGTCAGACTTTAAAAAAATCACCCATTATTATGGTTGGGCGGTGCCCGCCGTATTGGGTGAGGCCTTCTGTGCCTGGCGGGGAACGCCCATGACGGAGACAGAAAGGGCATGCAGTACGGCACAAGGAGCGATGACCGGTTTATTTGATGATTTTTTCGATCAAACCATGCTGACAGATGAGGCGATTGGAACTTTGATGTCAGCATCTTCGGGTATTCATTACCGTGATATGCATGAAAAATTGTTTCGCCGGTTCTTCAGCGAAGCACTGACACAGTCTCCTTCCCCGAAACAGATGCAGGAAGCGCTTTCGGTGGTATATGCCGACCAGGTTTTGAGCAGGCGCCAGGCTGATCCGTCGATCAGCACAGATGAAATTAAAGACATCAGCCTTCGTAAAGGAGGCAGTTCCCTGTTGTTTTACCGAACCGCATTTGAACCCGCAGCCGATGAAAAAGAAAAAAGCATATTATATACACTCGGGGGATTGATGCAAATATCGAACGATATCTTCGACATCTATAAAGACCGTGAAGCTGGCATTTTTACCCTTGCAACCAGGTGTGTTGACATCAGGTCGCTGAGGGATTTTTTTGAAAATTCCCTGCAGCAAATATTCCGGGAATTGTCATCCGTTCATTTACCGGCATCACGTAAACATAGATTTGCATCCATCATCAACCTGGGCATCTTCAGCCGCGTATTTGTTTGCCTTGACCAGCTTGAAGCCCTGCAAGACAGGACTGGCGGGCATTTTCAGCTCCAAAATTATAACCGAAAAGATTTGATCTGCGATATGGAGAAACCACGAAACCTGTTGGCTTCAGCCAGGTATTACAGAAAATGCATGAAGGAGATAAAATAAAAAAAGGCATCTCCTGTGAGATGCCTTATAATATTTTGCCGGATTGATCAGAATCCCATTTTCTTTTTAAGGTTCTGGTCGATGGCGTCAAGGAACTCTTCGGTGTACAGGTAATGTTCACCATGGTTAACCTTATTGCCATGTATACAAACCGCGAGGTCCTTGGTCATTTTTCCTGATTCAACCGTTTCAATGCATACCTGTTCGAGGGCATTGCAGAAATCAATGAGTGGCTGGTTATTGTCGAGCTTACCACGGAATGCCAGTCCGCGCGTCCATGCAAAAATCGACGCGATGGGGTTTGTACTGGTCGGCTTTCCTGCCTGGTGGTCGCGGTAGTGGCGTGTTACCGTACCATGCGCGGCTTCTGATTCCATTGTTTTCCCATCAGGTGTTACCAATACAGATGTCATCAAACCTAACGAACCAAATCCCTGTGCCACGGTATCGCTTTGTACGTCGCCGTCATAGTTTTTACATGCCCATACAAAATTACCGTTCCATTTCAGGGCGCTGGCAACCATATCATCGATGAGCCTGTGCTCATATACAATGCCTGCTGCATCAAACTGGGCTTTGAATTCCTGCTGGTACACTTCTTCAAAAATATCCTTGAAGCGACCGTCATATTTTTTGAGGATGGTATTTTTAGTTGACAGGTAGAGGGGCCATTTTTTGCTCAGCGCCATATTAAAGCAACTGCGCGCGAAACCATAAATGCTCTCATCGGTATTGTACATGGTGAGGGCAACGCCATCGCCTTTGTAATTGTACACTTCAAATACCTGTGGTTCGCCGCCGCCTTCAGGGGTGAAAGTCATGGTCAGTTTTCCCTTTCCCTTAATAACGGTATCGGTTGCACGATATTGGTCGCCAAAAGCGTGACGTCCTACAATGATTGGCGCCGTCCAGTTAGTTACCAAACGGGGCACATTGCTCATCACAATGGGTTCGCGGAAAACGGTTCCGTCGAGGATATTGCGGATCGTGCCGTTGGGGCTCTTCCACATCTGCTTCAGGTTGAATTCCTTAACGCGGGCCTCATCGGGTGTGATGGTCGCGCACTTGATGCCTACCCCACATGCTTTAATGGCATTGGCGGCATCAACGGTTACCTGGTCATTGGTTTGATCGCGGTACTCAATACCCAAGTCAAAATATTGAATGGGCACATCGATATAAGGAAGGATCAGCTTGTCTTTGATAAATTTCCAGATGATGCGTGTCATTTCGTCACCATCGAGTTCCACGACGGGGTTGGTCACCAAAATTTTACTCATAGATGCATTTTTAGAACTGCGAAAGTAGTGAAATTCAGGGAGAATGGGCAGCTAACGGTGCCGCTGCCAGGCGCCCTATCCAGGCATTTTTTCCTGGCTGGGTTTTATATCGCGGGTACCGGCATATAATTCATATTCGAGCAGCCTGCAATCAATTTTCCCGTTGAAAAACTCTATACGGCGGCGGGGCTTTAAGCCTATGTGCTTGGCCAGTTCGAGGTTGCCGGTAAAAATATAGCCGTGGTAGCCTTTACATTTCTGCTTCAGGAAATCCCCCATCCTTTTGTACACCGGTTGCAGGGCTTCTTCATCCCCAAGCCTGTCGCCATATTCGGGATTGAAAAAAACAACACCCGCCTGATCCAACGGCACCAGGGTATCGGCAAAATCGCATTTCCTGAACTGGATATAATCCTCCACACCGGCCATGCGTGCGTTGATACGTGCTATATTCACCGCGTCCTCGCTGATATCGGTAGCAATGATCTGCAATCCCGGTAATTCCTTTTCTTCCTGTTGTAATTTTCTTTTTACTTCCTGGTATATGCCCGGGTTGTACCCACGGACATGCATAAACGAAAAATTGTCCCGTTGCACGCCGGGATATTTGTTGGTCGCGATCAGGGCTGCTTCAATGGCCAGCGTCCCCGACCCGCACATTGGATTGATGAATGCAGAACGCCTGTCCCATTTGGATGCCAGTATGCAGGCAGAAGCCAGCGCTTCGATCATTGGCGCTTTACCGGGTATCTTGCGGTATCCATGCTTCATGAGCGTGAGGCCGGATGTGTCTAAAAATATTTCCGCATCCCGCCCAACCCAATGCAGGTGCACTACGGCCTGGTCTAAAGCCGGGCCCGAATTGGGCCTGGCGCCTGTTCGGTCGCGAAACCTGTCTACAATGGCATCCTTCACTTTAACGTTGGCAAAAAGCTGGTTGCTGATGCTGTCGTTACGCACATGGCTGGTAACGGAAAAATAACCATCCCCCTCAATCAAATCTTCCCATGGTATTTGACGGATGGCATTATAGAGTTCATTGGCATCTTCCGCGAAAAAATGCCTGATGGAAAACAAAACCTGTCCGGCTGACCGCAGCCTGAGGTTCAACAGAATGCAATCCTGCATATTGCCTTCCAATGCCACGCCGGTTTTAAAAACCTGTTCAATGTTCAACCCTGCATCCCTGATTTCCTGCTCTACAAAAGGAGACATCCGGTTGCTGCAGGTGACAATAATGCGGCTTTTTATTGCAAAAATATCCATTGAAGTAAAGATACAGCCGTCAGCGTTCCACACAAGCGATATAGGAAATTTGCAGAAAAAATGCTACATTGAGGGTGCTAACCTGTTCCTGATCTTCCAATATCCCCTCCGTACTTTTCTTATTGCAGAAAACGCCAAGATCCTGCTTATTCCGTTTCGCCTTTACATAGTCAAATTCATGTCTTTCATGAGGATGAACCGCTATACCCGTATTTGGTTGTTGCTATGCTGCCTGCTACTGTCAACGGCATCACAGGGGCAATTCTATATCGACCATTCAAGGTATATAGGGGGCAACCTGTTGGAAGAAGTGAACGACCTGCAATTGGTTAACGGTGACGCATACCTGCTGGGTACCACAAGGTCTGCCAATTTTCCAGTAACCAACGGCACTGTGTACAGGGGCAACCTCGACATGGTATTATCAAAATACGATAGCCGGGGAAACCTGGTTTTCGCCAGTTATATCGGTGGCCTGGGTAATGATTTTCCCACCGCCATGCAGATAGTTAACAACGAAGTGTATGTTAGCCTGTATACAGACTCCATTAACTTTCCGGTTACCAATGGTTCAGTGTTCAAAGGCAGGCGTGATATAGGTTTGATCAAATTCAATGCCAGCGGGCAGGTTTTATTTGCCACTTACCTGGGTGGATCGGGAGCGGATGTTCCCGCATTTGGTGGCATGCGTGTTGCCAACAACCGTATTTACATAGGAGGCACTACCGGTTCCGCTGATTTTCCGGTTACCACAGGGCCCGCATTTGGCGGCGGGTCACAGGAAGGCTATGTGGCCGTTTTGCAAGCATCGGATGGCAACCTTATTGCGAGCAGAATGATTGGTGGTTCTGGCGAAGATTTTTTTGGCTCTGTGGAATTTGATGACCAATCGGTTTACCTGGTCGGCTCCAGTGATTCACCGGATATCCCGGTGACTGTTGGCGGAGCAGCTGCCGGGGGCAATCAAACAGGCATCATTGCAAAGTTCAGCCAATCTGACCTTACCCTGGAATATGCGCGTTACCTGGGTGGAGAGGCCCGCGACTTCATCACAAAAGCGGTTGCATCAAACGGCGTACTCCATGTCACGGGTTATACAGGATCAAGGTCTTTTCCCGTAACAAACGGCACACAGTTTTCCACGCAAGTAAACGATACGGAAGATGGGTTTTATACCCGGCTGTCGCCTACCGGACAAATCCTTTTCTCCAGCTATTTAAGCAGTAATGAATTGGATAACCCAACGCAACTGATCATATCTAACGGTGATGCATACCTGTGTGGTGTTTCAGTCAGCATCATCAATGGCCAATTATCCGCCCTGCTGCATAAGGTTGGCGCGGGCGGTCAATTATTATATAGCCGCCGCTACCGGATTGGGATGAACCGGTCAACGGGTATACGCCCTTCATACCTTTTGAAAAATGATGAAATGATCATCACGGGTATCACCCAATCGGCCCTGTACCCGGTCACCAATGGTTCGCAATTTTTTGCCGGGGGAACAGGGTTCTTCAGCCGTGTAGGGTCTTCCGGGGAATTGCGTTTCTCTACATACCTGGGCAGCATGACCAACCTGCTTCCGTCGATTGATGCCAATAACGCCATATATGTTTTGGGCAGCAGTAACCAGCCGGGCTTTACGTCAGGGGTTGATTTCAATTACAATGGGGGCGCAGATAATATACTCCTGATGCTCAGTTATGCAGGAGACAGGATATTTACCGGTTATGTGGGCGGAAGCGGCAATGAATTCCCCGCACAGGTTAAAGCAGGTGGCGGCGCGGTATTTATAGCTGGCAGAACCATATCAAACAATTATCCAGTAACACTAAACCAATTGTATCGAGGCGGCGGCGACCAGTACCTGACCATCATCCGTTCATGCCCGGGTGGCTATGTTACTAATACAGACAGTTTGAGCCCGGCCATGCAAACTGTATGCCTGAATGGTTTAGGCGAGATTATAACGGGAACGGATATACGCATTCCGGGCGACAGCCTCCCTGCAATATACAGGAATGGGGTTCTAACCAGGCAATCAACCATACCGGCAACCTACCAGTGGCAGTTATCGTTTGATGAACAAACATGGTCAGACATTCCCGGCGCCATTTTCAGGGACTACACGCCCACCCAGGTGAGTACAAGCAGGTATTTCAGAAGAGCGGCATTCAATCTGGTATATTGCGGATCTTCGTTTATACATTACAGTGATACGGCATTTGTCGATATCAATAACCTACTGGCCCCGGAAGTGGATGCAGGAGACGGATTTATCAGTTGCCCGGGCTTCCCTGTGAGGCTTGGCGGGCAGCCCACCGCAAGCGGGGGAAACCCACCGTATGTAACTTATCAATGGGACCTTGGATTATCCGCGGAAGCCAATCCCCTCGCGGCAGCAAATGCCAATACCCTGTATACGGTGATTGTTACAGACAGCGCTGGTTGCAGGCAGCTAGACCAGGCTTTGCTGACAGTGGCCAGGGCCGATGCCGGGCCCGACAAAGGTGCGTGCGCAGGAAATGCTACTGTTATTGGAAGCCCTGTTTTACCGGGCATTTCAGGGCTTCAATATAGCTGGTCTCCAGTCACGGGATTAAACAATACCAACAGCCCGCAACCCCTGGCAAACCCCATAACAGAAACTGACTATATCCTCTCATTATCCGTGCCCGCCAGTAGTGGGTTAACATGCATGAGCGTGGATACGGTGCGGGTGACACCGGTTGCAGCGCCTTTACAAACGAATTTTGCAGGGCCCGATAAAGTTGCCTGCCTCGGTTCAACAACAACGCTGGGATTATCGCCCGAAGCCGGATTCAACTATGTATGGAGCCCGGGCAGTTACCTGACGGGAAATACAAGTTCCACCACGCAATACTTTGCGGGAAATATTGTGATGCCAGAACCAAACCCCGCTCGCTTAAACCTGACCGCCCAAAAATCAGGTTGCTTTTTCCCGGATGAAGTGGACATAGCTACAATAGAAGCAAGAGCAGGCAGGGATGGTTGCGGCCCAAGGCTGATTGGCGAACCAGACCGTACACCCTTTATCAATGAAACATACCTATGGGAGAAAATATCCGGCCCGGGTAATTTCACCGGGCCGACAGATCAACCCCAGGTGCCTGTCAGCGCCTCACCCGGAGCAGCAACAACATACAGGCTAACGGTAACGCATAATGGATTTAGTTGCACCGATGATATCACAGTTGTTCCCGTATGTTCAGACTGCCAGACAATCATATCAGTGGAGGCAACTTATGATTGCCCGAGCTATAGCGCCAATGGTGGTAATGTAACTTTAATCGCGAGCAGCAGCATCCCTAATGCGGTTTTTAGCTGGTCGCCCACTGTTGGGCTTACCAATTACACAGGTAACCTGGTACAGTTGACCGACAATATACCAAGGGTGTACACAGTAACGGCAAGGGACCCGCTGGATAGCAGCATCTCCTGTTCAGACAATATTTTTGTGAATGACCCGGCCTTTGCCAGGCCCGTCTTTCCCGCACTTGATACCATTACCTGCGCCGGCCAACCCATACAAATCGGGGTTGCGCCAGTGCAGGGATATTCCTATGAATGGATTGGCAGCGGTTTATCCGGGAATTTGTCGAGCAACCCGGTGGCCACCATTTTCACCAGTACCGCGTTCCCGGTAACGGTAACGGATAGTAGCGGATGCGTATTGAGGGATACGGTTTTGGTGGTTGTGCAAAATGCCGCCGTACAGGCGGGGCCAGACCAGGTTTTATGCAGCACTGGCATTGTGCGCCTGGGCAGCCCGGCCCAACCCAATACCACATATTCCTGGGAACCGGCCTCAGCGCCCTGGCAGAACAACAGCAATTCCTTTTCAGCACAACCGGAAGTATTGGTAGCCACTGATATCAGCTTTATCGTGACTGCTACCACTTCCGCAGGTTGCATTATAAAAGATACGGTATCAATAACCATCAGCAATAACCCAAGCCTGCCCGATGCCCCGGATACAAGTACCTGTGCGGGCAATGCTGTCATCATTGGCACACCGGCAATACCCGGCGTTATATATCAATGGACGCCATCCACAGGGCTGAACAATGCGGGCATCGCACAACCCACTTCAAATCCATCAAGTACCACAACATATACTGTATCCGCCATATTTCCTGGCAACTGCCCGGCTGCAGTCACAGATCAGGTAACCGTTACCGTTAGATCAGCCGCATTTGATATGCCGGATATCAATTTTTGTCCATCCGATGGGCCTGTCGCATTGGGAACAAACGCACCCCCGGGTATGCTTAGCTATCAATGGCAACCTGCAACACAGGTCAGCAATGCAAGCATACCCAATCCAAGTACGTTAAACCCAGCACCCAAAAATAACAGCACATACACTTTATTGGTGAACCACCCCAATGGTTGTTCTTTCCGGGATACGATCCGGCTGTTTCCCTTATTAACTGCACCACAGGCCGGGCCTGACCGTATTTTATGTAAAGGCGACAGCATCACGATTGGCACAAGCGCTAACACGCAAGCGCCCAATGTCAGCTATCAATGGAGCCCATCCACTTACCTTGACAATCCCTTAAGCCCGACACCTGTTTTCAGGGCAGAACAAGCCGGTGTTTTTACTTATATCATTACTAAAACTGACCAGGCAGCGAACTGTTCATCCAAAGATACCGTTGTGATTCAGGTACAGGCAATCACATTATCTGTTCCGGCCAACCTGCTGGTATGCCAGGGCAGTTGCATCAATATAGGCGGGCCGGCACAGGCCGGTGTGCAATACCAGTGGTTTCCCGTTCAGGGTTTGTCTGATCCAGGCAGTTCGAATCCAATTGCTTGTGTAGAGAATACCAATCAAACATATACCGTCATTGGCACAAATATCCTGGGATGCAGCAGCAGCGCCATAGTACAAATAGCTGTTGCACCGATACCTGCCGCGCAAATTTCCATACCCAATATTTTGGGTTGCGTAGGAGATACCAACCTCCGCTTCAACCCTGTGATTCAACCAGCCGGGCCATATATGTATGCATGGAGCCCCGATGATGGCAGCCTGAGCGATATCCGCTCGCTAAATCCAAGGATAATAAATCAGGCTGCAGGTACGCGCACCTATCAACTGCAGGTAACCGACACCGTTAGCGGATGCCGGAATACCGCAAGCGCCACCCTGACATTACAAAACTGCCCTGTGCAGGCAATTGTTGGGGATTATGTCTGGCTCGACTTGAATGGAAACGGTTTACAGGATCAAAACGAAACGGGTGTGGGAAACATTACCGTGGAATTATTCAACGCGGCAGGTTCAAGGCTTGGCATCACGTCAACAGATCCGTCCGGTTTATATTTTTTCAGCAATGTGCCACCGGGCAATGGCTATTATATTCAATTTGCGATTCCCGCTGGTTTCATATTTACACAACAACTTGTGGGCGGTGCACAGGCGATCAATAACAGCAAAGCCAATAACAATGGCACCAGTATCACATTCCCGGTTCCCCCAGGCGCCAGCGTTTTAAATATTGATGCCGGCATCAGGCCTTGCGGGCCTGTTCCAGTTACCTGGCTTGGATTCAGTGGAAGAAAAGAAGGCGCTACTGTTTGGCTTCAGTGGCAAACAGCCAACGAAATCAATCATGATTATTTTATTATAGAAAGAAGTGCCGATGGCTTTTTCTTTCAGCCAATCGGGCGCGTGGAAGGAACGGGTACCACAACCAGCCAACAATCGTATGGCTACAGGGATTTGAATCCATGGACGGGCATCAATTACTACAGGTTAAAGCAGGTTGACCTCGATGGCCAGTTCAGTTATTCAACCGTGGTGCGGGTAAGGTTTGATAAGGAACCAGATGCAACCATTTGGTATGATGCTTCCGGCAACCAGGTGAAATTATCTTTCAGCAATATGCAACCAGGTGGAATTCTCGCGATGTATGCTGCAAACGGGCAATTGATCAAACAATACAACAGTAAGGAACAAAGCCAGTTATACCAGTTTGTATTACCTGATTTGGCTAAAGGAATCTATTACGCGGTTTGGTTAAGCGAATCCATTCAATTAACAAGACCGATATTGATCTCCAGGTAATTAAGGTTTAAGGATCATCTTGATGCAAGCGGTTAAGCTGTCTTTCCAGTAAGGAATTTCAAGTCTGAATTGATCCCTGATCTTTTGGGTATCCAGTACGGAATAGTGCGGCCTTTTAGCGGGCGTGGGATAATCAGATGAAGGTATAGGTGTAATGCGGCATGCGTAACCGGCTTCCTGCCTGATGGCTTCCGCGAAATGGTACCATGTGGTAATTCCTTTGTTGGCAAAATGATAAATACCCCCGGTCAATTCCATATTCTTGCTAATAATGCGGCATACGGCATGTGCGAGGTCGGCCGCATGTGTTGGCGAACCTTGCTGATCAGACACAATGCGCAGTTCATCTTTTTCCTGCATCAACCGGAGCATGGTTTTGACAAAATTTTGTCCATAGCGGCTATACAACCATGACGTACGGATGATCATCGTTTTCGGGTCATGGTTCAATGCAAGTTCTTCTCCTTTATGTTTCGACTCGCCATAAGCATTGATAGGATGCGTTGGATCAGATTCCTTATACGGATGCCCAGCACTCCCATCAAATACATAATCTGTAGAAAAATGTACCAGTTGCATGCCTTGTTCCCTGCAAATGCCGGCCAGTTTACCGGGCATTTCCGCATTGATGAGCATGGCTTGTTCTTTCTCCTGCTCTGCTTTGTCTACCGCAGTATATGCGGCGCAATTAATGAGGTAGCTGATTTGATGCTGGCGGCAATAGGCTGAAATGCCTGTTATATCTTCAATTGGCAAAGTGGAGCGGCTGTGAAAATGCCAGTCGAACCCTGAATGTTGAAGGGAAGCGTCACGAAATTCCATGCCCAATTGACCGTTGGCCCCTAAGACCAATATGCCTGTTTCAATGGACATCTGAGTTAATTTAATTTTCGAAAGAAAAATGAACGGGCGCTTCTGCCAACAATGGTTGCTGAATGTCCTTATCCGACACAATGCGCATATCCTTCGGCACCGGCCAGTTAATACCGAGCGCGGGATCATCAAAACGGATACCTGATTCGAGGCCCCGGTCGTACAGATGATCGCATTTGTAAAATACTTCCGCCGTTTCCGAGATAACCGCGTATCCATGGGCGAAACCGGCAGGCACCAGCAACTGCTTTTTATTGTCAGCCGATAATTCAATGGAAAAATGCTGACCATAAGTTGGTGAACCCTTCCGGATATCCACTACCACATCCAGGATAGCGCCACTGAGTACACGAATAAATTTCACCTGGGCTTTGGGGTGCAACTGGTAATGTAAGCCCCTGATCACACCATATACGGATCTTGCCTGGTTATCCTGAACAAAACGGTAATGGATACCCGAAGAAGCGCAGGTTTCCTGGTTGTAGCTTTCAAAAAAATAGCCGCGCTGGTCTTTCCAAACCACCGGCTCAAAAACCATCAATCCCGGAAATCCTGTTTCTGTAAATGGCATATGCAATATATCAGCTATACACTTCTTTAAAATAGGCGATTGTTTCACGGAGGCCTTCATCAAAGCGTTTGACCGGTTTGTAGTCCAGCAAATCCATGGCAAGTGAAATATCTGCCAGGGAGTTCCGGATATCACCGGCACGTGGTTCGCGGTGCGTCGGCTTCCAGTCGCTGTTCAGGTAATCGGCGCAGGCCTTATACAAGTGATTCACCGAGTAATACTCTCCCACCGCCACATTATATACCTTTTTGAAAGCTTCTTCCCTTTCAGTAAGCATACCTTTTACGTTCACCTGGATGGCGTTCTCCACATAAGTAAAATCGCGCGTTTGCTCGCCATCGCCATTGATAAACACTTCCGATTTGTTCATGATCCCCTTTACAAACAATGGTATCACGGCAGCGTAAGGACCATTGGGGTCCTGCCTGGGGCCGAATATGTTAAAGTACCTGAAACCCATGAGTTTGATTCCGTACACATCGGCAAATACCTGCGCGTACAGTTCATTGGTTTTTTTGGTGGCGGCGTAAGGCGAAAGGCAATTGCCGATGCGCTCTTCCTTTTTGGGAAGTGTGGGCTCATCGCCGTAAACAGATGACGATGACGCATAAACGAAAGTTTTCACTTTCTGGTCAACAGCCGCTTTGAGCATATTCACAAAACCGCCGACATTCACATCATTGAAGTACACTGGCTCTTTGATTGACCTGGGCACAGACCCAAGTGCGGCCTGGTGGCTGACATAATAAATGCCTTCACATGCTTTCATGCAGGTGTCGAGGTCGCGGATATCGCCTTCCATCATTTCGAATGCGGGATACCGGCGAAGGATGTCGAGGTTTGACTGGAACCCGTTCACCATATTATCGAGGACCCTCACTTTTGCGGCCCCGTTGCGGAGTAAATATTCAGCGATATGGCTTCCAATGAAACCGGCGCCGCCTGTTACCAGGAAGCTGCTTTTACTGATGTCTTTGGTATGAAATAATTGACTCATGAACAGTTGATACTTGTTGTTAGATGTTTTCTGTATTGCATTACAGGCTCCAGTAATGGCGTTTGTTGATTTTTCTGCGGTATGTACCTTTCAGGTCGGCAATCAACGCCTGATCTGTGGTGATTGATGCGAAATAATCGTCATCGAGGCCCTTATATTCATTATGCGGCACCGTGATGATGACAGCGTTGTAATTATTGCCAATTTCCTTTGTCAACCCAAAACCATATTCATGCTGCAGTTCATCGCTGTCGGCATGCGGATCAGTTACATCCACATTCAGGGAATATGACTTAAGCTCTTTCACTACATCGGCCACTTTGCTGTTGCGGATATCGCTTACGTTTTCCTTAAATGTGGCGCCCATCACCAACACCCGGCTGTCTTTAATATTGCCGTTATGCTGTATGATATGCTGTAAAACTTTTTTGGCTACATAAGATGCCATGCCATCGTTAATCACGCGTCCGGCGAGGATCACCTGGCTATCGTACCCAAGTTCTTTTGATTTGTAAGTCAGGTAATAAGGGTCAACACCAATGCAATGTCCGCCCACCAGCCCCGGCTGGAATTTGAGGAAGTTCCACTTGGTGCCCGCGGCTTCCAGCACTTCGAAAGTGTTGATGCCCATGCGGTCGAATATGATGGACAGTTCATTCATCAAAGCGATGTTCAGGTCGCGCTGTGTATTCTCGATGATCTTAGCCGCTTCCGCTACTTTAATGGAAGATGCTCTATGCACACCGGCTTTCACCACCAGTTCATACACTTTAGCGATGGTATCAAGGCTTTCGTCGCAGCAACCACTCACCACTTTAACAATGGTGGAAATGGTATGCTCTTTATCGCCCGGGTTGATGCGTTCGGGGGAATACCCGATTTTATAATCCTCTACCATTTTCAACCCGGATATTTTCTCGATGATGGGTACACAATCTTCTTCGGTACATCCGGGATACACGGTGCTTTCAAACACCACATAATCCCCTTTTTTCAGCACTTTGCCAATGGTTTCACTCGCGCGCTGCACCGGAACCAGGTCGGGCACATTGTGCTCATCAACCGGTGTTGGCACGGCCACGATGTAAAAACAGGCCTTTTTCAGCACGTCAATATCATTCGTAAACTCAATGTCGCAATTTTCAAATGCTTCGGGGCCCAGCTCCTGGCTTGGGTCAATGCCACGGCGCATCATGTCCACACGTTCCGCGTTGATGTCAAACCCAATGACTTTAATTTTTTTCGCGAACTCAAGGGCAATAGGAAGTCCCACATAACCCAGGCCAATAACGGCGAGTGTTTTCTTCTTGTCCAATAAATCCTGGTACATAGTTGTTGTTTATTCAGGCCTTCCGGCCCGACCGGTTAATGAATCGTTTTTCTAAATTTTTCGTTTATGCTTTATCGTTAGCGCTGAACACCCTGGGTTGCCTGTACAACTCCTCTTTGGGGAGCGCCTTAAAAAAATCATAAGTTCTCTTCAACCCTTCCGCCCGGCTTACGCCTGGCTCCCACTTCAGGATGGCTTTGGCCCTGCTGATGTCTGGCTGGCGCTGCTTCGGGTCGTCAACTGGTAAATCCTTAAAAACAATGCGCTGGTTTGATCCTGTTAATGCCAGGATTTCCTTTGCAAAGTCGAGCAGGGATATCTCGTCCGGGTTACCAATATTGACCGGTTGCACATAATCGCTCATCAGCAAACGATAAACACCTTCTACCAGGTCATCCACATAACAAAAACTTCTTGTCTGGCTTCCGTCACCAAATACCGTCAGGTCTTCACCCCTCAGTGCCTGCCCAATAAATGCAGGTAAAGCGCGGCCATCGTTCAATCGCATACGTGGACCGTAAGTATTAAATATCCGTACGATCCTTGTATCCAGACCGTGGTAAGTATGGTAAGCCATGGTAATGGCTTCCTGGAACCTTTTTGCTTCATCATAAACGCCACGCGGCCCCACCGGGTTAACATTGCCCCAATATTCTTCGTTCTGCGGGTGAACCAGCGGATCGCCATACACTTCGCTGGTACTGGCCACCAATATCCTGGCATGCTTTGCCAGCGCAAGCCCCAAACAATTATGCGTACCCAATGAACCCACTTTCAATGTTTGAATGGGGATTTTCAGGTAATCAATAGGACTTGCGGGGGAAGCGAAATGCAGGATGTAATCGAGCTTTCCGGGCACATGTATAAACTTGGATACGTCGTGATGGTAAAACTCAAATTCCTTAAGTCCGAACAAGTGCTCAATATTGCGTAAGTCGCCCGTGATGAGGTTATCCATCCCCACCACATCAAAACCTTCACGAATAAACCTGTCGCACAAATGCGATCCCAGGAATCCGGCTGCGCCCGTTATGAGTACTTTTTTATTTGGCACTGATTTAGTTTATGCTCAATATAAAATCTTTTGTTTTTTCAGGACGATGCCTGACCGGGTTGAATGGCTTTTCGCCCTACACTTTCATAATGAAAACCGAGCGATTGCATCTGTTCCAGGTCAAATAAATTCCGTCCGTCAAATATCAATTTATGTTTCAGTAATGAACCGATTTTGTCAAAGTCGGGTGTGCGGAATTCGTTCCACTCGGTGGCAATGATTAACGCGTCTGCCCCTTCCAATGCATGGTACTGGTTGTCGGCATAGCCGATGCGGTCCCCTACCTGCTCCTTTGTATTCTTCATCGCTTCGGGGTCAAAAGCCGTGACCCTTGCGCCCAGCTTTATCAGTTCATCAACCATATACAGGGCCGGCGCTTCGCGTATATCATCGGTGTTTGGCTTAAATGACAATCCCCAGAGCGCGAAATGCTTTCCTGTCAAATCATCACCAAAATACCGGCAGATTTTTGGTACTAAGTGGAGTTTCTGTTCCGCGTTCACCTCCATAACGGCATCGAGTATACGAAAATCATACCCGATGGATGTTGAAGCCTGGACAAGCGCCTGTACATCTTTGGGGAAACAACTTCCGCCATACCCGATGCCGGGGAAGAGAAAGCGTTTTCCGATCCTGTCGTCGCTGCCTATCCCCCTGCGCACCATATCCACATCCGCGCCCATTCGTTCACATAGGCGGGCGATTTCATTCATGAAACTGATCTTCACGGCGAGGAAAGCATTGGCCGCGTACTTGGTCAATTCCGCGGAAGCTTCATCCATATAAATAATCGGGTTGCCCTGTCGCACAAATGGCGCGTACAAATCGTTCATGATTTTGGCAGCCTTGTCTGAACTTGTCCCTATCACTACCCTGTCGGGTTTCATAAAATCTTCCACCGCAACCCCTTCGCGCAAAAATTCGGGATTGCTCACCACATCCACTGGCGCATGGCCCTGCTTCGCGATGGCTTCCCTCACCAGTTTCGCCGTACCAACAGGAACTGTGCTTTTATCTACAATTACAGTATAATCCGTGATGATTTTTCCCAACTGAGCGGCTACGCCCAATACATAACTCAGGTCGGCGCTGCCGTCTTCACCCGGAGGTGTGGGCAGGGCAAGGAAAATCACTTTGGCACCCTTTACCGCTTCTTCAAGAGATGTGGTAAAAAATAAACGGCCTTCTTTCTGGTTACGCAGGAAAAGCTTTTCAAGCCCGGGTTCATAAATGGTAACCTGGCCCGCATTCAGTTTCTCCACTTTAGCAGTGTCTATATCCACACAGGTTACCGTATTGCCCGTTTCGGCAAAGCAGGTGCCTGTTACCAATCCTACATATCCTGTTCCTATGACTGCAATTTTCATGTTTGGTTTGAATAGGGTTAGATGGAACGGTTGACAAATTCGAGCACGTGATCCACAATGAATTGCTGTTGCTCTTCATCAAGTTCCGTATGCATAGGTAAAGAGATCACCCTTTCCGTCAGCCAGTCGGTCACCGGCAAATGAAATGAGCTGCCCCCAAACGCATCGAACATCTTCTGGCGATGCGCCGGTACCGGGTAGTATATCATAGACGGGATGCCTTTCTCCGCCAGGTACTGGCTTAAGGCATCGCGGTCAACGCCATGCAAAAGCAAAGTATATTGATGAAATACATGGCGGTTGTTCGGGTGCCTGAAAGGTATGCTGATAGCAGGATGGTTGTTGAACGCCGCGTCATAAAATCCTGCCGCCTTCCGCCTGGCCTGGATATACCCTTCGAGGTATTGGAGTTTCACCTGGAGGACCGCGGCCTGCATGGCATCAAGCCTTGAGTTGCAACCCACCACATCATGGTAATACCGCTTGCTTTGCCCGTGTGAGGCGATCATGCGGATTTTCTCTGCAAGCTGGTCATCATCGGTACAAATGGCGCCGCCATCACCAAAAGCGCCGAGGTTTTTGGAAGGGTAAAATGATGTGCATCCGATATGGCCCATCGTACCTGTCTTTTTCACAGAGCCATCGCTAAAACTATAATCGTTGCCAATGGCTTGCGCGTTATCTTCAATAACATATAAGTTATGCCTGCGGGCGATATCCAGAATGGCTTCCATATTGGCCGCCTGGCCGTACAGGTGTACCGGCACAATGGCCTTTGTTTTGGGGGTGATGGCTTTTTCAATTTCTACCGGATCGATGCAAAAAGTTTGCTTATCGACATCCACAAATACAGGCCTGATGCGCAGCAAAGCTGCCACTTCCACCGTCGCGATATATGTAAAAGAAGGAGTGATGACCTCGTCTCCCGGCTCCAAGCCCAAGGCCATCATGGCTATTTGCAGGGCATCGGTACCGTTGGCACAGGGTATGACGTGTTTTGAGCCATGGTACGCAGCCAGCGATGCGGCAAAATCATTGACCACTTTACCGCCAATAAACTGTGAACTTTCCATCACAGCCAGTACGGCCGTATCCACCTGGTCCTTGATTTTGTGATACTGTGTTTTGGTATCCACCATCTGCAATGGCCTCATAATATCCTGTTTAAGCGCGCAAAGATACAATTTTGGATGCCATTTTTTCATACCACCGTATGAATTGATTGTAAAGGATTTAGGTATAATTTTGAGAAAAATACAGGATTGAGTTTACTGCTCTACCATCTTTTTTTATTCCTCTATAAAACAGGCATCCGGCTGGTTGCCCCATGGAACCCCAAAGCCCGCTTATGGCTGCAGGGCAGGCGTATATTCCCCGAATTGAATTTTTCCGGTAAAACCATTTGGGTACATTGCTCCAGCCTGGGTGAGTTTGAACAAGGCCGGCCGGTTTTGGAAGCCATCCGGAAACAGTACCCTGGCTTTCCCATTGTGCTTAGTTTTTTTTCACCCAGCGGATATGAGATCAGAAAGGATTATTCCGGAGCTGATCGGGTTATTTACCTGCCATTAGACAGCCCGAGAAATGCCAAAAAGCTGGTGAAAGCCTTACAGCCCGCATTGGTGATTTGGGTGAAGTATGAATACTGGTATTATTACCTGAATGAGTTGCACAAACAACAGATCCCCATACTGCTGGTATCGGGCATCTTCAGGCCATCGCAACCCTTCTTCCGGTTTTATGGCGCGATCTGGCGGTATATGCTTTCCTGTTACAAACAAATTTTTGTACAAAACCAGTCTTCTGCCGAACTGCTTGCTGGCATTGGATTTGATAAACAGGTAGCCGTTTCGGGCGACACACGTTTCGACCGTGTCATTACCATCGCGGAACAAAAGCTGGATATTCCCCGGATACAATCTTTTATAGGTAACCGCCCCGTATTGGTAGCCGGCAGCACCTGGCCCGAGGATGAAGAAGAGTTGGTGCATTTCGTCAAAAAAAATCCGGGCATACGTTTCATCATCGCGCCGCATGAAGTGGATGAAGAACGAATCGAAGAAATCAGGAAGACTTTCCACGACATCATCCTTTATTCCAATTACATTGATGAGATGCGGTTGCCGGACCACATCCATGTGATGGTGATTGATAATATCGGTATGTTATCCAAACTTTACCGTTATGCCGATATCAGTTATATCGGTGGCGGGTTTGGAAACGATGGCATCCATAATATTCTGGAAGCTGCCGTATATCATTGCCCGGTGGTCTTCGGGCCGGTATATGAAAAATTTATGGAAGCCCGCGACCTGGTTTCCCTCGGCGGTGCTTTCAGCGTGGAAAACGCGCTGGAACTGGAAGAAGTGCTGAATCATTTATTCAGCAACACCGATGAAAAAGAAAAGGCCGGCAAAGCTGCCGGCGATTATGTGTATGCGCAACAGGGCGCGACCCAAAAAATCATGGATTACATCATGGAGAACCGCCTCTTGACCAACTGATCAAATTGCTTGACGGTAGAAGAGTTATCAGACCATCCGAGTTTTAATTTCAATTCCCTTTTAATCCAGTATTCCGCTTCAGGATAAATGGCAAAACTGTTGATGGTTTTGATGCTGCGTTCGTACATCACTTCATCGCCCCTGAACAACTCGTTGATGAAAAGGAAACGGTCGTTGATGCCAATCGCTTTTTTCAAGTCTTTGATGGGCGATTCCTGCAAAGTTTCGCTGAGCTCGGTGCGGGTTGTTTTGAGTGCCTCGTTGAGCGAAGCGCCTTCATCGCCGGCAATCACTTCATGCAATTCACGTGCCGGCGAGGCCTGGTGGGCTCCTTCCTGGTTGAACAGCGTTGGGGTATCTTCCACCGGGTCAAAAAACATGGGGGGCTTGTTCTGTACGCTGATCTTATTGCGGGCTTCCGCGTTGCGCCGGATTTCTTCCAGCTCCGCTTCCACTTCCGACTCATCAATCTGCAGCATTTCCACGATTTTCTCTTCCACCGGGGCCGATGGTTCCTGCACTTCAGGGAGTTCAAAATTTACAGGGATATCAATGGCCACGGAGCCGGCAGCGGGTTGTTCTTCCGCAGCGGTTTTCAGGTGCATCAGTTCGGCTTGCAGCATCTGCACGGTCAGCATCAGTTCATCAACTGATGCCTGCTCCTGAATTTGATCCTTAAGCCTGTTACAGAGTGTTTCCACCCTTTCCATAGAATGAATTTACGTATCTGAACGATTGAATCGACGGAAATTTTGTTTTGTGTGCTGACAGGAAACTGTCAACTTTGTGCGTCCGGCGCGATAAAGTTACAAACTGAATTTTAAAAAAAAGATTTAATGTTTATTGAACCAAATTTGAAAGGAGAAAGGCGGGGATGGATCGAAGTGATTTGCGGAAGCATGTTCAGCGGCAAAACCGAAGAATTGATCCGCAGGCTGAAAAGGGTGAAGATCGCAAACCTCAAAGTGGAAATTTTTAAACCGGTCATTGACACCCGCTACGATGAAGTGAAAATCGTGAGCCACGACACCAATTATATTCACTCCACACCGGTGGAAAGCTCCGAATCCATCCTGCTCCTGGCCCAGGATGTAGATGTGGTGGGGATTGATGAGGCCCAGTTTTTCGACGCCGGCATCACGCATGTTTGTGAAGAACTGGCCCTGAGGGGGATCCGGGTGATTGTGGCCGGACTGGACATGGATTACCTGGGCAAACCATTCGGACAAATGCCGAACCTGTTATCCATTGCCGACTATATTACCAAACTGCACGCGATATGTGTGAAATGCGGGCATATCGCCAATATCAGTTACCGCAAAGTGGCCAGCACCAACCAGGTTTTGCTGGGCGAAAAAGATGTATATGAACCGCGGTGCCGCCATTGCGCGAAAACCCCTTAATTAAGACCAGGAACCATCATGTTTCAGCGCGTACTGACATTGCTCAAAAAAGACCTGCTGCTCGAACTCCGGCAACAGCATACTTTTTATGGGGTCTTGTTATACGTGGCATCCACCATTTTCGTACTCTACCTTTCTCTCCCCGATGCACCGGAAAGCCAGGTCTGGAACAGCCTGTTCTGGGTCATACAGCTTTTTGTTTGTGTGAATACCGTAGCCAAAAGTTTCCTGGCCGAGAGCCGGGGCAGGATGCTCTATTTTTACAGCATTGCATCGCCTGTTGAATTCATCCTGGGGAAACTGCTCTTCAATGTATTATTGATGATGTTGATGAGCCTGGTGGGGCTAGCCTTGTTTTTCTTTTTTCTCGATAACCCCGTCACGGATGCCTTCCGTTTTATGGGTATTGTTTTGCTTGGCGGAACAGGGTTGAGCCTGGTCTTCACGCTCATGAGCGCTATCGCGGCCAAGGCACAGCAAAACGCGGCATTGATCGCCATCCTGGGCTTCCCGGTGATCCTCCCCCAACTGCTTTTGTTAATGCGCCTGAGCCGGGCAGCTTTCGGTGAGATATTCCGTGAAGGCGCTTTATGGCAACTGGCTGGCCTCACGGCCGGGCTCGACATCCTGGTGGTTGTAATGGCCATCATCTTATTTCCCTATTTGTGGAAAGATTAAAGATTGACCTTCAATTATTTTTGCCTGCTTGGGGCAGTTTACCATAACTTTGCGCCACTACTAAAATCAAGGCTTGCCGCCGTGAATAAAAGCTGGTGGAAAATATTATCGTTCCTGCTCCTCGTTTACACAATAGTGGCGGGATTTCTGTGGGAAGTCCCGAGGCTGGATATACTGAATGAAACCATCCGCAATTTATACTTCCATGTATGTATGTGGTTTGGCATGATGATCCTCTACGGCATCAGCTTTGCCTACAGCATTCGTTACCTCCGCGGTTTTAATTATAAATATGATATCTACGCGACGCATTTCGCGTCGCTGGGCAGCCTCTTTGGCGTGCTGGGCTATATCACAGGTGCCATATGGGTTTCCGTTACCTGGGTCACGCAATCGGGACAGTCATTAGGCACAGTGTTAAAAGAACCCAAGCTTATCGGTGCCGCCATCGCATTATTGATTTACGGCGCTTACTTTGTGCTTCGCGGATCATTTACAGACATGGATAAAAAAGCCCGTGTGAGCGCGGTCTATAATATTTTCGCATTTGTGATGTTGTTCCCCAGCATCTGGATCATCCCAAGACTGGTGGGCAGCCTACATCCCGGATCACCGGGCAGCGATAGCGGCAATCCAGCCTTAGATCAAAATGACCTTGATGCGGGAATGCGCATGGTGTTTTACCCGGCGGTTATTGGCTGGACGCTCCTGGGCATCTGGCTGGCAACCTTACGCATCAGGCTGCAATTAATCAGAGATAAATCAATCACACATGAAGCTTAAGTCCATCAACCATTTCTTCGCTTTTGTGCTGGCAATGTTCATCGGGAACAGCGCGATGGCACAATCCGCCCAAGGCCCCGAAATGGCCGACCTCATGCGCAGCAATGGCAAGATTTACATTGTGGTGGCCGTTTGCCTGACCATCCTGATTGGTTTATTTTTATATGCATGGACAATTGACCGGAAAATCAGCCGGCTCGAAAAAGAAAAATAAAACGACGACCTTAGCAAGCCCATCTAACCTAAAACCTGAAATTTAAACTCAACAATATGTCTTCACAACAGCCTTATAGCTTTTTCCAGAGCGTGGAAAAAAGCTTTGACAAAGCAGCCAAGCTCACCAAATTCGACCCGGGTATCCTCGAGCAGATCAAAGCCTGTAACAGTGTGTATCAAATGCGTTTCCCTGTTAAGAGAGACAATGGCACCATTGAAGTAATTGAGGCATACCGAGTACAGCACAGCCAGCACAAATCGCCTTGTAAAGGTGGTATCCGTTTCAGCGAAGAAGTAAACCAGGACGAAGTGATGGCCCTTGCTTCTTTGATGACGTACAAATGCGCCATCGTGAACGTTCCGTTCGGCGGTGGTAAAGGCGGTATCAAAATCAATCCCCGCAATTACAGCGTGTATGAACTCGAAAAAATCACCCGCCGTTATACCAGCGAACTGGTGAAGAAAAATTTCATTGGCCCTGGCATCGACGTTCCCGCTCCTGATTACGGAACCGGCGAACGCGAAATGGCCTGGATCGTAGATACATACGCCTCTCTGAAACCCGGTGAAATTGATGCGGCCGGTTGTGTAACCGGTAAACCCGTTACACAGGGCGGTGTGCGCGGACGTAAGGAAGCCACCGGTTTGGGTGTGTTCTTTGGCATCCGTGAAGTGTGCAACATGCAGGATGTAATGGCCAAACTGGGATTATCTACCGGTATCGAAGGCAAGCGTGTGGTTGTGCAGGGACTCGGAAATGTGGGATACCATAGCGCGAAATTTTTCCGTGAAGCCGGCGCAAAAGTGATTGGCCTGGCAGAATATGAAGGCGCGATCATGAACCCGGATGGATTGAATGAAGAAGAAGTGTTCCAGCACCGCAAAAAAACCGGCAGCATCCTGAACTTCCCCGGCGCTACCAACCTGGCCAAAAACAGCGATGCACTCGAAATGGAATGTGATATCCTGATTCCTGCCGCTTTGGAGAATGTCATCAATGGCGAAAACGCGCCACGTGTGAAAGCAAAAATTATAGGTGAAGCAGCCAATGGCCCTTGCACACCGGAGGCGGATGAAGTGTTTATCCAGAAAGGAATCCTTTGCGTTCCAGATATGTACCTGAACGCCGGCGGTGTAACCGTGAGTTATTTTGAATGGCTGAAAAACCTCAGCCACGTTCGTTATGGCCGTATGGAAAAGCGTTTTACCGAAAACCAAAACAGCATCATCCTCGGTCAAATCGAAGGCCTGACCGGTAAAAAAGTTACCGAAAAAGAAAGGGGACTGATCATGCACGGCCCGGATGAAGTTGACCTGGTGCATAGCGGCCTCGAAGAAACCATGATCACCGCAACCCGCGAAATCATGGAGATCTGGAAAAACAACCCCGATATTCCGGATATGCGTACAGCCGCCTACGTGAGCGCCATCAACAAAGTGGCTACCAGCTACAGCGAACTGGGCATTTTCCCATAATAGAAATTTAGTTGATACGAAAAAGTCCTGCCAAATGGCAGGACTTTTTTCATGCTTTGAAAATTTTAATGCAAGGGCATTGGCGGGAATTCACCGATCTCCCTGAATTGATCCTGGATTAGTTCAAAACCCATACATGCCTTGCCGTTGCTGATGAATACAAATGGCGCACGCAATGGTATATTATACCTGAGTACCTGTTGTAATACATCTTCTGTCAGCGCCACATCAGGCTCCTTGCATTCCATAACCAAAAAAGGGCGCCCCTGCCTGTCGTACCATAAAATATCAAACCTCCTGGTTAGTTCACCTACCCTGACTTGCTTTTCGACGGAAGCTAACGATAAGGGGTACCCGAAATTTTCATGCATCATCAGCAGGAGGTTTTGCCTCACCCATTCCTCGGGGGTCAGCGCCACCCAGCGGTTGCGGGCAACGCAAAAAACCTGTTCTTTGCCCGCTTGCCTGCGAATGGATGGTTTACTTTCCGGAAACTGCAATGCAATCATGCCGCGAAGGTACTGATTCAACAGTACCAAGGACATGCATGCGTTGTAACTAAAATTTTACAACACACTAATTTGTCGCTTTATCCGCATCAATTTTGCCCCAGCCCAAACTGGAATTAATGGAAGGATAATTGCTGCTGCTTTGTATGAGCTTGTTGAGCACCTGGGCGCGTGTGTATGCGGGGTACTTGCTCCAAACCAGTGCGGCGATGCCTGCTGCTGTGGCCGTGGCTACTGATGAACCGCCAACGGTGGAAGGCACATCTCCATAACTGGCGAGTGTCAGCGGATGCTGGCTGTCGGACCCCCTTTCCATAACAATGGTAAAATCTGTTTGCGAGCCATCATGGCAAACGGTGCAGGTGGTATAAGGATCATTGTCGCGCACACCGGTAACCGCGCTCACTTCCGTCATGGTTGCCGGGAAGATCACCCCATACCAGCCGCTTGTCCAGCTAAAGGAAGTACCCGCGGCGCAGAAAATCAATTTACCTTTTCCATACGCATACCGGATGGCATCCCTGATCTGTGAACTGCTGGTGATGCGCCCCATGCTCATGCTGATGATTTTAACATCGGCACGGTTACCGGCATTGATATAAGCATCAGACACGCCGCGCACTTCCCTGCTCGCATCAATCAACACATCCGAAGATGCCCGGCAGGTAACGAGGTTACAATTATATGCCACACCCGCAGAAGCGCCGTCTGTTCCCCTCGGGGCCGCGCAGGCGCCTGCCATGGCTGTTCCATGGCCACAACCATCATCCGCGGTTTCCACGGGACCAGTGGGAATACCCAAAAAAGTTTCGCGGGGCAATGTTACAATCCGCTCGATTGTCCTTCCTGTAGAATAACCCTGGTTAAAGGAACCGCCCAGGTTTTCCTGGTCGAATTCTGACCCGGTATCAATGATAAAGACCTTTACACCCGCCCCTGTTGATTTTTGCCATGCCTGCGGGATTTTGTGAAACGCGTAATTCCAGGATTGTTTGGCGCCCGGCAAGATGTTGCTGTAATCGGTACCAAATACCAATGGCTCCGGTGTATTGCTTCCACAGCCGCTGCTGCTGGACACTTTAGCCTGGTCAACAGCCGGTTCATAACCCATTGGCTCGGCATATCGCACCAGTTCGCTGGACCTCAACCGATGAATGGTTGACCACTGCCTTACCCGTACATTCAACACGGGCAAAACGGTTTCATCATATTCCAGGATATCCTTCTCCGTGAGTGGCTTGCCTTCACGGCCTTCTTCCTCCAATACAATCTGCATGACAGCCAAACGGGCTTCCTTCCATTCAGGCGACTGGATATCTGTTTCATGCAGGCGGATATCCGAATCCCGCACGGATGCCGGCTTATAGCCAATCGACAACACCTGGTCGCGCTCCTGCAATGCGCTCCATACCATATCGGTACTGGCCGTACTCCACTCAAATGAACCCTTTTGCGCCAATTGCTCTTTGATGAATTGATCAATTTGACCGGATGACATACGCTGCGGGTTCTTCTCCAACCCGGTCTGATCCATGGTTTTGCTACAGGCTGCGAGCAAAATCACAGCGGCCTGCAACAGGATAACATGACGTTTCATAATAAATGGTTTTAGGCTATGAAATAAAGATTTATATATGATTGATCAAAAGAATTTAATTCACCATTGTGAAGTCGCTTCAGGCACAATGTGTAAAAAATTGTACTTTTAAACGCAAATCAATGGTATGAAAACAAAAGAAGAGATTGTAGAAAACTGGCTGCCGAGGTATACCGGCGAGAAGCTGTCGAATTTTGGCGAGTACATCCTGCTTACCAATTTTTCGAATTATGTGAAGATGTTCGCGGAATGGAATAATGTGGATATTGTTGGAACAGACAGGCCCATGCAATGTGCCACCGCACACAATATCACCATCATCAATTTTGGTATGGGAAGCCCGGGTGCCGCGACCATCATGGATTTGCTCACAGCCATCAGCCCGAAAGCGGTTTTATTTTTAGGAAAGTGCGGCGGATTGAAAAAAAGGAATAAAATAGGGGACCTGATATTGCCCATTGCGGCTATCAGGGGTGAGGGTACCAGCAATGACTATTTCCCGCCTGAAGTGCCCGCATTACCTGCATTCGCCCTGCAAAAAGCCATCTCCACTACCATTCGGGATTATGAATGTGATTACTGGACCGGTGTTTGTTACACCACCAACAGGCGCGTTTGGGAACATGATGAACAATTCAAGGCATACCTGCAAAAAGTAAGGGCTTATGCGATTGATATGGAAACGGCGACCATTTTTACAGTGGGCTTTTTCAATAAGATACCAACCGGCGCATTGTTGCTTGTGTCGGACCAGCCCATGATCCCGGAAGGTGTAAAAACCGAAGCCAGTGATCAGAAAGTCACCAGCACATTTGTAGACAATCACCTGAAAATCGGCATCGACTCCCTCAAGCAACTCATTAACGACGGATTAACGGTTCGACACCTGAAATTCTGATCCCATGCCCCCGGTACTGGCATTCAATCATTGGCAAGTGCAGCTCAACGGCAGCCGGGAGCCTGTGCAATTGCTGGATGATATTAGTGCAACTATAGAAGCCGGCAGCATCACCGCCCTGGTGGGGGAAAGTGGTTCCGGTAAATCACTAACTGCCCTTTCCATTCTCGGGTTGCTCCCGAAGGATATGGGCGCGAAAGGCTCGATACAATTCCATCCAACCGGGGAAACTTCCATCACACTGAATCAACTCAATGCTCATGCACTCAAGCAGGTGCGTGGCCGGCAGATCAGCATGATCTTCCAGGAACCGATGACATCGCTGAACCCGCTGATGACCTGCGGCGCGCAGTTGTCGGAATCCTTGCAAAGAATTAAAAACCCAGGAACGGAAAACCTGCTGCAGCGGAGCATCGCATGGTTTGAAAAAGTTGGCCTGCCCGACCCTGCGTCTATCCTGCACCGTTACCCTCACGAACTCAGCGGCGGGCAACAGCAAAGGGTCATGATTGCCATGGCAGCCTGTACCGGCCCATCCTTGCTCATAGCCGACGAACCCACGACCGCCCTCGATGTGCGCGTGCAGCGCGATATTATGGAACTCCTGGCTGGTTTATGCAGGGAGAACGGGATGTCGATGCTGCTGATCACGCATGACCTCGGGCTCGTGGCGGATTATGCCGATGAAGTGATGGTGATGTACCGGGGAAGGATTGTGGAGAAAGGCCCAACGAAAGAAGTGCTCAAAACTCCCGGTCACGCATATACGAAAGCGTTGCTGGCATGCAGGCCGGCGGCTCATGAACCGGGAAGCATCCTGCCCGGCGTTCAGCAAATACTGGCTGACCCGGGTATGAGGATACAGGCATATCAATCAGAAGCGGATACTGCACCTGCTCCGGATCAAAAAACGGAAGCACTTCTCAAAGTTGAATCGCTGCGTGTTTCGTACCCCGGCAAGAAGAAATCACTATTTGGCACAACAATGAGGCAGGTAGCCGTTGACGATATCAGCTTCCGGGTATTTCCGAATGAAATAGTGGGTATTGTGGGCGAAAGCGGTTCCGGGAAAACCACGGTTGGCCGCGCCATCCTGCAACTCATCCGCCCCGATAGCGGCAGCATTTGGCTAAACGGGACCGATCTCTGCAGGCTTTCGTCCGGGGAGCTGAAAAAAATGCGCGCGTATTTCCAGGTAGTTTTTCAAGACCCGTATGGTTCATTAAACCCAAGGATGACGGTGGGGAATGCCATCATGGAACCCCTGATGCTGCATCAAACGGGTATGGATAGACGAAAAGCGAGGGATGAAGCAGCGGCGCTCCTCGAAACCGTGGAACTGCAGCCCGACCACTTGAACAGGTACCCGCACCAGTTCAGCGGGGGGCAAAGGCAAAGGATCTGCATCGCGAGGGCGCTGGCTACCAACCCATCCTTTATGATTTTTGATGAAAGCGTTTCAGCGCTGGACGTGAGCATGCAGGCGCAAATCCTCAACCTGCTGAATACATTGAAAAAAAACAAGGGCCTGACCGCGCTCTTTATCTCGCACGACCTATCGGTCATCAGGCATATCGCTGACCGCACCATCGTCATGCAAAAAGGCCGTATGGTGGAATCAGGACCTACCGTTGAACTCTTCCAAACCCCCGGCTCACCCTATACACGGTCCCTGCTGGATGCCATACCCGGGAAAAGCCTTGTCCATCTATTTAAATAGCAATCTTCTACGCATTATTTAATAACTTAATTTGTCTGGGCGAATTTTTAGCCACGATATTGGGAAAAATGCGTAACTTTGCGCACTTTAATCATGCCGTAACATGATACCTTTTCCTGCAAAGGGAAAGTTGGACTGACATACCGCCCCGGCGGTAACTGGCATGTGATAAATGGAAATTTATTTATTACATGACTCAAACGGAGATCCGGCCATGCCCCTCCGGGAGAATCATCAGAACGAAAAAATACCTGATTCCTGATGAAATTATCTCAGTTTCGATTTGATCTTCCGCTCAACCTCATCGCACAACACCCAACCAAAAAAAGAGAAGAAAGCCGGCTCATGGTGATCCACCGCCACACAGGGCAAATGGAAAACAGGCAGTTCCGTGACATCATGGAATACTTCGACGACAAGGACGTTTTTGTTGTGAATAACACCAAAGTATTCCCTGCACGCATGTACGGTCGCAAAGAAAAAACAGGCGCTAAAATTGAAGTGTTCCTGCTCCGCGAATTAAACAAGGCCAATAAACTCTGGGATGTGATTGTGGACCCTGCGCGTAAAATCCGCGTAGGCAACAAATTATATTTTGGGGAGAACGATGAACTCGTTGCTGAAGTCATCGACAACACCACCAGTCGTGGCCGAACCATCCGTTTTCTCTGGGATGGCACCGATGAAGAATTCCGCCAGATGCTGGAACTGATGGGCGAAACCCCGCTTCCCAAGTACATCAAACGCAAGCCGGAAGAAGAGGATAAAGAGAGGTACCAAACCGTGTATGCAAAACACGAGGGCGCTGTAGCGGCCCCAACCGCCGGGTTGCATTTCAGCAAGGAACTCATCAAACGATTGGAAATTCAGGGTATCCGCTTCGCGGAAATCACCCTGCACACCGGGCTTGGCACATTCAGGCCGATTGAGGTGGAAGACCTGAGCAAGCATAAAATGGATGCGGAGTATTATAAAATTGAAGACAATGCCTGCGCTATTGTCAACAAAGCCAAAGAATCAGGGCACCGCATCTGCTCCATCGGCACCACAACCATGCGTGCCATGGAATCATCATACACGGCGCAGAAATTGCTGAAGCCTTCGGAGGGCTGGACGAATCATTTTATCCATCCCCCCTATAATTTCAATATTGCCGATTCATTGGTCACCAATTTCCACCTGCCCAAAACCAGCCTGCTGATTATGGCTTGCGCATTTGCCGGATATGACCTGATGATGGAAGCTTATAAGAAAGCCATTAAGGATAAATACCGCTTCTTTAGCTATGGCGACGCGATGATGATCATCTAACATTGAAAATAATTTCACCATAAACTCCCGCAACGGGAGTTTTTTTATGCCCATACCTCATAAAATGAAAAAAGGGCCGGCGATGGAAATCGCAGCCCGTATTAATCCAATATCCTATGAAAAACCACACTATAAACGCAGGTTTCCCGGTTTTAGTCTGTACAAGCCAAAAAAAAATCAGTATTTTTCACATATTCAATACTTCCGGTATGAAAACAATCCATCAATGGTTAAGCGAATATGGTGAAAGCCACCAAAACAAAACCAATAAACTGATCCACTGGATCTGTGTGCCGGCGATTTTCTTTTCCATTACCGGTTTACTGTATGCGGTTAAATTACCCTGGTCTGTTCAGGGGATACAAATAAACCTGGCATTGCTGGCCATGCTTGGGCTGACATTATATTACCTGGGATTATCCAAAACAATCTGGATTGGTATGTTGCTTTTTGGATGCCTTTGCCTTTTGGGCGCTAACTGGCTGGAAAGAAATGGCCCATTGCCACTTTGGGCATATTGCCTGATAATTTTCGGATTGGCATGGATTGGACAGTTTTACGGGCATCATGTGGAAGGTAAAAAGCCCTCATTTTTAAAAGACCTGCAATTCCTGCTGATCGGTCCGGCCTGGCTGATGAGTTATATTTACAGGAAACTGGGCATGGGGATGTAACACATCAGTTTAGCCTTACCACGATAAACCCAATTTGTTTCCTAATTCTTTCAGGTCATTGACCACTTCCGGCAATAAAGGTATGCCCTGCTTCAAACGTTGCGCTTTCATGATTCTCTCAGGGTCGCCGGGGATCACGACCAGCTGATTGGGGTCGGAAGGCGTTGCCTGCCTGAACCTTCGGATCCATTGATCCATATCTTTTTTAAATGCCTCCGCGGGCCTGAATGCATCGATGCGCATGGCGCCAACAAAATGCCCAATGCCAAAACCCGGCATATTATCAGGCATAGGAACATAAGCGGGAAATGGGGGCACCCAGGGCCCGAAATTGGCGCCGCTCAACACACCCGATAATATATCCACCATACTGCCAAGCATGAAACCTTTATGGCTGCCGTGTTCCCTGTCGCCACCAAGGGGAAGCAACATGCCACCCTGTTTCAATACAGAGGGATCTGTGCTGGGTTCGCCGGATTTATCCTGCACCCAACCGAATGGGGCCTCTTCCTGCTTGCGCTGCAGGATTTCCAGTTTGCCGTTTGCCGCCGTAGTGGTAGCAAAATCGGCCAGGAAGGGCGGTTCCTCACCCGCGGGTATCGCCATGGCGATGGGGTTGGTACCGAGCATCCTTTCTTTTGATAATGCCGGTGATACCAGCGCCGACGCATTGGTGAGCGCGATGCCAATCATATTATGGGGAAGGGCCAGGGCCGCGTGATGACCTGCGATACCGAAATGATTGCTGTTGCGGATGGCGACCCATCCCGTTCCCGCCTGCCTGGCTTTTTCGATGGCGATGGCCATCGCTGCAGGCGCAACCACGAGTCCAAGCCCGGCATCACCATCAAAGGTAGCGGTGGAAGGCGTTTCATGCACGATGCGCATATCCGGCCTGGGGTTTACCCTTTTTACTTCCCATAAACGCACATAACCGCTCAACCTCGCCACCCCATGGCTGTCGACACCGCTCAGGTCGGCGCTCAGTAAGGATTCCGCCGCAATATGTGCCTGTTCGGCAGAGCAACCGATTTTGATGAAGACCTGTTCTGCAAAATGAAGTACATCAGCGTATGGGTAAAGGGTTTCCATGCAACGAAGATAAGGTTTGGGTATAAGTTGTGGTAAGCATCATTTTCTTACATTTGCAACCCGCCCGGAAAGGGCTTTTTCATTCGTTCACCGAATTTGATTTTACCATGGGAAGGATATTTGAAGTACGCAAAAGCGCCATGTTTGCCCGCTGGGATAAAATGGCAAAGAATTTCACCCGTATCGGAAAAGAGATTGCGATTGCCGTTAAAGCCGGCGGGCCCGATCCCGAAAACAATCCCGCCCTGCGCCGTTGTTACCTCAACGCCAAGGCCTGCAATATGCCAAAAGACCGCGTGGAAGCTGCCATCAAACGCGCGATGGGCAAAGACAGGACCGATTATGAAGAAATTGTGTACGAAGGATATGCGCCCCATGGCGTAGCCGTGATGGTGGAAACCGCCACCGACAACCCTACCCGCACGGTTGCCAACGTGAGGATGCACTTCACCAAAGGCGGCGGCGCTTTAGGCACCAGCGGTTCCGTGGCATTTACGTTTAACCGTATGGGTGAGTTTAAATTGAAAAGCAACCCCAACCTCAATATTGAAGACCTCGAACTTGAACTGATTGATTACGGACTGGAAGAAATTGGTGAAGACAGCGAAGGGCATATCATCATCCGCACGGCCTTCAACGATTTCGGAAACATGAGTAAAATACTGGAAGAGAAAGGCATTGAAGTCATAACGGCAGAGCCTACACGAATTCCTGCCAATACGGTTGAATTGGGCGAAGAAGAAGCACAGGAAGTTTTGAAACTGGTTGACAGGCTTGAGCAGGATGACGATGTGCAGAAAGTGTACCACAACCTGAAATAACCTGTTCGATTATTTATCGCGGTTGTAAAAGGGCGGCAACGAAATTTTATAGCGTACCGCGACCAGCCGGATCAGGAAAATAAAGAGGATGCAGATGATGGTACTCAGGTCGGATGAGAGATTGGTTTGCCGCAACAGGAAATACAGGAACCCGCCCGCCACACTGGCCAACGCGTAAATTTCCTTTCTGAACACCAGCGGCACATGATTTAACAGTACATCCCGGATCACACCTCCGAAACTGGCCGTGATCGTTCCCAACGCGATGCATACGCCCATGCTCAGGTTCAGTTCCAGCGCTTTTTCCAAACCCACGATGGTAAACAATCCCAGGCCGAGCGCGTCGAACAGAAATAGTGTTTTGGATAATTTCCTGAAATAAGGATCAAATAACATGGTAAGGATGGCAGCGGAAAAAATCACCGTTGTGGCTGTCGCGTCCCTGAGCCAGCCCACCGGCAGGTTTCCGATCATGCCGTCCCGCAAGGTTCCCCCTCCTATCGCCGTAACAAAAGAAATGATCAGCACCCCGAATGGGTCCAGCTTTTTTTCCATAGCAAAAGTGGCGCCGGAAACGGCAAAGGAGAATGTCCCCAGAATTTCGATGATCTGCAGGAAGCTGATGGTCATATAATTGCTTTGTAGCTTATTCCGCCATCATTTGTTTCACCACACGAACCACATCTTCGGCATTGGGCTTTGAGAAATAATCGCCGTCACTGCCATAGCCCGGCCTGTGCGCCTTGGCTGTTAATGTGCGGGGCGCCACATCAAGGTACCGGTAGCCGTTCTGTTGTTCCATGACATGGTTAAACATGTAAGCAGCCGCTCCACCCGGTACATCCTCATCCACAAAAAGGATCCTGTTGGTTTTCTTTAATGATGCGAGGATGCGGTGGTGGATATCAAACGGCAAAAGGGTTTGCACGTCGATGATTTCCACATGGATGCCCATTTTTGAAAGGCGCTCAGCGGCGTCCTGCACGATGCGCAGGGTTGATCCGTAACTGACAATACTGATGTCATCGCCTTCCCGGATCACTTCGGGTACGCCTAACGGTACCGTGTATTCGAGGAGATTGGCGGGAAGTTTTTCTTTCAGCCTGTACCCATTGAGGCATTCCACCACCAACCCGGGATCATTGCCCCGGAGCAGGGTGTTGTACATGCCTACGGCCTGTGTCATATTTCTGGGCACACATACATACATCCCCCTTAAGGCATGAACAACCATTCCCATGGGCGAGCCGCTATGCCAGATGCCTTCAAGCCTGTGGCCGCGTGTGCGTACAATCAATGGAACGCTTTGCTGGCCGGCTGTACGGAAATGCGTGGTCGCCGCGTCATCGCTCAAAGGCTGCAGTCCATACAGCAGGTAGTCTAGGTATTGAATTTCCGCGATGGGCCTGAGTCCGCGCAGGGCCAGTCCAATGCCCTGTCCCATTATAGTGAGTTCCCGGATGCCGGTATCAAAAATGCGCTGTTCACCGTATTTCTCCTGCAAGCCGCTGAAACCCTGGTTTACATCACCGATATATCCAAGGTCTTCACCAAAAGCCACCACTTTGTTATTGGCGGCAAAAAGCTGGTCGAAAAACTTGTTCAGCACTTCAAATCCGTTGATCTGCGGGGAATCGTCTTCATAACGCACAGCTTTTTCAGGTACAGACAAGGCGGCTTTGGGGCCTTCGTTATACAAGAATCGGTCATATAAAGCTTCCTGTTCGGTTTTGCGCAGATCATACAGCCTGGCCAGTTCCTGATACATGGGATGTCCATGGTCGGCTATGTCCATCGCCCTGGCCAGCGTGCTGAAAACATCCCGGCGCAGGGGCTCGCGGATGCCCTTAAGGTCTTGTATCAATTGGCCGATAGCCGGATAATCTGCCTGAAGTGGATTCATGGCTTCAACAGCTTCATCTACCATTTGCCTGACCGGCATGATGTATTGTTCCCAGGCCCTGTTGCGGCTTTCTTTTACATGCATCACCGCTTCTTCCTCAATATTGATCAGTTCTTCTTCGGATGCGAGTGCATTTTCGATGATCCATTCCCTCATCTGCCTGATGCAATCCCATTCTTTCTCCCAGGTAAGGCGCTCCGGGGTTTTATAACGTTCATGGCTACCCGAAGTGGAATGGCCCTGTGGCTGCGTGATTTCCTCCACATGAAACAATGCGGGGATATGCGTATCGCGTATTTTCTGGATGGCCGCTTCAAGGGTTTCGCACATGCCCGCGTAATCCCAGCCTTTCAGCCTGTAGATATCCACCCCGTTACTGCCATCCCTTTGCTGCAAGCCCGATAGGGCTTCCGAAATGGAGCCCTTGGTGGTTTGGTATTTTTTGGGCACTGAAATGCCATATCCGTCATCCCAAACAAATACGGCCAGGGGCACCTGCAGCACACCGGCCGCGTTCAGCGTTTCCCAAAAATGGCCTTCACTGGTGGAAGCGTCGCCGATGGTACAAAAACAAACTTCCTGTCCCTGCTGGCTCAGGTTGGTTTCGTTGTGCAGGCCCGGTACCTGGCGGAAAACCTTTGAAGCAAAGGCAAGTCCGAGGGCCCTGGGCATTTGTCCGCCCGTGGGCGCAATATCCGATGACACATTCTTGCGCTTCGCCAGTTCGAGCCAGTTGCCCTGTTCGTCAACAAAAGGCGTGGCGAAATGCGCGTTCATCTGCCTGCCGGCACTGAATGGATCATGGGCCACATCAGGGTCGGCGTACAATTGTGCGAAAAACTGCTCAACAGTGGCCAGTCCGCTGGCAAACATGAAAGTCTGGTCGCGGTAATACCCCGAGCGGAAATCACCCGGTTTGAAAAACTTGGCCATAGCCACCTGGGCCACTTCCTTTCCATCGCCGAAAATGCCAAATTTGGCTTTCCCGGTGAGCACCTCTTTGCGTCCCAGTAAACTGGTTTCACGGCTGATGCAACAGTCGCGGTAATCTTTCAAGACCTCATTCCGGAACAGGTCGAAACTCAGTTTTTCCTGGCTGGCAGCATCCTGCTGTTTCATTGTATCCATAATATCAGTATCTGCGGCAAAAATATAACTTTACAGGCGCTTTGTTAAAAAATGGCAAATACCCCTGCAATTTGTATGGTAACCAAAGGTTTTTGTATCTTTGAGCGAGTGTATTTAAATACCCGAATATGAAAAAACTGTTACTCTCCTCTTTCATTTGCCTGGGTTCCTTATTCGCTGTGGCACAGCACGAAGGCCATAACCATGGCACAGCAGCCAAACCCGTGGCAGACCAGGCCGTTAAGCAACCTGAAACTTTAGTGTTAAAGGAAGAAGTATATGACTTCGGAAAAATTCCGCAGGGCAAACCCGTGACACACCTGTTTGAGGTTACGAACAGCGGTAAAACGCCATTAAAAATCAACAACGTACAAGCCAGTTGCGGTTGCACCACGCCTGAATGGGAAAAGGATAAAGACATTCCCGCCGGTGGAAGTTCAACCATAAAAGTAGGCTATAATGCCGCTGCTGAAGGCCCATTCACCAAATTTATCACGGTGACATACAATGAAAACCTCAGCAAACAAATCACCATCAAAGGAGAAGTTTGGAAAACACCTGCCGCCAGCGCACCGGAGAATTCCGGTTTGAATGAGTTGAAGAATTAAAGGACATAAATCAAATTAAATAACACACAACATGAAAAAAGCATTATTTATTCTTTCGGCCCTGTTTTTATCTGTGTCAGTATTCGCGCAGAAGAAAGCTGATGAAATGGCTAAGTTCAAGTCTGAAACCATTGATTTCGGAAAAATCAAGCAGGATGTACCCGCTACGGCTACATTTGAAGTGACCAATATCAGCAACGAACCTTTGATCATCGAGCAGGCCAACCCAACCTGCGGTTGCACCATCGGTGATTATACCAAAGAGCCCATCGCGCCCGGTAAATCCGGTTTCATCAAAGCCACTTACAATGCCAAAAACCTGAATGCCTTCGAAAAGCACCTGACTGTAAAATTTGCAGGTTCAAACGATATGAAGAGCATCACCATCAAAGGTGAAGTACTGAGCCCAGAAGATTTCGCGAAAATCGGAGGCGGCAAAGTGGAAACTGCAGACCAAATGAAGAGTTCAGCTACTCCCGTTAAAACCGGCGGCGTACGCGAAAAGAAGCCTGCGGCTGCAAAATCAAAGGCCATCAAGTCATAATCAGTTTTGCATGTTATCAAAAAAATATAACCCTGCAACAGCAGGGTTTTTTATTATCAGGAAATTTACAAACTAAAGAATATTGCCATGTTCATGAATGCCATTTCACGGGCTTCCACATTCACCAGGCCCATCAATACCATTATGCGTACATACGGTGGGAAGCAGGTGGTTCCCGGATCGGGAACATTATTCTTTGTGAACCGCGACGGTTGGGCTGTAACCTGCAAACACATCGCGGAAATGATTGCAAATGCCGACGGCATCAATCAACACTACCAGCGGTTCAGGCAGGATGCCCAACGCTTACCGCACGACAATAAGCAACAAGCCGCATTAAAAGGGCTTGAGATCAAATACAAATACCAGGCAGGCAGCATCATCCAACTCAAAAATAATTTTGTGGATTGTGTGGATAGCATGACAAGCCTCACCTGGCATATGCACCCAAGCCTTGACCTGGCCCTCCTTCACTTTGATGGGTTCCGGCAAATCCATTATACGGATGTGGCCAAATTTTCAAAGAACCCCGACGCGGCCAGGCAGGGAAAATTTTTATGCCGCTTGGGTTACGCTTTTCCTGAGTTCAACAATTTTATGTATAACAAGGATAAAGATGATATCGAGTGGACCAATACCGGAATCCAGCATTCGCCGCAGTTCCCGATTGAGGGCATGGTCACCAGGTTCCTGGGGGAAAACGGGCAGATTTATGGCATAGAATTGAGTACACCGGGATTGCGCGGACAAAGCGGCGGGCCCTTGTTTGATGAGAGGGGTGTTGTGTACGGCATGCAGTTTTCGACAAAGCACCTGCACCTTGGTTTTGACCTGGTAGACAAAGAAATCCAGGTGAATAACCAACCCAAAAAAATTTCAGATTATTCGTTCCTGCACCTTGGGCAATGCATCCATGCAGAAGCGATTAAAGCTTTTTTACGGCAGCACCAGGTGGCATTTGAGGAGGAATCATGATGGGCAAATCATTATATGATGACCATCATTAACGCAACAGAAACATTCATGCGGTTAATGGCCGGATTATCTGATTAGCTGTTTATCTTCGCTGTATGTTAGAAATCAGTAAACGCGGACACGATATGCCGGCTTCCCCCATCCGGAAGCTGGTGCCTTATGCTGAAGCTGCCAAGAAAAAAGGCGTAAAAGTTTATCACCTGAATATCGGGCAGCCAGATATTGAAACACCCCAAGCCTGCCTCGACGCGGTACGCAACCACCAGATGCGCGTGCTTGAATACAGCCATAGCGCGGGCAATGAAAGCTACAGGAAAAAACTGGTGGAATACTACGCCAAAAACAATATCCAGGTTGGCGCCAACGACATCATCATTACCACCGGGGGCAGCGAAGCGATTTTGTTTGGCTTTATGGCCTGCCTTGATGCGGGCGATGAAGTGATCATCCCTGAACCTTTCTATGCCAATTATAATGGCTTCGCGATCCAGGCCGATGTAACGGTAGTGCCTATACGAAGTAACATCGAATCCGGTTTCGCGCTTCCGCCGATAGAGGATTTTGAGAAAGCCATCACGCCGAAAACCAAGGCTATTGTGGTGTGCAACCCCAATAACCCAACCGGGTATTTATACAGCGCGTCCGAGATGGAAACCCTGAAGGAAATTGTGCTGAAACACGACCTTTTCCTCTTTGCGGACGAGGCCTACAGGGAGTTTTGTTATGATGGCAACCATACCAGCGCGATGCACCTGAAGGGCGCGGAGCAGCATGTGGTGCTGATGGATACGATCAGTAAACGGTACAGCGCCTGCGGCGGGCGTATCGGCGCTTTTGTAACGCATAACCGCGAAGTGCTCAACGCCGCTATGAAATTCGCACAGGCCAGGCTCAGCCCGCCTTATTACGCGCAAATCCTGGGCGAAGCCGCCGTTGATTTACCAGATAACTATTTCGACAGCACCCGCAATGAATACAAACTCCGCAGGGATACCCTTGTGAACCGGCTCAACCAGATGCCCGGCGTTTTTTGCCCGAACCCGGGCGGCGCTTTTTATGCCATGGCCAAATTGCCTATAGATGATTGCGACCATTTTTGCCAATGGTTGCTGGAATCGTTCAGCCATAACGGGGCAACCGTGATGCTGGCCCCTGCCACCGGCTTTTACAGCAGCCCAGGGCTTGGGAAACAGGAAGTGCGCCTGGCTTATGTATTAAATGCAGATGCCATCAACCAGGCCATGGATTGCCTGGAAACGGCATTGCAACAATACCCCGGTCGCACCAACTGACAGCCGGCAAACTAACGACAACGCATGTACGAAAGGCTCCGCAGCAACATAGAAGAAAAAGTGCCCCTTACAGAAGCTGAATGGCAGCTTTGTAAATCGCTTTTCTCCCCCAAAAAACTGAGGAAGAAACAATACTTCCTGCAGGAAGGCGATGTTTGCAGGTACACGGCTTTCATTGAAAAGGGCGCGATGCGTTCGTACAGCATCGATGAAAAAGGCAACGAACACATCATCCAGTTCGGACTGGAGGGATGGTGGATTACCGATTTATATAGTTTTTACACAAACGAACCTTCTACTTACACCATCGACGCCCTGGAAGATTCCGAGATCCTCCAAATCACCCAGCCCAATTACGAGGAACTCATGAAACAGGTGCCGGTGATGGAACGGTATTTCCGCATCCTCCTGCAAAACCGGCTCATCGCGATGCAAAGAAGGCTTTCCGGCAACCTCAGCTTAAGCGCGGAACAAAAATACCGCTGGCTGTTGCAAGCCCATCCCGATATTTTCCAGCGTGTCCCACAACACATGATCGCTTCCTACCTCGGCATCACCAAAGAAACCCTCAGCCGCATCCGGGGCCGCGTCAGCAACCAAAAGCCCTGATTTTGTTGATCTGGATCAACAATTTTATTTATCAAAAGTCATTGCCCCGCGCCTGCAGGCGGAGCTAATTTTGTGCTATCAAAGAACAGATGAGCACTTTAACCATTTGCATTGTAGGGGCAACCGGGAAGCAGGGGCGAAACCTGGCAAGTCGATTGGCAGGAAAGCCTGGCATCAGCCTTCTGCTCGCAGATCCTGATCAAAACGCTATTAAAAAAATGTACGATGAACTGTCAGGCCGGGTTGGAACAGATGGGCTTGAGATCGTATCCTGCGCACGTGAAGGAAGCTGGAGGGCCGATGTGATTATGCTGGATATGGCTTCTGATGAAGTGGCGGAATGGTCAAAGCATATCGGGGAGATGGCCAACCAGAAAATCCTGGTGTATTTCAGCAACCCGGATGTACTATCGGCCGTGGAATATGGCTTTCACATCAACCCGATACTTGCCTGGCAGGAAATGTTCCCTTATTCCAAAAGGGTCAGGGTGTACATCGGTCAGTTATTATCGGTAGCGGAGGGCGACGATGAAGATGCGTTACTAACAGTTAAGGATATACTCCAAACAGCCGGCTTTCCCGTCAGCCCCGAATACAGCGAAGAAATTGAAAACGAATAATAACAAATAAAATCACACACTAAAAAAAACAAATATGTCAACTGCAAAATGGTCATTTGATCCCGCGCACAGCGAATTGAATTTCAAAATCAAACACCTGATGATTTCAACCGTTACCGGTAGTTTTCCCGACTTCCAGGTAGAAACCACTTCATCATCTGATGATTTCAGTGATGCATCGGTGAAAGTTACCGTAAATGTATCGAGCATCAACACCAAAAACAGCCAGCGCGACGGGCACCTGGCCAGCGCCGACTTTTTTGACGCAGAAAAATTCCCTGAAATTATTTTCGAATCCACTTCAATGGAAAAGAAGTCTGGGTCAGATTATGTACTGAACGGCAACCTGAAAATCAAGGATGTGAGCAAACCTGTTTCCCTGCAGGTGGAATTCAACGGACAATCAAAAGATCCATGGGGCAATACCAAGGCCGGCTTCACTTTTGAAGGAAAAATCAACCGTGAAGATTTTGGCCTGACCTACAACGCCGCGCTGGAAACCGGTGGCGTATTGCTGGGCAATGAAGTGAAAATTATTGGCGAAGTACAATTGCAGAAACAAGCCTGATCAACGCATCAATGAAAACCGCAGGCTGGATCATTTTACATTCAGCCATTGCCGGGCAACCGGCTGAAAATAACAAAGGGTACACAAATGAAATTTTCGTGTACCCTTTGTTGTTAGTTTATCTTTACTTTCCTCCCGGGGGGCAATGCTGCCTCAGAAAATTTGTGTAAAGCTTGCTCAAATGCTCCCAGGTACCCTCCCCTTCCGCCATGCTGTGCGAGCGGTTGGGATAAGCTATAAAAGAAAATGTTTTGTTGTGCTTTACCAGTTCATTAACCAGGCTTTCCGCGTTGCTGTAATGCACATTGTCATCGCCTGTGCCATGAATGACCAGCAGGTTACCCTTTAAATCTTTCGCATAGTTTATGGCCGACCCCAGTTTATATCCTTCGGGATTTTCGGATGGCAAACCCATGTACCTCTCCGTATAGATATTGTCGTAATACAAGAGATTGGTAACGGCGGCGATGGAAATGCCGGTTTGAAAAATCTCGGGGTACCTGAACATCAGGTGCAAGGTTGATGACCCGCCGCCACTCCAACCCCATACAGCCACGCGGCTCCGGTCCATATACGGCAATTCAAGGATTTTTTTCGCGCCCATGGCCATGTCGCGGATATTGACCTGTCCGTTTTTCCGATAAATGGATTTTCGCCAGCCCGCGCCTTTCAGGGATGGCGTGCCCCGGTTATCCAGGGCCACCTGCACATATCCATCCGCGCCCATATCGCCATTATACAAAAAGTTGCTATGGTTGCCATATGAATCACCGACCGTTGCGGCCGCCGCTTCGCCATACACATAAAATACTACCGGGTATTTTTTGGTTGGGTTCATCGATGCCGGTTTGTGGACCCATGCATCAAGCTGGATATTATCCTCCGTAACCACCTGCATGTATTCGACCCGCATATTCGGGTTTTGTTTCATGGTTGCCTGTATGCTTTTGTTTGATTGCAGGGGTTTATGATCCGGGAGCGATACCCATTCCGCAACCGGAGGTGTTGACGCGTTGCTGAACGTATGCCTTGCAAAACGGGCATATGGGCCGATATCATAATCATGTGTCCCCTTCAGTTTATTGCCGGAAACAAGCTCAGGCTCATCCTTACCAGACCTGCCTGCGGGGTTCAACTTCACGCGGTACAGGTATAACTGAGTTGCGTTATCGGGGGAAGCGGTGACATAGAGGTAATTATTCTTTTCGTCGATGGCTTTGATTTGCCCGATATCATAAGCGCCTTTTGTCAGGTCTGTAACGTTTTTACCATCCCTGCTGATTTTGTACACATGCCTCCATCCGTCTTTCTCACTTACCCATAAAAAATCTTCCCCGTTATTGATCCAATACCAACCCATTGGATTGTCGGTATTCAGGTCAATCCATGCGTCATCATTTTCAGCCCAGAATGTGCGGCTGTTGCCGTCTTTGCTGCTGCAATAGATCAACCGGCTTTCCTGCTGGCGGCGGTCGAGCTGCTGTACAATCAATTCTCCCGGCGCGCTCCATTCCATGCGGGTGAGGTAATGCTGGCTGGGGTCGCCATCAATCTTCATCCAACGCACAAAAGCATTTGCCAGGTTTACCACGCCAATCTTTGCCGGTGAAGGCGCTTCACCCACTTTAGGATACTCTACGGGAATGATCCGCGAATACACAGAATCTGTATTGTTGATCATGTAAAAATCGCGGATACGCGTGGCATCAATCTGCCAGAACGCGATCTCACGGCCATCGGGGCTCCACCTGAAACCATCCCGACAATTAAACTCTTCTTCATACACCCAATCGAATGTGCCATTAATCAACTTACGGCTGCCATCGGTGGTGAGTTTGCGTATGATGCCGCTGCTTACGTCTTCAGTGAATAAATTATGCTCGCTTACATAAGCCACCTGACGGCCATCGGGGGAAAATTTGGCAAACATCAGCGATTGATCCGGCAGCCCCTTGCCCAACTTGCGCAATTGATTGTTGGCAAGGTTCAGCACCCAGTAATCGCCGCGTGTTTGGTAGCGCCATACACGGGCCGTATTGGTAAATATCAATACCTGCTGATTACCATAAAAGTCAAATGATTGCGGCACCAGGCTTTTGCCGGATCCTGAAGGTTGTAGTTGCTCCGCTTTCACCACAACGGTTTCCGCGGATGTTTTAGGGTCGATGCGCAGTATCTGTCCTGACTTGTATTGATAATAAGCAAGCCCGTCAGGCGCCCAGTTGACACCCTTTTTCTGCGCCTGGCTGATGCCATGCATGAACAGGAAAATAATGAGCGATGCCAGTCCTATGATTTTCTTCATACGTTGAATTTGTCATAAAAATAGTCAATTGGCCATATGCCTGCCGACCATTGATGTAAAATTGGGGCTAATTTTGCGATAGACATAAAATGATGGCAACCGATAAACTACGACTTGATAAATACTTATGGGCCATACGCCTGTATAAAACGCGCAGCCAGGCGGCGGAAGCCTGCGATAAAGGCAAGGTGAAATACCAGGGCCATGCGGCCAAGGCTGCGAAAACCGTCCAGGTCAATGATGAATATGAGGTAAAGACAGAACAAAAAAAATGGCTGATTAAAGTGACAGGTTTGTTGCATAACCGAGTACAATACAGCGATGCCATCAATTATTATATCGACCTCACACCCGCCGAAGAAATTGAACGCATACAGTTCCAGGCTGCTACATTCCATACCGGCAAAAGGCTTAGCAAGCAAGGGCGCCCTACAAAAAAGAACAAGCGGGATATTGATGAGTTCCTGGGGGGAGGGATCGGAGTGTAAGATGTATGATTGATGATGTGTGATGTGTGAAGTGTGATGTGTGAAGTGTGATGTATGATGGATGATGGAAATACAGTAAAATTTAAAACCCTAATACACAAGTATAAAACGTTCACTGACTATTATGAGAATTGACATCATATCTGTTGTACCTGGTTTGCTGGATTCGCCTTTTTCGCATTCCATATTAAAAAGGGCCAGGGAAAGGGGTTTACTGGAAGTGAACGTGGTCAACCTTCGCGACCATACTACATACGCCAGGGCGCAGGTTGACGACTATCCCTTTGGTGGAGGCGCGGGCATGGTGCTGATGATCGAACCCCTGGTTAACGCGCTGGAATCATTACAACGGGAACGCGTGTACGATGAGATCATCTACCTGACCCCGGATGGGGAAACCCTCAACCAGCCGATGGCCAATGCATTGTCTTTAAAAACAAACCTGCTGCTTATTTGCGGCCATTATAAAGGGATTGACCAGCGTTTCAGGGACCATTTTGTGACCCGTGAGGTTTCGATAGGGGATTATGTATTGAGCGGCGGTGAGCTGGCCGCGGCCGTGATGGTCGATGCGATTGGCAGGCTGATACCGGGTGTGCTGAATGATGAAAGTTCCGCGCTCAGCGATTCATTCCAGGATAATTTACTGGCGCCACCGGTGTACACAAGGCCCGAGGAGTTTCGCGGATGGCGGGTACCCGAAGTTTTACTGAGCGGAAACCATAAAAAAATTGATGACTGGCGGCATGAACAATCCGTTGCCAGGACAAAAGATAGAAGGCCGGATTTACTGGATGACTGATTTAAATCGATTTTTTCACCCAGAGAAATTCGGCAAAACCCAGGATATCCCAGAAAATATTTCCCTGGATTTTCTTTCCCCCGATCCATGACATTAATATCCTGAATGGCATAGCCATGATGAACCATGGATTTCTCCGCGTACCGGATCGCAATACTTCACATCCGTTTGATTCCAACAGCTCCTTGAGTTCATCTACCGAATACAACCTGACATGCGTGGGGTCATCATGAAAATTCAATGTGCCATACATCGATGGTAACCTGAGGCTTTTTTTTCCCGGGTATTCGATATACATATACCCACCCTTTTTAAGCTTCGGCAGCAAATGTTTGATCACTTCATCGCCGTTATGCAGGTGCTCAATTACATGGACCATCCATATGCCGTCAAAGTGATCGTCGGGTATGGTTCCATATTGAAGTTTCGTGAGGTCCATCTCATAAAAGGCTTTCATGTGCGCGAAATCTTCGGGGTTATTGTTATAATCCCTTTCCATATCCACTCCATGATATGTACAAGCCGGAAAAACAAAACATGTTTTCGATGCTGAGTGGTTACCCGCACCGATATCAAGCAACTGAAACGGTTTGCTTCCAAATGATTTCCGAAGAAAAATAAATTTATTGACCCTTGACGATGCCAGTGCTTTCAAACGCATACGCAAATATAGTTATGACAATCATCCGAGTTCGGCATACCCAAAAAAACAAATGCCCCCACGCAGGGGGCATCGTATCAATATTTTTTGATTTGATTAGTTCTTAAACAACTTCTCATCCACGGGCACATTCGTTTCAATTTTCTCAAATGTGATGGCACCCTGCATGGTGTTGATAGTGTATGGGAACCAGTATCCATCAGCATTTTGCTTAAAATCAGCGAAGCTGGTTTCTACATCCATTTCCTGCCCCTGCACATTTGCCTTTGAGCTGGTTTTAACCAGGTGGTAGGTTTTGGCGTCAATAAAATAATTAGATTCCTTTCCATCCTTGCTCACCATTTTCAGCTTATATGCTTCAGCCCCGTCAACCTTATCTTTTCCGATCAATTCTAACTTGTGGCCTTTTTCCTGGTAGTTGAACAATGCACCCTGGATGTCGAGCTGCGACAGGCTGCCTTTAAATTGTTCGTCTTCCATTTTCTTAGGCTCCGTCATGCCCATTACCGGCATAAACGACCATCCTTCCGTGGTATTCATCAACTGGTAATTTGATGAACCCATGATTTCCATGTCCATCCTCATCCCCATTTGATGGGCGCGCACAATCGTCATAGGGATATCCATACCCTGTGTGCTCATGCTGCCGGTGAACTTCACCGATTTCAGCGCGGCCAGTTTGTCTTTTCCACCCTGCGCGGTGATATGGTTATTGATGACTTCATCCAAAGTTTGCGCCTGGATGGCACCAAATGCCATGGTACAAGTAGCCAGGAGAAGTGTAGCGATACGTTTCATACTTTTTAATTTGATTTTTGTGAAATGGATGCAGGCTATTCCTGCGCGGCACAAATATAGCAGTTAATTTCTATACCTTATTTCCCATTTATACCTATCTTAAGCCGCTCAAAAAGTTAGAAAATGTCTACCCGAACCATAAAAGCGCAACTGGTTGATATCTGGAACCGGAAAATCCGCCCCGCAGCCATTCACATAGCAGAAGGCCAGATCAAAGGTATCCATGATATTCCTTCATCGGAATGCGATACAGCTGGATTTATCATGCCCGGTTTCATTGACAGCCATGTGCATGTGGAAAGTTCCATGTTGGTACCTGCTGAGTTTGCCCGGCTTGCCGTTGTGCATGGTACCGTAGGGACGGTCAGCGACCCGCATGAGATCGCGAATGTGTGTGGCATAGAGGGTGTGCATTATATGATCCGGAACGGGAAAACCGTCCCATTTAAATTCTGCTTCGGTGCGCCCAGTTGTGTGCCCGCTACAATTTTTGAAACGGCCGGCGCCAGCATCAATGCAGACCAGGTGGAGGAATTGCTCAGCCTTAATGAAATTGGGTATTTGAGCGAGATGATGAATTTTCCGGGGGTCTTACACCAGGACCCGGAAGTGATGCAAAAAATTGCCGCGGCAAAAAAATTCAGTAAACCGGTGGATGGCCATGCGCCCGGCTTAAGGGGCGAAGATGCGCAGAAGTACATAGCGGCCGGCATTTCCACCGATCATGAATGCTTTACAGCCGAAGAAGCGCTAGATAAATTAAACCTCGGCATGAAAATCCTGATCCGGGAAGGAAGCGCGGCACGCAATTTCGACGCATTGATCGGGCTCATGCATGAACATTATGAACGTATGATGTTTTGCAGCGACGATAAACACCCCGACAGCCTGGCGGTTGGCCATATCAATCAATTATGCGCGCGCGCAGTCGCGAAGGGTATCGATGTTTTCAAAGTATTGCAGGCGGCCTGTATCAACCCGGTGGAACATTATCAGATGCCCATTGGATTGCTCCGTGTGGGCGACCCCGCTGATTTTATCATTGTGAAAGATTTAAACGAATTCCAGGTTTCGGCAACGTATATCAACGGGGAGATGGTAGCCGAAAACGGACAAACACTGATCCGGGCCGGGCAACCCGATATCATCAACCAGTTTGATGCGGAACCAAGGTTGCCATCAGATTTCATGGTGCCGTATAATGGCGAATCAAGCATACCGGTCATTGAAGCATTGGATGGGCAACTCATCACCAACCGGCTTAACCTCGAACCAACGGTTCGTGACAGGCAAATAGTGGCCGACCCTTCGAAAGACATACTCAAAATTGCCGTGATCAACAGGTACCAGCAGGCGCCGGTGGCCCTGGCATTTATCCGCAATATCGGGTTGCAGCATGGCGCCATTGCGTCAACCGTTGCGCACGACAGCCATAATATAGTAGCCGTAGGCGCGGATGATGAAAGCCTCTGCCGTGCAGTGAACCTGCTGATCGAACAACGGGGCGGCGTCAGCGCGGTGGGATTGGGTGAAGAAAGCGTGTTACCGTTACCGGTAGCCGGGCTGATGAGCGACCGGGATGGTTATGCCGTGGCTTCCGCGTACACAGATATAGACAGGATGGCAAAAGACAGGCTGGGATGCAAAGTGACGGCGCCTTTCATGACTTTATCATTCATGGCGTTGCTGGTGATCCCTCACCTGAAATTGAGTGATAAGGGATTGTTTGACGGCGATAGTTTCAGTTTTGTGTAAGCCGTTATAGTTTGGCGGAGATCACCTGGAACCCTACACTGTCTGTGCCTTTGGGCGCGAAATATTTTGACTTGAAATCCACTTCAGCACCGGGCGCAATCGTTTCGTACACCGTTTCCCTGTCTTCTTCCAGCAGGGCGCCGGTTTTGCTAAAGAAAGAAAGTTTGATTTCGATATCCTTGTACGACACTATTTTGGCGTTGCTTTTCACTATGCCCTTAATGACGGTCTGGCCAAGGATATTTTTTTTATTCTTACCCGAAACGGACAGAAATCTTTTTGGATTTTTTTGCTCCACCTCCTCCATGGATATTTTACCCTTTTCATAATCGTCGGCTGCCTTTTTATCGGCTTTACCCGAACAGGAAAAAAGGGCGAAGACGCAAATCCCTGCCGTGAGGTTTTTAATCAGATGAACAGTACGCATGTTGGTATGATATGTTTCAGGCAATAAAAATAATCATGCTGAGCGATTTTCTGTTAGATTTGTGCAGATATCATCCCCTTCGCCGGGGATCGCTCACCGGCATAAACCATTGGATATGATCAGGAACCTCAGCGCAGAACATTCGCTTGTCAGCAATTGGGTCAGCGAACTCAGGAATGTAGATGTACAGCAAGACCGTATGCGGTTTCGCCGCAACCTCGAACGCATCGCCGAAGTCATCGGTTATGAAATCAGTAAACAACTCGAATCGAAAGAAGAAGAAATCACCACGCCCATGGGTAGCGCCGTTTGCAAAGTGTTGAGCGAGCAGCCGGTACTGGCCACCATCCTCCGGGCCGGGCTCCCCATGCACCAGGGCTTATTGAATTATTTCGACAAAGCGGATAACGCTTTCCTGAGCGCTTACCGCAAACACCATCCCGACGGAAGTTTTGAAATCAGCCTGGAATATATGAGTTGCCCGGATATGGAAAACCGGATTGTGATCATCAGCGACCCGATGCTGGCCACAGGCTCCTCACTCGTGAAATCGATTCAACACCTCCGCGAAGAAGGCCATATCAAGGAACTGCATATTGTATGCGCGATTGCCTGCACCGTAGGCATTGAATATGTATTACGCGCTGAGCCTAAGGCTTTTGTATGGTGCGGGGCGATTGATGACGAACTCACGGCAAAGGGTTATATCGTACCCGGGCTCGGAGATGCGGGCGACCTCGCTTACGGCGCTAAAATGCAGAATTAATTAAAGAAATGTGAATTTTTGCCCGGCTTTGCTGCCGGTTTCACAATGCTGCAGCATTTCCATTGAAATCCTTATCTTTATATTTCTGAAAGCTGTTTGATGAAAAGACTTTTTCTATTCATACCCATTTTACTGATTTCCGGCCTGCTGAAAGCTCAGGACCCACATTTCTCACAATTCTTCGCTTCCCCCCTGACCCTCAACCCTGCCTTTACCGGCAAATTCGACGGCCAATGGAGGATTGCCGTAAACCACCGCGACCAGTGGCCTTCCATTCCAAAAGCATATGTAACCACCAGCGCCTCTGTAGACTTTCCAATCTTGAAAGGCAAGATTCCTGAAAATGACGTATTTGGCGTAGGTATTTCAGGTGTTACCGATGCCAGCGCGAACAGCGCCCTGAAATTAAACTATGGCTCCATTTCTTTGTCGTACCACAAGGCCCTCGACGAAAATGGTTACAATACCATCGGCGCCGGTTTCCAGGGTTCATATAACAGCATGGTGCTTGATATCACCAAGCTCACCTTTGAAGATATGCTGACCCAAAACGGCTTTACAGGAACCACGTCGGATATCCTCACCAACGGGCGCAATCAAAATTATTTTGATGTGAATGCGGGTGTGCTGTTTTCAGGTTCATCAAATGGACAAAATAACTATTACCTCGGCGTGAGTATGTATCATATCAACAAGCCGCAGGTAAGTTTCAAGGATAAGAACTGGTACCTCACGAACCGGCTGACCATTCATGGCGGCGGTTATTTCCCTATTTCGGATGTGGTGGGCGTGAACCTTTCCGCCATCCACCAGATGCAAAACAAAGCCAGTGAAACCGTATTTGGCGGCGCACTCTCGCTGAACGCGAATTCCGACAACGTGAACCCAACCAACGTATATATCGGTTCCTGGATGCGCATCAATGATGCCGTGATCCCTTATGTTGGATTGGAAATCGCCGGATTGCGTATTGGCGCCAGTTACGACATCAATATCAGCAACCTCAAGGCAGCCACTGCCAGCAGGGGTGGTTCAGAATTCTCCGTGATCTATATCAAACGCAAGCAGGAAACCAAGGGCATACCCTGTCCACGGTTTTAAAGTATCAGGTTCTCGGGCTCCCGCTTACATACCTGTTTCCACGGATGTAATACCGGTATGGCAATGCCGCGTCTTCCCCTGCACCTTCCACACCAATTCGCCTGCTGATGCCCACCATGTGGTCATCGATGCTATAACCTGGATCTTGTAACAAATAAATAGGGGCCGATTGCAGGAACAAACCTGATAAGGTTTTATCAATTCCCATCGCCCGGCAAAGATTGCCTGGCCCCTTCGTGATGGTTTTATCATCCTGCGCCTTTCCAGTTCGTTTAGCCATGACCGTTATACCTTCCACCGGTTCCAGGGCGCGGATCAAAACAGCGTCAGGAATACCGTGCTCATTCGTGACCACATTCACCATTGGGTGCATACCATAACAGATATACACATACGAAGTTCCGGGCATGCCGTACATATGTTCATTTCTTGCTGTGCGCCGGCCTCCATACGCGTGCGAAGCCCTGTCGGATAATGACGAGTATGCTTCCGCTTCCACAATGCGGCCTGCCGTGCACTCATGATTAATCTCCGTGACCATGATTTTACCAAGGAGCTGGCGGGCGATCGCACAAACATCCTTATGCAGGAAAAATGATTCCGGCAATAATCCGTAGTTTGATTTTTGGTTCGAAAGCATAGGCTATCCTGAAATGTTTGTTTAACTTTAGCGCTTACCCACCGATTGCATGCTGAAAGAAATCGTCATAGCCATACAATCCTATGCGGATGCACACAAATTTATTGTAAAGCACAAGCTTTGGAAATGGATTTATATCCCGGGGCTGATTTATACCATCTTATTTCTTGCCGGCATCTACCTGTTTTGGACAACCAGCAACAGCGCCATAGAATTTGTGCTGCTCAAAACCGGTGTAAAGGGATGGCTCGACCGCATGCATGACCGCTGGCTGAATTTCTTTTTTATTGTAGGCCAGATCATCCTACGGCTGATTTTACTGTTATTTTATTTTTCGCTTTTTAAATACCTGTTCCTGATTATCGCATCGCCGGTATTCGCTTTTTTAAGTGAGAAAACAGACAGCATCCTGAACGGAAGGGAATTCCCATTCAGCTTCAAACAATTGCTGAAAGATATTGTCAGGGCCATTAAACTGACATTCCGGAACATGCTTTGGCAATCGGTGTACCTGGTCAGCCTGCTCATCATCTCCTTTATCCCATTATTTGGATGGATAACACCCATGGTATCGATGCTGGTGGAATGTTATTACCTGGGCTTTGCCATGCTCGATTATAACAGCGAGAGGAACCGCATGAGCGCGCAGGCCAGTATCGCTTTTATCGGGCATCATAAAGGATTGGCTATTGGCAACGGTCTGGTATTTTACCTCCTGCACCTGATCCCAATCGCGGGATGGTTGTTTGCCCCAAGCTATGCCGTTATCGCGGCTACACTCAGCCTGCATAAAGCCCGCGAATCTCAAATCCTGATTGGTTGAACATGAGCGCCGTAATCCTCATACCTACTGTTTTATCTGAAGAGGCCATCGAAAGCATTCCGGCTTATGTATTGCCGGCCATCCGTGAATGCAGGGTTCTTTTTGCAGAGAACGAAAGAACGGCCAGGCGTTACCTGAAGCAGTTAGATAAATCCATTGTTATTGACGATTTTGAGTGGCATGCCATTCATAAAGCGGAAGCGGAGCAGGTGAGGGTTTTCCTGGAATGCCTGCATGCGGGTAAACAGGTGGGTATCATCAGCGAAGCGGGTTGCCCGGGTATAGCAGACCCGGGCCAGGTGCTGGTAGCTGCAGCACAGGAAGCCGGCTTTTCAGTAAAGCCATTGGTAGGCCCCAGTTCCATTCTAATGGCCTTGATGGCCAGTGGCATGAACGGTCAGCATTTTGAATTCACTGGCTATCTGCCTGTTGATTCTTCAGCGAGGAACAAACAGATCCGCGAACTGGAAGCCTCTTCACAAAAAAATGCATCCACAAAAATTTTCATTGAAACCCCATACCGGAACAACCAGTTACTGGAAAGCCTAATCACAAACCTTACAGGAAAAACGCGTCTATGCGTAGCCGTTGACATTACAGGCCCTAAGGAATCCATTCGTACCAAAACCATTTCCGAATGGAAAAAAAACAAACCCGACCTGCATAAAATCCCTGTGATTTTTTTGCTGCAGGCCTGAATGCATCTTAATGTTCTACGTCCTTGATATTTTCTATGCGGTACACTACATAATGGCTGTAACCCCGCCAGGGTAAGCTCCTCTTGTATTCCTTATAATGCAGGTCGAAATATTTGCCGCTGTTTTTCATCAGCACATTGGCAATACTGTCATCCTCAACAGAAAACTCAAACTCATAGGAGCTGATCGATCCGGCTGTTTTTGAGCGTAGCCCTGTCTGTATCAGTTTACCTTCGTATGTCTTAAAGAGGTTTCCTTTTTTGACAACATAATTCAGTTCACCGGATTTCACACCTTCACCAAAAACAAAGTAGAAATTCCACCAAAACAGGAAACCAAGCAGCAGAATGCCAATGATTAAAAACCAACGCATAAATTTTTTGAATCCGCTTTTTTTGGGTTTACCGGAAGCAGGCGTTTGAGTGTCCATGATGTATTAATTTCTATTACAATGTTAAGCCATATTCACTTACCAGCCATATGAGCGCTGTCATTGCAGCCGCGCCAAGATCAAGTTCACGTTTACTGACGGCAGAAAACACATCCGTTTCGGCATGGTGGACATCAAAATAGCGCTGGCTGTCGGGCCTGAGCCCGCAAAGTGCCGTCCCGATTTTTTTCAGCGGGCCGATATCCGCGCCACTGCCTCCCCTTTCCCATTCATGGATGCCGTATTCGGCGAATAAAGGGGCCCATTTTTTTACTTGCCCGTAAGCCTGGTCACCCAGGTCGAAACTAAAACCCCTGGGGCTAAAGCCACCGGCATCGCTTTCAATGGCAAATACATGTTTCTCGCCCTTCGCGATGGCTGAATCAAGATAAGCCCGGGCACCACCGCCGCCATTCTCTTCGTTCATAAACATCACGGCACGGATGGTACGCTTAGGCCTGATACCCAGGTTATGCAATGCCCGGAGCGCTTCAATGGATTGCACACAACCGGCACCATCATCATGCGCCCCCTCCCCGAGGTCCCAGCTATCGAGGTGACCGCCAATACTGATGATTTCTTCCGGGTAAACGGAACCCTTTATCTCCCCGATCACATTATATGAAAGCACTTCGCCTTTCATGACCGCCCTGTTGCGGAGGCAGGCGGTAAACTTTTTTCCTTTCGCCATATTTTCCGCGATCCATTCCGCATCCTGTGTGCTCAGGGCCATCGCCGGGATTTTAGGAAAAGAATCATTGTACCTTGTTGCGCCGGTATGCGGGTATGCGTCAACGTTACTTGCCAGCGACCTCACCAGGACTGCCCTCGCGCCATACTTCGCGGCCAGAGAAGGGCCATTCCTCCGCGCAATGCCGCTTTCGCCATAAGCCTGGAATGTGCGGATATGGGTTGGGTTCATAGGCAGGTCGAAGAACACAATTTTATCGCGCAGCATTTTCTCGCCCATGGCATCCACCTGGTCAAACCTATTGATATACAGCAATTCGCCGCACACATCTTTCCCGTCTGTACCCATGGAATTTCCCAGGGTACTGATGCGCAACGTAAACTTTGTACCGGCTGAATCAACCAGGTATGCTGTTTCACCGGCGCCCCTTTCCCAATGCGTTACCAGGCAGGGCTGCAGCCATACTTTATCGGCACCGGCCTGTTGCAGCATGCGGCGGGTTAATTCAATAGCTTTCTCCGCCTGCGGCGAACCGCTGAGCCTTGGCCCGATGCGGCAGATATCCCGGAGGTTTTGATAGGCTTGGCCGTTTACCAGTATCTCATTAACAATTTTCCTGATCTGTAAAGAATCCGCCGGTTGTGCCTGTACCAAAACCGGAAAAAAGAAAAGAAGCCATGAAAAAAACTGTCTCCCGATACTCATAAATGTGCTTTCAACAAACTTAAAACTTTCATGTTAATCATTGCTTAAATTTACCTGCTGCATCAAAGGGCAGGAGAATATGGTAACTTGCAGCTTCAAAGGCTTCCATTAAAAAAAAGACCATGAATATTGCCATTGTTTGTTATCCCACTTTCGGGGGTAGCGGGGTGCTTGCCACTGAACTGGGAAAAGTGCTGGCGGAAAAAGGCCACAACATCCACTTTATCACATACCAGCAACCAGTCAGGCTGAGCGGGTTCCATACCAATATTTTTTATCATGAAGTGAGGGTACCCACATACCCATTATTTGATTTCCCCCCATACGAAACGGCCCTTGCCAGCGCGATGGTGGATGTGGTGAACAATCACCAGATCGACCTGCTCCATGTTCATTACGCCATCCCGCATGCTTCCGCTGCATACATGGCCAAACAAATACTGGCCAAGCAACACAAACATATACCCGTGATCACTACATTGCACGGAACGGATATCACGTTGGTGGGAAAAGATAAAACCTACAGCCCGGTGGTCACTTTTTCCATGGAAGAAAGCGATGTACTCACGGCGGTGTCCAATAACCTGAAAGAAGAAACTTATAAAAACTTTGGGATCGAAAAACCCATTGAAGTGATTTACAATTTTGTGGATGTCAAACGCTTCAATAAAAAACCTGTTGATGCTTTCCGCAAGCTCATCGCGCCCAATCATGAAAAGATCATTGTACATGCGTCTAATTTCCGAAAAGTAAAGCGTGTGATGGATGTGGTACGTACATACCAGTTGATTAATAAAGAAATCCCATCAAAACTATTGCTCATAGGCGATGGCCCCGAACGCCCGGAAATAGAGGCTTTCACCAGGTCATGCAAAGATTGCCAGGATATCAAATTCCTCGGCAAACAGGAACAAATGGAAGATATCCTTCCCATCGCGGACCTGTTTTTGCTGCCCAGCGAATATGAAAGTTTTGGACTCGCGGCTTTGGAAGCGATGGCAGCCGAAGTGCCTGTGATCTCAACCAATGCGGGCGGTTTACCGGAAATCAATGTACAGGGGTTTTCAGGGTATATGAGTAATATCGGCGATGTGGAAGATATGAGCCGGAATGCCCTGAAGATATTATCCGATAAAGAAACACATGCAAAGTTCAAATCGCAGGCGCTGGAGCAGGCAAAGAAGTTTGATATCCATCATATTATCCCCCAATACGAACATATGTATCACCAGTTGATACAATTAGCGGTTTCGTAACCAACGCTCCGGGTCAAAATTGCTTGTTTCATTGCTCATGTAAAAATCAATGGCACCAATGCCATCGAAGTTGGCGGCCACCCTGCCCAATACCTGGCCGGTTTTCACCTGTTGCCCTTTTTGTACGGAGACACCCGTTAAATTACTGTAAGTAGTAAAATAACGGCCATGCTGCAGGATCACCACACTCATATCATCAATTTGCTGTACGGCAGAAACTGTTCCGTCGAATACAGATTTTACCGGGCTTCCGATATCAGATGAAATGGTGATTGATGTGATATCCAGCACAGTACCGCTGGGTAATTTATTGGAACCATAATGCATGAGCACTACGCCCCTGTCGACAGGCCAGGGCAACGAGCCCCGGTTTTTCTCAAAACTGGCATTGAGCGCGATGCTGCTTTCAGAATTCAACAAGACGCTTTCTGGTTTCTTTGGCGCAGCGGGCTTCTCTTTCACAACCACCGGCTTAGGCGCTTCAGTTTCACCGGGCTTCACCGTCGCGGCCTTCAGTGCTGCCGCTTTTTCGGCTTCCTTTCTCTTGCGTTCTTCCTCAGCAGCCTTTGCTATTGCCAGCCTGCGGGCTTCTTCCTGCGCGCGTTTGATGGCTGCGGCAATGGCATTATCCACTTTCTGCATCTGCTTGCGCTTGGATGCGATCTGCGTGTTCAGTTGCTTCTCCTGCTTTTTCAGTTCATTCAGGATACGCTCTTTTTCTTTTTGCTCTTGCGATAAAACCTGCAATTCCTTGTTTTGCACCTGGAGGGTTGCGTTTTTCTTTTGCTTTACACCGCTGAGCTCCTGCACTTTTGATTTGCGCAATTCCTGTGTGCGCAAAATATTCTGGCCCTGCATTTCCCGGAATGACCGATAGCTCTTTAAATAAGAGAGCCGCTTCATGGCATCATTAAAGTTGGCGGAAGAGAACACAAAATTCAGAAAATCGTAATTGGCCCTGTTCTTATAGGCATAGATCATGCTCCGGGCGTACTCCTGTTTCAGGGTATCAAGCAAGCGGTCGTATTTTCGGATCTCCCGGTTGGTGAGTGTTATATTGTTATCCAGCAGGCTCAGGTCGCGATTGATATTATCAACCACCCTGTCCTGTAACTTAACTTTCTTATCAACCAGCTTTAATGAAAGCAGGTTTTCCTTTTTCTGGCTCCGGGTAGCCTGTAATTGCTTTTCAGTTTGTTCGATTTCTTTCCGGAGCTGTTGCCGTTGCTTTTCCAGTTCTTCCCTCGACTGTCCGGATGCAGGTTGGGCCCAGGCCGTCAGCGCGATGACCAGGGAACTACATAGGGTGAGTGCGAATGATTTCATGTTACAGCTTTAATAGGATGTTTGATTAATATGGACAGACCCGGCAAAAGTCTGACAATTCACTAAAATAGTGATTATTTCCGCTTATAATTTTTCGGCACGTTAAAACTCACCGATAAATCTTTGTTAAACTCAAATTGCTTGAAATTCATCTGCACATCAATTTTATTCTTCTCCGAAATCAATATCCTGCGGTTGGTTGAAAATGGGATACTGCCTTGTTGCACATAATCTGCATACGTGATATCTGCTGTGCGGTTTCGTGAAATATCCACATCGTCCAGTTTACATCGCATCAGCAATAACCTGTCGTTCGATAATGTCAGCAGGTTCTTAAAATATTCGCCCACTGCAGTCACCAGGGAGTATTGGTCAAACTGCCGGTATGAACTGATATTGTCGTCAAAAAAAACCGGGTTACCAATGAGCAGGTTTTGCAACGTATTAAAATCGAAAGGTATCTCCGTAACTTCCTGCAGGTATTCCAATGTGCGGTATTGCACTTCCTTTGCCTGCTTGTCTTGCAGGATAACCTGGCTCGGCGTGATGAGTACCCTGTACACTTCGATGTTGAGGAATGTAGCGGAGATCGACATCCAGATGGCGCTATCCTTGATCATGCGGACCACCACGCTGAGGTCGGGTTGCTTGCCCTTGTTGTCTGTTACTTCAACTTTTATTTTAGCCGAGAATGTTTTAAACTCGATCCGGTTGGCCTTAATGCGGTCGAGGGTAGCCTGGATGATAGCCAGTGAATCCACGGTATTGACTTTTGTCAGCACTTCCGTGGCTTCGCGGGGCGCGATGACCTGTTTGATTTGCCGGGTTGGCCTGCAGGAAGAATAAAACAAGACCGAACCCAAAATAATAATCTGCAAAAATGTTTTCATATTCACAATCATGCGAAGGTATGGATTATTGAACGCCTGTATGCCCGAAACCGCCCGCGCCTCTGTTGGTTTGGCCAATACTTAACACTTCTTCAATCTCCGCTTTCGTTACCATGGCGGGCACCATTTGCGCGATCCTGTCACCCGGTTGAATGGTTTGCGGTTCCTGGCCGAGGTTGATGAGCAATACCTGTATCTCCCCGCGATAATCGCTGTCGATGGTGCCTGGCGTATTCAAACAGGTAATGCCCTGTTTCACCGCGAGCCCACTCCGGGGCCTGATCTGAATTTCAAACCCTTCGGGGATTTCAGCGAATAAGCCCGTGGGTATGAGCCGCCTTTCCATTGGCTGTAAAGTGATGGGTGCTTCAAGGGATGCCCGGATATCCATACCCGCTGAACCTTCTGTTGCGTATGCCGGCATCGGGTTCGTTGATTGGTTGATAAAAGCTATTTTGATTGTAGGCATAGTTTGCATTTGATGCTTTAATAAAGAACATTACCTGAACAAGAGCACGGTTCCCCTGATGGTTTGCGGCAGGAACCGCTTCTGTTGCAAATTCACAATCCAGATGTATGTGCCAACCGGTGCGGGCTTACCCTGTATGTTGCCATCCCACCTGGCCCCGGTATCTTTTGTGTGGAACACTTTTTGTCCATACCGGTTGTAAACCACCAATTCATATTTATTGGCTTGTACATCATCAACCGGGCCGAACAAATCGTTTAATCCATCACGGTTAGGCGTAAACGCTGATGGCATAAACAGGCCGCAATCGCCCGACAAAACAAGAATGGAGTCCGTATACGCGCATCCCTGGCCGGCTTCAATAGTCAGGGAGTAGGTACCTGGCTTTGTCACTTCAATGCTGTTCCCGTTATCACCTGTGCTCCAGGCATAGCTACTACCGGTAATGGGTGCACGAAGTATAACCGGTTGTTGCCTGCACACGCTGGTATCGGGGCCCAGGCTGAACACCGGCGGCGGGATCAGGCTTACCTCCACCGAATCGCGCAATGTGCATCCATTGTCGGAAGCCTCCAGCCAGTAGGTGCCGGGCTGGCTGACCTGGATGGAATCATTGATTGACCCGTTGTTCCAGGTGAGACTTACCTGTTGCAGGCTGCTTGTCAGCAACGTGGAGCCGGGCGGACAAAACGCTTTGTCTTCACCCAAGAAACTTCCCGTCGGCGCCACCCAGATGCGTTTCCTGATTTCCTGACTGTTGCCGGAGCAGGTTGGTTTAAAAATGAAAAGTGAAATATTATAAAATCCCGGGGCCGAAAAATTATGCACCGGCTCCAACACGGTGGAATTGCCGCCATCGCCAAAATCCCATCGCACCGAATCAATCCCTGTGGAATAATTCAGTTTAAAGGGAACAGATAAATCATCACAGGCCCCCGTGCGGTAGAAATCGTATGGATTCGATTCCCTGTCGAAATAACTCTGGATAAAATTCGGTAAACCTGCGCTTACACGACGGTTGCCGTCAGGGTCGAGGTTAATGGCATCAGAGCGAAAATTACAGGAAAGGCCGGGGTTCTCCGGAGATTCAATCACTGATAAAAATGTACGTCCCCTGAATGCCACATACAGTTTTCCATCCAACGCGATCTGTATGTTTCCGGCACCGCTGCCACTGGTTTCGGTATGGATCAACTGACGGCTTGCTTCAATGGCCGCCGCATTGTGTGTTTGGATGTTAAACTGAAACAACCGGCTGTCGAATGCATCATTAAAACAGTTCGTGTACAGGTAACCGTTATCTGGTGAAAATTCAAGTCCGTACACACCCGGAAACCCGGAAACAGGGTTTGATGTATTCGGCCTGAACACTACAGGGTTGCTGAGCCTCCCGGTTTGGCGGTCAAAGTCCATCAACTCAATCCTGTCGAAACCATACCCAAAAGCGCATGCCATTTTATTTCCTTTGCTGGAAAATTTCATGGCGCCGATATTGTAATTGATATCTCCTCCAACCACCAGGCTGGTTGAACTGATGACCGGGCTGCTGTTCAATCCGGAAGCGGTTAGCAGGTACGCGTAATACTGGTTTGATTCCCATTTGCGCACCATGATCCACACATCAATATTGTTGCAATGCCTGATGGCTGAAATGCGTTCGTAGGTATCCGCCAGCAATGACTGATTTTTTTGCAGCACTTCGCCAAAACCGTTATCCCCTTTGATGTTGACAATAGAATATTTCAAGCCGTTTTCGAGCAGTATGTGTACGGCGCCGTTGGTAAACACATAATATAAACTATCGTTGCCCGGTTGTGGCACAATCAAAACCCCTTGCGTGCTGCTTTGATCGCCATTCAGCCCGGAGCCGTTTTTCATGGGCAGGTGTGCCCTGTTGATGATGGATGTACCATTGGTATAAAAGAGTAGCCTTCCCTGGTTATCGGAAATGCTGGCGCATCCTTCTTCCGAGTTGGTGCCGCCCTGCAAGAGCGCGGTTGGTATTGGGGACGCAAAGTTCAGTCCGGCGCTTTGTCCGAAATACCAGTTGCTGGCTTCCCTTTGAGCCATTGCCTGCAAAGACAGGAATAGGGTGAGCCATAAGAGCAAACCGGTGTGGATGCCGATATGGAAACGATTCATCATTTTTTTTCCAGCAATACGGTCGCGAAAGCCTGGATGCCTTCTTCACGGCCAACAAATCCCATTTTTTCAGTAGTGGTTGCTTTAATGGATACGTCTGTGGGTTGCAGGTTCAATATGCCCGCGATGGTTGATTGCATGTGAGGGATAAAGGGCTTTATTTTGGGGGCTTCGAGGCAAACTGAGGCATCGATATTGACAATGCCATAACCTTTTTCGGATATCAGTTTTGCCGATCGCTCCAGCAGAATTTTACTGTCAATGTCTTTATATGCCGCATCTGTATCAGGGAAATGGGTGCCGATATCGCCAAGCCCTAATGCCCCGAGCAAAGCATCGCAAATGGCGTGGAGCAATACATCCGCATCGCTATGGCCCAATGCGCCCTTATGATGGGGAACCTGCACACCGCCCAGCCAAAAAGGGCGGTTTTCGGTAAGTTGGTGAAAATCAACGCCAAATCCAATCCTGTACGACATCTTTTTTTTGTAAATATCCAACATCTTGCCGGGCTTGCAAAACAAAAAAGCGTCCCGTTAAAACGGGACGCTTTTAAGACATATAAATGATGTTAGTCGAGACTTATTTTTTGTTCATCTCGAACAACAAGCTGAAACGAAGTGTGTTTGACAGCGGGTTACGGTTTACACCAGAACCGGTTGGCAGCAGGTAAGAGAAGTTCAGTCCGAACATATTGTACTTCAGTCCTGCACCCAGGGTGAAGTACTTACGGTCGCCCTTGATTTCATTCTCATAGAAATAACCGGCGCGGAAAGCGAACTGGTCTTTGTACCAGTATTCAGCACCCAAAGAGAAGGTGATTTCTTTGAATTCATCTTTACCGGCATCGCCGAATGAGCTGAACCAGCTTCCAACAACGCCTTTGTCGCGGTATTCAACCAGTCCGGCAGAGTCGCCAACAGCAGGAGGAGTTGGAACCAGCAATTTGTTCAGGTCAAGTGCGAAAGTGATTTTATTGTCTTCGTCGAATTTTTTGTTGTAAGCGGCGCCGATGCCCAGGTTAGCAGGAATGAAATCCTTTTGTGTAGCGTCGTTTGTGTAAGAGATCTTAGATCCCAGGTTGCTCAGGGTAGCACCCCAATCGAAACCGTTTCCGCTTTCTTTAGTGCCTTTGTAGAAGAAGTGGATATCACCTGCTACAGAAGAACCTTTTTTATATGTTACACCATTCACAGTACCACCGGCGAGGTCGGAACTGATATAGCGCAGGGCGATACCCAAACCGATTTTGCTGGACAGTTTACGGGAGTAACCGGCATCGATTGAGAACTCGCGCGGACGGAAAGACTGCAGCGGGTTTCCGGTGAAATCAGTGAACTGGATATTACCCAGGCTGAAATAACGCACAGAAGCGGTGATCGCCTGCATGTCGTCGATTTGGTGGTAACCAGACAGTGAAGCCAGGTACACATCGTTCAGTTTCAGGTCACTCAACCATGGGGTGTAAGAAACAGCGATGCTGGTTTTATTTTTTCCAAATGGCGTTTTAGCTACGTTAAAGAAAGCTGAATTGGCATCGGCAGAAGTTGCGATACCTACATCACCCATACCACCACTGCGGGCATCAGGAGATATACGGAGAAAAGGAACTGCGGTTGTCACCACATTAATGGAATTGGCATTTGACTGGGCCTGTGCAGCAGTAATAGACCCACCCAGTAACAATACTAAGGCAGTCAGTTTCAAAGTTGCTTGTTTCATGCGATTTATTTGTCTTGGTTAGGTAGAGTTACCTCAATAAGGAATTAAGTTTTAGTTACGGTATAGATTGTAAAAATAGGAGATTTATTTTATCCACCAATAATTTTGTAAAATCTTGTTAAAAAACCAGTTACCTATATAAATAGGGTTTATCAATTTCCATATACCCTCTCCGCCCGGCCATCATGCACAGATATATTACGAAATTACCTAACGCACTATACGCTGGTTTTATTGTGTTCATAGGCCCTGACAAATTTTATATGCAAAAAGTTGCATCTAAAACTCAAAAAAACAGGTTTTTGGCTTGAAAATATCAAATTAACGGCTTTTTTATTTGCGTGATCTATAAAGTAATTATATTGCAGCGATTGTAACCCAAATGCAATAATCAAGAAAACCTTTCGTTAAACAATCTGCAAAACGAATGCACATGCAAAATCTAATGTCGGGTAAGAGCCTCTTAATGATCGCTGTAGCGGCCCTTACGCTGAGTTCCTGTAAAAATGGGGGCCTTTTCGGTAAAAAGAAGGGCAAATCATCCGTAACCGGTTGGAACTATGATGACAAAAACATGGGTAATTTCCATGTATCCAAAGTAAAGTACCCTAAAGCGGGCCCCGGCCTGGTCTTTGTTCAGGGCGGTTCATTTGTGATGGGCGCCAAAGAAGAGGATGTGATGGGCGAATGGAACAATGTTCCGCGCAAAGTAACGGTTCCTTCCTTCTTTATCGACGAAACCGAGGTTGCCAACGTACACTACCGCGAATACTTATACTGGATCGAGAACACATTCAGCAACGATACCAATGTATTGAACCGCGTTCTGCCGGATACCCTGGTATGGCGTGAGGAATTGGCTTATAACGAGCCATATGTGGAATACTATTTCCGCTATCCTTCCTATAACTATTACCCTGTGGTAGGCGTAACCTGGAAGCAGGCGCATGATTTTTGCGTATGGCGTTCAGACCGTGTGAATGAGTTGAACCTGATGAAAAAAGGTTACCTGAAGAAAGACGCCATCAAGCGTGAAATGAAAGGTGCCGGTGCAGATGGTTCATTCAACACCGAAACTTACCTGATGAACCCCGAGTTGATCCAGGGCCGCAGCAAACCAAAGAAATCTGACCTGAAAGATATCAATAACAAACCCCGCAGTACGGTACGTATGGAAGATGGTATCCTGAATATGGGTTACCGCCTGCCTACCGAAGCAGAATGGGAATATGCGGCTTATGGCCTGCTTGACCAAAACCCTTCACCCCGCAAAAAAGAAAGCAAATCAGGTGAAGAACTCAGGTCGAACCAGCAGATTTATGCATGGAGCAAAAACCCAAGCGGACTTCGTGACAACCGTCGCGGAAGCTGGCAGGGTAAATTCCTCGCGAACTTTAAGCGCGGAAGTGGCGATAACATGGGTGTTGCCGGTGGTTTGAACGACCGTGCCGCAATCCCTGGCCATATCAAATCGTTCTACCCCAACTCATTTGGCCTGTATAACATGAGCGGTAACGTGAGTGAGTGGGTTGGTGACGTGTACCGTCCGATGAGCCCAATGGACAATGAAGATTTCAACTATTTCAGGGGTAATAAATTCCAGAAATACTACAAAAACAGCTCCGGCGAGTACGAGCGCGACAGTATGGGCCACCTGAAAAAAGTGGACATTTCTGACGAAGAAGTGAAGAACCGCAGGAACTATCAGCGCAATAACGTAATTAACTACCGTGATGGCGACTCTACCAGCGGCGCATCTTACCTCTATGGTGTAACCACTTTGGTAAGCGACAAATCAAGGGTGATCAAGGGTGGTAGCTGGAACGACCGTCCTTACTGGCTTTCACCAGGCAGCCGCCGCTTCCTCGAAGAAGACCAAAGCGCGAGCACGGTTGGTTTCCGTTGCGCCCAGAGCTACCTCGGGCCTCCTGAAGGACCAGGTTTTAAAGAAGGTAACATCTTCGGAAAACGCAAACAAAACAAACGCAAAAAGTAATCTTGCAAATAAAAAAACCCTTCCACACCGGAAGGGTTTTTTTATGCCTCGCCAGTGATCAATCAACGGCAAGTCCTTATTTTTGAGAACTATGGACATCAAAGAACTTTATCAAATTTACCTTCGGCACCCGCATATACAAACAGACACACGCAAACTGAAACAGGGCGATATTTTTGTCGCGCTCAAAGGCCCGAATTTCAACGGTAACGACTATGCGAAAACAGCCCTGGATGCGGGCGCTTCTTATTGCATCGTGGATGAGGAAACAGGCTTTAAAGACCCACGGGTCATCAAAGTTGAGGATGGGCTGAAAGCCTTACAGGACCTTGCTTTGCATCATCGCCAGCAATTCAGGATCCCGTTCATCGCCATTACGGGGAGCAATGGTAAAACAACCACAAAGGAACTGGTTCATGCCGTGCTCTCTTCAACTTATACAACATATACCACCATCGGTAACCTGAATAACCATATCGGCATCCCACTAACCATCTTATCCATACGCCCCGACGCGGAAATCGCCATTATTGAAATGGGTGCGAACCATCAAAAGGAAATCGCCGGATACTGCGTCTATGCGTTACCGACACATGGCCTCATTACCAATTGCGGGAAAGCCCACCTGGAGGGATTTGGGGGCATTGAGGGTGTGCGCAAAGGCAAAGGTGAATTGTATGATTACCTCAGGGCGCATAAAGGCACCGCATTCGTTAATTGGGATTATGATTACCTGAGGGAAATGTGCAGGGGCATTGAACATATTGTGCGGTATGGCAGCGATGCCCGGGATGAAGGGCTTTATGTGGCCGGCGATGTCAGCAACTCTGATCCTTTCCTCTCTGTTGGTATAAGCAAAGGTTGTCAGCAAATCAAAACCATCCACACAAAACTTGTGGGTGATTATAACCTTCCCAATGTATTGACCGCAGTCGCGGTTGGAAAATTTTTCCAGGTGCCTGAAGACCGCATCCAGGCTGCATTGGAGCAATATGAAGCCACCAACAGCCGCTCGCAATTGATGCAGAAAGGCAGCAACCGGGTTATCCTTGATGCCTATAACGCCAACCCGAATAGCATGAAGGCGGCTATTGAAAATTTTGCCCGCATGGAAGGCGGCCGAAAAGTGCTGATACTGGGGGCCATGATGGAATTGGGTGCAGACAGCCATGCCGAGCACCTGAAATTAGTCAACCTGATCCGCCAATATACATGGCAAGAGGTAGTGTTGGTGGGTGCTGATTTTGCCGATGTTGCAGATGGGTACCTGCATTTTAACCAAACCCGGGAAGCGGTTGACTGGTTTAAGCAATCCGGGATTGAAAACAGCCTGATCCTCCTGAAAGGCTCCCGTAGCATGCAAATGGAAAAGCTGTTGGATTGATGCTTTCATACAAATAAAGGATGTACATTTGCATCCCTGCAAACAATACGTTTTTCAATTGCAGGAACTTGTCCGGGTGGTTGAAGGAGCATCCCGGCGTATGACGGGAGAAAGTGTGGATGAAGGACCAAACAGAATTAAAATATTGGAGACTTGTCCGGGTGGTTGAAGTAGCATCCCGGCGAATGACGGGAGAAAGTGTGGATGAAGGACCAAACAGAATTAACATATTGGAGACTTGTCCGAGTGGTTGAAGGAGCACGCCTGGAAAGTGTGTATAGGGGAAACTCTATCGGGGGTTCGAATCCCCCAGTCTCCGCAAAAGGCACCTATCAGGTGCCTTTTCCATTATCCCTTCAAAGAAGGAAACAGCCTCAAGGAATTCTCTGTCAGCTTTTCCTCCAGCGCATTTTTTTCCATATTAAGTACCCTGGCCATCAAATCAAAAACCTGCGTCAAATAAGCCGGTTCATTGCGTTTCCCCCGATACGGGACGGGTGATAAATAAGGCGCATCCGTTTCCAGCACGATATGGTCAATGGATAACATAGGCATCAATTCCTGTAAGCCTGATTTTTTGTACGTTAACACACCGCCAATTCCCATGAAAAAACCCATGTCGGTAATTTGCGAAGCTTCCTCATAAGTCCCTCCAAAACAGTGAAATACCCCCCTCAATCCCCTTGGGGCATACTCCTTGGCGATATCAATCACGGCCTGGTTGGCATCGCGGGTATGCAATACAATGGGCAGGTTGAATTCAATAGCCCATTCCATTTGGCGGCGCAGGGCCATTTCCTGTTCTTGTACAAAGGTTTTGTCCCAATAAAAATCAAGCCCGGTTTCACCGATTGCTATAAATGGCCTTTTTTCCAGCCATGACCTCACCAGGGCCAGTTCCTCCTCTACCCGCTCGTTGACGGAACAGGGATGCAACCCGATCATGGCATGGCAGGAACCCGGGAACCGGCTTTCGAGCCCAATAACCAGGTCATGGGTTTCGCTGTCGATAGCGGGCAGGCAGCAATGGGTAACCCCGGCAAGCCTTGCCCTATCGAGGACCGACTCAATATCATTGGCAAAATCCGGTAGGTAAATATGGGTATGGGTATCTATCAGCATGGCCGCAAACTTAGCCCAGGGGGTCAAATAAAAAACTTGTGTATATTAAAACAAGTACTTAACTTGGCAACAGTTTTCATAGGGTACGGATTAAAAACGGGCCAGGGTGTCTACCCAGGCCCATTTTATTTCCAGGCATTTTACAATTGCAAACGCTCAAACCTGAACCCTTTCCCACTGAAATATTCCAGCACACGGGGCAACGCGAACAACATTCTGTTAGCCGCTTTTTCACTGTCATGAAACACCACGATATCACCTGCGCCTGTATTTAACAGCACATGATCCAGACATTGTTCCGGGCTGATCTTCGGATCAAAATCGCCGCTCAACACCGACCACATAACCACTTTCATGTCATACGCGGGCTTTGCCAACAGTTTGCGTTGAAACAGGCCCAACCGTCCGTACGGTGGCCTGAACAACCGGCTGTCGATATACTTTGCAGCATGAGCAATATCTTCCATGTACTTCTTGTCTTTTGTTCTCCACCCATTCAGGTGATGGTACGTGTGGTTACCTACAGTATGGCCTGCATCAATGATTTTCCGGTACACATCAGGATAGCGCTGCACATTCGCGCCGACGCAAAAAAAACAGGCACTGGCATGATATTGGTTCAGTATATCTAGCACTTTGGGGGTAATGTCGGGATGAGGGCCATCATCAAAACTCAGGTAAATCACGGGTTCCTGGGTGTCCACAGACCAGGTGGCGCCCGGCACCAGTTTTTTCATCCACCAGGGAGTTTTGACGAGGTATTGCATATTTATTTTAACAGACAATTAAACCTTTGAACCGACGGACAGTCTATCATTACAAAATTATCAATTATGAAAACAAAAAACCTTTTTACGATCATCCTGGGGACAAGCCTGGCGTTGGGGCTTTTTTCCTGCAAGAAATCGGATGATGTCAATACAGTTGACGAAACCGAAATTGAATCAACGTTTGAATTAAGTGAAGACCAGGCGGTTGCCGAAAACCTGACGGAAGATGCCTATGATATCATGAATGAAGCGGTGGAAGCAGAAGGCCTCAGCGGAGCCCGTGAGCCATTGGTATCTGCCGACAGGTTGCTGTGCGCCACTGTAACAGTTACACCGGCCAGCGGTTTTCCCAGGACCATCACCATTGATTTTGGCAACGGATGCACCGCCCCGGGTAGCAATATCACCAGGCGTGGCATCATCCAGGTTGTCATCTCGGATTCCCTGCGCAGGCCGGGCAGCACCGCGGTCATGACATTCAACAATTACTATGTCAACAATTTCAAGAAAGAAGGCACCATTACCTGGACCAACACCAGCACAGCAGGAGTGCGCAGTTGGAACCGCACCGTGGTGGATGGCCGCATTACCGCGCCGGGCGGGCGATTCTGGATCCACAACAGTGTGAAAGATGTGACACAGGTTGCCGGTGTAAGCACACCCCGCAATTTGCTGGATGACGCTTTCGAAATTGAAGGACAGGGAACTGTTCGCAACAGCCAGGGCCGTCAACGCAGCTTCAACATCCTCTTGCCATTGCATAAGCAGGTGATTTGTGAAAACATTGATGCAGGCCGCATCCGCTTCCAGGGGCCAAACCATGTAGCCGTTCTGGATTATGGCGATGGCACTTGCGACCGCATTGCTATGATTTCCATTGATGGCCGCCCTCCAAGGACCATCCTCCTGCGTAACTAATACCATCTGTCAGCAAACTCGATATACAACAAACGCCGTGGATTATTCCGCGGCGTTTTATTTTGCCTATACGGGCTATTTAGCAGGCTCTGCCTGTATATTTGCAGCGGAAAAAGCTGATCAATTATGGCCCAACTCAACAAGCAACCCGTAAGGGTCAGGTTCGCCCCTAGTCCAACCGGGGGATTGCACCTGGGAGGTGTCCGAACGGTTTTATACAATTATCTTTTTGCCCGCCAACACAAAGGGCAATTTATCCTGCGTATTGAAGATACAGACCAAACGCGCTATGTGGAAGGCGCTGAACAATACATTTATGATTGCCTGGACTGGTGCGGGCTTGTACCCGACGAAAGCCCTTTGCATGGAGGGCCCTATGGGCCATACCGCCAAAGCGAACGCAAAGCCATGTACCGCCAATATGCCGACCAGTTGATTGAAGCGGGACAGGCGTATATCGCTTTTGACACATCGGAAGAACTGGAGCGCATGCGCCAGGAAAATAAAACTGATGAAAACCCATCGCCCCAGTACGACAGGCACACGAGGATGACAATGCGCAACTCACTCAGCCTGCCTGCCGAAGAAGTGAAACATTTACTTGATGCGGGCACCCCTTATGTGATCCGGATTAAGATGCCTGAAGATGAAACCGTTGTGTTACAGGACCTCATACATGGGGAAGTGAAATTTGAATCGGCGCTGGTGGATGATAAAGTATTACTGAAAGCCGACGGCATGCCCACCTATCACCTGGCAGTGGTGGTCGACGATTACCTGATGAAGATCACGCATGCTTTCAGGGGAGAAGAATGGCTGAGCAGCGCCCCGGTACATGTCATGCTTTGGAAATATTTATTTGGGCTCGACAAAATGCCGGTATGGGCGCACCTTCCGCTGATCATGGGTCCGCAGGGTAAACTGAGCAAGCGCGATGGCGCGAAATACGGATTCCCGGTATTTGCCATGAACTGGACAGACCCGAAGAGCGGGGAAATGGTGGAAGGTTTCCGGGAAAGGGGTTTTCTGCCGGAAGCATTTTTAAATATGCTTGCCGTATTAGGATGGAATGATGGCACGGAACAGGAATTATTCAGACTGGAAGAATTGATACAGAAGTTCAGTATGGACAGGGTGCATAAAGCCGGCGCCCGTTTTGATTTTGACAAAGCAAAATGGTTCAACCACGAATGGATCAAGAAAGGAAAGGACGAGTGGTTATACGATGAAATGTCGCGCATACCTGGTTCCGTATTTTATCAAAAGGAAAAAGAATTCGCGGTAAGGGTCATTGGGTTGGTGAAAGAACGCTGCAGCCTCCTAACCGACTTCAACGAACAGGCGGGATTTTTCTATCACTCACCCGAACGCATAGACGCAGATGCGGTGAAACCAAAATGGAATGAGGATAAAGCGGTGTTTTTTAGGCGGCTGTCGGAACGCTATGCCACAAGTGCAGCATGGAATGCACAGCAACTGGAACAGGGTTTTAAGGAATTGGCCTCAGAATCGCAACTGAAACCCGGCGACCTGCTCCTCCCCTTCCGCATCATGCTGGTTGGGGGTAAATTTGGACCGGCCGTATTTGATATTGCCGGCCTCATTGGTCGCGAACAAACACTCAGCCGCATCCACACAGCATTGGAACAATTCAAATCACGAATATGAACAGACCCATCAGAGTTTTGGTTGCCAAGGTTGGGCTCGACGGACATGACCGCGGCGCTAAAGTGATCGCTACGGCCCTGCGGGATGCAGGCATGGAAGTGATTTATACCGGCCTGAGGCAAACCCCGGAAATGGTGGTGAATGCCGCCTTGCAGGAAGATGTGGACGCTATTGGCGTGAGCATACTGAGCGGTGCGCACCTGACGGTATTCCCCCGCATCCTGAGCCTGATGAAAGAAAAAAACCTCAATGATGTATTGCTGACCGGCGGGGGCATAATCCCTGACGATGATATGGAAAAACTCAGGGAGATGGGCGTTGGTAAACTATTCCCTCCCGGCACCAATACATCTGATATCGCAGGTTACATCCGCGAATGGGTTAAAGAGAACCGTTCATTCTAATTACGAAAAATAAAATTGACATGTCATTTACCACCATCAGCACATCGCTGGAAAATGGGATTTACCTGATTACGGTAAACCGTCCGGATAAAATGAATGCGCTCAATAAAACCGTGATCCGGGAATTGGGTGAAGCTATCGACCACGTATACACGAAACCGGATATCCGCGCGGCCATCATCACTGGCAGCGGAGCGAAAGCCTTTGTGGCCGGCGCCGATATCAGTGAATTTACCTCACTCAACGCGGCCGGCGGTGAAGCGCTGGCAAAGCTTGGTCAAGACCTTGTATTCTCCCGGATTGAAAATTGCCCCAAACCATTTGTTGCTGCCGTAAACGGATTCGCGTTGGGTGGCGGTTGCGAACTGGCCCTCGCCTGCCATTTCAGGACGGCCAGCGAGCAGGCAAAATTCGGGCAGCCTGAAGTGAACCTGGGCTTGATCCCCGGTTATGGCGGCACACAAAGGCTGACACAACTGGTTGGTAAAGGAAGGGCCATGGAATTGATGATGACCGGTAATATGATCGGCGCCACGGAAGCAAAAGACATGGGCCTCGTGAACCATGTAACCACCGCTGAAGAACTGCTGCCCAAAACAATCTCTATTATACAAACCATCATCAGTAAGGCCCCGCTTGCAGTGGCTGAAATCATAAAACTGGTGAATATCGGCGCGGTGGGCGACCCATCCGGGCTGGAACAGGAGATCTATTCATTCGGCCAACTGTTTGATACCGCCGATGCCAAAGAAGGCGCGAGCGCGTTCCTGGAAAAAAGAAAAGCCGTATTCACAGGCAAATAATACAGAAAGCTATCCTGATCAATCATATTAAACCATTCAGATTATGGAATACAGAATTGAAAAAGACACCATGGGTGAAGTGAAAGTGCCCGTTGATGCTTACTATGGCGCGCAAACACAGCGCAGTATCGATAATTTCAAAATCGCGCAGGATATCAACCGCATGCCGAAAGAAATTATTCACGCATTCGCTTATTTGAAAAAAGCGGCTGCCATCACCAATTATGAAGCAGGCGTTTTGCCAAAGGAAAAATCAGACCTGATTGGAAAAGTGTGCGATGAGATTTTGGAAAATAAACTTGAGGCGTATTTCCCATTGGTTGTCTGGCAGACAGGTAGTGGCACACAGAGCAATATGAATGTAAATGAGGTGATCGCTTACCGCGGGCACGTCATGAATGGCGGCAAACTGGACGACAAGGATAAATTCCTTCATCCAAACGATGACGTCAACAAATCGCAGTCGAGCAACGATACATTCCCTACTGCCATGCATATCGCGGCATATAAGATCCTGGTAGAAAAAACCATTCCGGGCATAGAACTGCTCAGGGATACACTGGAAGAAAAAAGTAAAAAATACATGCAGGTGGTGAAGATAGGCCGCACCCATTTCATGGATGCCACACCCCTTACGCTTGGACAGGAGTTCAGCGGTTATGTATCGCAATTAAACCACGGGCTGAAAGCGATCCGCAATACCCTGCAGCACCTGTCTGAACTGGCATTGGGCGGCACCGCGGTGGGTACCGGCATCAATACGCCCAGTGGTTACTCAGAGAATGTTGCACGCCATATCGCGCAACTCACAGGCCTTCCATTTGTTACCGCTGAAAATAAATTTGAAGCGCTGGCTGCACATGACGCGATTGTAGAAGCCCATGGCGCATTGAAAACAGTGGCTGTCAGTTTGATGAAGATCGCGAATGATATCCGCATGCTCTCATCAGGCCCACGCAGCGGGATTGGTGAAATATTTATTCCGGATAATGAGCCCGGGTCATCCATCATGCCCGGCAAAGTAAACCCAACACAATGCGAAGCGCTCACCATGATCGCGGCGCAGGTGATGGGCAATGATGTTGCCATAAGCATTGGCGGCAGCAACGGGCATTTTGAATTGAATGTGTTTAAGCCGGTGATGATTTATAATTTCCTGCACAGCGCTCGTTTGATTGCAGACGGATGTGTATCATTCAACGATAAATGTGCTGCAGGCATCGAACCTATTGAAGCCAATATCAAAAAGCATGTAGACAATTCACTCATGCTTGTAACGGCGTTGAACACAAAGATTGGTTATTACAAAGCGGCGGAAATCGCGCAGAAGGCGCATAAGGAAGGAAGCACATTGAAAGAGATGGCCGTAAAACTCGGATACCTCACAGAAGCTGAGTTTGACGAATGGGTAGTGCCCGCGAAGATGGTTGGACAAATCAGCTAAACGATCCATTGATCATAAAAAAACGCTGTCGGTTTGCATCGGCAGCGTTTTTTATTTGAATGAGTCTATTTCGGTTATTGTAAAGGAACATCGAAGGTTCCCTGGGTGATGACCCTTACGGCTGGGCCCGCCCCATTATTGTCTTTTACAGGCCCGGCAAACGTACCTGCTACCCTTGTGGGTGTAATGCTGTTAATAACGATGGTGAACGCGGGGTTCTGCGATTGGTTCAAAGGATCGGTACCCGCGAAATAGTTTGTTCCGTTTGCGGCATTATAATCGCAGCTGATCAGGTTGCCCAGTGTGAGTTGATTAACGGTATAGGTGCCGGTTCCTACGCTTCCACCGGTAGTTTTGCTCAGGTTCAGGCTTAAGCTGGGGAAACTGGCAATACCCGAACGGCCTTCGATGCTCAGCACTTCCACCCCGGCAATAGTTGTTCGGGTGGCAATGGCATCAATATCAAAAGTGCTGTACACACCATCGATACGGCAGTTTATGAAATCGGCAGGCGGATTGGTGAATGTAACATTGAACGGGCAGGTGCTGCTGTTCCCGGTAACGGGAAAACTAAAAGTACCTGTTGCCGCCGGTGTACCGCTGGCTGTAAGTGTTATGGTTTGGGTGCCTGTAATGCTGAACAAGCCGGAACCTGAAAACGTAACACCGTTTACGGTTGTACCCGTGATGCTGTATGAACCTGGCGTGGTAACAACGGCATTGAGTGAAGCCGTGTTATTGGCCGACATCGGCACACCCACCACATAACTACCCGATAACACAACAGCCGTGCAATTGCCTGGTGCGCCTTCCATCGTGAATACCGCCGGAGGTGCCGCCGGATCAAAAGTTACGGAAAAAGAACAACTGCTGCCGCTGCCCGAAATGGGAAAATTGAATGTGCCGGTAGCTGCCGGGGTACCCGTTGCCGTTAGTAAGACCTGCTGCGCGCCGGTTGACGAAAACACACCGGATCCCGAAAAACTGATTCCGTTGACCGTAGTGGTATTGATATCGTAAGTACCTGCAACGCTAACGTTCACGCCAACCAATACCGTATTGGAACTATTGGTGGCAAGGGCTTCCATATACGTGCCATTCAATGTGGCACCCGTGCAAAACCCACCCGCGCCCGCAAATGAATATACGGCAGGCACCTGGTTGGGCGGCGTCACTTCCACATCTATATTACAAAAACTTGTTCCGTATTTTATAATAAAAGTGTTGATGCCTTCAAGGATCGGGCGGCCGGTTCCATACAATCGAACCGTGTTGATACCGGTGGTGCCAAAGACACCAGAACCGGAAAAAGAAAATCCGTTGATCGTGTCAGACTTAATGGTATATGAACCAGCCTGGCTCACATTAACAGTGACGTCTAAATAGTTTCCACTCCCAAGTAATGAATCTGCCTGGTACACACCGCTCACCGAACTTGGCAGGCAGTCGAAGCTGGAATCAGCCTGAAGGGTGCCAATAGACTGCCCTTCGGTGCTATCAAAATAAAGTTCTTTCTGACAGGCCGAAAAAATAATTCCGGTCATTAAAACCAATGCCAGCAGATTGAAGTACCTCATGTGTAATTATTATTTGGTAAAGATAACCAATTAAGAAACCTGCGATGCGTCATCCACCTGCGCGGTGGTTTCCACAGGCTGCGATTTTCCGGTATCATTATCTTCCGGGAACAACTTTTTCTGGAATACCAGCAGCGTCAGTACGCCTGTAGTGATGGCTGCATCGGCGATGTTAAAGATCGGCCTGAAAAATTCAAAGTGTTCACCGCCCCATCCGGGAACCCAGTTGGGGAATTGCCCTTTGATCAATGGGAAATACAACATATCTACTACATTGCCATGCAAAAAAGTAGCATAGCCATTTGTAGAAAATTGTGCGAGTCCGGCATATCCGGTATAATCGCCAAATTCAGCATTGTACAACATGCCTTTATCAAAGATCAGGCCGTAAAAACAGGAATCGATGAGGTTGCCTAAAGCGCCGGCGTAAATCAGGGCAGCGCAGATGATGAACCCTTTTTTATATTTCCTGCGGATGATTTGCCCAAGGTACCAGGTACCAAAAATCACGGCGATAAACCTAAAAATGGTTAGCGCCAGTTTACCCCAGTTCCCACCGAATTTCAGGCCATAAGCCATCCCTGGGTTTTCCACGAAATAGAGTTGGAACCAATCGCCCGCCACCGGACGTGCGCTGTTAAGTGGGAATGAGGTTTTAATATAAATTTTCAGAGCCTGGTCTGCGAGCAGGATCAGCGCTATAATGAGTATGACGTGTATTTTCTTCATGATGGGTCAGTTGCCTTGCCGTTGGCGGCAAATATACTTGAAGCCTTCAGAAATCAGTTGCCGGCTTCGTTAAAACCATTATTCTTCAAAATAAACCCTTTTCACCCGTTGCGAAACATTGGTGAGGATTTCATAAGGGATGGTACCGGCCCATTCGGCGAGGCGGCTTACAGGCAGGTCATGGCCAAACACGATCACTTCATCGCCTTCCGACACAGGAATGCCGGTAACATCCAGCATGGTCATATCCATACAGACACTTCCCAGCACCGGCGCCAGGAAACCATTGACCAGCATATGCCCTACGCCATTACCCAAAGCGCGGGAATACCCATCCGCATAACCAATGCGTACCACCGCGATAAGGGAATCCCTTTTGAGTATGGCCTTGCGGCTATAACCCACCGATTCTCCGGCCGCGAGCTGCTTCACCTGCGATACCGTAGTTTTTAATGTCGTGACATTCTCCAGGTTTTGCCCCTCATCCACCCCGTACAAGCCAATGCCCAGCCTGACCATGTCGAACTGAAGATCCGGATGCCGGTGGATGGCCGATGTATTGGCAATATGCCTCATAAAATCCTCACCGGTATGTTCCCGGATCGCATCGCTCATCCTGTGGAAGGCATCCGCCTGAGCCCGTGTAAACGCGTCGTGTGCCGCTTCACTGCTGGCCGCGAGGTGCGAGAACACGGAGCGGATACGGAATGGCAGGCCTTCCCTGAGCAGGTTGATCAGTTCACCCAAATCCGGTTCCATAAAACCAAGGCGGTGCATGCCGGTATCCAGTTTGATGTGCACGGGATACTGGCTGATATGTTTATGTTGCAGGTAATGCCTGAACGATTGGAGGATATTGAAGGAATAAATTTCAGGCTCGAGTTTGTATTGAACCAGGTTATCGAATCCTGCTTCCGAGGTGTTCATAACCATGATGGGTAGACGAATCCCCGCCTTCCGCAATTCCACGCCTTCATCCGCGTATGCAACAGCCAGGTATTCCACGCCGGCGTGTTGAAGCAGGTTGGCAATTTCAAAACTGCCGCTGCCATAGCTAAAAGCCTTCACCATCACCATCATCCCTACGCCAGGCCTTAACTGGTTCCGGTATTGTTTGAGGTTATGCCTGAGTGCCTGGAGGTTGATCTCCATAACCGTTTCATGGATTTTCTGTTCGAGGGCGCGGGATATCCTTTCAAACTGAAAGATACGGGCGCCTTTCAGGAGGATGGTTTCATCATGAAATTGCATGGCACCCATCTGTTGCAGGAATTGATCGGTGCTGTCAAAAAAAACGGTTTCAGGAATATCCCTGAAATAAGCCGCATGTGCCGAAATGCCCGGCCCGATGCCGATGAGCCGTTCGGGCCTGTTGCGCTCGAGGATGCGGGCAATGCGGCTGTATAGCGCGTCGCCGCTGTAACCCGACTGGAGGAAATCAGACAAAATAACGGTATGGCGTGTATGCTGTTGCTGCTGACGGAGAAAATCAAGGGCGATCATCAATGAATCAAGGTCGGCGCTGTAAGAATCGTTGATCACGGAACAGCGATTGATACCCTGCTTCATGTCGAGGCGCATTTCCACCGGCTTGAGGTCAGCCATCCCCACCGCGATGGACGGAAGGCTGTAATCCAACTCGGCCATGACGGCTGCGCAGGTCATGGCATTGAATTCAGAAGCATCGTCGGTAAATGGAATCAAAAATTCAAAACTTTCCTCTTTATAACGGGCATGTATAATCGAAGATTGGCCTTTCTTGTCAATCGACAATACCCTAAGGCCTGCATCCGCACTATGGCCCCATGCAATAAGTGTCAATCCCGGATTCAGCGTCCTTTTAAATTCCTGTACCGTCAAATGAACCCGGGGATCATCGGAACAATATATCAAAATACGCGATCCGCGGAATAATAGAAGTTTCTCCTGCAACTTTTGTTCAAAGCCGGCGAAGCCGCTGGCATGCGCATCGCCCATAAATGTGAGCACGCCAATTTGCGGATCAATGATCGGCTGAAGCCGCTGCATTTCACCGGTTTGGGAAATGCCCGCTTCAAAAATCCCCAATGTGTGGGTATCGTTCATCTGCCAAACGCTCAGGGGCACGCCTATTTGTGAGTTATAACTCTTTGGGCTCCTGACAATATGATGGCGGTTGCCTAAAAGTTGATAGAGCCATTCCTTGACAATGGTTTTACCGTTGCTTCCCGTGATACCGATCACCGGGTAAGGGAACCTGTGGCGGTGCGCGGAAGCTAGTTGCTGGAGGGCTTGCAAGGGATCAGCCACCTGGATGATACTCGCCTCCGGCATATCATTCAGCAATCCTGTATCAAAGCCGGGGCCTGCTACAAATTGCCGTACACCCTTCTCGTACAAACCGGGTATGAAACGGTGCGCGTCTTTTTGCGCGCTGCTGATCGGGAAGAAAAGGGTTTGCTCCGGCAGCGCAAGTTTGCGGCTATCGGTGAGCAACCATTCGGGAATGGGGTCTGAAACCTGTTGCAGGATTTTGCCACTGGTTAGCCGGGCGATATCGGAAAAATGAAATGCATGCATATCAGCCTTCGTTTCCGGTTGATCCTTTCTCCGCTTCCTTATCGCGTTTGGCATCATATACCGAATACATCATCGCGCCGGTGATGCAAACCACAATCACCATCAGCGATGCCCAAACAGGTATATGGATCCATTTCGCGATCAGCATTTTGGCACCAATGAACAAGAGGATCACAGCGATGCCATGTTGCAGGTACTGGAAACGGTCGGCCGCGCCGCGCAGGAGGAAGAACAAACTCCTCAAACCCAGCACCGCGAATATATTGGAAGAATAAATCAATAATTTTTTGTTAGGATCGGTGATGATGGAGAATACGGCGGGGATGGAGTCAACGGCAAACACGATATCAATCAAACCCAGCATGATCACCACCATGGATAAAGTGGTGAAGTACTTTTTGCCATCAATCTTCAAAATAAACTTACCATGATGTTCAGCATTGGTGGTTGGCAACCATTTTTTGATCAGCCGGAAAGCCCAGTTTGTTTCCGGATCAAATTCCTCATCCTCGTTCGCGGTAAACAGTTTAAAACCTGTGTACACCAGGAATATCCCAAAGATGTACATGATCCAGTCGAAGCGGGCCACCAGTTCGCTACCCAGCGCGATAAACACGATGCGGAACACAATGGCCATCAAAATGCCCAATAAGAGCACGCGCGAAAAATGCTTTTGGTCTACCTTAAAGAACACGAAGATGATGATGAATACAAATATGTTATCGATGGATAGCGACCATTCGAGCAGGTAGGCCGATAGGTATTGCATGGCATCCTCCTTGCCGTTTTCGTACCAGATAAATGCGCAGAAAGCCATCGAAAGTCCTACCCAAAAAATTGTTTGGATGATGGCCGCTTTCATGGTGATAACGGCATTCTTCTTACTCAATAAACCAAGGTCGAGCAGGAGCGCCAATAAAATAACGCCACCAAATACAAGGAAGATAACCTGATTCGTATCCATTATTGTTGTTTCATTTTTTGTGCATAGCGCCTCTTGCGCAACCATTGAAATATCAGTCCGAACAATACCACCAGCAAAACCGGCACAGCCAGGTTCAGGATGGTCCATGTTTGTTTCTCCGCATTGACCTTTTTGGTATCCAGCAACCTGGCCACATAATCTTTTGATTTGGCTTCCATCAGGTTCTGTTCATTCACCAGGTATTCCAGGCAGTTGAGGAGAAAATCCCTGTTGGCAAAAGGGAATTCGCGTTGCGTACCAAAGGTAAACGGGTTCATGCCCATCGCGATGGGTTGATCACCGCGGCTCACCGCGTTTAAGACCATATCGCCATCACCTACCACAATGATCTGGTTATCCTCATCACAAACAGGCTTAAACCGCACCTGGTATGCAGCCAGGCTGTCTTGAATGGTTTGCGTCAAGCGGTTTGTGAACAATGAACTGAATTTCCCTTCGAGCAAAACCGCCGCAGGGATAAACGGCTTTTTAAATTTTTCATCCTCCGGCGCATTCACATTTTCACGCCCACTGATCAATGCCGGAGTGGAAATGGTTCGCGCGTTCCGGGAAGAATGCAGGAGGATGGTTTTCCGGATGCCTTCCGCTTCCACCGTATCTAATGAATTCACAAAACGGCCCGACACAAAGCCCATATTTTTATTGATGGGGTGGTTCGATGGGGATTCCATCACCGGGAAATAATTCCAGGGCAAAAATTCATACTGACCATTGCCGTTCACATCAAATGGCAGGTAATCGCATTGCAAATCCATCACTAAATCGGGATTAACCCGAACCCCATAGCGGAACAATAAATCATTTAATTGGAGGTCGCGGTCATAGGCGATCACTTCATTCTTCACCTGGAGGCTGTCCATCTCGGCATTCAGCCTGTCGAGGAAAATCAACAATTTCCCACCGTTCATTACATACTGGTCGAGCTTGAGTTTTTCCTCCTGGGTAAAAGTCATAGACGGCTTTACGATCATCAACACTTTACACTCCCTGGGGATATAGGGTTGCGTTTGCAGGTTGAACGTGAAAAAACGATAATTGGGCTTGAGGGTGTTCTCTACAAGGTCATATGTGTCAAACGACATCGGTTGTCCGTTACCGGTAGCATAGCCCACTATCGCCTTGGTTTTTTGAATGGCTTTGGCTACCGCGTCGGCCAGCGTATATTCGAGCATGGCTTCAGCGCTGTTCAGCTCCTGGTAGCTGATCATGGGTGAACGGCCCTGGTATAAACGTAGCGGAACGGTTTTGTTATCGTGATGCACCAGCGCAACCGGGTAGATCAATTGCTGTTGTTGCCCTTCCTTAAGTTGAGTGGTGAGGTTGATGGGAAAGAGGCCCAGGGCCGACAATGTATCCGCATAACTGGTTTCCGAACCGTCCATGATTTCGGATGGCTCGATAAAGCGGAACTGAATACGACCGCGGCTGGTTTCGCGGAACTCGCGCAATAAGTCATCCGTTGAAGCCGACAGTTTCCGGAACGCACTGGGTAGTTCCCCTGACAGAAAAATATCCACTTCCACCGGCTTGTCGATTTTACGCAGGAGTTGTTTGGTGGGTTCGCTGAGCGTAAACCTTTTTTCATTGGTAAAATCTAGGCGGGCATGCCAGCGGGTACCGGCCCAGTTCACGGCGATTAGTGTGGCCAGCAGGAGGAAGAGCCAGCCTTTTCCCCGGATTATATGTTTGAGGAAGCCCATTTATCGTTTCCGGAGGTTTATGATCGTAATGAAAATAAAAAAGAAGATCATGCTCAGGAAGTAGAGCATATCGCGGCTGTCGACCACTCCCCTGCTGATGCTGCGGTAATGAAAGTCGATGCCCAGCATTTCAATATAATAATCGGCGCCTGCCCCAAAAACGGGGAGCCGGCTCAGCGCGTTGAATCCAAAAAACAGGATCAGGCAGGAAAAGGCGGCTGACAAAAAAGCCACCACCGCGTTTGACGTGAGCCCGCTGCAACAAAGGCTGATTGATGCAAAGACGGCGCTCAGCATGAATAAGCCGATATAGCTTCCCGCGATCCCGCCACCATCGATATTGCCGGTGGTACTGAGTTGCTGGATGGTAAATACATATAATCCCGTAGGGAGCAGGGCTACCAGGATGATGGCCAGGATGGAGAGGTATTTCCCCAAAACGATTTGTCTTGACGTCAGTGGCCTGGTTTGCAAAATTTCAAATGTGCCGCCCCGGTATTCCTCTGACAGTGAACGCATGCTAATGGCGGGTATGAGGAACATCAGCACCCAGGGTGACAGTTCAAAAAAACGGTCAAGGTTGGCAAAACCGCTTTCGAGGATACTGCTATCGTTCAGTACAAACAAAAACACCCCATTGATCAGCAGGAACAGGATAATGGCCATATACCCTGTCAGGTTGCTGAAAAACTGGTTAAGTTCCTTGCGGCAAATGCTGATCATCCAAATAAAATTGCTGCAAGTTACTATTCTGAACCGACATGCCGCCCAAGCCCTTTCCCGGATTTTTTTTCAAATCCGTGCAGCAAATCCGAATCAGAGATTGTCATAGTATTGTCAGCAGGTTTGAAACTGGCTGATGGCTAAGGTTTTTTTTTACCGATTTCGTTTATACTTTGTTTACCAACACCAACTGGATCCCCGCTTTTTTGGCGGGGATTTTTCATTTTAACCCTTGTTCAGCAAGGGCGCTCTTATATTTCATTACTTTAGGATATGAAATGCCTGTTTCTGCTGATATATTGCTTTGGCCTGGCTGTACTAAAGCCCCTCGCCGCTGAAACCCCGGTGTATTATACAGTGGTCAGCATGCCCCGCGGCTTGAACCCGGCTTATTATGCCGGCTTTGAACCCAGGTTGCTGGCGGAAGACCTTGCCGGGTTATTGGGGAAAGCCACAAGGGAAACCTATACCCCCTCCGCTTATACTGGCCAAAAAGGACCAGGGATTTATTTGCTCATCAACCCGGCTTTGCGGTTCCAGTCGCTTGAGGCCGGACAGGTGGAACAAATGCCGGACCGGTCGGTCAGGATCAGCGCCACACATATCACCGGCTTATCCTACGCCATGTACAGTTGGCTGCAGGACCTGGGTTTCCGGTTTTACCTGCCCGGTGATTCCTGGACGAAAATACCTGTGCTGAAGGCCCCTTTTGTCCGAAATAAGAAAAAAATATACCAACCCGCTTTCCGCATGCGGATGTTCCTGCCCTCAGGTGGCACTTATGCGGTAAAAGGACTGGATGAGGATAAAGACATGGAAGCCGACTGGCGGACATGGTACCGGCGCAACCGCATGGGCTGTGCGTATATTATTGTTGACGGCCATGTTGGCGAATCATTCAATATTGAACACCGGAAAAACATTGAAGCCGACCCTGCCATGCTGGCCCCGGTCAATAACGAAAGGAAATTCAGGGTTGATGGTAAGTTGGACCCAACCTATGCAAAGGGGGTTGATATGTTCAGCAGTTGGGTGGCCAATAATTATTTCAAACAAAAATCGGCATGGCCCAATTTTTTACCCGCCAGGAAATATGCATCCGCTGATGCGGGCGATGGGTTGAATTATTGCCATACCGATGCCTGTAAAAAAGCCTTCCGTACGGTGTCAGACCAATCATTTTACATTGTGAATGAAGCGGCGAAAAAAGTCAGTGCCCTTGATCCCAAAGGCGGCGTCAGTACGCTTGCCTACACCGAAAGGGCCGACACCCCGGGCATCAGGATTGAACCTAATGTGCATGTGATGCTGGTACCCACCGCGTTTCAATACGTGAGTTCGCCCAATAACCTGGTTCAGCGATGGGCTAAAAAGGGCAAACAGGTAAGCGTGTATGAATACATAAATATTGGCGTATGGGCCTGGGATAAGCCATTTTTTCATTTATCGGACTACCATAAAAAACTTGCATGGTATAAAAGGCTGAAACTGGAAGGCATACATGCGGAAACATCCTGGTCTGGCATGTCGTCGGGCATTTTGCAATATATGATCCTCCGTTACCTCTGTGAACCTTACGCGGATTTGGACAAGCTGATCGATGAATTTTGCGCCGATAATTTCGGGCCCGCGGCTTCCGCAGTGAAGAAAATGCTGAAAGCCTGGTACGACAGCGAGGCACACCTGAAAACAAACTACGACCATCCCTCCTTTGATGAAGATGAACTGGGGTTATTCATACTATGGATGGAAGAAGCATCGTCGGCACAGGTACTAACGCAAAAGCATAAACGAAGATTACTGGAACTGAAAGCGTACCTCGTGTATTTATGCAAATACCATGAATTATTCGGCAGCCTGGGTGAAGCGAAAAAATTCTCAGCCAACCCGGATGCGAAAAAAAATAAAGCCAGGGAAATCCTGCAATACACATGGAAGATGTATGACACAAGGATTTTCCACAATACACAATTGAACGACATGTATAAAACCCTCCTCGATGACCCAGAGCGCGGGCTGTGGGATTATCGCAAAGGGCTGCCATTGCACAATACTGCTGACAGTTGGGAAACGGTTGCAGAAAAGGAATACCTGCATTACAAAAACGCATACATGGAAAGCGCCGGTATCCCATTGGCAATTACGGATGCCTTGTTGGAAAGTTTTCTCCCGCAGCGTGCCGACAGCATCCGCATACAAAGCATGGATGAAACATCATTCACGCATTTTGGCTATGCACTCAGTTTTTACAGTGGGGGTGCCGGCGAATTGCAGATCAGGTATCGAACCGGCAAGATTGGTAAACCCGGCAGCAATGATAAGGTAGCCGTGGTAAGTGTGGAGAAAGAAGATTACCAGTGGGTGCAGACAGAACAGCTTGCGGAACCCAATCAAAAGGGTTTACTCCGGTTTAAGATCCCGGGAAAGGGGCGGTACAAATTATACCTGGCACAGTATCAGTCGACGCCCCTGGAATGGGTCATCCTTCCCGGCAACCAGCTTTTCTATCATACCCGAAAATCAATCATGATGAATGGCATCCGTATGCAGGAGCCCCCATCGGAAGCATCTTATCCAAACCGGCACATAGCCATTTGGACGCCCGCGGAGGTTTTACCGAAAGGGGTTTCGTTCAGCGTGCTGTATCACTCGTCAACCAATACAAGTAAGTTTTACCTTCAGGACGGCCAAAGACTGGATATCATCTCCCAACTTCCATATTTCCATACAGCAGCTTTACCGGCTGGGAACCGGGTGATATTTTATGAAAATGATGTGTACAGATGGCCCCCGGTGATACAAGGTATGCCTGCATTATACCTTTATCTAAAGTTCCCGCTTAAGAAATAGCAACTTAGTTGCAAAAATAATTCCTGCCCCTTTGATTGCGCAAGCGTAGAAATAATTCTAATTTAATAGGCATTATTTCAATAAAACAACCATTCAATTATTTATGAAAAAAACGCTGCTGCTGCTAACCTGCGCCGCCACGCTGATGACGGCCTGTACCAAAACAAATGTAACGGATGACCTCGCGCTGGAAAATGATCCGGCCGCACAACTCGGAGGACGACACTGCGCCTCACAGGAAGTGCTGAAAAGGCAGTTGGAGGAAGACCCCGGACTGGCTGCCCGCATGAATGCCATTGAGGATTTCACAAAAAGGTTTGCGGAAAACCCAGAGGCATTCCGGCTCGTAAACGGCGTATATGAGATACCGGTAGTTGTAAATGTACTGTACCGCACAAGCGCTGAAAACGTATCTGATGCCCAAATCGCTTCACAAATCACTGTATTGAATAACGATTTCCAGGCAACGAACAGCGATTACAACCTGACACCAAGCATCTTCCAGACACTTCGGTCAGGCAATACGAACATCCGTTTTGTGTTAGACCAGGTGGTACGTAAATCAACCACCAAATCAAGCTGGCGTACCAATGATGATATGAAGAAATCAAACAGAGGAGGCATCAGCCCAACCAGCCCTACCACCAAAATCAATCTATGGGTTTGTAACCTGAGCGGTGGCATCCTGGGATATGCGCAATTCCCCGGCGGAAGCTCCGCAACGGATGGCGTTGTTATCGACAACAATGCTTTTGGTACAACCGGTTCCGCAACCGCGCCTTTCAACAAAGGCCGTACTGCCACGCATGAAGTGGGCCATTGGCTGAACCTGCGCCACATCTGGGGCGATGCTACCTGCGGAAACGACCAGGTAGGCGATACACCGCTGCACAATACCGCCAACTATGGTTGCCCTACATATCCCCACCGCAGCACTTGCTCAGGCACTCCTGTTGAAATGACCATGAATTATATGGACTATACAGACGATGCCTGCATGTACATGTTCACGGCCGGACAAAAAACACGCATGCTCGCAACATTCGCAAGCGGCGGCCCACGCAACAGCTTCGCACAACCATAACCGTTAGTATAACTTGATAAAGAGGCTTAAGCTTTCCCGGCATCCGGGGCTTAGGCCTTTTTTATGCCCATCTGCCAGAACTAATATTTCATAACTCTCAGTGGTTTGAATAGTTTTGCAGGCAAACAGTCAACAACCATCATGATTCACTGGAAAACAGTTCGCCTGTCTTTTGGGTACTGGCTCACCTGGATATTGATTTTCCAGTTGGCGAGGATGGCTTTTGTATTGTATCAATGGGCCGATAGTTCTTCAACCGGTTTCAGCACAATCATGCAATCATTCTGGTATGGCGCCCGCATGGACGCGTCGATGGCTGCATACATCCTTCTCCCTGTTTGTTTGCTGTTGTTATTGGCACATGCCATTCCCTTTTTCCGAAAGCCCATCACGTATTACTGGTATAACCGCATCATCAGCCTCCCCATATTGATGATCCTCTTTGCCGACCTTCCGGCATACCGGGCCTGGGGTTTCAGGATGGATGCGAGCCCGTTAAAATACCTGGTTTCGCCAAGGGAAGCCTGGGCATCCGTCAGCCATCTTCCGGTAGTTTGGATATTGCTGGCGTACATCCTGGTATATCTTGTCATGACACGCACCCTCAATCGCTATATATCCAATAGCTTATCGGGCGGCTGGCCGGAAAACAGGCAATGGGTATCCGCATGTGCACAACTATTATGCACAGTTGCCCTGGTTTTACCCATCAGGGGTGGTTGGCAACTCGCGCCCTTAAATCAAAGCAGTGTGTATTTTTCCACTAAGCAGTTTGCAAACCTCACGGCCATCAACCCGGTATGGAATTTCATGCATTCATTATCGCACCTGGGCAGGGAAAACAACAATGAATTTGTGTATATGGATCCTGCAAAGGCCGGTTCCATCACAAAAGACTGCCTGCGCACAAGTTGGGAGACAGCATTGCTGACAGATAGCGCCAAACACCCAAAGCCGAATATCATCCTTGTCATCTGGGAAAGTTTTACCGCCAAAGCGGTGGATCAAAAATGGGAAAATGTGGACATCAGCCCCGGTTTCAACCAATTGAAAAAAGAAGGCATTTACTTCAGCCAGGCTTATGCCACAGGCGACAGAACAGATAAAGGCATGACCGGTATCCTGAGCGGTTACCCGGCTCAACCTTTACAATCCATCATCAAGATACCGCAGAAATCATCGAAGTTGCCCAATATCGTACGCGATTTCAGCCAGTCGGGTTACCGCACATCTTTTTATTATGGCGGCGAGCTTGAATTTGCCAACATGAAATCATATTTGCTGAACAGCGGGTTTCAGCGGATGACCAGTAAAGACGATTTCGCCGGAAAAGATCAAAACTCCAAATGGGGCGCGCACGACCATGTGGTTAAAGAAAAAATTGTATCAGACCTGAAGCAGGAAAAGGAGCCCTTCTTCATCACCTGGTTGACCCTGAGCAGCCACGAACCTTATGAAACGCCGGTTCCGGCGGCCATTCCGGGTAAGAAGGATGTCAACCAGTTCCTCAATTCCATACATTATACAGACTCGGTTGTAAGTGCGTTTATCCGTTACTGTGAGCAACAGCCCTGGTGGAACAATACCCTGTTGTTTGTTGTGGCTGACCATGGCCATCGTTTACCATACACACAGAGCAAGGCAGCCGATTTCCATATACCCCTGCTGGTTTTAGGCGGCGCGCTGCGCGAAACAAAAAAGGAGGTTCGTGAAATCACATCACAAACGGATATTGCCGGGTTGATCCTGACACAGGCCGGCCTCCCTGCCAATGAATACCAATGGAGCAAAAACCCATTCCAGGGCAGACAGGGCGAATGGGCATTTTTTACTTTTAACAATGGTTTTGGGTTGATGTTGCCGGAAAGATCACTGGTAATAGATAATGTAAGCCGGCTGGTCATTGAACAATCGGGCAAGCTGAGCGGCGAGGATATAGACATGGGAAAAGCCCTGCAGCAACAAAGCATGGAGGATTTTTTACGGCGATAAAATATTAACCATATTACATGATGAACGGTTATGGAATAATATGATTCCGGCATCTAAGTGTAAACCATCATCATGTCAAAAATATTATCCCTTGCAGGGTTGCTGCTTGCATTGAGTATGCATGCATCAGCCCAGGAGCGTCAGTCGAAAAAAACGGCGCCAGCTCCACCACCTCCTCCACCGGCCTTGTATACACATGCAGAGGCGCCGCCTCCACCACCTCCTCCACCACCGCCGCCGCCGCATGCACCAAGGGCGGCAAAGGATGTGCAAAGCCCCCCGACTCCGCCACAGCCCCCGGTACCCGTACCTGTTGAAGATTGACGTAGCCCGGATTAAGTATCAATATTAAAAAAGCCTCCTAACGGAGGCTTTCGTTTATACGTTACTATTATGATTATACGGCGAAGCTTTCCCCGCAACCGCAACTCCTGCTGGCATTGGGGTTATTGAAATAGAAACCCTTTCCATTCAACCCATCGCTGAACTCGAGTTCGGTATTCACCAGGTACAAGAAACTTTTCAGGTCGGTCACCATCTTCACGCCCTTATCCTCAAAAACCTGGTCCATGGGCTTTGCTTCATTATCGAAGTCAAGTTTATAGCTCAGCCCGCTGCAACCACCTCCCACCACACTCACGCGGAGGAAATATGAAGGGTCGTTGGCTATGCCCGCGTCTTCCATCAGTTGCGCGACTTTGGCTTTGGCCTTATCGCTGATGAATATGCTGTTTTCTGTAGCTGTCATAATTCAAAACTAAGACTGATTAATGCACCACGCTGTCTTCGAACTTAATGGCTTCCATACCGTTCTTCACGCGGTAGTCGTTGATGGCCGCTTTGATGGCATCTTCCGCAAGTACGGAACAGTGGATTTTCACCGGTGGCAGGTTGAGTTCTTCCACGATGTCCATGTTGTCGATTTTCAGGGCTTCGTCCACGCTCTTTCCTTTCAACCATTCGGTGGCCAGTGAGGAAGAAGCGATGGCGGAACCGCATCCAAAGGTTTTGAATTTAGCATCTTTAATTACGCCGGTGCTTTCGTCAACTTCGATTTGCAGGCGCATGACGTCGCCGCATTCGGGCGCGCCAACCAGTCCTGTACCTACGTTTTTTGCTCCCTTATCGAGCGTACCCACATTCTTGGGGTTCTGGTAGTGGTCGATTACTTTTTCTGAGTATGCCATGATGAGAAATTTTATTTGATGTTAACATGAAAAAGATTTGCCCTTTTTTACTGCAGCATCTCTTTCATTTTTGAAATATTGTTTTTAATGATGCGCCCATTCAATCGTGTTCAAGTCAATGCCTTCCTTATACATTTCCCAGAGCGGGCTCATCTCGCGCAGTTTCAATACCGTTTCGCTGATGGCCTTGATGGTATAGTCGATCTGCTCTTCGTTGGTGAAGCGTCCAAGCCCGAAACGCAGTGAACTATGTGCCAGGTCATCGCCGAGGCCAAGCGCTTTCAATACATAGCTTGGTTCCAATGAGGCCGATGTGCAGGCCGAACCGGAACTCAGGGCGATGTTTTTATTAAAGCCCATCAACAGCCCTTCCCCTTCCACATATTTAAAAGAGATATTGCTCACATGGGGCAGGCGGTGATCGCGGCTGCCGTTTACATACGCTTCTTCCAGTTGCAGTAAGGCGTTCTCCAGTTTATCGCGCAATTTGCTCAACCTGATGGCTTCTTCTTCCATTTCCAGCATGCAGATCTCACAAGCCTTTCCAAAGCCAACGATGCCGGGAACATTCAGGGTACCACTGCGCATACCGCGTTCGTGGCCACCGCCGTCCATTTGTGCCGTTACCTTTACCCTTGGGTTTTTGCGGCGTACATAGAGCGCGCCAACACCTTTGGGGCCGTACATTTTATGCGCGGTAAATGCCATCAGGTCGATGCCATCTTTATTGACATCCACCGGGATCTTACCAACCGCCTGAGTGCCATCGGTGAACACCAGCACACCGTGCTTTCGGGCGATGGCGCTGATTTCGCGCATAGGCTGGATCACACCAATTTCGTTATTCGCATACATGATGGCAACCAGTATGGTGGTTGGCTTGATGGCCGCTTCCAGTTCTTTCAGGTCGATCAAACCTTCCGCGTTCACTTCCAGTGTTGTTACTTCGCCGCCCAATTTTTCGATATGCTTGCAGGTATCAATCACTGCCTTGTGTTCTGTTGACACGGTGATGATGTGGTTGCCCTTGCTGGCATACATTTCAAACACACCTTTGATGGCCAGGTTGTCGGATTCCGTAGCGCCTGAAGTGAAAATGATTTCTTTTGGGTCGGCGCCAATCAATTTGGCCACCTGTTCGCGGGCATAATCAACAGCCTCTTCAGCCTCCCAGCCAAAAGGATGGTTTCGGCTTGCCGCATTACCATAATGTTCTGTAAAATATGGCAGCATTGCCTCCAGCACCCTCGGGTCCATTTGCGTGGTGGCGTTGTTATCTAAGTAAATAGGTAATTTCAACATATGATTTTTATCAGTTTTTGGTCTGATTATAACACAAAATTAGTCCAAATGGTTTTATTTTACCAGACTATGCGGGGCTGAAACACAATATTTAACGCATTTCGTAAACCCAGGACCTTAAACACATAAATTATATTTTTAATGCAACATGTAGAGCATATTGGCATTGCCGTTAAGAGTTTGTCTGAATCTATTCCTTTATTTGAGAAGTTATTGAATACCAGTTGTTATAAAACAGAAACGGTGGAGTCGGAGCAGGTGAATACGGCGTTTTTTCAAACGGGCCAGGCAAAGATTGAATTATTGGAAAGTGCCCATACAGATGGGGTGATTGCCCGTTTTGTGGAAAAAAAGGGTGAGGGTATCCATCATATCGCGTTTGAAGTGGCTGATATCAGGGCTGAGATGAAGCGTTTGCAGGATGAAGGTTTTGTGTTGCTGAACCCGGNNCCCGGAACCTAAAAAAGGCGCCGATAACAAATTGGTTTGCTTCCTGCACCCAAGGGGTACCAATGGGGTATTGATAGAGATATGCCAGGGGATATGATGCTCCGAACGTTTCGTGTGCCACGAACCGAGGCAAGGTTTTGTGTTGCTGAACCCGGAACCTAAAAAAGGCGCCGACAACAAATTGGTTTGCTTCCTGCACCCAAAGGGTACCAATGGGGTATTGATAGAGATATGCCAGGGGATATGATGCTCCGAACGTTTCGTGTGCCACGAACCGAGGCGGAGGCAACGTCTCCCGAAAGGGACGTTGCGTGTACTTATGTAGTTGGTCATAAGACGCAACAACGGCGGGAAAAT